>NZ_JBIAID010000004.1:429856-1161719 GCF_042871115.1 Nocardia sp. NPDC006044
CGCGTTCGCGTCATTGCCGCGCTTGCGCCACCCCCCGCGCCCGCGTCACTGCCACGCCCGCCCCACCGCCACGCCCGCGGTAGCACCACGCCCGCGTTCGCGTCATTGCCGCGCTTGCGCCACCCCCCGCGCCCGCGTCACTGCCACGCCCGCCCCACCGCCACGCCCGCGGTAGCACCACGCCCGCAGGACCGCCGCGAACACGGCTGGCGGAGAGCCGATCTCACGTCAGATGATCGAAATCACCACGCACCCAGCCGATGTGGCGGTCGGCCGAGCGGCGAATGATCGCGCGGGCGTCGGTGTCGATGGTCTTACCGAAATTGTCGTACAGCCGGTCGAATTCGAACTCCACGGCGCTCGTCGTGACTCGATCGACCACGGCGGCCGACAACGGAATGCGGTTGGGGTAACTACGCATGAAGGCGACGGATTTGCGGTCCGGGTTTGCCTGGATGGTGTCTGCGCTGAACAACACGCCCTTGCCGGCGGCGCCCGCCGCCCAATGCAGGACCGAGCTGCCCGCGAAGTGTCCGCCCAGTTGACGCACGGTGATCCCCGGCAGCAATTCGAGCCGATCCGACCACGGCCTGATCACCGGATCAGGCCGCGCGACCCATTGCAGATCGGACTCCGGGACATATACCGGCACCCCGCCGAGCGCCCGGCTCCACTCCACCTGAACGCCGTAGTGATGCGGATGACTCGGCACGATCGCGACGACCTCACCGAGCTCGAGCACCCGCCGCGCCGCATCCTCATCGACGTATCCGGTCACGTCCCACAGCACGTTCCCCGCGGGCGTCCGCACCAAATGGGACTCCTGCCCGATGCCGACCGCCGGCTCAACGGTCACGCCGAACATATCCGGCTCCAACTCCCGCACCACCACCGTGTGACCGTCCGCGACCAGCTTGTCCAGCGTCACCCACAACTGCCCCTCCGCCGGCACCCACTGCCGCTCATCGGCACAGATACGGCAGATCTCCGCCTCGGCCGCATGCTCCACCGCACACGTCTGACAGATCTTCCACATATCGACCCCGTTCGATCAGGTACACCCACCCCTGTTCTACACGCACACCGAACCCTCTCGCAGTCGAACCTCCAGCACCCCGCCCCGGAGCCCGCCGGCGCCCCTCCGCCGTAGACGAAACCTGTTCGCCCACCGCGATACCCGCGACCATGGCGATGAACTCGGTGCTGCACTGGGCAAATGGCCGCCTACGATTCGATCGCTGACTGGTACGAAACCGAGTTCGCCGCCCACGACGGTGACCCGATCGGCATCAAACGTGCGTTGCGTGAGCTGCTGGGTCCGGGAATCGGTCCATGTCTGGAAATCGGCTGCGGCACAGGGGTGTACGCCTCGCTGATTCGAAGCATAGGCTGGAATCCGTTGGGCGTGGACCTGTCCGCCGGAATGCTGCGGCACGCTCGCGATCGGCTTCCGGCCGTCCGTGCCGACGGTGTGCGCCTGCCCATCCGTGACGCATCGCTACCGGCGGTCATCGCGGTGATGGTCCATACCGACATGCCCGAATATCCGTCCGTGCTGCGCGAAGTGACCCGAGTGTTGCGACCAGGCGGGGTGTTCGTGCACATAGGTGTCCACCCATGCTTCTGCGGAGGTTTCGCCGACCGCACCGACCCGGCCGCCGTCGTCCTGCGTCCGGGTTACCTCGAGCCGCACTGGACCACGGATTCCTGGACCGACGCCGGTCTCCGCGACAAGGTCGGCGCGGCGCACTGGCCGCTGCCGGGCCTTCTGCACGCTGTTCTGGATGCCGGGCTGGTGTTGGAACGATTCGAAGAAGGGGGAGGGCCGGTTCCCACGGTTCTTGCGCTACGCGCCCGGCGTGAACGTGGGGCCCGGATTGCTGATGAAGCCGCCCAGGAGGTTGAGGAGGACGATTAGTTGGAGGAAAGGGGGCATGGTGGGTCTCCCTGCGGGTTCGGTGGTGTGGTCTCGATCAGCGTGGACGACCGATGTCAGAGGGAGGGTCGGGTGGCGGCAAAGATCGGTAAGAATTCGGCGGAGCGAGACGGGGTGGGGTTCTTACGCGGCTTTGCGGGTGGCTTGGCATTTCCTTGAGGGTTGTCTTCCAACCTGAACGAGACGCCCGGTGACCGCCGGGATCGTGACGGAAGGAAGTGCCTGCCATGCCTCAGCCTCTCCACGTGACCGGTCCCGCCGGGTCGTCACCGGATCACGCAGGGCCGCAGCTGTTCTGGAGCCGCGAGAGTCTCTCGTCGCCGGATGCTGCGCTCGCTCTGCCTGCCGATGTCGTGCGGTACTGGACTGCTCGCCATGTCGTGATCACCGGCGGGACGAGCGGCATCGGGCTGGCGGTGACCGAGCTGGCACTGTCGGCGGGTGCCAGGGTCAGCGTGCTCGCTCTGGAAGACGCTGGACTGGAACGCCTTTCGGCTGTCGCGGCAGTCGAACCGCGGCTGGCGGTGTTCGCCGCCGACGTGACGGACAAGGGGCAGGTCGACGCGGCCGTGGCGAAAGCCCGCACCCACCACGGCGATATCGGCGCGGTGATCGCGTGCGCTGGCATCGCCAGACCCGACTATTTCGACCGCTTGACCGACGCCGACTTCGTCCGGCACATGGCGGTGAATTACTTTGGCGCACTGCACGTTATCCAGCCCTCACTATCGGACCTACGGGGCGGAGAGCGAGGCAGTATCACGGTCATCTCCTCCCTCGCAGCGGTGCTGCCTTGTTTCGGATACGGCGCGTACAGCCCGAGCAAGTCCGCCGTGCGAACCCTCTGCGAGGTACTGCGCCAAGAGCTGAAGCCCCAGGGCGTCACGGTCACCGTGGTCATGCCGCCCGACGTCGACACCCCGCAACTTGCCGCCGAGTCCGCGACGAAACCGGCGGAGCTGCGGGCCTTGAGCTCGTCGGCACCGCTCACCGCGAACGCCGTCGCCGAAGCCCTGCTGGTCGGTGCGGCGCGTGGTCGCGCCTCCGTCGTACCGACCTGGTCGGATCGCCTGATGCACTGGCTCGCCGGCGTCGCACCCGGTCTGCTGGCCTGGATCATGGACCGGACCATCGCGAGAGTCCAGCGTCGAAACCTCCGCTGAATCCCTCAAAGCGGTAGCGGCCAGCCATGTTTCAGGCATCGGGCTGGTCGCGACGGGGAGGTTCCAGGCTCCCGCAATCCGGGCCCGAACTGATCGTCTGTTACCTAACGGAGAACCCAAAACCCCTAGCCCCAATGCCTTCGCACTGCTAACTTGCCGCGGTGGATCTCTTCTCACGCTCATGGACAGCGTTGCGCACGGCCGTCGCCGAACTCGAGGATCGGGATTTCCAACTCCCCTCCGGCTGCACCGGCTGGCTGATCCGAGACCTGGTGTGCCACTTGATCATCGACGCGCAGGACGTGCTGATCACCCTGGTAACCCCCACCGAGGCAGAACCCACCCGCGACGCGGTCACCTACTGGAACGTCGTGGCACCCCCGACCGGCGACGACCCCCTCGACGCCCTCATCGTCCGCCTGGCCGCCGCATACCAGCACCCCGAACTGCTCAAACTCCACCTCGACGACCTCGGCGCCGCCGCGGGCCGAGCCGCGGAACTCGCGAACCCCGGCACCCGGGTCGCGACCCAGGAGTATGTCCTCACCACAGCCGACTACCTCGGCGCCTATGTCATGGAATGGACCCTGCACCACCTCGACCTCATCGCCCACCTCCCCGACGCAGCCGACCCGCCTGCCGAAACCCTGTCGCACGCCCGCCAGACGCTCGAAAAAATCGCCGGCGCACCATTTCCCGCATCGATGCCGGACAAGGACGTGCTCCTGGTCGGCACCGGCCGCCGACTCCCCACCGACCCGGAACGCGCCGAATTGG
This sequence comes from Nocardia sp. NPDC006044, assembly GCF_042871115.1. Lineage (NCBI taxonomy): Bacteria > Bacillati > Actinomycetota > Actinomycetes > Mycobacteriales > Nocardiaceae > Nocardia > Nocardia sp. NPDC006044. The sequence goes on from NZ_JBIAID010000004.1 coordinate 433,733, forward strand.
GCGCACTGGCAACGAAACTCCCTTTTGCTCTCGGATAATCGCGCGCTTTGAAAGTGCTGCTTAACGTATGTAAGTAGGACACCGCTCGGAGTTCACGGTGCGGGAAATTGATTTACCGTAGTCCCGGATCGACCGTTCGAAGGGCCCACAGCGGCGTGGTGCTCCTTCGGCATGAATTCCATATATCGAAGCGCGGCACGTTACTTCGCCCGGCAACAGCCCCAAAGCACAGTGCACTCGTCTCGCGGCGGGTGGCTGGGTGATGCGCGGGTCCGTGCGGCCGACCGACCGAATTCGGTAGTGAGGGTGCAGGTGTCAGTCATAGGTTCGTCCAAGCGGTGTGTCGTCGCCACGATGGTGACCGTCGGGGTTGCCGTCGGTTCGACTGCCGTCACCGCGCCGGCGCACGCGGAGCCGGCCGGGTGCGCGGCGACGTTCAACCTGTTCATCCCCGGCACCTGGGAAACCGACGAGGACGCCGATCCCACGCAGCCCGTCGGCATGCTCGCGCCGATCGCGGAGGCGATCCGGCGCCAGCAGGGTCCGAGATCCGAAATCTATTTCACGCCGTACATGGCCCGCGCGTTCGACAACGGCTACACCTACGCCGACAGTAAGAGCACCGCGCTGAACAACGCTAGCGCGGTGCTGCGGGACTACAGCTCCCGTTGCCCCACCGCGAGATTCACCATCAACGGCTACAGCCAGGGCGCCGACGCCGCCGGCGATCTCGCCGCGGAGATCGGCAATGACCGCGGCCCCGTACCGGCGGATCGGGTCCTGGCCGTCGGCCTGCTCTCCGACCCGGGGGCGGGCACCCCCGGCGAGTCCGCCGTCGGCCCCCGCACCGCGGGCACCGGCATCGCCGATCCGCGACCGCAGGGCATGGGCAAGCTCTCCGGCCGGGTCACGTCGATCTGCGACCCGCACGACCTGTACTGCTCGATCCAGAAGAGCAACAACCCCCTACTCGGCGCGCTGGGCTCGATCCTGAGCAAGGCGTTCAGCGGCGCGCCGCCGGCCGATAGCGGCTTCCCGCTCGCCGCGGCCTTGACCTCGGATTTCTCGAAGACCGACCTTCCGGGCCTGGCCACCTCAGTCGCCGGGCTGACCTCGAGCATCGCCGCTCCCGCCGGCATCGACCTGGCGCGGGTCCGCATCGGCGCGAACAAACTGCTGGACACCCTCAACCCGGTGGTCGACCTGGTCGACTCCGGCGCGGCCAACCCGGCCGCCACCGCGCGCCTGCTCGCCGCCCCGGACGGCACCGCCGAACACAACGCCGGCGAGGTCCTGACCATGGCCGGGAAGTCCGACCTGGCCGGTGCCGCGTCGGCGGTGCGCACGATCGCCGACACCTCGACCACGCTGCTGGACCGCGGCGTGAGCACGGTCCCGCCGGGCTCGCCCAAGGCCCGCTCGCTGCGCGCCGCCGCGCACGCCGCCCGCGACCGCGTCGCCCCGCTCGCTTCCACGCCGCCCGACATCCTGGGATCGTCGACCCGCGTCCTGTCCCTGCTCAAACCGAGTGTGCTGGTCGACCAGGCACTCGATGTCGCCGCCGATGTCACCACCTTCGACTTCCCCGGCATCCTCGGCAACCTGACGCTGCTGCCGCAGAAGATCGTCGCGATGGACGCCGCGGGCGCCCACCAGGTCGCGGGCGAGCTGAACAACCAATTGCAACCGCTGCTCCAATTCGTGGGAAGCGTTGACCTGAACTGGATTTCGCAGATCCTCTCGATCATCCCGGACGCGCAGGGCTTCACCGGGGTCGCCGCGAAGGTGACCTCGATCCTGTCCGGTGCCGACATCCCGCGACTGGCGAACATCGTCGCCCGAATCCAAGACGTCGCCTGGTCGGTACTCGCGAAGATAGCGCCCCCTCCCGGGCAGGCCCCGGACCTGATCGGTGCGGGTGCCGCGTTGTCCGGCCTGCTGCCGATCGGCGCCGACCTGGCGTCGGTGGCGTTCGATCTGTTCAGCGGCAAGGCGCAACCTGCTCCGCCCGAGGTGCTCGGCAAGCGGGCTCCCGCTCCGGTCCACACCGTCGCTCAGCAGGACCTCGCCCTGGACGACCTGGCGGCACCGCTCAGCCAGATGACCACCTTCCACGACATCAACCTGGTCAACCTGGTCGTCGACGGATTGAGCGCCGCGAATTTCGTCGCCTCGGGCGTGCACACGAACTACGGGTCCCTCGTCGTGGATGGCTCCGGTCGCAACGCCGTGCAGTGGCTCGGCGATTGGCTGAACCAGCGGATCGGTTACGTCAAATAGGCGCGACGGCGGTGCCATGATGAGGGGAAACCTGTCGGTCTCGGAAAGGGGACGACGTGGCGGAGCCGTCGAAGGATGATCCGTACGGTGGCCGGCAACCGACCAGTCACGAGCGGATGACAGGTCTGCCCTGGGACGCCTCCTATCAGGACGGGCCCGCGCCGTGGGATGTCGGCGGGCCGCAGCCGGCGATAGCGCGGGTGGCGGCGGAGGGCGGAATCGCCGGGGCCGTACTGGATGTCGGGTGCGGGTCCGGCGAGAACGCGCTTCACGTTGCCGCGCTCGGATTTTCGGTGCTCGGTGTCGACGTGGCGGAGACCGCGCTGGCGATTGCGCGAGAGCAGGCCGTCGCGCGGGGGATCGAGGCCGAGTTCGCCGTGGCCGACGCGTTTCACCTGGAGCGTTTGGGGCGCAGGTTCGGGACCGTGCTGGACAGCGGAATGTTCCACACCTGCGACAGCGATGAACGGCCGGGTTATGCGGCAAGTCTCGCCGCGGCGGCCGAGCGCGGCGCCACGCTGTATGTGTTGTGCTTCAGCGACATCGGGCCGGATCCCGGCCCGCATCCGGTCGGCCGAGACGAACTCCGCGGAGCATTCGAAGCCGGCGGCCAGTGGAATGTCGTTGCTATAGAACCGGATCGGGTACTCACGAGGTTTCACGGCGACGACGGCGCGCCGGCGTGGTTCGCGACCATCGAGCGTATCTAGTTCACCGGTAGGTGTATTCGTCGACGACTCGCTCGACGGTGCCCAGTGCCGCGCGCAACGTGTCGAGATCGGTCGAGCCGAGTGCCAGCCGGATCGCATGCGGGACGTGGACGGACGTGGCGAACGGTTCCGCCGTCGACACCGAAACGCGTTCGCGCATAAGCGCTGCCGCGATCTGATCGGCTCGCACCTCTTCGGCCAGCGGGAGCCAGAGGAAATAGGATGACGGATGGCCGATGTAGGGCAGTCCGGCGAGAACGTCGCGCGCGATGACCTGCCGGGCCTTCGCGTCGTCACGTTTCTGCTCCTCCATTCGAGTGACGGTCCCGTCGTCGAGCCACCGGCACGCGATCGCCGTCATCACCGCGGGTGTGTTCCAGGTGGTCGCGCGGATCGTCCGTTCGATGGCCGGCACCGAAGCGGTTGGGGCCGCGACGAATCCGAAGCGCAAGCCGGTCGCCACATTCTTGGAGAGAGCGGAAACGTAGACGGTTCGTTCCGGTGCGAGGGAGGCGAGCGGTGCGGGTGGTTGCTCGGCCAGGAACGCGTACGCGGCATCCTCGATGATCAGCAGGTCGTATCTGCGCGCGATTTCGACCAACTGTTCGCGATGGTCCGCTGACGTCACCGACCCCAGCGGATTGTGCATCGTCGGCATCGTGTACACGGCGCGCACCCGCCTCGTCGTGCACAGTTGCTCGAACGCATCAAGATCAGTGACGTTGCCGGATAACGGAATCGGCGCAATCTCCAGGTGCAGCGCATTGGCAAGCACCTTGAATCCCGGATAGGTCAAGGCATCCGCCGCGACCACATCGCCGGGGCGTAGTGTCGCCATGGCCGTCACCGCCAGTCCATGCTGAGCGCCACTGACGATCAGCACTTGATCGCCGTCGACCGGCAACCCGATCCGCGTCAGATGGCGGGCAACCGTGTCCCGTTCATGCGGACGCCCGCCGTGCGGCTGATAACGCAACAGCGCATCCACATCACCGGACGACGCGAGCTGACGCAACGCTTGACGCAGCAGCTCGGCCTGGCCGGGCAGCGCCGGATAGTTGAAGCTGAGGTCCACCACGTCCGCGGCGGTCGCCACCTGGTCGATGCCATAACTGGGCGGCACCGCGATCTCCCGAACGAAGGTGCCGCGCCCGGGCTCTCCGCTCACCAGTCCCATGGCTTCGAGCTCCGCGTAGACCCGCGACGCCGTCACCAAAGCCATTCCCTCGGTCGCCGCCAACCGGCGATGTGTCGGCAGCCGCGTGCCCGACGGCAGCCGCCCGGAACGGATGTCGGCCGCCAACGCATCCACCACACTCTTGTACCGAGACATGCGCCGATTGTATGCATGACAATTTTTTGATTGTATTGATCCGACCGCAATACAGTGCGTGGCAACACGTTCGAAAGGTCGTCGTCAATGCATATCGCCATCCTCACCTTCGAGGGCTACAACGAACTCGACTCGCTCATCGCCCTCGGCGTCCTCAACCGCATCAAGCGGCCGGACTGGCGGGTCACGATCGCCGGCCCCACGCATCGAGTCCGCTCGATGAACGGCGTCGTCATCGAATCGATGGCCACCCTGGAGGAAGCCTGCGCCGCGGACGCGGTCCTCGTCGGCAGCGGCAGCCGAACCCGCGAAGTGGTCGCCGATCCGGCCCTCATGGCGCGCCTGCGGCTCGATCCCTCCCGCCAGCTTCTCGCCGGACAATGTTCCGGCACACTGGTTTTGGCCAAACTCGGCCTGCTCGACGGGGTTCCCGCCTGCACCGACCTGACCACCAAGCCCTGGGTTCGAGCGGCAGGTGTCGACGTGCTCAACCAGCCCTTCTTCGCCAAGGGCAATATCGCCACCGCGGGCGGCTGCCTTGCCTCCCCCTACCTCGCCGCCTGGTTGATCGCCCACCTGGAAAGCGTCGAAGCCGCCGAAGCCGCGCTGTATTACGTTGCGCCAGTGGGCGAAAAGGAAGCCTACGTGGCCAACGCCATGCGCAACCTCACCCCCTACCTGCACCCGCAACCGGCCGCCGTTTAGCGCCGCCGTAGGTGATCAATCGGGCGGCGCAGCCCGGTGGACGCGGCGTTTGTGCGTTATCCCAACTTCGGCCCGGTCCGCGGAATCGGAGACTTTCGCGGTTCGTCTCGGTTTACAGTGGATCGACGGTCCAGCACGAGATGTCGGGGACGTTCAGGCCTCGCCGGTGGGTTCTCGTCGGGAATCTATGGAGGTCTAGCATGGGCGTCGCGGTCAGAGCCGAAGGTGTCACCAAATCATTTGGCTCGCAACGAATCTGGCAGGATGTATCGCTGACGCTGCCCTACGGTGAGGTCAGCGCGCTGCTCGGCCCGTCGGGGACCGGCAAATCGGTCTTTCTGAAGTCGCTGATCGGCCTGCTCCGCCCTGAACGCGGTTCGATCTATATCGGCGACACCGATATCACCAGCTGCTCCAACAAGGAGCTGTACGAGATCCGCAAACTCTTCGGCGTGCTGTTCCAGGACGGCGCGCTGTTCGGCTCGATGACCCTCTACGACAACGTCGCCTTTCCGCTTCGTGAGCACACGAAGAAGTCGGAGTCGCAGATCAAACAGATCGTCATGGAAAAGCTCGAGCTGACCGGCCTGCTCGGCGACGAGGGCAAACTACCCGGCGAAATCTCCGGCGGCATGCGCAAACGCGCCGGCCTCGCCCGCGCCCTCGTGCTGGACCCGCAGATCATCCTCGTCGACGAGCCGGACTCCGGTCTCGACCCGGTCCGCACCTCCTATCTGAGCCAATTGCTGATCGATATCAACGCCCAGATCGACGCCACGATCCTGATCGTCACCCACAACATCAACCTGGCCCGCACCGTCCCCGACAACATCGGCATGCTGTTCCGCCGCCAACTCGTCATGTTCGGCCCGCGCGAGGTCCTGCTCACCTCCGACGAACCCGTCGTCAAACAATTCCTCAACGGCCGCATGCAAGGCCCGATCGGCATGTCCGAGGAAAAGGACGAAGCCCAAATGGCCCGCGAACAAGCAATGTTCGACGCAGGCCACCACCACGGCGGCGCCGAAGAAGTAGAAGGCATCATCCCCCAAATGGAAGCCCAACCGGGCATGCCCGTCCGTCAGGCGGTATTACGCCGCAAGGACCGCGTCCGCGAAATCATGCACACCCTCCCGCACGCCGCCCAAGCCGCAATCCGCGAGTCCCTCGACCGAAAAACCAACTGACCCCTCAGTTTCCAGGTTTGGTGAATTCTTCGATCAGCACGGGATACTGCTCGCTGCCGTGTCCCGCGGCGATCGCGCGGTAGGCGATCGTTTTGAACAGTTTCGGCAATTCGGCGTTCACGCCTACCGCTTCGCTTTCCTCGATCAGGTGGGTCATCGCCCGCACGTCGGTTTCCAAGGCCGACACTTCGGCAGGGAAGGCATTGTTGTCTATCTGCTCGGCATAGCCGGGCAGCCAGTCCGCCACGCCCGCGGCCATGTGCCGGGCGAACGGCGCGAACGTCGCGGCATCGAGATAGGAGGCAGTGCCGAGCGCCGCCAGCGTCGGCTCGTGCGCTTCGAAAACCGACTCCGGTCCGCTGTGCAGAATCACCGCGTCGTCGGTCCCGATCGCCGGGGGAACGGCCATGATCGCGCCGCCCTGGCCGTTTACATCGAAGCGGCCGAACGAACCGGCGCCGGTAACTACCCGGCTTTCGGCGACGCTGAAACATTGCCGGTGTCCGCCTGAGTAGCTGGGCCGCACGTTGCGATCAACCGAATTTACCGAGATATCACCACCGGTATTGGCGGCGGTTAGATGTTCGTGCGTGAAATCGCTGACAGAGCGTATAAAAGTCCGGCCTTGGATGCTCGTGTTAGGCAGGAGAACGGCGACGATACTGTGTAGTTTGCTATTCGATAGCTCAAGTGCCCTTCATTCGATTGGGACCAGGGGAGTCGATCATGGCAATCAGGAAATTCGCGCCTCGGCAACCGGCGGTGCAGCCGGAGGTCAGCACCGGGCCGCTGGCGGTCCTGGTCGCGGCGCTTGCCTTGGCCGCGATCTTCGCGCCCGCCTGTAGCAGCTCGGAGCCACCGGCTCGGCCGGCCGACAAAGGGTCGATACAGGAACGCCCGGCGTCGACTGTGCAATGGGCGGGGTGCGAAGGCGAAGAACTCGCGAGCCTGGAATGCGCCACGGTGCAGGTGCCGATGGATTACCGCAATCCCGGTCTGCGGCAGATAGATATCGCGATCAGCCGAGCCGGTGCGAAAGATCCGGAACGACGTCTCGGCGTGCTGTTCACCAACCCCGGCGGCCCCGGCGGCGCGGGGCTGGCCATGCCCACCGGGTACGCCGAACAGCCGATCGGGCAGGTTTACGACATCATCGGCATCGACGTGCGCGGCGTGGGCAAATCGACGAACCTGGCCGCGTGCGCACCCGTCGACGACGCCCGATACCCGGTTTCCTCGCAGAGCCGCCCCACCGACAACGACCTGATCCAACTCGTAGAACAAGCCAAGGCCAAGGAAGCGGCGTGCGCGCAGACCGGTGGTGAGTTCCGCCGCTATGTGACCACCATGAACACCGCCCGCGACATGGACACCATCCGCGACCGGCTCGGCGAGTCCATGATCAACTACCTCGGTGTCTCCTACGGCACCTGGCTGGGCGCGGTCTACGGCGAGATGTTTCCCGAGCGCCTGAACCGGAATGTGCTCGACTCGTCGATGGATCCCCGGGTCAGCTGGCGCGTAGGCGACCTGAACAACGCCACGGCGACCAAGCAGAACTTCGAGGACTGGGCCACCTGGACGGCAGAGCGGGACGCGGTATTCCGGCTCGGTTCGACGCCGGCGGCGGTGCGCGGTTCCATCGACACCATCGCCGACACGATCACCGAGCGCCCGGTCGGCGGATTCGACAATCGCGACGACTTCGACGGCGCCGTAGGCGAATTCACCCGCTACCGCAAGTCCTGGGCCCCGTTCGCCAAGAGCATGCACTACGTGCTCGACGAGGTCCACGGCGCGCCGCCCCGGCCTGAGGTGGACAAGAGCAACCAGCACGCCGTGCACACCGCGGACGCCCTCGACGACGACGCGGTCACCGAACGCGACGACGACAAGGACATGTCCGACGCGGTGAACGCCGCGGTGCTGTGCGATTGGGACTGGCCGACCGACATGGAGGTCTACTTCCGCGACATGCGTTCGGCCCGAGACACTTTCCCGTACGGCAACACCGTCGGCCAGCTCGGCCCCAACGCCTGCTCGTTCCACACCGGAAGGGTCGAACCGCTGGTGCGGGTCGGTGCCCCGAAATACCCACGCGGACTGGTGGTTCAGTCCGACGGCGACACCCAGACCTCGCTCGTCGACGGCCGGAATATGGCCAAGGCCTTGGACAGCGTCCTGGTCGTCGTGCACAACGAGGGCGCACACGGCCTTTACGCCGCCGATCCGGCGAACACCTGCGTCAACGACGCCGTCAACGCCTACCTACTCGACGCGAAACTCCCTGCCGCCACGGTGGATTGCGCCACCGCGGACCCGCCCATGCCCGTTCCCGCCCGCCCTGACCCGGCCGACCCGGACCCCGAGGCCGCCATCCCGCTCCTGGGCGAAACCGCCGACCAGCTGAAGACGGAAGTCGAAGCCGGCCCCTGATCAGCGGTCCGGAATCACCGCCGTCACTTCGATTTCCACCTTGGCGTCCGGCTCGACGAGGCGGGACACCTCGACGGCGGTCATCGCGGCGCCGAACCCGCCGATGATCTCCCGGAATGCGAGCCCGATTTCCCGGTACGCGCCAACGTAGGCGTCCACATCCGTGATGTACCAGGTCATTCGGACGATATGCGCGGGTTCGGCGCCGGCCTCGGCGAGCACCGCCACGATGTTCAGCAGCGTCTGGCGCACCTGGTCGGCGATGTCGTCGGAGTGGAACACCCCGTCGGCGTCCCAGCCGATCATGCCGGCCACGAACACCAGTTCGCCGCGTGCGGCAATGCCGTTCGCGTAGCCGCGCGGACGCGGCCAGCCCGGAGGTTGCAGGGTTCTCATGCCGTGGCCGCCGAATCGCCTTGCACCGCACCGATTTCCCGCAGCCGGAAGCGTTGCAGCTTGCCGGTGGGCGTGCGCGGCAGGGCGTCCACGAAGGCGATCGCCCTGGGGTACTTGTACGGGGCCACCGTCTGTTTCACGAAGTCCTGCAATTCCTCCACCATTCCGTCGCGGGTCTCGATCTCCTCGCGCAGCACCACATACGCCTTGACGATCTGGCCGCGATCCTCGTCGGGCACGCCGACCACGGCGCAGTCGGCGACCGCGAAATGCCCTGCCAGCGCGTCCTCGACCTCGGGTGCGGCGATGTTGTAGCCGGACGAAACGATCATGTCGTCCGAACGGGCCTGATAGTGGAAATAGCCGTCCGGGTCCATGGAATAGGCGTCGCCGGTGTAGTTCCAGCCGTCGCGCACGTAGACGGTCTGCCGGTCGTCGGCGAGGTAGCGGCAGCCGGTCGGTCCGCGCACCGCGAGCAGGCCGATCTCGCCAGGAGGCATGGTGTTTCCGTCCTCGTCCACGACGCGTGCTTCGTACCCGGGCACCGCCTTGCCCGTCGCGCCCGGTCTGGCGTGCGCCTCGTCGGCGGAGATGAAGATGTGCAGCATCTCGGTGGCGCCGATGCCGTCGATCAGTTCGATGCCGGTGGCGTCGCGCCATCGGGTGCGGGTGCTCGGCGGCAAGTATTCGCCCGCCGAGACGCATTTGCGTAGCGAGGTGCCCGCGAGGTCGTGGCGGGCGAGGATGCGGTACGACGTCGGCGCGGTGAAAAGCACTGTCGCGCCGAACTTCTCGATCGCGTCGAGAAGTTGCGGCGGCCCTGCCTGCTCGAGCAGCACCGTGGAGGCCCCGACCGACAGGGGGAACAGCAGCAGCCCGCCCAGACCGAACGTGAAAGCCAGTGGCGGACTGCCGATGAACACGTCGCCGGGCTCCGGTCGCAGGATGTGCCGCGGGAAGCACTGACAGATCGCCATGACATCGCGATGGAAGTGCACGGTCGCCTTCGGCACACCGGTGGTGCCGGAGGTGAAGGCGATGAGGCAGACATCGTCGGCGGCCGTGGCGACCGTGTCGAATCGCCCGTCGTGGCGGGACATCAGCGCTTCCAGGCCGTCGGCGGCCGTGCCGTTGAAATAGCGCACCTGGTCCAGTGTCGGGCAGGCGGCCGCGACTGCCTCCAGCCGCGACGCGAGCGCGGAATCGCAGAGCGCGTGCGTGATTCGCGCCTTGTCGACGATCTGGGTGAGCTCCTTGACCCGCAACAGCGGCATCGCCGTCACCGCGATGCCGCCTGCCTTCATGACGGCGAACCAGCACGCCGCCAGCATGGGGTTGTTCGGGGCGTCCAGCAGCACTCGGTTGCCCGGCACGAGTCCCATGTCCTGGACCAGCACGGCCGCAATACGATTGGCCTGCTCGTGCAAGTCCGCGTATGTCCAGCGCGGTCCGCCGGGCGCTTGCACGCACGGCCGGTCGCCGTTGCCGATTTCCAGCTGCCGGTCGAGTAGCTCGGCGGCGCAATTGAGTTGGTCCGGAAACCGCAGCTCGGGTGCGTCGAACACGAGGTCCGGCCACTGATCCAGCGGCGGCAGGTGGTCGCGGGCGAAGGTGTCGATGTGCGCGCTTTTCATGGTCGAACCTTGTGGGAGAGAGGGAAATCGTGAATCAGGACGCCGAATCGGTGGTGGCGCCGCGCAGGAGGTCGCGGGCGATGATCAATTGCTGTACTTCGGTGGCGCCCTCGTAGATGCGCAAGGCGCGGACGTCGCGGTAGAGCCGCTCGACCGGCTGGTCGCTGACCACTCCGAGCGCACCCCACATCTGGACGGCGGCATCGATGACCCGTTGCGCGCCTTCGGTGGCCGCCATCTTCGCCATGGCCGCCTCCCGGGTGACCGGCCGTCCCTGATCGCGTTGCCAGGCCGCGCGGTAGGTGAGCAGCGCGGTCGAATCGATCGTGGTCGCCATCTGGGCGAGTTCGGCCTGGGTCAGCTGGAAGTCGGACAGCACCCCGCCGAACATGCGGCGCGAGGTCGCCCGGGCGAGTGCCTCGGCCATGGCGCGGCGCGCGAACCCGACGGCCGCGGCGGCCACCGAGGTCCGGAAGACGTCGAGGGTCCGCATGGCGAGCGCGAAACCCCGTCCCGCGTCGCCGATCAGCTGGGTGGCCGGCACCCGGCAACCCTCGAAGCGCAACCGGGCGAGCGGATGCGGGGCGATCACGTCGATGCGTTCGGCGATGTGCAGTCCGGGGGTCTCCGCGTCGACGACGAAGGCCGAAATGCCGCGGGCGCCTGCGGCTTCGCCGGTGCGGGCGAAGACGACATAGAAGTCGGCGAGGCCGCCGTTGGAGATCCAGGTCTTCTCGCCGTCGAGCACGTATCCGTCGCCGTCGGCCCGCGCGGTGCAGGCCAGCGCGGCGGCGTCGGAGCCCGCGCCGGTCTCGGAGAGCGCGAACGCGGCGATAGCCGTACCGGCGGCCACCCGTGGCAGATACCGTCGCTTCTGCGCCTCGGTTCCGGCCAGGCTGATCGCGCCGGACCCGAGTCCCTGCATGGCGAAGGCGAAGTCGGCCAGCGCGTCACGTTCGGCGAGGATCTCTCGGGCGAGACACACTGCGCGCGTATCGATCCGGTCGCGGTTACCGCCGAATTCCGGACCCGCGACGGTGTGTCGGAGCCAGCCCGCGTCGCCGAGCGCGCGGACCAGCCCGCGGCAGCGGGTGTCGATGTCGGTGCCGGTGCCGCTGTTCGGCTGAGCCGCCGCCCAGTCGTGCAGCGCGGTTGCCAGTTTCCGATGCTCGTCCTCGAAAAATGGCCAGTCCCAGTGAGATTCGGACATGCCTAGTTCCCCTCGAACTTCGGGCGCTGCTTGTCCCGGAACGCGTGATAGGCGCGTTTGAAGTCCTCGGTGAGCATGCAGAGGGCCTGCGCCTGCGCCTCGGCCTCGATGGCCTGATCCACCGTCATCGACCACTCCTGGTGCAGCATGGTTTTGGTGATGCCCTGGGCGAACGTCGGTCCCTCGGCCAGCCGCCGCGCGAGCTGCCCGGCGGCGGCGAGCAACTGCTCCGGTTCGGCCAGCTGGTTGTAGAACCCCCACGCGTAAGCTTCGTCGCCGGTCATCGCCCGCCCGGTGTACAGCAATTCGGACGCGCGACCCTGCCCGATGATGCGCGGCAGGATCGCGCAGGCGCCCATGTCGCAACCCGCGAGGCCGACCCTGGTGAACAGGAACGCCGTCGCGCTGCGGGCGGTTCCGACGCGCAGATCCGCGGCCATCGCGAGAATCGCGCCCGCGCCGGCGCAGACACCGTCCACGGCCGCCACGATCGGCTGCGGGCAGGCGCGCATCGCCTTGACCAGATCGCCGGTCATCCGGGTGAACATCAACAGTTCCGGCGCGGGCAGCGCGATCAGCGGGCCGATGATGTCGTGTACGTCGCCGCCGGAGCAGAAGTTCTCGCCGGCGCCGTGCAGGACGATCACCGCGACGTCCTCGGCATAGGCCAAGCGGCGGAACAGATCTCGCAGCTCGGCGTAGGAGTCGAAGGTCAGCGGATTCTTGCGGTCCGGCCGATCGAGCATGATCGTGCCGACACCCTCGTGGACGTCCCACTGGAAGTGAATGGCCGTGTAGCCGGCGAGGGTGACGCGGTTGGCCTCGCGCAGCGCGGGGTCGAGGTGCTGGGTCATGAGCGGTCCTGACGATTCGATACGGGGGAGGGTTCGGCCGCGGCGGCCAGATGAACGCGCAACTGCCCGAGCAGATCGAACAGCGCCTGTTCGTCGCCGCGGCCGAAGCCGGCGAACATCTCGGTCAGCCAGCGTTCGTGTTCGGCGGCCATCTCCTCGAAGCGCTCGCGCCCGAGCTCGGTCAGCCGCACCAGCGTCGCGCGCTTGTCCACCGGGTCCGGGATCCGGTCCACCCAGCCCTCGGCCACCAGCTGGTCGGTCAGGCCGGTGACGTTGCCGCCGGTCACCATCAGATAGCGGGACAGCGCGCTCATCCGCAGACCATCGTGATGCCGGTCGAGCTGGGCCAGGTAGTCGAAGCGGGGAAGGGTGGTGGCGAACCGGACCCGCAGCCGGGTGCGGATCTCCTGCTCGATCTCGTTGGTGGTGGCCAGCAGTCGCAGCCACAGCCGCACGTCGAGATGGTCGCCGGAGACGGTGCGGGCCTCCATCCCGATGCGTTCGTCGCCGAGCTCGCGCTGGGTGGTCACCTCACATCACCTCCCCGCCGCTGACCGAAATCGACTGTCCGGTCAGCGAAGCCGCCGCGTCCGAGCAGATCCAGGCGACGGTGGCGGCGATCTCGTCCGGCTCGATCAGCCGTCCCTGCGGGTTGTGCTCGGTGAAGGCGGCTCGGGCGGCGTCGGCGCTGCGGCCGGTCGTCTCGATCACGTGGGTCACGCTCTCCTGCAACAGGTTGGTGTCGGTGAAGCCGGGGCAGATCGCGTTCACGGTGATCGGCGTTTTCGCGAGTTCCAGTGCGAGCGAACGGGTCAGGCCGATCACGCCGTGCTTGGCCGCCGCGTAGGCGGTGACATACGGATAACCGCGCAGTCCGGCCGTGCTGGCGATATTGATCACCCGGCCGCGGCCGGCCGCGAGCATGTCGGGAAGCGCGCTGCGCGTGCACAGGAAGGTGCCGGTCAGGTTGACGGCCAGCATGTTCTGCCACAGTTCGTCGGTGGTGCGGCGCAGCGGGGCACTCGCCGCTTGGCCTGCGTTGTTGACCAGGATGTCGATCGCGCCGTGCATCAGCCGGGCGTCGGTGAACGCGGCGGCGATGGCCGCCGGGTCGGTGATGTCGCAGGCAATGGCGTGTGCCTGTGCCGACTTCGGCAGTCGCGCAACGGTTTCGGTGGCCCTGGCGAAGTCGCGTGACAGCAGGGTGAGGCGAGCGCCCGCGTTCGCGAGCTGGTGCGCGATCGCGGCGCCGATGCCGCGTGATCCGCCGGTGACCAGCGCGTGCCGGTCGGCGAGACCGCGCGGGGTGTCGTCGTCGGGCATGCCGGTCAGGCCTTCCCGGCCGCGGCGGCGGCCTGCTGGCGTTGGATGTTCGCCTCGAATTGCCGTTTGGCGGCGTGGTATTGCTTGGGCCAGCCGAGTTCGGTGAAGCCGATCTTGGCCGCCTCGGTGAGGGTCCAGGACGGGTTCGCCAGGTGCGGGCGGGCGATGGCGCACAGGTCGGCCCGGCCGGCGGCGACGATGCTGTTCACGTGGTCGGCCTCGGAGATGGCCCCGACGGCGATCGTCGGAATTCCCGCCTCTTGCCGCACCCGGTCGGCGAACGGGGTCTGCCACATCCGCCCGAAGGTCGGTTGTTCCTGCTTGGAGACCTGACCGGAGGAACAGTCGATGAGGTCGGCGCCCGCCTCCTTGAACCGCTTCGCGATCTCGACGGCGTCCGCCGGGGTGATGCCGCCCTCGACCCAGTCGTGTGCCGAAATCCGCACCGACATAGGAAGATCGGCGGGCCAAGCCGAACGTACAGCCGCAAAGACCTCCAGCGGATAGCGCAGCCGGTTCGCCAGCGAGCCACCGTATTCGTCGGTGCGCCGATTGGTCAGCGGCGAGATGAAGCTGGACAGGAGATAGCCGTGGGCGCAATGCAATTCGAGCCAGTCGAAGCCGGCGGCGGCCGTGCGCTCGGTAGCGACGACGAACTGGGCCGTGACCTCGTCCATGTCGGCTCGGGTCATCGCGCGCGACCACTGGCTCCGGCCGGCCAGATACTGCTGCGGCGAGGCCGAGATCAACGGCCAGTTCGGTTCGTCGTCGTCGGCCGTGAGCGGTTGGTCGGTGCCGTCCCACATGCGGCGGGTAGACCCCTTGGCCCCCGAATGGCCTAGCTGCATACCGATTTTCGCGTCGGTGTTGGCGTGCACCCAGTCGGCGATGCGCTGCCAGGCCTGCCGCTGCTCGTCGGTGTACAGGCCGGGGCAGCCGGGCGTGATCCGGCCGGTCGCGCTCACACAGGTCATCTCGGCGAACACCAGGCCCGCGCCGCCCTGCGCGCGAGCGCCGAGGTGCACCAGGTGGAAGTCGCCGGGCACGCCGTGAACGGCCGAATACTGGGCCATGGGTGAGACGACAATCCGGTTCTTCAATGTCACCGAGCGCGCCGTGTACGGCGTGAACATCGGTGGGACGGAGGCTTCTTCGGCAGTTCGCGGCAAACCGGCGCGCGCGTCGAACCAGCGTTCGTAGTTCTCCAGCCAGCCCTTGTCGCGCAGGCGCAGGTTCTCGTGGCTGATCCGCTGGCTGCGGGTGAGCATCGAGTACATGAACTGCTCGGGTTCGAGTTGATCGCAATAGCGTTCGCCGCAGACCTCGAACCACTCCATCGCGTTCCAGGCCGCGTTCTGTAGTCGCAGCGCGTCGATCGACCGGATCTCCTGGTAGTGCGTGAGCACTGTGGGCAGGTCCGCGGGAGTGTCACCGTGCTCGCCGAGCTGACGCACCAGTTCGATGGCGTCCTCGAGCGCCAGCTTGGTGCCCGAGCCGATGGCGAAATGCGCGGTGTGCACGGCGTCGCCCATCAGCACGACATGGCTGTTTCCGTTGTGCAGCCACCACTTCTCGCATTTCACCCGCTGGAAGTTCTGCCACCCCGACCCCGGCAGGTGGCGCGAGTTGGTCATCAACTTCTCGCCCCGCAGGTTGTCGGCGAACACGCGCTCGCAGAACGCCACCGACTCGTCCGGCGTGGCCTGGTCGAGACCGTGGGCCCGCCAGACGGGTTCGGGCGCCTCGACGATGAACGTACTGGTGTTCTCGTCGAACTTGTAGATATGCGCCTGCAACCAGCCGTGTTCGGTCTGCACGAAGTCGAACGTGAAAGCGTCGTACAGCTTCTCGGTGCCGAGCCAGATATAGCGGTTCGGGCGGGTGACGAGGTCGGGCACGAAGATGTCCTGGTGCCTGCCGCGGGTCCTGGAGGAGATGCCGTCGGCCGCGACGATCAGGTCCGCGTCGGGAAACTCGCTGTCGGACACGACCTCCCGGTCGAACTCCAGCTTCACCCCGACCTCTTCGCACCGCGCCTGCAAGATGTTCAGCAGCTTCTTGCGGCCGATCCCGACGAAACCATGTCCGCCGGACCGCAATACCCGCCCCTTGAACCGCAACTCGATGTCGTCCCAATGGTTGAACGCCGACTCGATCCGGTCCGCCGTGGTCCGATCCCACACCCGCATCGTCTCCATCGTGGCGTCGGAGAACACCACACCCCACCCGAAGGTGTCATAGGCACGGTTCCGTTCAACCACCGTCACCTCATGACCAGCATCAAGCTGCTTCATCAGCAATCCGAAGTACAGTCCGGCAGGCCCGCCGCCGATGCACACGACCTTCATACGCTCTCCTCGAGTCGCGATACAAGTACTTTACATCTAAAGCTTTAGACATAAAGCACTTTCGCAGGATTGCGCCCCGGTCGCGATTGCGGCAGCGAGGCGCGGTGCCGCACGAGACGAGCGTCCTGCTCGCCGGACATGGCGGCTTCCGGACGATGAGTGAAGTCGTGGTCGACCGTCACACTGTGCTGAAGGGGATGTTGCGGACTGTGTGAGGATGGCTCTGCTCAGTCAGCAGTCGTTCGGGAGCGTTATTCGTTACGGAGGTCGTCTTCGGTGGCGCCGAGGCGCCAGTAGCCGCGAAAGGTTATGTCGGTTTTGGGGATGTGCCGGTCGGTGACCAGGTGGCGGCGTAGGGCGCGGACGACGCCGGATTCGCCTGCGATCCATGCGTAGGGCCGTTGGTCGGGTAGGGCGGCTTTCTGGATCGCTGACAGGATCTGGCCGCGGTGGCGCTCGTCGTGTACCAGCCAGGTGATCTCGGCGTTTGCCTTGGTGTGAAGCTCCCGGCGATCGGCCTTGTGCGGCACCTCGATCCAGACCTTGGCGACGGTGCCGGCGGGCAGCGATTCGAGAATGCTGGTGGTGGCGGGCAGGGCCGTCTCGTCCGCGGCGATGAGGACGCAGCCGGCGTCGGCGGGCGGGCGGAACGCGACGCTGCGATTGTCGCCGTCGGCCGGTCCGAGGATGGTGACCCGGTCGCCCGGTTGCGCCTGGGCCGCCCACCGGGAGGCGGGCCCGCCGTCGGCGTGCGGGACGAAATCGATGTCCAGCTCGCCTGTTTCGGGCCGATGCTCGCGCGCAGTGTAGGCGCGCATCACCGCGCGGACCGCGGGATCGGCGGCCCGCCATTCGGCGAACCAATTCTCCCCGGCATCCTCGGGCACCCACGGTTTCGATTGACCGGGGTGTGGCAGGAACAGCGACAGGCTCTGATCGCGACCGCCGCTTTCGAAGCCCGCCAACGACGGGCCGCCGAAGACGATGCGGAGCTGGGACGGGCTGAGCAACTCGGTCCGCAGGACCGGCACGTTCTCGAAGAAGCGAAAAGGCTGGGCGCGCATAGTGACTCCTGGTCAGATGACTTTGCCGGAGCGCAGGATGGTCGCGGCCAGATCCTCGAGCAGCGGTGCGGTACCCGCGTGGGAGAACCGGTAGATCGGCTGCCAACTGCCGATCTGGCCGGCGCGCACCGCGGGCAGACCGCGCCAGACCGGGTTGGCGGACAGCGCCTCCGGGGTCAAGCCGGTGGACCTACGGTCGAGCAGGATCAGATCGGCCGGGTATTTGTCGGTGTGCTCCCAGCTCAGCTCCTCGAAGAAGTCGTCCTCGGGCAGCGGATCCGGCCGGACCAGGTCCACGCCCAGTTCCGCGAAATAGCTCAGATCGGCAGAGGCTTTCGGATCGGAGACGTAGAAGATGCCGGGCGCGGCCGAGGCGGCCATGACACGTAGCCCCGGCCGCTGCGCGACCGCGTCCCGGACCGCCTGTGCGGCAGCGTCGAATCGAGCCTTGGCTTGGATTACCTTGGGCGCGTTCAGATCCGCACCGAGGGCGCGGGCGAGCTCGGAATAGCGCGCGATGGTCTCCGGCAGCGTCCGGTGCGAGACCCGCACCGCCGTCACGTTGGGGTTGATCGTCAGGATCTTCGCTTTGCTCTCGTCCGGGATGTACCAAAGCCGGTCGGGCGCATACATATCGGTGATGAGGAGATCGGGTTCGAGCGACGCGTACTTCTCCACATTGAACTCGCCCCAGTTGTTCCCGAGCACGGTCACCTTGCCGACGTCGAGTTCTCCGGTGAGCGGCGCCAGTTCACCTGCCTGGGCACGAGTTTCGCCGAAGACGCCGACGACGCGATCCTGCAGGCCCCAATCGGCCAGCATCGCGGCCGCGCCGGCGAAGGCGACGATCCGGGACGGCACGTCCTTGGTGTGGACGGTGCTGCCCCGGTCGTCGGTGAACGACCAGCCGCCCGGCCCCGTGTACGCATCGTCGGACCGGGACCCGGAGCAGGCGGTGGCGACGGCGCCCAGCCCCACCGCACAGGCGGTCGTGAGCAGGCGGCGGCGGGTGATATGGATTGTGTCCATGGCGGCCATTACAACGACAACTTATCAGTTAGGCAAGCCTCACCTACATGAATTTGATCACGCGGCTCCGGGCGTGGTTCGCCGGAGATCGCCAATGCCGTTGGCGCGGAAGCGAACCGCGAGAAACACGATTCCCGGTCGTCAGTTCATCAGGCTGTCGAACATGCCGGGCTGGTAGGAGCCGCCCTTCTGATGCACGATCACAGCGAGCCGGTTGGCCGCGTTGAGCAGAGCGACCAGCGCGACTAGCGCGACGATCTGTTCGTCGTCGTAGTGCTTGCGGGCTCGGGCCCAGGTCTCGTCGGACACGCCCTGGTGGGCGTCGGCGAGCCGGGTGCCCTCCTCGGCCAGGGCCAGCGCGGCCTGCTCGGCCTCGGTGAACACGGTGGTTTCCCGCCAGACCGCGACCAGGTTCAGCCGCAGCGCGCTCTCCCCGGCGGCCGCGGCGTCCTTGGTGTGCAGATCGACGCACCAGCCACAGCCGTTGATCTGGCTGACGCGCAACGACACCAGCTCCTGAGTCGGCTTCGGCAGCGACGACTGCACGATCGGCAGGCCGGCATTGGCGAACCGTTTGCCGAACTTGGCGCCGAGCTCGTTGGTGAAAAGGTCGATACGGGATTCCATGACTTCGTCCTCACTCGTGGTGTTGCATCGAACGAACACCAGATGCCGGCGGCTCGGGCGCTGTGACAGGCGCACGGACGTGACGTGTGTCATACGCAGCCGGTGTCACAGAATCGCGGCGCGCGGCATCTGGTGGGGTGACAGCCGAGTGCAGAGATAGGAGCCACCCATGGCAGGTACGTCGAAGACCGCGCCCGACCGGAGTGCGGGCGAGCGGCCGGACCCGGCGACCGCCATGTTCGTCACCCATCGGAACCTGCTGTTCACCGTCGCCTACGAGATGCTCGGTTCCGCCGCCGACGCCGAGGACGTGCTGCAGGAGACCTGGCTGCGGTGGGCCGGCGTCGATCTCGAACAGGTCCGGGATCAGCGGGCGTATCTCGTGCGGATCACCACCCGTCAGGCGCTGAGCCGGCTGCGCACGCTCGGTCGGCGCAAGGAGTCCTATGTCGGCTCTTGGCTGCCCGAGCCGCTGCTCACCGCGCCCGATGTGGCCGAGGACGTCGAGCTTGCCGACAGCGTGTCGATGGCGATGATGCTCGTGCTGGAGACACTCGCGCCGACCGAGCGGGCGGTGTTCGTGCTGCGCGAGGTCTTCGATCTGTCCTACGACGAGATCGCCGAGGCCGTCGACAAGACTCCGGCAGCGGTCCGGCAGATCATTCATCGCGCCCGCGCGCATGTGTCCGCGCGCCGGCCGCGCGGCATTGTCTCCCAGACCGAGACCAGGGACGCGCTCGCCGCCTTCCAACGGGCGATCGAGACGGGTGACATGCAGGACCTGCTCGACATCCTCGCGCCCGACGTCGTGCTGCTCGGCGACGGCGGCGGAATCAAGCAGGCGGTCGCGCGGCCCGTCGTCGGGGCCGGCAAGGTGGCTCGCCTGCTCGCCGCCGGGTTCGATCGGGTTCGTGCGGCGATGACCGTCGAGCCGGTGCAGGTCAACGGTTCGCCGGCGCTGATCTACCGGCTGGACGGCCAGGTCGACACGGTGGTGGCGTTGCGCATCGATGACGGCCGGATCTCCGGGCTGTACGCGGTGCGCAATCCCGAGAAGCTGTCGCACATGGCGAGCGAAACCGCGCTGCGTCGATGAGTTCGGGTCCCGGCGGGTGTATGGGTTCCGTCAACGACGGTGGTCCAGATGGTGCGGCAGGGGCATAGTCAGCCGTCGTGACGGATCCAGCGGGCGGCGATGTCGAAGTTCGTGCCGAGATCGGCCGGGTCGCGGCGTGGGAGGATCTGGGTTCGCACCGAAGAACCTATGCGGCAGCACAACCCGGCATCCGACGCTATGTCATCGAAGGTGTAGCCACGCTTGCGGCCGCGCTGGTGGCCGCGTTCGGTTTCGCGGGTGGTGTAGCGGTGCCGGCCATCATCGGGGTGACGGGCATGCTGATGGTCGGGGGCCGGCTGCTGTGGGATCTGTTGTGGCTGGCGTATATCCACGGCCGGAACCGGCGGGTGCGGCTGGATCTGTACGAGCGGGGGCTTGTCGTGATGGTCGGCGGCCAGGCTCGTTGTGTCCGGTACGACACTACGATGCTGCGGCGCAACATCATCGAGCACGCGGATTCACCTGCCGCCAAACAGGTTTCGTATGCATACACCTTGATCGACACGGGTGGTGATCCGGTCGTGTTGCGGCAAGGGATCGAGCGTCCGGAGGAGTGGGGGCCGGAGATCGATCGGGCGATCACCGCGGCTCAGTGGCCGAGGACTGTGGAGATGCTCGAGGCCGGTGGGTGTCTCGACTTCGATTACTTCTGGATCACGCGGGACGCGATCGGTGCGGGGGAGCGGTCGGAACTGTGGTCGCGCGTAACGGGTATCGCACTGAGTGCGGGGTGGGTCAGTGTCGGTGTGGCGGGGGAGTCGGCGCCGTTGGAATCGCTTCCGGTGAGCTTGATTCCGAACTTCACCCTCTTTCGCACGCTCGCGGAGCGGATGCGGGCGGAGCATGCGCGGCCGGTGTAGCTCGAGGCGTAAAGGGCGCGTCAAGGGTTGCCGGACGTTCCAGGGTTCGAGCTGTCGCTGGGAGGGGCGAGACCGGCTGGTCTGCCTTATATCCCGAGAACCTTTGTCCCGCAGCATATGTCAGGGAACCGTCAAATCGGTCCAGCGGACCTTCCCGGCGCGGTCCAGTACTGACATCGTCTGAATCCGGATTGCTGGTGAAAGGGATCGGGCGTGGCATCGAAGGTCGGGGTAACTCCGGAGCAATTGCGGAGTGCGGCAGGAAAAATGGGTACGCTGCGGGATCGGATGGACGACATCCTCAACACGTTGGAAGCCTCGTTGGCGACCAAGGGCGCGGCCTGGGGCGGCGACGGCTACGGCAGCACCTTCGCCGACGGCCCGGAAGGCTATGTGGCCGCGCACAAGAACCTCACCGAGGGCATCGGCAACACCGCCGTGACCCTCGGCTCGTACTCCGCCGGGCAGTACAAGGCGGCAGACCTCCTGGCTCGAATGGACCGGCGCTAGCACGACTTCTGCTGATACCGCATGTCCATCACCATGCCCAGCGAGCTGCAATGGCTCGGCTGGATCGCCGGATCGGACTGGCCCGACGGCGACGAAGACACGATGTGGGCCATCGCCGCCGACTGGCGCAAGGCCGCCGCCGACATCCGTGCATTGCTACCGGATCTGGCCGCCGCCAGGAAGGCGACCATCGAGGCGTACCCCTGGGGCGACGGCGTCGAGGAGATGACCGCCGCGCTGGACAAGCTGGATCGCGGTCCCGAATCGCTGGAGCGACTGGCCGAAATCCTGGACTATGTCGTCGAATCCGCGCATGCGCTCGGCACCGAGATCGAGTACACCAAGATCCTCGTCATCAGCTCACTGGCCATGCTGGCCGTCGAAATCGCTGCGGCGTGGTTCTTTCCGCCGACCGCGCCGCTGGTCGAGGCGGCGGTCATCGGTGTGACCCGGGTGGCGGTGCGGGTGCTCGGTCAGCGCGCGGTCAGTGCGATCGCTCGATTCGCGGCCAAGACCGGAGTTGCCGCGCTGGCCGAGTTCACGGCGAAGCATGTCGTGTTCAGCACGGTGCTCGGTGCGGGGCAGGACGCGGCGATCCAGGCGTATCAGGTCGGGGCCGGACATCGGGATGGGATCGACTGGAATCGGGTCGGTACGACGGCCTATACCGCCGCGGCGGCGGGTGCGGTCGGCGGACCCGTCGGGGGACTGCTCGGGAAGGCTGCGGCGAAAGTGCCACTGCCGGAGCGGCGTTGGAGCGGAGCGTTGAAGGGCGCGGCGGTCGGGGCGGGATCGGGCATGGCCGGGGCGTTGGGGGCGTGGGGCGTCGGCGGCTTCGCCAATGGGTGGACCTGGGATCCACGGCTGCTCACCGGTGGAGCGGCCTACGGGGTATTGACCGGCGGTAGCAAAGGGTTTCGGCACGCGCCGTCCGGTCGTGGGACCGGTGCGAGCGGATTCTCGGCGGCGGACCCAGTGCGGTTCGATGGTGACGGCAGTTCCGCTCGGGTCCACCCGCAGGGTGGTGCCGATGCGCGGAACGGGACCGCTGGTTCGGTGCCCCGCTCGGGAGACTCGTCTGTCAATGGCGGCGGAGTTCGGGAGGTTGTTACTGACAACCGTCCGCATGAGGCGCCGAACAGAGGCCTGGCCCAGGTCGACGGCGCGTCGAATTCCGATGCGCGGAATAGTGAAAGCCGCGCCGGGACCCGGGCCGACGGCGCGTCGGATTCCGATGTGCGGAATGGTGACAGCCGTGCCCGAACCGAGGTCGATGGCGGGTCGGATTCTGGTGTGCGGAATGGTGACAGCCGTGCCGGGACCGAGGTCGATGGCGGGTCGGATTCTGGCGTGCGGAATGGTGACAGCCGTGCCCGAACCGAGGTTGACGGCGGGTCGGATTCTGGTGTGCGGAGCAGTGACAGCCGCGCTGGGACCCAGGACGGTTCGGGGCACAGTGCGCACGACGTGACACCGGCGCGTGCCGGGAACTACGAATCCGGAATCGTTGCGGGGACCAAGGAATTGCAGACCGCTGCTCTGAATGGGCAGGGTAGCAACGGTTTTGGCTCGCCGACCGGTTCCGAACCACGCGCGGGTACACCCGACCGTGGACCGGAATCGACGAGAGCCGAGACGCCCGTCGAGGCAAGCACTACAGGAAAGGTGGAATCCCAAACTCCCACTCCTGGAACGGAACAGGCGCACCCGCAGTCTCGTGTGCCCGGCGAGGACCTTGCGCAGGCGGCCGAGGTGAAACGACCGGCCGAGGTTACTGATCAGATCCGCGAGAAGCTCCGTGGGCTGGGTGTCGGCCCGGAGGGGATGGGCATCGAGCAGGTACATCGCGCCGGTATGGATGCGGTGACGCGTCGTCTGCCGGAACTCGCCGCCTCGATGGCCGACCTGGATGCCGCGGGCCTACCGCCGAACGAACATCTCACCCACCGGAAGGCCCTGCAACGGCAGATCGACGACGTCCTCGCCTTGCGAAAGGACCTTCGATCCGAATTCGACCATCCACGTAACGCATCCAGTGAGAGACCTGCCGCGACCACCCGTCCGCGGACGGAAACCGGACCGGGGAACGAGAATACGTCCGGGCCGGCAGGTGAGCGTGCACCGTCAGCGGTGCGGCAACCCAGCGAAATTCTCGAATCGATCCGGGAAAAGGTGCGCGCCCTCGGCATCGATCCGAACCGCATGACACCGGAGCAGTTACGCCGCGCGGGCACAGAGGCACTGACCCGACGATCCGACGAATTCGCCCAGCGGAGCGCCGATCTGGACGGGGCCGGCCTGCGCCCGAATGACCTCCTCCAGCAGCGCATGGACGTGCAACGGCGAATCGACGAATTCCTCGCACAACGCAGAGAACTCCGCTCGGAACTCGACCAGTACACGAAACAAGCTGAAGCAGAAGAACATACGCCCGCTCAACTCTCGCCGCCGACCCGACACCCCACGCCCGAGCCGCCACGCCAACAGCCAGCAGCCGAACACCCGCGACCCGACGTCCAGACACCCACCACCGACCCCACCCCAACCCCGCGCACCCCGTTCGACGGCGAGCGGACCCCTGAAGAGATCCCCGACACCTCCTCGAAGATCCCGTACACGCCAAGATACTTCGGCGTCCCACCGATTCCCGCCTACGAAGCACCCGCGCCCCCGGATAACGCCGTATGGGAACCCACCCCGATACCCACGCCTGACCCGAAACCCGAACCAGCTCCCGACCCGGAGCCCAAACCCGAACCCGAACCAGAGCCAAAGCCCACGCCTGAGCCTGAACCGGCGCCCGAGCCCACACCTGAGCCGGAACCGGCGCCTGAGCCCGAGCCAGAACCGGAACCGGAACCTGAGCCAGAGCCCACGTCTGAGCCTGAACCGGCGCCCGAGCCCGAGCCCACACCTGAGCCGGAGCCGGAGCCGGAACCGGCGCCTGAGCCCGAGCCGGAACCTGAGCCAAAGCCCGAGCCGGAACCTGAGCCCACGCCCGAGCCAGAACCGGAGCCGGAATCTGAGCCCACACCAGCCCCTGAGCCGGAAATTGAGTCTGAGCCGGAACCCGAGCCCAGTCTGCCGCCGGAGCCGGACCCCAGGGCGGCCACGTAGTGAATTTCGGGCGCATCGAAACCCCCGTCCGGATTTCCGAACAGGGCTGAAACGGCACCGTCACCGCCGCAGCGGCGACACCAGCGGCCGATGGTCCGGACTCGACACCGAGCATATTCAGCGCATGCCATGGCACACCGAAACGCGCCCATACGGCGGGGGACGGCGGCGCTCCGGGCGCGACGTGACATATGACTCGATGACAGACCACCCGTCCGTGATGACACTGGATGGCGGTGTCGACCATAAATTGCCTGCTCAGACATGGCGATGTGGCACTGAACTATCCCGATCGGAAGGATGATCTCGAGCTCATGGCCTCGTCGCCGAGCATGGATACGGTCAAGATCGCACTGGAGATGGCGGTGCGGGCCCCCTCCATCCACAACACTCAGCCGTGGCGATGGCGGATCCATGACCATGCGATCGAACTGTGGGCCGACCCGCAACGCCACCTCGTCTCCGCCGACCCCGACCAGGGCAAGCTGATCGTGAGTTGCGGCGCCGCGCTGCATCATCTGCGCGTCGCGCTGGCCGTGCTCGGCTGGTCCGCGGCGGTGACGCACCTTCCGGACCCGAACGAACCGGACCATCTCGCGACCATCGAGTTCGCACCCCATCAGCCGAGCCAGGCCGACATCGACCTCGGCGCCGCATTGCTGCAACGCCACACCGACCGCCGCGGCTACCGCTCGCTGGAGATCCCGGCCGGCTACCTCAAGACCATCTCCCACCGCGCCACCAGGTTCGGTGCCGTGGTCCGCCACGTCCCGGAAAGCCTCCGGCTCCGCCTGGTGCGGCCGTTTCGAGCCGCCGTCGCCCGCCACGCCGAGGACCCCGGCTATCAACTCGAGCTGGCCACCTGGAGCGGCCACCGCCGAACCGCGGACGGGGTCCCCTCGGCAAACACGCCCCGCCCGCACCTGGCCGACGAAATCCCCGCCCGGATATTCGCCGACGCCGACTTGATCGACCACCACGAAGCCCCCGACGCCGCCGAATGGCTGGTGATCTGCACACCCCACGACGATCGCCGGTCCCAACTCCGCGCCGGCGAAACCACCAGTGCCCTCCTGCTCGAGGCCACCCACCTGGGCCTGTCCACGTGCCTCCAGACCGAACCCCTGGGCCTGCCCGAACTCCGCAACGACATCCGCACCACGGTCCTCTACGACTGCGCCTACCCGCAGGCCATGCTCCGGGTAGGTTGGACGCCAACCGATTCCGCCCCGCTCGCCCCTACCCCGCGCCGCCCGATCGAAGACACCATCGACCCGTGATCCGGTCGGGCGCGACCATCGGCGTTCGGTCGACGATGTGGTGTGCACGGTCGAACCAGTAACGTGCACGCACAAAACACCTACTTTCGAGTTGCGGCCGAAGTTTTTTCGACGGAATGGATCTGGAACCATCCAGCAAATCTGACACACCAATGTGCCGGGCCGCAGTCGGTGCCTACGGTTATCGATAGAGCCCGATCCCGAGTGGAGTGGCGGAGCCGACCGAAGAGTCGGCACATCCGCAGCAATCATTACGGGTCTTGGCGAATGTGAATATCGCATGTAATGATTGCTCCCATCGAGTTCCTCCGACTCTACCCGGACATGGGGTCGGAGAAAGTCGGGGCGGCAATATTATGGGCATTTACGCACCCTGTGGCGGTGTTCTCGCGCACCTTCACATAACCTGGGCAAGTGTCCGGACGCGTTGGTTTCGACTCTTTCCGAAGCTGTTTGCGGCGTATCGCGGAGGCGGCATGGTCGACCTGTGTTATAGGCTCGTTGAATTATGGAACAGAACAGTCGATCAATCGGAATCGGATGTCGACGGTCATTTACTGGAATCCGGAGTAAATTCTCTGGACATCTGTCGATTCGTTTATGAAATACGCCGCGAATTAGGCATCGCCGTATCTACGCGGACGGTTTATGACGCTTCGAGCCTGGCCCGGCTGGCCCGTTCGCTGGAGTCCGCCGCGGTATCGGCCGATGGCGAGGATGCCTCGGCCACGGCGGCTTTCACCCTGCTACCGCGCCCAGACCGGCTGCCATTGTGCTCGGGACAGTCGGCACTCTGGTATCTCGGTCGTATGGATCCGGCATCGTCGGCCTACCATATTCCGCTGACCCTTCGAGTACCCGTGGCACTCGACGAAAGCGCGTTGCAAGCCGCGGTCGGTGATTGCGTCAGGCGGCACACCAGCTTGCGGACCGTATATCCGGTCATCGACGCGGCGCCGGTTCAGGTCGTCGTTCCCGCGGACGAAGTCCGTGTCCCGTTCGAGGTGCGGTCGGTCTCGCCGGAGCAGTACCCGGCCGCCGTGGTGGCGGAAACGGCGCGGCCCTTCGATGTACGCACGCAAATTCCTGTGCGCGCCAGGTTGTTTCGCGTCGGCGAGAATGAATCGATCCTGCTTGTCGTGGTGCATCACATTTCCTTCGACGGCTGGTCGGTCGGGCCGTTCTGCCGTGATCTGGCCGACGCTTATGCCGCCCGTGCGGCCGGCCGGAGCCCGAATTGGGCTCCGCTACCCATCGAGTACGCGGATTATGCAGTGTGGCAACGGCATACGTACGGCCGCACCGGCGAGAACGGCGACACCGCCGCCGAGCAAATCCGATTCTGGACCGACACGCTGACGGGTCTGCCGACAGAGCTGCCCGGCTTGGCCGACCGGCCGCGGCCGAACGCCCCGATCGGCCGGGCGGGCGTCGTGCACGGCGCGTGGTCGCCGGAGCTGCACGCGAGATTGTCGAAAGCGGCGCACAGTCACCGAGCAACCTTGTTCATGATCTTGGTGGCAGGCCTGGCCGAGGTCTTCACGCGACGCGGCGCCGGGACCGACATACCGGTGGGGACCGCGACGGCTGGGCGGCTCGACCCTCGTTTCGACGACGTCGTCGGCTATTTCGTCAACCCGGTGACGCTCCGTGTCGACACCTCCGGAGAGCCGGATTTCACGGAATTGCTGTCCCGCGTCCGGGCCGTGACGCTCGCGGCGTTCGACAACCACATCGTTCCGTTCGAGCGCATCGTCGAAGCCGTCGGTCAGCCGCGGGCGCTCGGCCGGAATCCGCTGTTCCAAACGGGATTGGTAGTACAGAGCCGGCCCTGGCCTGCGGTCGAGCTGGCCGGTGCGCCCGCGGAGGTGTCGGTCCGGTCGACCGGCTGGGCGAAGTTCGACCTCTACTTCGAGTTCTGGGAGCACCGTGGCCCGGCCGGCGAACCGAACGGCCTGACCTGCTCGGTCGAATACAGTGCCGATCGCTTCGATCCGGAGACCGTGCGGGAGGTGCTGGACCACCTGCGCGACGTACTGGCACGGGCCACCGAGCATCGCGATGCCCCGGCGATACCGGCCGGGGCGTCCCTTGCCCGGTTGTTCGAGCGGCAGGTCGGCGCGCACCCCGACGCCGTCGTGGTCGAGGCACCCGACGGCGTGCTGACCTACCGGCAGCTCAACCGCCGGGCGAACCAGCTGGCGAGGCTGCTCACCGCCGCTGGAGTAGGCCTCGAGACCTTGGTCGGCATTGCGCTGCCACGTTCGGCACAGCGCGTCGCGGCCACGCTCGCGGTGCTCAAGGCGGGTGGCGCGTACCTGCCGCTGGATCTCGACTATCCGGCCGACCGGCTGACCCAGATCATCGACGACGCGCGGCCGGTGCTGGTCATCGCCGGTGCCGACGGTATCGCTCAGCTGCCGGATCCATTGCCGGTGCCGATATTCGCCTTGACCGCCGACACGCTCGAACGGTGCGAGCGTCAGCCCGAAGACAATCCGGCCGCCGCCGTCCACCGCTGTACTTCGGCGAATCTGGCGTGCGTGTTGTACACCTCCGGCTCGACCGGACGGCCGAAGGGGGTGATGATCCCGCACGCGGGCGCCGCCGCGTTCGCCCTGGACAGCCGATTCGCCACGGCCGCGCATCACCGGATGCTGATGCACACCCCGTTCGGATTCGACGTGGCCAACTACGAGCTGTGGGTGCCCCTGCTGCACGGCGGGCAGACGGTAGTGCTGCCGCCGGGCCGGCCGGACACCGCGATCTTGGCGAGGACGATCGAGCGCGAGCAGGTCTCGGCGGTGTGGCTGACGGCCGCGGTGTTCCAGCTGATCGCCGCCGAGGATCCGGGCTGTCTGCGCGGCGTTCAGCAGGTATGGAGTGGTGGCGAAGCGGTGCCGCCGGAGTCGGTGCGGCAGGTCTTCGCCGCCTGTCCCGAGATCGTGTTCGTCGACGGGTACGGCCCCACCGAGGCCTCCTGCATGGTCGCCAGCCACGCCTTGCGGTCGTCGGACCAACTGGCGGATACGGTGCCGATCGGGCGCCCGATGGACGGTGTCGAGGCGCGCGTGCTCGATGAGCGGTTGCGGCCGGTTGCCGCCGGTGCGGTGGGCGAGCTGTACGTTTCCGGAATCCGGATCACCCGCGGGTACCTGCGGCGTCCCGGCTTCACCGCAACCCGTTATGTGGCAAGTCCTTTCGGCCCGGCGGGCGAGCGGGCCTACCGGACCGGGGATCTGGTCCGGGCGAACGCGGACGGGGTCCTGGAATATCTCGGCAGGGCAGACACGCAGCTCAAGGTGCGCGGCCATCGCATCGAATCCGGCGAGGTCGAGCACGCGATGAACCAGCATCCCGCGGTGGTGCAGTCGGCAGTGGTGGTCCACGGTGCGACGCCACTGGACCGGCGTCTGATCGGCTATTTCGCGACTACCGAGGATCTCGATGCCGAGCATCTGCGTGATCACCTGACGGCCACCCTGCCGCGGCACATGGTGCCTGACCGGTTGATCCGGCTGGAACGTCTGCCGCTCACGCCGCACGGCAAACTCGATCGCGCCGCGCTTCGTTCGGCGGCTGGCGCAACTCCGGCTCGATCGGTCGAACCGGCAACTATCGCAACACTTTTCGAAGAGCAGGTGACCCGGCATCCGGCTGGTGTCGCACTGAGTCTGTCGGCCGGCGAAGAGGTGTCCTACGCGGACCTGAACCAGCAGGCCAACCGGATCGCTCGCATGATCATCGCCCGCGGCGCAGGACCGGAGCGGGTGATAGCGCTGATGCTGCCGCGCGGCCGGATGCTGATCACCGCGATCTTGGCGGTAGCGAAATCGGGGGCGGCTTTTCTGCCGATCGATCTGGACGCCCCACTGGCACGAATCAGGTTCGTGCTCAACGACGTTCGACCGGCACTGGTCATTCGCCATGCTGACGACAGCGGTCAGTGGGCCGTCGCGGAACAGATCGTGCTCGACCAGGACGGCATCGGCGCCGACCAGTGGGCCGGACATGATCTGGCCGCCGACGAGCGGCTCGGCGCGATCGCGCTCGATCAGCCCGCGTATGTGCTCTATACCTCCGGGTCCACCGGGACGCCCAAGGGCGTCGTCGTCACCCATGGTGGCGTGGCCGGTCTGGTTCGGGTTTCCCGTGAGCGATTCCGGGCAGGGAGTTCGAGCCGGGTATTGCAGTTGTCCTCACCGGGCTTCGATATCGGGATCATGGAGCTGTGCGTGTCGTTGCTGTGTGGCGGCGTGCTGGTGCTGGCCCCGAGCGACCACCTGCGACTCGGCGCGCCCCTGGTCGAATTGTGTGCGCGACAACGGGTTACCCACATGATGATGGCGCCCACCGCGTTATCGGCGCTGCCCGTCGGTTCGCTGCCGTCGGTCGAAGTGCTCGCCGTCGGCGCCGAGGCGGTTCCGCAGACCTTGGCCGCGTGCTGGTCGCCGGGCCGAATCCTGCTCAACGGATACGGTCCCACCGAAGCCACGGTCTGCGCGACCGTGAGCCGGCCGCTCGACGGTTCGGTACCACCGCCGATCGGTCGGCCGATACCCGGTGTGCGCTGTCACGTCCTGGACGACGCGCTTCGGCCGGTGCCGGCCGACGAGGTCGGTGAGCTGTACCTGGGTGGGCCGGGGCTCGCGCGCGGATACGTCAACCGGCCGGCCGTGACGGCGGGGCGGTTCGTCGCCGATCCGTCCGGGCAACGCGGCGAACGGATGTACCGGACCGGCGACCTGGTCCGAAGGCAGGCTGACGGCGACCTGACCTACGTCGGCCGGGTCGACGATCAGGTCAAGCTCAACGGCGTTCGAATCGAGCTCGGCGAGATCGAGACGGCACTCGGCACGCACCCGGCCGTGCACGCCTGCGCGGTCACCGTCCGGGAAGACCGCCCCGGCATCCGCTACCTCGCGGCCTACCTCGTCTTCTCCACAGCCAACCCGCCCGCGCCCGCGGAATTGCGCGAACACCTCCGAAAGATGTTGCCGACCACCATGATTCCCAGCGCTTATGTGACGGTAGCCGAACTCCCGCGAACCCTGAACGGCAAGATAGACCGCGCCGCGCTGCCGAAACCGGAGCACACGAGCCCCTCTCGGCAAGTCGGCGACCGTGCCGGGATGCATGCGGAGGTCCAGCGTGTCTGGTGTGCGGTCCTCGGCCGGGATTCGATCGGCCTCGACGAAGCCTTTTTCGAGGTCGGCGGGACCTCGCTGCTGCTGGTCCAGTTGCAGCAGCAGTTGACCGAGCTGCTGGGCACCGAGGTAGATGTCGCGACCCTGTTCGAGTACCCGACCATTCGGCGCTTCGCCGACCACTGCGTGCCGGAACGTCCGGAGGAACAGAGTTCCCGGGTCGAGCACGAGTCCGCCGGGCAGGCGATCGCGGTGGTCGGCATGGCCGTCCGGGCTCCAGGGGCCGCCGACCTCGACCAGCTCTGGTCATTGCTGACCGCTGGCAAGGAAGGCATCGTCCACGGCTCGGAAAGCCGGGACGGATTCGTCGCCTCGACCGGTGTACCGCCGGGGGCGGGCACCTTTGACGCCGGCTTCTTCGGCTACACGGCGGCAGATGCCCGGCAACTCGACGCACAGCAACGACTGTTTCTCCAAACGG
This sequence comes from Nocardia sp. NPDC006044, assembly GCF_042871115.1. Lineage (NCBI taxonomy): Bacteria > Bacillati > Actinomycetota > Actinomycetes > Mycobacteriales > Nocardiaceae > Nocardia > Nocardia sp. NPDC006044. The sequence goes on from NZ_JBIAID010000004.1 coordinate 465,381, forward strand.
CATGGGAGGCAGTGGAACACGCCGGATACGATCCACTCGCGCTGGACGGTCCGACGGGTGTCTTCGCCGGTGCCGGGCTGCCCTACGACTGGCTCCGCGCCAACGATTGGCGGGAGACGACGAATCCGGCTGCCCTGCAACGGATCGGGCTCGGCAATCCGCTGCAATTCCTGAGCGCGCACGCCGCCTACAAACTCGGTCTGCGTGGGCCGGCTCTGACGGTCAACACCGCCTGCTCCACGTCGCTGGTCGCGGTGCATCTGGCCTGCGAAAGCCTGATGGCCGGTGAGTGCACGACGGCGCTGGCCGGAGGAGTGAGCCTGCGCCCGGACGGTGAGACCGGCTACCTGCACCAAGACGGCGGAGTGCTGTCCCCGGACGGGCGATGCAGGCCGTTCGACGCCGACGCCGGGGGAACGATCTCCACCGGCGGCGCGGGCCTGGTTGTCCTGAAACGCCTCACCGACGCGGTCGCCGACGGCGACACCATCCACGCGGTCATCCGGGGATCCGCCATCAACAACGACGGCGATCGCAAACTCGGCTTCACCGCGCCCAGCGTCGACGGCCAGGCCGAACTGCTCGACGCCGCCTACCGCGCCGCGGGTATCGATCCCGCGACGATCACCTACATCCAGGCGCACGGCACCGCCACCGCCCTCGGTGACGTCGTCGAGGTGCGCGCGCTCGATCGGGTGCTGGGCCGACCCAGTCGGACGGCGCGCCGCTGTGCGCTCGGCTCGGTGAAAGCCAATGTCGGACATACGGATTCGGCGGCCGGCGTGATCGGGCTGATCTCCACCGTGCTGGCCGTCCAGCACGGCCGCATTCCGGCCGTCGTGCATTTCCGGCAGGCGAACCCGAGGCTGGACCTGGACCGAACGCGGTTCTACGTCAATGCGCAGACGATCGCGTGGCCGCCCACCGGCGACATCCCGCGGCGAGCCGGGGTCACCGCCATCGGACTGGGCGGCACGAACGCGCACGTTGTCGTGGAGCAGGCCCCGGCCCCCGAGCGGCCGGCGGAAACCGATGAGCCACAGGTCATCACGGTGTCGGCCAGAGACGCCGCCACGCTGCGGCGTGCGTCGGCGAGACTCGCCGAGCACTTGCGGGACAATTCCGATCTGTCGTTGGCCGATGTCGCGTCCACTCTGCAACGCGGCCGGCATCGCTTCGATCATCGCCGCGCCCTGTCGTGCCGAAGCGTCGAGCAGGCGATAGACGAACTGCTGGACACCGGTGGTTCCGGCCACGTCGTCGCCGACCCGGACACACCGCGGAAAATAGTCTTCCTGTTTCCCGGTGTTGGGTCACAGTTTCCCGGTATGGGCCGGACCCTGTATGCCGAAGAGCCGGTCTACCGGGCAACATTCGATGAATGCCGCGCCCTGTTCCGAGCCGAACTGGGCTGTGACATCGGCGCGCTGCTTTTCCATGCCGAGCAGGGTGACGACACCGCCACCTTGCTGCGCCGCCCCTCGCTCAACTTCGCCGCCATCCTCACCACCGAACTCGCTGTCGCGGCACTGCTGAGGTCCTACGGCATCATCCCGACCGCACTGATCGGCCACAGCCTGGGGGAGTACGCCGCGGCACACATCGCGGGCGTGCTGACCCTGCCCGATGTGGTCGGTCTGGTCGCGGCGCGCGGATTGCTGTGCGACAAGCTGCCACCGGCCGCCGTGGTCTCGGTACCGCTCGCCGAGGACGAGGTCCGGCCGATGCTCGATCCCGAACTCGCCGTCGCCGCGGTGAACAGCATCCGGCACTGTGCCGTCTCCGGCCCCCTGGACAAGCTCGAACAGTTTCGACGGCAACTGCGCCGAGACGGCATACAGGTCAAGCCGGTGCCGATCGACATGGGCGTCCACTCCGCCGCCACCGATCTCATCGCCGACGAGTTCGCCCGTGAATGCGCACGCCGTCCCCACGGGGCGCCGACCATTCCCCTGGTGTCCGGATTGACCGGGGCCGCGCAGCCCGTCGGCGAACCGCTCGACCCGAGCTATTGGGTCCGGCATCTGCGCCGGACCATTCGATTCGCCGACGGCCTGGACACCGTGCTCGCCGACCCGGATGCGATCGCCGTGCAGATCGGGCCGGGCCGGGCCCTGCTGCAACTCGCCGAGGTGCATCCGCGCTGCGGTGCGGATCGCCCGGTCCTGCCGTCCCTGCTGCCCGACCGAGTCGAAACCGACACGGTCGCAGAACTTCTCGCCCGGCTGTGGGAACTCGGTGTCGATCTCGACTGGGAGACTGCCGCGCACGGGAAACGCCGCAGACGCATCCCGCTCCCCGCCTACCCCTTCCTGGTGGACGACGAACCGGCGCCACCGGCGGCCCACCCGGAACCGCTCAGCGCGACCGAGCCCGGTTCCGATCGGGTCGAACAGGTGCTGCGTCGGCTCTGGTGTGAACTGATCGGCGTCGCCGAGGTCGGTGCCGCCGACGACTTCCTCCACTCGGGCGGCGATTCCCAACTGGCCGTTGTGTTCCGCAGCCGGATCAAAGAGATACTGGGCGTACAGGTTTCGGCCCATGCCTTCTTGCAGTACCGAACCTTCGGTGCTCTGCTCGATCACCTGCGACCCGCCCCGGTACCGGCGCGGACGGCAGCGGCGCTCTCGCCGGTCCTGATCACCCTCCGGCCGGGCGAACCGGACCACGTGCCGCTCTACCTCGTTCAAGCCATCGGCGGCACCGTGTACTCCTACCGAGATCTGGTCGACGGCCTGGACGCGCGCCGGCCCGTGCACGCCTTCCGCGCCTACGGGATCGAACCCGGCGAACCGGTTCCGTCGACCATCGGCGAAGCCGCGAACCGTAACGTGCAGACGCTGCTCGATACGCACCGGGGAGGACCGATCGTCCTCGGCGGTCACTCGTCCGGTGGCGTGCTTGCGCAGGAAATGGCCAGGCAACTGCTCGACGCGGGACATTCGGTCCCCGTGGTGGTCCTCATCGACACCATGACGTTCGCCGACGCGCACCGATACAACCTGCGCAGCGCCGAGGACGTGCGCGCGGCGTTCGAGAGCTTCCGCGACAGCGCACCCGAGGCGTGGGCCGCGTTCACCACGGCAATGGATACCGATCCGAACATTCGCGCCGTGATCGTGGCGACCAACTCCGCGATCCGTGAGCACCAACCGTCCTCGATACCCACCGACCTGCTCTATCTGCGCGCCGCCGAGACGAACCAGATCTTCGACCCGCACCCCGAAAACGCATGGCGCCAACTTTTCTCGGGTCGGACAACGGTGTGCACCATGCCCGGCAATCATTTCACCGTCATCGAACGACCGCATGCCGCCGACGTGGCGAACGAGATCGAAAAGGCACTGCGCGGGGTCGAAACCGATTCGGCCGAAGCTGATTTCGACTTCCCGTCGGTGCTGCACATCCGCACTCCGTCGGGCCTGCGGATAGGCGGCCTCAGCCTGACGCAGGCGGTCGAGCTGATCCGAGCGGCAGGGGGGCTACGCGAAACGTGAGAACGCCTGTTAACGAACGTCATCGACTCGACATCACGAGGACCATGAGAAGCCATGAACAACCCCAAGATCGGCGATCGATTCGCCGCATACGGTGAAACATACGCACAGTCGGAACAGCTTCCGTTACGGAAACATCTGGAGGCGCCCAGTTTCCTGTCCGCGCTCGGCGACATCGACGGCCTGTCGGTGCTAGACGCGGGGTGCGGGAGCGGGTTCTATGCCCGCACCCTCGTCCGCGCCGGGGCGGGCACAGTGACCGGCCTGGACCCCTCCGAAGGCATGCTCGCCGTCGCCGAACAGCTCGAGCGCACCGAAACCGACGGCATAGCCTACGTTCTCGGTGACCTGGCCGACGCCGGACGGCTCGGCCCGGTCGATATCGTCACCGCCGTTTACGTGCTGCCCTATGCCACTTCGCTGGAGCACCTGGAGGCGATGTGCCGTGGCGCCGCGGCGGCGTTGCGGCCGGGCGGACGCTTCGTCACTTTCGCCGTGAACCCCGAATTCGCCCGCGATCCCGATTGGTACGCGCCGTACGGGTTCGCGCTGCACTGCGCACACACCGGCCAGGAGGGCGAACCGGTGACCCTGGTCTCGGAACTGTTCGACCCACCGCTGGAAGTCGGTCTGCGTCGCTGGTCGCGACAGGCGCACGAGAACGCCCTGCGCTCAGCGGCTTTCGATGACATCACCTGGACGCGCCCCACGCCTTCCGCCGCCGGGCTCGCCGAAATGGGCCCCGAGTTCTGGGCGCCCTACACCGAGGTCCCGCACGCCCTCATTCTTACCGGCCGACGCTCCTGATCAACGATCGGACAACCCAGAGGAGGGTGACATGGCACCCGAGAACGACGTCATCGTCATCGGAGCCGGACTCGCCGGCTTGGCCGCGGCCATAGCCCTACAGGCGGCAGGCAGGCGGGTCACGATCATCGAACGCGCCGATCGCACCGGCGGATTGTGTGGCAGCCGGATCATCGACGGATACTCGTTCACTATCGCCTGCAACGACTTCGGGCATTTCATCGTCGACGCGATGGCCGGCCTGGGCGTGCACGCCGACTTCACCAGACCACGATCGCTCCTGTGCACGACACAGCGGACATACCAGCTTCCGATCGGCCCGGCGACGGTGTGGCCACTATTACGCGAAACGCCCGACCTGATCCGCTTCGTCCGGACGCTGCGCCGCGGCATCGACTCCCCGGAAACCGTTTTCGTCGGCGACGTCCTCGACGCGGTGAAAGGCGGTACCGTCGCGGACCTGATCGGCATCTGGTGCTGGGCGTTCGGCACGCCTCCGCACCGGTTCCGCTGCGACAAGTTCGCCGCGCTGTTCGCGCGAAATCCAGGATACGGCTACGACCGGATGGTCACCCCGGTCGGCGGACCGCAAGCCCTCGTCGACGCCATGACGAATCGTTTCACCGAACTCGGCGGTGAAATCGAGCTGGGCAGCGAGGTTCTCGACGTCGAGGCCGGCCCCGAGGGTAAGGCGGTCAGCACCGCGAACGGTGTCCGTCGCGCGCGGCACGTGATCTCCAGCCAGAGTCGATTCGACCGGTATCCGTCCGGAACGGTACCGGGCCTGGCGATCGGTACCCTGCACATCGCCGCCGACGGTGCCGCGCCGTTCCCGGCGGGCGTGCACACGGTCGCGCACGTACCCGACGGGATCCCGGAAATTCTGAATCGACTCGATACCGGCGAGCTGCCGGACGACATTCCCTTCACCGTCTTCCCCTGCGGCCCTTCTGGTTCCGTGCCGGCGGACCGACGAACATTCAACGCGTACTTCCTGTTCCCGCGTGGTGTCGATGAACTCGGGGTGCCGGAGCGGAATCGCATCGAGCACTACCTGCTCGCCCGGCTCGAATCCATGATCCCCGGCTTCACCGCACGGATTCGCTACCGCCGGCTCGTATCACCCCTCGAATTCACCGCGCTGCACGGTGTTCCGAGCTACGCGACGCCGGTGATCATCCCGCCGGGGTGCGACAAACCCGACGGTTACGACCCGGTCCGCGACATCCACTACATCGGCAACCATGTGCAGCCGGTGGGTGAGCATGCGTGTGGCGCCATCGCCTCGGGCCTGCGCGCGGCCGAAACCGTGGCCATGGCCAACGACCTCATTCCGCGGTGACGGAGTACCGCGAGAACCTCTCTACCAGGATTGGAGAAGCGAATCATGACTACCAGCGACCAGTCGTCACTCCGGCGAATATCGCTGTTCGACACCACATTACGAGACGGTGAGCAAGCACCCGGAAACGCCTTGTCGCCGCGACAGAAACTCGAGCTCGCCTTGGCGCTGGAGGAGATCGGCGTTGATGTGATCGAGGCGGGTTTTCCGGCCTCGTCACCGAGTGAATACAAGGCCACCGCGCTGCTGGCCAAGGAGTTGACCACCGCGCGGATCGCCACGCTGAGCCGGGCGGTGCACGAGGATGTGCGGCTGGCGATCGAGGCAGGCGGAACCGCGAACCACCACCTTCAAATCCTGGCCACCGGCAGCGAGACCCACCTGAAGTACAAGCGCGGCATAGACAAAGCCGAGGCGGTGCGCGAGGTCGTCGACACGATGCGCTATGCCACTTCGCTGGGCGCGCAGAACCTGACCCTGGGTATCGAAGACGCGACCCGCGGTTCGGACGCGCTGTTGCGGGAACTGATCGAGGAATCGCTGGCCGCGGGTGCGAATCTCGTGGTGGCCGGCGACACCACGGGATGTATGACGCCGAACGAGTACGGTGCGCTCATCGCCAAGATCCGCTCCTGGGTGGGCCCGGATATCGCGATCGCCACGCACTGCCACGAGGACCTCGGCCTGTCGCTGGCCAACGCGCTGGCCGGCATCCAGGCCGGCGCCGACGAAGTACAGGCCACCCTGGCCGGGATAGGCGAGCGAGCGGGCAATACCGCGCTCGAAGAACTCGTCGCCGTGCTCACCTACAAAGGCCACGAGCTCGGGGCGTGCACCAGCGCGAAGACCGAGAGCCTCTACCACGCCTTCGAAATACTTCGCCGGGCGATCGGATTGACCCCGCCGCGGAACAAGTCGATCTTCGGCGTCAACGCCTTCGCGACGCAGGCCGGGATTCATCAGGCGGGCATGCTGCGCGAGCCGATCACCTACGAGTACATCGAGGCGGCGCGATTCGGCCGGACCCGATCGCTGCTGGTCGGCCGAAACTCGGGACGAGCGGTGCTGCGCTACGTCTACGACGAGATCGGTCTTCCGGTGGACGAGGTCATGGTCGAGCGGCTGTATCAGGATTACGTCGCCAACCGCGTCAACGGCGAATGCATCGACATCCAGGGCGTCCGGGAGCTGATCGTGCGGCAGCAGGCCGAGGCCGGAAAGGCACGGGTCTGATGAGCGGCGCACGCACCCTGATCGACAAGGTCTGGGACAACCATGTGGTCCAGCCGGTCGACGAGCAAACCGATCTGCTCTACATCGATCTGCACCTGGTGCACGAAGCCAGTTCACCCCAGGCGTTCGATGGGCTACGCCAGGCCCAGCGCAGGGTGCGCAGGCCCGACCTCACCCTCGCCGTCGAGGACCACAACGTCCCGACCCGTTCGCTGATGCTGACCGACGCGCTGGGCCGGGGACAGGTAGAAACCCTGCGGCGCAACTGTTCCGAGCACGGCATCGAGCTGTTCCGGCTCGGTGACACCCGCCAGGGCATCGTCCACGTCGTGGCGCCCGAACGGGGGTTCGTACAGCCCGGCATGTCGGTCATCTGCGGTGACAGCCACACCTCGACCCACGGCGCGTTCGGTGCACTCGCTTTCGGCGTCGGCACCTCCGATGTCGAGCACGTGCTCGCCACCCAGACCCTGCCGCTGGCGCGACCACGCACGATGGCCGCGGAATTCATCGGCGAACTGCCTGCCGATGTCACCGCCAAGGACATGATCCTGGCGCTCATCGCCCACATCGGAGCCAACGGCGCCCACGGCCACATCATCGAATTCCGCGGGCGTCCCGTCGAAGCGCTCTCGATGGAGTCGCGGATGACCATGTGCAACATGAGCGTCGAGGCCGGCGCGCGAGCGGGGCTGATCGCGCCCGACGACACCACTCTGGCCTACCTCGACGGCCTGCCCGCGGCACCCGGCAAGGCCGCCTGGGAGACGGCTGTCACGCAGTGGCGGACCCTGCCCACCGACCCGGGCGCGGCCTTCGACCGCACCGTAACCATCGACGTGTCCGGCTTGACCCCGTTCGTCACCTGGGGCACCAATCCCGGTCAGGCCGTGCCGATCTCCGGTGCCGTGCCGAATCCGGAGGAGATCGCGGATCCGGCGGCTCGCGCGGCCGCCCAGCGCAGCCTGGACTATATGGATCTGATTCCCGGCACGCCGATGCGCTCGATCGCCATCGACACCGTCTTCCTCGGGTCCTGCACCAACAGTCGCATCGAGGATCTGCGTTCGGCGGCAGCGATTTTGCGTGGCCGTACCGTTTCCCCGTCGGTGCGCATGCTGGTGGTTCCCGGCTCGCTGGCGGTGCGCCGCCAGGCCGAGGCGGAAGGGCTGGATACCGTTTTCCGCGCCGCCGGGGCGGAGTGGCGGCTGTCCGGATGTTCGATGTGCTTGGGCATGAACGAGGACCGGCTGACCGGCACCGAACGCTGTGCCTCCACCTCGAATCGCAATTACGAGGGTCGCCAAGGTGGCCGTGCGCGTACACATCTGGTGTCTCCCGCCGTTGCCGCCGCCACCGCGGTCACCGGACGGCTTACCGGCCCGGACACTCTGGAGGAGTCATGAAGGCGATCACCGAGCACACGGGCCGGGCAGTGGTGTTGCGGCGCAGCAACGTCGACACCGACCAGATCATCCCGGCGGAGTATTGCAAACGGCTGACCAAGAGCGGGTACGCGGACGCACTGTTCGCCGGGTGGCGGGCGGATCCGCTTTTCGTGCTCAACCAGCCGGCGAATGCGGGTGCCAGCGTGCTGATCGCGCAACACAACTTCGGCACCGGTAGCTCCCGGGAACACGCGGTATGGGCCTTGCGGGATTGGGGATTCGTCTCCGTCGTCGCCACCAGCTTCGGAGATATCTTCCACCGCAACGCATTCAAGAACGGACTACTGGCCGTCGAGTTGCCCGCATCGGCGGTCGATTGGCTGGCCGACGCGATCGAACGCGACCCCGGCTTGCCGGTCACGGTCAATCTCCGTCGGTGCGAAATCGGGGCGGGTGGGCTGCGGTATCCGTTCACGGTCGACGCCAGGGCCCGGGAATTGCTGCTCGGCGGCATGGACGAGATAGCGGTGACGCTCGAACGTGACGCATCGATCAGGACCTACGAACGGACCCGTGCCCGCTGGCTACCCAGCATCCGCCCGAGCGTGCCCAGCATGGTCGGTGGAGCCGGCTCATGAGCACGATCGCGGTGATTCCGGGTGACGGCATCGGCCCAGAAGTCATCGAGGAGGCGGTGCAGGTCTTGGACGAGCTGGCCCTCGGGCTCGACTTCGACGTGCTCGAGCACGTCAACGCCGACACCTATCTGCAAACCGGAATCGCGTTGTCGGACAGCGACTTCGACAGGATATCCGGCAGCGACGCGGTGCTGCTCGGCGCGGTCGGCGACGCCAGGGCCGACATGGCCTACGCCCGCGGCGTGCTGCTCCGGCTGCGTTTCGACCTGGACCTCTATGTGAACTATCGACCCGCTGTGCTCTGCCACGATCGACTGAGTCCGCTGCGCGACGAGACACGGCGGTCGATCGACTGCCGCGTGATCCGGGAGAACACGGAGGGGCTCTACGCGGGTATCGGCGGCAGACTGCATCGAGCGACCGTCAACGAGGTCGGGATCGATGCCGAAATCAGCACTTATCACGGCGTCGCCCGCATCCTCGACTTCGCGTTCACGGTCGCGCGCCGCTCGGTGTGCCTGGTGGACAAATCGAACGCGGTCCGCAACGGCGGTGCGTTGTGGCAGCGCTGCTGGGCCGAGGCGCGCGACAAGTATCCCGACGTGCCTGCCCGGCACCTGTACGTCGACGCGGCGGTCATGCACCTGGTGCACGATCCGACCGCGTTCGATGTCATCGTCACGAACAACTCCTACGGTGACATCCTGAGCGACCTCACCGCCGAGCTGGCCGGCGGCCTCGGCACGGTCGGATCGGCGAATATCAACGGCGGCAACGGGTTCGGCTTGTTCGAACCGGTCCATGGTTCGGCGCCCGACATCGCTGGTCAAGCGATCGCCAACCCGATCGGCGCGATTCTCACCGCCGCGCTGCTCGTCGACCATCTCGGTCACCGCGACGCCGCCCGCGCGGTTCGTGCGGCGGTCGAGAAGGTGATTTCCGCCGGGAACGTCACCCCGGACCTCGGTGGGCCGCTGTCGACAAAGGATGTCGGCGCGGCGATCCGCGCACAGTTGTGACCGAAGGAGCTGAACAGATGACATCCTTCCCGCGCCCTGACATCGCCTCGAAAGTCGCACGAATGGCCTCCGGGCAACTGTTCCGGATGCTGAGCGAGGCGCGTGCGAGTAATGCGATCGACCTCGCCCTCGGCGCACCCGAGACGCCACACACCTCGTCGGCCATGATCGACGCCGCTCACGCGGTGCTACGGGGTGGACAGCACAACCAATACGCGGACCCGCTCGGTAACCCGCTGCTGCGCAAGCAGATCGCTGATACATACTCGCCGGCCGCGGATCCGGACACCGAACTCACCATCACGGTCGGCGCCACCGAGGCATTGCACACCGCCGTGCTCACCGTCGTGGAGCCGGGCGACGAGGTAATCCTCTTCGAGCCGATCTACGACAACTTCCTCAGCGCCATCGCCCTCGCCGGCGGCATACCCCGGCTGATCCCGCTGTCCCCACCGCACTGGCGCCATGATCCGGCCGAACTGCGCGCCGCGTTCGGACCGCGCACCCGGGTGATCATCGTATCCACCCCGAACAACCCGACCGGGCACATGCTTTCGCGCGCCGAGTGGACCGAGATCGCCGAGCTGTGCCAGCGCTGGAATGCCGTCGTCATCTCCGACGAGATCTATAGCGGCTACGTTTTCGATGGTCACCGGCACATCTCGGCGGCCGATATTCCTGGCTTGCGCGACAGGTACTTTATCGCGGGCAGCCTCTCGAAGAGCCATGCGATCTGCGGCTGGCGGATCGGATACCTCCGCGCCACCGCGGCGCTGACCGCGGCGGCTCGTCAGGTGCACATCGCTGTGTGCGGCGGTACCGCCGCACCTTTACAGGAAGCGGTGGCGCGGGCGGCCGCCGCCGATCCCGACTTCCCCCGGCCCGGCACCGATCTACGCGCACAACGGGATCGGACTATCGAGATGTTCGACCAGCTCGACTTCCGTTGCGTCCCACCGGATGGCGGCTGCTATGTGATGGCCGATATCACCTCGTTCACCGACGCGGACAGTGAGACGCTCGCCGAGCGCTTGCTCCGGCACGTAGGTGTGCTGGTCGTGCCGGGTCGATACTTCTACCTGGACGACAGCGAACACCGTGACGCGTTCGTCCGCGTGGCGTTCAATCGGTCGATGTCGCTGCTCGACGCGGCCGAGCAGCGGCTCAGCGCAGTCGCTTCCCGAGGGACCCGGACGTTGATCGGCAGCGAGCCCGGGGGGACGGCGTGGCGGTAGTTCTCGACACCGCAACGGTCGCACCGCACGAGCGAGCCGATCTGGTCGCGGCCGTCATCCGGCAGACCGCGGCGCCGATGCATCTGGAACTGGCGGGTCCGGATCGCGACATCCGTTGCCGATTCGAGCAGTGGCAATTCGGTGACAGCACCTTGCTGCGATCCGCGATCTGCGGGATCCAGGTGGTGCGAACTCCGCGGCTGATCCGGCAGGCGCCCGCCACTCAGCTCTTGATCAACTTCACGCGTGGTGGCACCGGAGCGCGGTTCGCCCGCGGCGCCACCCGGCAGCACTACGACGACGGTGATCTGTTCCTCCTGGACCTCAACCGGCCCTTCGAAGCCGAATACGCCGGGGGCGAGTGCGTGAGCCTCCAGGTGCCGCACGAACTGCTCGGCATTTCGGAGGACACCATTCGCGGTGCCGCCGACCGGCTCCGCGCCAGTCCGCTGCACCGGCTGCTGGTGGCTCAGCTCGCGGAGCTGGTCGACATCGCCGACGGGGTCCGGGAGCCCGCCGCGAGCAGCGCGCTCGGCGAATCCTGTGTGGAGATCACCCGTGCCCTGCTGGTCACCGCCGTCGATCACGGTGACGGAACAGCGGTGCCTGCCGACATCATGGTCGCCCGGATCCGCGCCTACATCCGCAGACATCTCACCGACCCCACCCTGTCCCCAGCCACAATCGCTCGCGCACACTACATTTCGATCCGGCACCTCTACAAGATCTGCGCCCGGGCCGGCATCCGGCTCGAGCAATGGATCATCGCCCAGCGTCTCGACCAGGCACGCACCCAACTCGCCCACCCCGACCTCGCGCGGCACACCATCGCCGCCGTCGCCCACCGATACGGCTTCCGCGACCCCGCCCACTTCACCCAGCGCTTCCGCGCGACCTATGGCATGACGCCGAGTCAATGGCGAGCACATACCGGCCATCGCCAACGGTGAGTCGCAGACGACTGCTCCGCACCGATCCGTGGTCGTAGATCACGTGCTCGTATCGACGCGTAACCCGCTGCGGTAGAACGCTGTTCGCTGTTGTGAATACCAACAGCATTCCGTCGCAATACTACTAACGTCTCCCATTAGCGCACCGCCAACTCGCGAACCCGGCCGTCTCATGAAAGCATCTGTCCCAGTTGACTATCGGATTCAAGAAAGCAATCCCCTCTAGTCACACCCCAAGAATTCGAGGAACCAAGATGCTCCTGTGGGCAACCATCGGAACCGCCGCCCTCATCGTCCTGCTGCTCCTCGCCGCAGCAGCCCGAGCCATGGACCCCCACAGCCGAGCAGACCGACGGCACCGCCCGAACCACCCCCACCCCTCGGCCGCACAACAACAGTGGCCGCAATCGGGGCGTTAGCTTCTGCCAGGCAGTGCTGACGTCCCGTACCTATCCGAGCGGCATTACATTGCGCGACCCCAACGAGATTCGCGTTGCCCAGGTTATGCCCGAACAGGTTTGCCGACGCCCATGACCTCAGGGGGTGGGGGTGCGTTGGGCTCGGCGGGCGGCTATTGAGCCGAAGGTTTCTCGGTCGGCGAGGAAACCCTCGAGGGCGAAGGTGGCGGCGCCGAGGCTGGCGGGGTTGTGGGGGAGGGTGGAGAGTTGGAGGGTTACCGCGGCGAAGGGGTCGGTCATGGCGTGGCGGGCGGCTACGCGGCGGGTCACGTCGAGGAGGCGGGCGCCGAGGTGGTCGGCGATCAGGTCGCCGAAGACGATGGTTCGCGGGTTGAAGAGGTTCACCAGGTTGGCGACCGTGACGCCCAGGTAATGGCCGGTCTTGTCGATGACCTCCAGTGCAACGGCGTCACCGCGGTCGGCGGCCTTGGCGATGGCCGCGATGGTGACCGCGTCGTCGGCGTCGAGTAGCGGGCTGGCCGGCGCGAGTTCGCGCAAGGTGCGCACGATGCCGGGCGCGCTGACATACGCCTCCACGCAACCCATTCGCCCGCAACGACATTCGCGACCGTCGAGCACCAGGTTGGTGTGTCCCCACTCGCCTGCGCTGTTGGTGACGCCGCGATAGAGCATCCCCTCGACGACCACACCGATGCCGACGCCCGCGCGCAGCGTGACCACGATCAGATCGTCCACATCCCGTCCCGCACCGAACCAAAGATGCGCCGCCGTACTGGCTTTGAGCGGATTGTCCAGATACAGCGGGTAGGAAAGGTGCTGTTCGAGCAGCTGTGCGAGCGGCACATCGTGCCAATGCCAGTACGGTGAGAACACCGAGACGCCGCCGATGGGATCGACGAGACCCGGCACGCTCAGCCCCACGCCGAGCACCTTGTCCGCGTCGGCGGCGGCCAGCTCGCCGATGCCCCGGGTGATCAGCGCGACGACATCGGCGGGCTCGGTGGCCGCCGGGTCGACGGGGATCTCGACCGACCGCTGCACCGTCATCGCGAGGTCGAAAAGGTCGAAGTGGATGGCGGTTTCGGCGATATCGACCCCGACCAGCATGCCCCGATCGGGATTGATCGCGAGCCGGGCGCGCGGCCGGCCGATGCCGGGCGCCTCGTAGCCGAGTTCGGCGAGCACGCCCACGTCCAGCAGTTCCGAGATCATGTTGCCGACCGTGGCGAACGACAAACCGGTCGCCCGGGCGATCTCTTGCCGGCTGATATGGCCGACGGCGGCATACACCGCCTGCAGCACGCCGAACCTGTTGCGACGTCGGATGTCGCGCGCGGTCAGCTGATACACGGGTCGGGACCTCCTCGTCCGCTGGTGGTCGCAAACATACCGAACCACTTCCGCCAACAGTATTTACAACAGTTATCGGAAGTCTTACTGTAACCGGCATCACTACACGACGCGAGTAGGCGTCAGATCACCGAGGAGTGCCCATGTCCTGGACCCATCGACGACGTTGGACCAGTGCCGTTCTGTGCGGGGTGTCGCTGGCCCTGGCCGCGACCGCCTGCTCATCGGGCAAGGAGGCAGACCCGGCCGCCAGCGGTCCGCAGCATCAGGCGGGCGCGGTCAGCCTGGTCTACGCGCAGAAACAGGGCGACCAGGAGTACTTCATCGGTGAGGCCGAGGGCGCCAAGGCGAAGGCCAAGGAACTCGGCATCGATCTGAAGGTCGTGAATCTGGGCAACGACGCGAACAAGGCGGTCACCGAGGTCAACAACGCGATCAATCAGAAGGCCAGCGGCGTGATCGTCGTGGTGCCCGATCCGTCGGTCGGCCCGCAGGTCGCCCAGCTCACCAAGACCGGCGGCGTCGCCCTGCTGACCTCCGACGACCAGGTCTGCACAACCGGTCCCGATCCGTCGAAGTGCGCCAAGGACCAACTGGTTCCGCGGGTCGGCTTCAGCGGAACGCAGATGGGCACCGAGGTCGGCCGCCGGGCGGGCGAGGACTTCAAGAAGGCCGGCTGGAAGCCGGAGGAAACCGCGATCGTCGACGCCTGGAAGCAGGACGTGACGGTCTGCACCGATCGGGTCGAGGCGAACAAGAAGGCCTTCCGCGAGGCGGCGGGCGTCGACGTCAAGGTGATCGATGTCGGCACCGACAACACCCCCTCGGACGCGCAGAACAAGATCTCCGCGACGGTCGCGGGCAACCGATCGGTCAAGAACTGGATCGTCATGGGCTGCAACGACGAGAACGTCAGCGGTGGCGTCGCCGCCATCCAGAACTCCGGTTACGCCGCGGACAACGTGCTCGGCGTCGGCCTCGGCGCCTACCTGGCCTGCAAGGAGTGGCGCGGCGGCAAGCCGACCGGCTTCAAGGCAGCACTGTTCATCAACGGTAAGGACGTCGGCGCCCTCGCGGTGCAGACGATCTACGACTACCTGAAGAACGGCAAGGCCATGTCCGCCGAGGCCTTCGCACCGACCACGATGGTCGACTCCGGCAGCTGGCAGCAGGCAGGCGTCCCATGCAGCTGACCGGCCTGCGCGCGACCGGCCTCAGCAAGAGTTTCGCCGGGGTACCCGCCCTGCGCGACGTGAGCCTGGACTTCCCGGCCGGCGCGGTGACCGCGCTCATGGGCGAGAACGGCGCGGGCAAATCCACGCTGATCCGGATCCTCGGCGGCGATCACCTCCCGGACACCGGCCGGCTCGAGCTCGACGGTGTCGCGCTCGAACCGGCCACCCCGGCCGACGCCCGCGCGGCCGGGATCCGGGTGATCGGTCAGGAACCGGAGATCGTGCCGCACGTCTCGGTCGCCGAGAACGTCTACCTCGGCGCGCTGCCGCGCCGCGCGGGCCGCCTGCTCGACCGCGCGGCACTGCACGAGCGGATGCGCACCGACCTGGCCCGGCTCGGCTTCGATCGCGACCTCGACCCGGACACCATCGGATCGAAACTGACTGCCGCGCAACGACAGCTGGTCGAAATCATGCGGGCGCTCACCACCGACGCCAAGGTGATCGCCTTCGACGAGCCGACCTCCTCGCTGTCCGACCACGAAACCGAATCGCTGTTCGCGCTGATCCGCCGGTTGCGGGCGCGCGGGCTGGCGGTGATCTATGTGTCGCATCGGATGCGGGAGATCTTCCAGCTCGCCGATCGGGTCGCGGTCCTGCGCGACGGCGCGCTGGTCGGGGTGCGCGCGACCGCCGAGACCGACGATCAAGAGATCGTCCGCATGATGGTCGGCCGCGACCTGTCCACGCTGTTCGCCCGCGGGCCCAGCACGCCGGGCCGGGTCGTCCTCGATGTCGACGCGGTCACCACCGACGACGTGCAGGACGTGAGCCTCCAGGTGCGCGCCGGCGAAGTCGTGGCGCTGGCCGGGCTGGTCGGCGCGGGCCGCTCGGAACTGGCGGGCGCGCTGGCCGGCGATCATCCGATCCGCTCCGGCACGGTGCGGGTGGACGGCAAGCAGCTGCGGTTGCGTCAACCACGGGACGCGGTACGGGCCGGCGTCGGCTACGCGCCGGAAGAACGCAAAGCCCAGGCCCTGCTGTTGCATCGCGGTGTGCGCGACAACATTTCGCTGGCCATGCTCGACCGCCTGCGACGACTGCGATTCGTCAGGTCGGGCGAGGAACGGCGGCTCGCTCAGCACTATGTCGACTCGCTGCGCGTACGCACGCCCTCGATCGAACAGGAGGTGCGCAAGCTCTCCGGCGGCAACCAGCAGAAGGTGGTGCTGGCCCGCTGGCTGGCTCGCAAACCCAAGGTGCTGATCCTGGACGAGCCGACCCGCGGCGTCGACGTCGGCGCGAAGGCCGAGATCTACCGAATCATCGAGGAATTGGCCGAGGCCGGGGTGGCGGTGCTGGTGATCTCCTCGGAGCTACCCGAAGTGCTCGGCCTGGCCGACCGGATCGTCGTCATGCAGCACGGGCGCGTCACCGGCGAACTGGACCGCAGCGCAGCGAGCGAGGAGGCCGTCCTCGCGTTGGCCATGGCCGCAGACCTGACGTCGAACACATCTCGAGGGAACCAATGAGTGAGCAACAACTCGAACTGCCGCCGCCGGTGGCCACCGCCGCACCGGCGCCCACGCTGAACCGCTACACCGCCGCGCTCACCCCGCGTCGACTGTTGCA
This sequence comes from Nocardia sp. NPDC006044, assembly GCF_042871115.1. Taxonomy (NCBI): domain Bacteria; kingdom Bacillati; phylum Actinomycetota; class Actinomycetes; order Mycobacteriales; family Nocardiaceae; genus Nocardia; species Nocardia sp. NPDC006044. Next base: position 482,066 of record NZ_JBIAID010000004.1, read on the forward strand.
CGCGATCGGCCCGGGCAACCTCAGCCTGATCGGCGCGCTCGTGGTCATCGTCGCGATCTTCGGCTCGCTCAACGACGGCTACCTCGACCCGGCGAACCTGGCCGGAATCGGCGACGCGGTCACGGTCTTCGGCCTGCTGGCCGTCGTGCAGACCGTGGTGATCATCTGCGGTGCGCTCGACATCTCGGTCGGCTCGCAGGCGGGCGTGGCCTCGGTGATCAGCGCGATGGCGTTCACCGCGACCTCGGGCAACGCCTTCCTCGGCATCCTCGCCGCGGTCGGTATCGGGGTGGTGCTCGGCTTGGTGAACGGGCTGATCATCGTGTACGGCCGGGTGAACCCCGTGATCGCGACGCTGGCCACACTGGCCGCGTACAAGGGCCTGGCCCAACTGATTTCGGGCGGTAAGGCGCAGGGCTTCGTGCTGGACAACGACCTGTTCATCTTCCTGGCGCGCGGCAAGATCATCGGGCTGCCGGTACCGGTGATCATTCTCGCGATCGTCGCGCTGGGCGTGCATGTGCTGCTGAAGTACACCGACATCGGTCGCAATATCTATGCCATCGGCGGAAATGACACCGCCGCAAGGCTTTCCGGTATCAACATCAACAAGTATCTGATCGCGGTGTTCGTGCTCGCCGGTGTGGTGGCCGCGATCGCGGGCATCATCCTCACCGCACGCACCGGGTCCGGGCAGCCGGTGTCCGGCAGCGAAGGTCTGGAGCTGAAGGCCATCACCGCGGCGGCACTCGGCGGATGTGCGCTCAAGGGCGGTAAGGGAACCGTCGGCGGCACGCTGCTCGCCGTCGTGTTGCTCGGTGCCCTGGACAACGGGCTGAATGTTGTTGGCGTCAATACATTTTGGCAGAATGTCGCGCAGGGATCACTGCTGGTCGCCGCCGTCGTCATTCAGCAGCGACGCAGTGGCGAACGCGCGGTCGGGTTGCCGACCTGATGCGAAACTCACACCGCCGCAATCTGTTCGATATCCGCACGCGTGTCGGTGCGGTGAATCGGAATGCGGGAAACCGGAAGGCGCACGGCCGGTCCGCCGGCTCGGGCACCGCCTATCTCAGGAGCGAATCATGATCACCTTGCGTGCGCATCCGTGCGCTCCGCCACCCGGGGTGCTGTGTGAAAGCCCGGTGTGGGACAGCAGAACCCAGGAACTGGTGTGGGTCGACATCCGCGGCGGACACATCCATCGCGCGACATTGGACGGACTCGACCTCACCCTCAGGTCGACGATCAGCTTGGCGCCGCCGGTCAGCGCGGTGGTGCCCTGCGCCTCCGGCGGCCTGGTCGCGACGGTGGGCGACACCGTCTACCGGATCGCCGACGACGGTACCGCCACACCGATCGCCGCAATACCGATGCCTGCGGACGGGATTCGGCGCCGGCTGAACGACGCGAAGGCAGACCCGCACGGACGGCTGCTCGCGGGCACCATGTCCGAAGACGGTGTAACGGGAAGCGCCGCCCTCTACCGGCTCGATTCCGACGGTGCGCTGACCAACCTCCGCGACGGCGTCACCATCTCCAACGGACTCGACTGGAGCCCCGACGGCACCGTCCTCTACTACGCGGACAGCCCGACGAAACGAGTCGACGCGTTCGACTACGACATCGCCACCGGCACTTTCAGCGGTGGCCGGACCTTCGCGCGCTTCTTCGGCGGCGACCCCGACGGCCTGACCGTCGACGGGGAAGGCTGGGTGTGGGTGGCGGTCTGGGGCGCGGGGCAGGTGCACGGATTCGACCCCACCGGACAGCGGCGCGTGATCATCGAGGTCGGCCCCTCGCAGGTGTCCAGCTGCGTGTTCGCCGGGCCGGACCTCAGCGTCCTGGTGATCACCACCGCCGCGGAGGGACGGGGCGCCGCCGAACCCGATGCCGGTCGACTGTTCACCTGTGTCCCCGGTGCCGTCGGCTTGCCCGGAACCGCCTACGCCGATGCGGGATTGGTGCACAGCGATGTCCGATGATCTCTTGCGGTTGAGCACTCCGGTCATCGCGATCCTGCGGGCTCCGAACGCGTCCCGGTTCGCCGAAGTCACCGCCGTGCTGCACGAATCCGGTATCACGGCAGTCGAATTCACGCTCACGACCGCCGGCGCGCTCGACGCGTTGCGGGACTGCGCGGGATTCGAGCATCCGATCGGCGTCGGCACCGTCATCACCGCCGGCGACGCGAACCGCGCGGTCGAGGCCGGTGCCGCGTACCTGATCACCCCGATCGTCAGCGACGCGGTCATCGACGAGGGATCCAAGCTGAGCGTTCCGGTGATCTCGGGTGCGTTCACCCCCACCGAGATTCACCACGCCTGGTCCGCGGGCAGCACCATGGTCAAGGTCTTTCCCGCCTCATCCGGCGGCCCCGAATACCTCCGCGCCATCCGCGCCCCGCTGCCCGGTATTCCGTTGGTGCCCACCGGCGGCGTCGCCCTCGAGGACGCCAGGGCCTACATGGATGCCGGCGCCACCGCCCTCGGCATCGGCTCCCCGCTCATCGGCGACGCCTGCACCGGCGGCGACCTCGACGCCCTGCGCGAACGGGCGGCGTTGCTGCGCGAGGAGTTGTCATGAACGAGCACCGGTCGGCCATCAGCGGGGCGCAGTCGTGACCGGCCGCGCGCCGGCCCTGCGGAACGGATCGTCATGAGGGGCAAGCTGGTAACGCTCGGCGAAGCCGTCGGGGTCGTGGCGGCCACCGACCCGGGGCCGTTGGCTTCGGGTGCGGCGATGCGGATGGATTTCGCGGGTGCGGAGGCCACAGTTGCCATCGGCGTCAGCCGGCTGGGACACGACAGCACGTGGGTGGGCAGTGTCGGGGACGATGCGATCGGCACGATGGTGCTGGATCGGCTGCGGGCCGAGCGAGTCGACGTGTCCCGCTGCCGGATTGATCCGGAGCTGCCGAGCGGCCTGATGCTGCGCGAGCTACGGACCGCTGACCGGATCCGGGTCACCTACTACCGGCGCGGGCTCGCGGGTTCCAGGCTGTCGGTGGCCGAGGTCGACAAGGAACAGATCGCCACGGCAGGTGTCCTGCATCTGACCGGAATCACCCCGGCACTCAGCCGGACCGCGCGCGACGCGGTGCACGCCGCCCTGGACGCGGCAGTCGATGCCGGTGTCCTCGTGTCACTGGACATCAACTACCGCAGTGCCCTCTGGTCCCGCGCCGAGGCCGCCGCCGAACTGGCGAAACTGGTGTCGCGATCCGACATCGTGTTCGCCGGAACCGACGAGGCGGCGCTACTCGTGCCCACCGCGAGCCCGGCGGCCATGGCCGAATCCCTTGCCGCACTCGGCCCGTCGCAGGTCGTCCTGAAGCTCGGCGCCGAAGGTGCGCTCGCGGTGCACCGCGGCCGGCAGATCCGGCAACCGGTGATCCCGGTGACCATGGTCGACCCGGTGGGGGCGGGCGACGCGTTCGTCGCCGGCTACCTCGCGGGCGTGCTCGACGGCGGTCCGGTCCGGCACAGCCTGCGGTTGGCCGCGACCTGCGGCGCGTTCGCGGTATCGGTACCCGGCGACTGGGCCGGCCTGCCGTCGCGCCGCGAACTCGACCTGCTCATCGGCACGGACATTCAACGTTGACCACGAAGGGAAGTGCATTGAGTCGCCTGTCAGACCGAGTCGCGGTCGTCACCGGTGCGGCCTCGGGCATCGGGGCCGCCACGGCCCAGCGCCTCGCCGAAGAGGGAGCCTCGGTCGTCGTCGCCGATATCGCCGAAACCGGGGGAGCGGAGGTCGCGGCGAAGATCCGCGCGGCGGGGTATCGCGCCGAATTCGTCCGCTGCGACGTCTCGCGCGAAGAGTCGTGGGTAGCGCTGCGGGACCGGGTCAACGAGTTGTTCGGCCCGCTGGATACCTTGTGCAGCAACGCCTCCAAGCAGGCCACCATCCCCGCCCACGAGCTGACCCGCCCGCAGTGGGACGACGGCCTGGCGGTCAACCTGACGCCGCTGTTCCTCGGTGTGCGCACCTTCATCGACGACCTGCGATCCCGCACCGGCAACGTGGTCGCCATCTCCAGCGTGCACGCCCAGTTCGGCCTGCCCGGGTATCCGGTGTACGCCGCGGCCAAGGGCGGATTGACCGCCCTGGTGCGGCAGCTCGCCGTGGAATACGGCGCGTCCAGGGTGCGGTTCAACGCCATCCTGCCCGGCCCGGTACTCACCCCGGTCTGGGACGACGTCGACGAGGAGGGCAGGCGAATGTCGGCCCGCGCCACCGCCCTCGACCGATTAGGCAAACCCGAGGAGGTCGCCGCGGCCGTCGCTTTCCTCGCCTCCGATGACGCCTCGTTCATCACCGGCGCCAACCTCGTCGTCGACGGCGGCTGGAGCGTACGAAAGGAGTCCCGGTGAAGATCACCGCACTGACCACCTACCTGGTCGCGCCGCGCTGGTGCTTCCTGCGCATCGACACCGACGAGGGCATCACCGGCTGGGGCGAACCGGTCATCGAGGGCCGCGCGCACACCGTCGCCGCCGCCGTCGACGAGCTGGCCGACTACCTCGTCGGCAAGGACCCGATGAGCATCGAAGCGCATTGGCAGGCGCTCACCAAGGGCGGCTTCTATCGCGGCGGTCCGATCCTGTCCAGCGCGGTCGCCGGCATCGACCAGGCCCTCTGGGACATCACCGGCAAGGCCCTCGGCGTCCCCGTCTGGCAGCTGCTCGGCGGCGCGGTCCGTGACCGGATCCGGGTGTACAGCTGGATCGGCGGCGACCGCCCCGATGACGTCGCCCAAGCCGCGCTCGAACGAAAACAGCAGGGCTTCACCGCGATCAAGATGAACGGCTCGGCCGAACTCGAACTGATCGATACGCCGCGCGCCACCACGGGCATCGTCGACCGCGTGGCCGCGGTGCGCGAAGCCACCGGCGACGACTTCGACATCGCCGTCGACTTCCACGGCCGCCTCTCCGTCGCGATGGCGCGGCGCGTACTGCCGCTGCTCGAGCCGTACCTGCCCTTCTTCGTCGAAGAGCCGTTGGTGCCCGAGGTCAGCGACCGGATCGGCGAGATCACCCGGGCGACAAGCATTCCCATCGCGACCGGCGAACGGCTGTTCTCCCGGTGGGACTTTCGCACGGTGATCGACCAGGGCATCGCGGTCGTCCAGCCGGACCTCTCGCACGCGGGCGGCATCTCCGAGGTCCGCCGGATCGCCGCCCTCGCCGAGAGTCGCGACGTGGCGATCGCGCCGCACTGCCCGCTCGGTCCGATCGCGCTGGCCGCCAGCCTGCAGGTCGGTTTCGCCACACCCAACCTGCTCATCCAGGAACAAAGCCTGGGCATCCACTACAACACCGGATCCGACCTACTCGATTACCTGATCGACCCCACGGTTTTCGCCTACCGCGACGGCTACGTCGACCTGCTGAACGCGCCGGGTCTCGGCATCGAGATCGATGAGAAGGCGGTGGCCCGAGCCGCCGAACTGGGCCATCGCTGGCGAAATCCGATCTGGTACCGCAAGGACGGTTCCTTCGCCGAATGGTGAATCACCTCGCCGGTGCGGTTGCCGGCCCGTAACAACGGAGAAAGTGCCGTGGTCGCATACATTCTGATTTCCGCCCTCCGACTCGCCGCACCGCCGGCCGAGCGGATGTACGAACCCGACGAGCACCGCGCCGGGCCCACCGAGATCGACGACCAACCACCGCCCGCCCTCGCGCCACTACAGCGTGAAGGACCTCCATCCGGAAATAACGCGGCCGGGCCGGCGAGCAGCCCACGCCACAAACAACGGTTACGGATCGTGCCGGATCCTGCTCCGCAGATGGACCGGCGTGGCCATCGGGAGCAGAAACGCGCCTAGCACTCACCGATCACCCCGATCGCGTCTCCGCCGCGGTCCTGTTGAACGGAGCCGCCAACGCTGAACGGCGCCGCCCCGCGCCGCCAACGTCTCCAGTAAGCCGCTCTGCCGGAGCTGGTCGTGACCATGCGGCGCGTCACGCGCGCATGACGCCGCGTCCGTGACCGGCAATCCGCAGCGTGGTCTCGCAGCGACCAGCCCCGGTTGCTCGGCGAGATCCGTACCACGACCCTCGGGCCGGCAGGCCATGAGCAAGCGACCAGGCAACGCGTTCACACACGCCCACTCCCTGGTCACCCGGCAAAATCCACCGCGTCGAGAAGAGTGATCCGGCTCACTCTTCGATCTTGAATCGACTGGAAAAATCCCGCTGATCAGCAGGTATTCCAAAGCTTGCCGCGATATCTCCGGGAAAACCCGGTGATTTGTGTCGGTCCCAACCGGTTAACTGATGACCGCCCGATGAGTTCGAGCACCCGAGTCCGTCTCATTCATTGTGGCGCCGGGACCTCGACCCTCCAGGGGCCACACGTGTAACCGTCAACCATCTGCCCGGAGGTATCCGATGTCCGCCCCTATATCCGCTCCCGCCAAGGGAGGACGGACACCGCTCGTAATCCGGGTATTGGTACTCGCGACGTTCGTGGTGATCCTGAACGAGACCATCATGATCAACGCGATCCCGCGCCTCATGGCCGATCTCGACGTCACCGAGCGGGCAGCGCAGTGGGTCTCCACCGCGTTCATGCTCACCATGGCGGCCATCATTCCCACCACCGGCTGGTTCCTGCAACGGGTTTCGACCCGGCAGGCCTACGCGTCGGCGATGGGAATCTTCCTGGCCGGCACCGCGCTCTCGGCCATCGCGCCGACCTTCGAGGTGCTGCTGCTCGGCCGGATCGTGCAGGCCGGCGGCACCGCCGTGATGATGCCGCTGCTGATGACCACGCTGATGACCGTTGTCCCCGAACAGGACCGCGGCCGCGTGATGGGCAACGTCACCCTCGCCATCTCGGTGGCGCCCGCGATGGGACCGGTGATCTCCGGGCTGGTGCTGCAGGTCGGTTCGTGGCGTTGGCTTTTCGTGCTGGTGTTGCCGATCACCGCCGTGGTCGCCTGGCTCGGTATGCGTCAGCTGGAGAACGTCGGTGAGCCGCAGGTCGGCGCGATCGACTGGGTCAGCGTGTTCCTCGCCGCGCTCGGCTTCGGCGGACTGGTGTTCGGGCTCAGCCGATTCGAGGTCGACAACCTGACCGGTCCCGCGCTGATCGTCGCCGCGGGTGTCGCGCTGATCGCCGGGTTCGTGTTCCGTCAGCTGAGCCTGCAGCGCACCGGCACCCCGCTGCTGGATCTGCGCGTCCTGCTGGCCGGCACCTACACCAAGGCGCTGGTGCTGATGTCGGTCGCGTTCATGGCGATGCTCGGCTCGATGATCCTGCTGCCGCTCTACTTGCAGAACCTGCGTGGTCTGAGCCCGCTGGCGACCGGCCTGCTGGTGATGCCGGGCGGTCTGGCGATGGGTCTGCTCGGACCGACCATCGGAAAGCTGTTCGACCGGTTCGGCGGGCGGTTGCTGGTGATTCCCGGGTCGATCGGCATCGCCGCGTCGCTGGCCGGTTTCACCCTGATCTCCCTGAGCATGCCGTACTGGCAGCTGCTGGCCCTGCACATCCTGCTGATGGTGTCGCTGGCCGCGACCTTCACCCCGGTGTTCACCCTCGGCCTCGGTGCGCTGCCGCAGCACCTGTACTCGCACGGCAGCTCGATGCTGGGCACGCTGCAGCAGGTTGCCGCGGCGTTCGGTACCGCCCTGGTGGTGACCGTGATGTCGGCGCGCAGCACCGCGCTGGTCAAGGACGGGGTCGACGCGGTCACCGCGCACCTGGACGGCATGCGCCTGGCGTTCCTGGTGTCCGCCGTCCTGGCGCTGGTGGTGATCGCCGCCGCCGTGCTGCTGCCGAACCGCGCTGCCGCACACGAAGATTCCGACGAGATCGAATCGGCGACGCCCGAATTGATCAAGGGCTGAGCGTAATTCACCCCGGCGAAACCCCCGGCTGCCTGCGCAAGCCGGGGGTTTCGCCGTTCGTGAACGACCTGCCTCGGCCGCCGGATAGCCCACCCACACAACCGTTTTCCCCACTTGGACTGGGGTTTCACTAAGCGGACATACCGGCTTAACCTCCGACCATCGGGATTTGTCCGTCCCTTTGGAGGAGCCCCACATGCCCCATATCTTCCGCCGTGCCAAGGCTTGTCGCGTTGTCGCCGTAGCCGCCGCTCTGCCGCTCGCTCTCTCGCTCACGCTGGCCGGGATTTCACACGCCGATCCCGGCGCGCCACCCGAGCGACAACTGGCCGAATCGGTCCAGGCGCCCAACATCAAGCGGCACCTGCAGGAGTTCCAGAAGATCGCCGACGCCAACGGCGGCACCCGCGCCTCCGGCACCCCGGGCTTCGACAAATCCAGTGACTACGTGGCCGGCAAGCTCCGCGGCGCGGGCTACCAGGTGAGCGTGCAGAAGTTCGACTTCCCGTTCTTCCGGGAGAAGTCGACCGCGGCCATGTCGCAGGTCTCACCCGACGCGAAGGTCTACAAGCCGACCGCGCCGGGCAGCAGCGACCTAGGCGACTTCACCACCCTGACCTATTCGGGTTCCGGCGACGTGACGGGCAAGGTGCAGGCCGTCGATCTGACCCTGCCGCCGGCTCCGGTGCCGAGCTCGACCTCCGGTTGCGAGGCCGAGGACTTCGCCGGCTTCACCGCGGGCAATATCGCCCTGATCCAGCGCGGCACCTGCCCCTTCGCCGATAAGGCGCGCAACGCCCAGACGGCGGGCGCGTCGGCCGTGATCATCTTCAACGAGGGTCAGCCCGGCCGTACCGACGCCTTCGCCGGAACGCTCGGCGGGCCCGGCTTCACGGTGCCGGTGGTGGGTGCGAGCTTCGCCGTCGGTGAGGATCTCGCGTCACCGGCGAACACGGTGGTCAAGGTCAAAACCGACACCGAGAGCACGACCCGCACCACCAACAACATCGTCGCGGAGACCAAGCGCGGGAACGCGGACAAGGTCGTGATGGCCGGAGCGCACCTCGACTCCGTGCTCGCCGGCCCCGGCATCAACGACAACGGTTCCGGCAGTGCGGGACTGCTCGAGGTCGCGTTGCAACTGGCCAAGGTGCCGCCGAAGAACAAGGTCCGCTTCGCCTGGTGGGGAGCCGAAGAGCTCGGCCTGCTCGGTTCGGAGCACTACGTGGCGAACCTGCCCGAGGCGGATCGCAGCAAGATCGCGCTGTACGCCAACTACGACATGATCGCGTCGCCGAACTACGCGTACATGATCTATGACGGCAGCGGGGGACCGGCCGGTTCCGCCGAGATCGAGAAGAACCTGGCCAAGTACTTCGACTTCCTCCGCCTCCCGCATGTCCCCACCGCCCTCGACGGCCGCTCCGACTACGGGCCGTTCATGGCGGTCGGCATTCCGGTCGGCGGGCTGTTCACCGGCGCGGAAGGCGTCAAGACACCCGAGCAGCAGAAGATGTTCGGCGGTGAGGCGGGCAAGCCGTATGACGCCTGCTACCACAGTGCCTGTGACACGACCAAGAACATCAACGAGAAAGCGCTCGCCGTGAACACCGGCGCCATCGCCTACTCGGTCGCGACGTTCGCGTTCAGCGACAACCCGCCCGCGCGCACCACCGCGGCGAAAACCCTTCCCGCGCAGGGAAAGACCGTGACTCACCACGGTGGACTCGCCTTGTAAGTCTGGAAACAAGGCAGAACGCAACCCGGTGGCCATCCCCACCGGGTTGCGTTCTGTCGCAACCCTGTTCCCGCACACTGTGCCGGCGTGCGGCCGCTAGCCTCGAATCGAATGTTTCGACGGCTACGGAAGGTGTACGACCATGCAGGAATCGACGGACCCTGTTCCGGTGACCGCAGAGCGCGCCGGTGCCGATGTCGCTGCGGTCGTGCGGGACCAGATCACGGACCTGGTCGGCGGGCGGGCCGGTGCGGCAATGGTTTTCGGCGATCCGGTGACGGCGGACGGCGTCACCGTCGTGCCGGTGGCGCGCGCGGGTATCGGATTCGGCGGTATCGAGGGCAGCATAGGCGGGGGCACCGATATCCGTCCGGTGGGATACCTGGAAATCAGTCACGGCGTGGTGCGGTATCGACCGATTCGCGACATCTGGGGACGTGTTGTCGTGCCGTTGGCGGCGCTGGCTGCCGGAGTTGCCGCGCCCTGGATGCTCCGCGCTGCTAGCAAGCTCCGGCGCAAGTAGCCGCAGCGACCCGAACCCGCCGGCCGCACCCCCGCACCCACCCCGCGTTGACACGACATACAATGGTTGCTGCGGCGGTGGGGCTCGCCGCTCCGGACATCGGATTCGGAACAACCGCGGGCATCGCCGGCCAACAGTCCCTACCCCATCACTCCGCCTTCGGGCGGCCCATGGAGTAGGAGACAACCGTGCCCATCGACCCGCATGCACCCCTTCTCGTCGATCCCGACATCGACCTGCACAGCCCTGACCAGCGCTGCGAGCTCGCGAGCACGCACGGCGTGGTGCTGGCCGTCATCGCGGTCGGCGGCGCGCTCGGGGCGCTGGCGCGCTACGGACTCACCCTGGCGTGGCCCGCGCCGACGGGCGGATTCCCGTGGGCGGTGTTCATGATCAACGTAGCGGGGAGTTTTCTGCTCGGCGCGCTGATGGTCGTGATCACCGAAATCCGCCCCGCGCATCCGCTAGTACGTCCATTCCTCGGCGTCGGGGTGCTCGGCGGATTCACCACCTTCTCCACCTACGCCAACGACATCAGGGCGCTACTCGACCCGGCCACGGTCCTGGTCGCCGCCGTCTACCTGTTCGGCACGCTGATCGCGGCCCTGGTCGCCACCATCCTGGCCCAGATACTCGTTCGCGCCCTGGTGCGTCCCGCCCCGGTCGAGGTGGCGCGATGAACGCCCTGCTCGTGATCGCCGGCGCCGTCCTCGGCGCACCGCTGCGCTATCTGCTCGACCGTGCCGTCCAATCTCGCCACGACAGCCATTTCCCTTGGGGCACACTGGCCGTCAACATCACCGGCTGCCTGATCCTCGGCGCGATCACCGGCGCCGGCCTCTCCGCCCCCTGGATGTTGCTGGCCGGCACCGGTTTCTGCGGCGCCTTCACCACCTACAGCACCTTCACCTACGAAACCGTCCGCCTGGCCCAACACCGCGCCTACCGCCAAGCCACCCTGAACGCCACCATCAGCATCACCGCCGGCCTCACCGCAGCCGCAATAGGCTATTCCCTCGCCCACACCCTCCACGGATAAGCGGGCGTCGTATTCGTGGCGTTCGAATACATCTGCAATATCGGCGAATAATCTGTCTGACCTGCGGACAGTTTCGAACGGATCGCTCGCTGAATTTCGGTCGAATCTGTAAGTGGGACTTACGGGTTTGTTCAGTGGTTCTTGAGTGGGAAAGGTTGGGGGGACAATTTTGGGGGGAGTTGGTAAGAATGCGTCCCATGGTAGGGACTTTGGCTGGGGAAAAGGTGGTTCGGCGGGGTGGGGTGGGGGATGGGTTTCGGGGGGATGTGCAGGGGTTGCGGGCGGTTGCGGTGGTGGCTGTGGTGGTTTTTCATGCGGGGGTGTGGGGAGTTGGGGGCGGGTTTGTGGGGGTGGATGTTTTCTTTGTGATTTCGGGGTTCTTGATTACCGGGGTGTTGTGGCGGGAGGTGGCGGTCAGGGGGACGGTGGGGCTGGCTCGGTTTTACGGTGGGCGGGCTCGGCGGTTGTTGCCTGCGGCGGGGATCGTGCTGGTGGCTACCGCGGTGGCGGCGGCGAAGTGGTTGCCGCCGTTGCAGGCTCGGGCCGTGCTCTGGGACGGGATCGCCAGTGCGTTGTATGCGGGGAATTATCGGCTCGCGTGGAATGGGACGGATTATCTGGCCGCGGATGCGCCGCCGTCGCCGTTTCAGCATTACTGGTCGCTGGGGGTGGAGGAGCAGTTCTATCTGTTGTGGCCCGCGTTGATCATCGGGGTCGCGTGGTTGGTGCGGCGGCGGCGCCGGGTGGATCCGTCGCCGGTTCCGTATCTCGTCGTGCTCTCGATTATCGCTACGGCGTCGTTCGCGGTCTCGTTCACCTGGACTCGCACGCTGCCGCCGTGGGCGTTCTTCGCGTTGCCGGCGCGGGCCTGGGAGCTGGCGCTCGGAGGTGTTGTCGCCCTTTCGATTCCGGTGTGGCGGCGGTTGCCGGAATCGGTGGCGACCGTAGCCGGATGGTCGGGGTTGGCGTTGATCCTGTTCGCCTGTACCCGATTGGACGGGCGGACACCGTATCCCGGCACGGCGGCGCTGCTGCCGGTCCTCGGTGCGGTGTTGATCATCGCCGCGGGCTGTGCCGCGACCCGGTGGGGAGTGGGGCGAGCGCTGTCGACCGAGCCGATGCAGTCGCTGGGGCGGCTGTCGTACTCCTGGTATCTCTGGCATTGGCCGGTGCTGTTGCTCGCGCCGCGGGTGCTCGGCCACCGCCTGGACACTGTCGGCGCGATGGGCGCGGTCGTCACGGCGGGCGGTTTGGCGATGCTGACGCTGTGGTTCGTCGAGAATCCGGTGCGGTTCGCGGCACCGCTGCGCCGTTCGGCCGCACTGAGTCTCGCGAGCGGCGGCGCCGTCACCGCCGTGGCGGTAGGGGCGGGGGTGGCGTTGCTCGTGTTCGTGCCTGCTCCGGTCGGTCACGGGGCGGCCGCCGAGGCGCTCACGGTGATGTCGGCGCCGGAGCCGGTGGCCGCGGTCGATCCGCTTGCTGCGACGGTCCGGCAGTTGACCGGGCAGGTGCAGGCCGCCGTCGCGGCCTCGGCCGAACAGCGTTCTGTCCCTTCGAATCTGTCCCCGGCGCTCGCCGACGCCCCTGCCGACAAGGCAACCGTATTCGGAAACGGTTGCGTCCGTTCCTGGCTCGACACCGGCCAGCCCGAATGCGTCTCCGGCGACCCGGATTCGCCCAGCCGGGTGGCCCTGGTCGGCGATTCGCACGCCGCGATGTGGAGCCCCGCCTTCGAACAGGTTGCCGAACAACGACATTGGCGACTGGAGACGATGAGCAAGGTCACCTGCCCGCTGATGGAACTACCCATCACCAGCCCGTATCTGGGCCGCGAGTACACCGAATGCGTGCAGTGGCGCCGGCAGATCCTGTCCCGACTACAAGCCGAGCATCCGCGCCTGATCGTGCTGAGCATGTCCCGCCGCTACGGCGGCGATTTCGGTTTCACCACCTACGACCAGGCGTGGATCGACAGCCTGTCCCGCTTGACCGCCCAGCTACGCGCCACCGGCGCGAAAGTCCTTGTGCTCGGCCCGATTCCGGATCCGCACACGACGGCCCCGACCTGCCTGTCCGACCACCTGGACGACGCACCGGCCTGCTCGCCATCGCGCCCGATCGCCGTCAACGACGCGGGTATCGACGCCGAACGAGCCGCCGCAACCTCGGCCGGCGCACAGTACGCCGACCTCACCGACCTCTTCTGCACAACGACTCGTTGCCCCCTCATCGCGCGCAACAACCTCATCTACCGTGACGACAACCACCTCACGGTCACCTACGCCACCACCCTCACCCCGATCATCGCCGCATTGGCCGACCGCGCCCTCGGCTGACGCGGACGAACTCAGCGATCGGCTCGTTCGAGATCGGCGCGCAGGTACTGCGCGGTCACGGACTTCTTGTCCGCGGCCAGCTGTTCCGGCGTGCCTTCGAACAGGATTCGCCCACCGTGCCGCCCGGCGTCGGGACCGAGATCGATGACCCAGTCGGCGTGTTTGACGACCTCCAAGTCGTGTTCGACCACGATGACCGTGTTCCCGTCGTCGACCAGCCGGTCGAACAACCCGAGCAGGCGGTCGACATCGGCCATATGCAGTCCGGTGGTCGGCTCGTCGAAGACGAACACGGTGCCCGTATCTTGGAGCCGCAGAGCGAGTTTCAGGCGTTGACGCTCACCACCCGACAGGGTCGACAACGGTTGCCCCAGCGTCAGATAGGCCAGACCGACCTCACTGAGCGTCGCCAGCTTCCCGGTCACCTTCTCTTCGGTGAAGTAGGACAGAGCTTCTTCGACGGTGAGCCCCAGCACCTCGGCAATATTCTTGCCGCGCAACGTCTTCGCGAGCGCCTCGGGCCGATACCGGCTGCCTTCACACACCTCGCAGGTCACCGTGACCGGATCCAGATAGGCGAGGTCGGTCTCGATCACCCCGCGCCCCTTGCACGCCGGGCAGGCGCCGGTGGAGTTGAAGCTGAACAACCCGGGCTCGGCATCATTCGCCTTCGCGAACAGGCCGCGAACCGTGTCCATGATGTCCACGTAGGTCGCCGGCGTCGATCGGGACGAGATGCCGATGCCCGACTGGTCCACCATCACCGCATCCGGATGCTGAGCCGCGAAAGCGCCTGAGATGAGCGAACTTTTACCGGAACCCGCGACCCCGGTCACCGCGGTGAGCACTCCGGTCGGAATGCGCACGGACACATCGCGCAGGTTGTTCAACGTCGCCTTGCGAATGTCCAGTGCGCCGGTCGATTCGCGCACCTTCTCCTTCAGGCCGGTGTGCTCACGCAGCCTTCGCCCGGTGAGCGTGTTCGCCTTCAGCAGCTGCCGGTAGGTCCCTTCGAACACGATCTCGCCGCCGTGCGTACCGGCTTCGGGCCCCATGTCGACGATCCGATCGGCAACCGCCATGACATCGGGATTGTGTTCCACGACGAGCACGGTGTTGCCGTTGTCCCGCAATTCGGCGAGCAGGTCGTTGAGCCGGTGCACATCTCGCGGATGCAGCCCCACGCTCGGCTCGTCGAAGATGAAGGTGAGATCGCTCAAACTGCTGCCGAGATGCCGGACCGTCTTCAGCCGCTGGCCTTCGCCACCGGACAGCGTGGACGTCTCGCGACCGAGGCTGAGGTATCCGAGCCCGATCGACTCCAGCCGGGTCAGCGCCGTAACCGCCGCCTCCACAACGGGTTTGGCGACCCGATCATCGATATGCGCCAATTCGGCGATCAGTTCACTGACTTCCAGGGCGGCGTAGTCGGCGATGTTCTTGCCGTTGATCTTCGAGGCGAGCGCGGCCTTGTTGAGCCGCCCGCCACCACACACCTCACAGGTGCTGACCCGCACGACCTGCTCGACGTCCCTGCGCTCCTTCTCCTTCAGCGCGTCGAGCCCGTTCTTGAGATAGCGCCGATTGAACTTGGTGACCACCCCTTCGTACTCGTTGGAGTGCGTCACATCCTTGCCGGGGCGGCGGACCTTGAACCCCTCGCCGTACAGCAGCTTGTCCCATTCCTCCGCCGTGAACTTCGCCAGCGGCTTGTCCGGATCGAACAGTCCGGATTCGGCGTAGATCGTCCACGGGTAGCCGCCGACCGCATACAGCGGCGACGTGATCGCCCCCTCGTTCAGCGATTTCTTCTTGTCGAGGAGCAGATCGAGGTCGAGCCGCGCGGTGCGGCCGAGTCCCTCGCATTCGGGGCACATGCCTTGCGGAACGTTGAACGAGTACATGCTCGACTCGCCCGCGCTGGGCTTGCCGTGCCGCGAGAACAGCACGCGCAGAATGGGATTGATCTCGGTCATGGTGCCGACGGTCGACCGGGAACTACCGCCGATCTGCCGCTGATCGACCACGATGGCCGTCGACAGATGCGACATGCCCTCGGCGTGCGGCCGCTCGTATTTCGGCAGCCGGTTACGAATGAACCAGGGAAAGGTCTCGTTGAGCTGTCGCTGCGACTCGACGGCGATCGTGCCGAACACCAGCGACGACTTACCGGAACCGGATACGCCCGTGAAGACGGTCAGCCGCCCCTTGGGGATCTCCAGCGACACGTTCTTCAGGTTGTTCTCGCGGACGCCTTGCAGCGTAATACTGTCGTTCGCGTGCCGACCGACTCGATCCGACATATCCACTCCCCTCAGCGTGACCCGAACTAGTTTCCAAAAGGAAATTATACCAAGACGCTCACGTCGTAAGCGTCGATCCACTCGGCGAGGCGAATGGGTGTCTCGTTGTACAGCCCGCGTTCCTGCATCGATGACGCGGCGGCCACCGGTGCGTTCAGGTGCCTATCGATCGCATCGAGATCGAACAACGGCAACGCCGGCGAACTGGGTTCCGCGACAATCTTTCCGAGAATCTGCTTGATCGCCCGGTCATACCCGGAATCCTGGGTGGACGGATAGGGCGCTTTGCGGCGCTGCACAATCGATTCGGGCAGCAGATCCGCGGTGGCCGCCCGCAACAGGCTCTTCTCCCGTCCGTCGAACGTCTTGATCGACCACGGCGCGTTGAACACATACTCGACCAGTCGATGATCGCAGAACGGAACCCGGACCTCGATCCCGGTGGCCATACTCAACCGGTCCTTACGATCCAGCATCACCGGCAACCACCGGGTCAAATTCAGATAGCTCGCGATCCGCATGCGCCGGTCGTGCCCGTTTTCACCGGCCAGGTGCGGAACCTCCCGAAGCGCCGTCCGGTACTGATCGGCGATGTATTCCGGAAGGTTCAGTGCCGCCGTCAGATCGGGATTCAGGAATGCCGTCGACTGCTCGGTGATCGACCGCTCGCCGAGCGCGTGCCACGGAAAAGTATCGGCCTGCACGGCCTTCTCGTCATGGAACCAGAGGTAGCCGCCGAAGACCTCATCCGCGGATTCACCGGAAAGCGCGACCGTCGATTGCTCCCGCACCGCACGGAACAGCAGATAGAGCGACGGCCCGAGATCGCCGTCCCCGAAGGGCAGGTCCCACGCCCGCGACACCGCGGACCGGATGCCCGGCGACACCAGATCCGCGTTGTTCAACAGGATGGTCTGATGATCGGTCCCGACGTGGCGCACCAATTCCTGCGCGAACGGCTGATCCGGCGCCTCCCGCAACGGCTCCGGCGCGAAGTTCTCCACCTGCCCTTCGAAATCCACGGAGAAGCTCCGGATGCGCTGACCGCCGTCGAGCCTGCGCTGCGCGAGGGCGGTCAACGCGCTGGAATCCAATCCGCCGGACAGCAGCGTGCACAGCGGAACATCGGCGACCAATTGCCGGGCAACGATGTCTTCCAGCAACTCTCGAACCTTGGCGACGCTCGCCGAGATATCGTCGGTGTGCGGTCGAGACTCCAATTCCCAATACTTCTCCTCGGTCCGCCGACCCTGGCGAACCCGAAGAACATGCCCGGGACGAACCTCGTACATTCCGTGCAACGGCGTCTGCCCCGGAACCCGGACAAACGACAGCACATCCCGCAGCCCGTCGAGCGTGAGCACCGCCCGGCTCGCCGGATGGGCCAGAATCGCCTTCGGCTCGGAGCCGAACAACACACCACCGGCGGTCGGATAGTAGAACAGCGGCTTGACGCCCAACCGATCCCGGTACAGCAGCAATTCCTCGACCCGGCTGTCCCAGATCGCGAACGCGAACATGCCATTGAGCCGCCGCACGAATTCCGTGCCCCACTCCAGATAGGCGCGCAGCACGACTTCGGTATCACTCCTGGTCGAGAAGCGGTGCCCCGCGGCGGTGAGCTCGTCCCGGAGCTCGGTGAAGTTGTACACCTCGCCGCTGTAACTGATCGCCGCCAGCGGCGACCCGTCGGGCAGCGTCTCCGGCGTCACCATCGGCTGCTTGCCGCCCTCGAGGTCGATCACCGAAAGTCGCCGATGCCCTAGGGCGCAATGCGGATGAAGCCACATTCCCTCGGCATCGGGACCACGGAAAGCCATGGTGTCGACCATTTCCTGGAGAACCCGGCGCTCGGAGGTGAGATCACGATCGAAATCTACCCAGCCGACGATTCCACACATCGTCTTGTCCTTTCGCTATCGTCGTCTCACGCGAGCGTCGCCCAGACGGTCTTCGGTTCCAGATACGCGTCGAGCCCGGCCCGCCCCATTTCCCGGCCGACCCCGGACGCCTTGACCCCGCCGAACGGGGCCGCCGGATCGCCGGGTGCCCACGTATTGAGGTAGACCGAGCCCGCATCCAGGCGTGCCGCGAGAGTGTGTGCGTCGGCGAGGTTTTGGGTCCACACGCCGGCCGCCAGACCGTATTCGGTGTCGTTGGCCAGGCGCACGGCGTCATCGATGCTGTCGAACGGAGATGCCACCAGGACCGGCCCGAAGATCTCCTCCCGGCAGATCCGCATGTCCGGCGTGACATCGGTGAAAAGCGTTGGCCGAATGAAGAATCCGCCATCAGGAGCGGAGGTGGGCAGATCTCCCGACCGCAGTGTCGCGCCGGCCGCCACCCCGTCCTCGATGTAGCCGCGCACCCGCCGATACTGCTCGGCCGATACCACCGGACCGCATTCGGTCGCCGGATCCAGCGCCGGCCCGACCCGGGCACTCTTCGCCGGCGCCGACAGCCCCTCGATCACCTCGTCGAACACGCTCTCGTGCACGAACAGCCGGGACGCGGCATTGCAGGCCTGGCCGGTATTGAAGAAGATCCCCTGGTAGCTCCCGGCGATCGCGGCGTCGAGGTCCGCATCCGGGAGAATGATGTTCGGGCTCTTCCCGCCGAGCTCCAAAGTCACCCGCTTGAGCTGTGCTCCCGCTTTCGCGCCGATCTCCCGGCCGACCGAGGTAGAGCCGGTGAACACGATCTTGTCGACGCCCGGATGATCCACCAGCGCCGCACCGGTCTCCGCGTCTCCGGTCAACACGTTGACCGTGCCCGCCGGAAGGCCTGCCTCGTCGACCAATTCGGCAAACCGCAACGCGGTCAAGGGCGTCTGCTCCGCGGGCTTGAGGACCACGGTGCATCCGGCCGCCAGTGCCGCACCGACCTTCCACGCCGTCATCAACAGCGAGAAGTTCCACGGAATGATCTGCGCGCACACCCCGATCGGTTCTTTCCTGGTGTAGCACAACGTATTCGGTACCGCGACGGGTATCGTCTCACCTTCGATCCGAGTCGGCCATCCGCTGAAGTAGCGGAATTGTGCTGCGGCGGCGGGAACATCGAGCGCGCGCGTCATCGTGATCGGCTTGCCCGCGTCCAGCGCCTCGAGTTCGGCCAGTTCCTCGCCATTGCTGTCGATCAGGTCGGCCAGCCGCGCGATGAGCCGCCCGCGATCCGCCGCCGACAGCCGGCCCCAGGGTCCGCCGAGCGCGGCACGGGCGGCGGTGACCGCGGCCGCGACATCATCGGCTCCCGCGTGGGCGATCGCCGAAATGTGCTCGCCGGTGGACGGATCGACGGTGCCGAAGGTCCGGCCGCTCGCCGCGGCGACGAACGTGCCGTCGATGTAGAGCAGATGCGGGCGGGTCAGGAAGTTGCGGGCGGCGACGCCCACGCTACTGGTATCCACGAGTCCTCCCGGTCCGCGTCAGAAGCGGTCGATGACGGTGATGCCGGTGGTGGTGAAATCGCACATCGCGGAGAGGACTTCCCCGGCCCGGTCGAGTGAAACCGTGCGCTGCACCAGCGTCTGCGGCGTGAGCCGGCCGGAGGTGACCAGCGAGAGCAACTCCGGATAGCTGGAATGCGGATTGCCGTGCGAGCCGACGACGGTCAGTTCGCCGATGGTGAGCAGATCCATCGGCAGCGCGATCTCTCCGGAATCCGCCGCACTGGTCAGCCCGACCTGCACGTGCCTGCCGCGTTTACGCAGCGAGCGTATGGAATTCAGCACCGTCGCCCGGGTGCCCAGCGCATCGATCGAGACGTGCGCGCCCCCGCCGGTGGCGTCCTGGATCACCGCAGGCACATCCTGCTGCACGCTCGCGTCGACGGTGTGCATCGCCCCCTGCTCCTTGGCCAGCGCGAGCTTGCCGGCGTCGATATCCACCGCGACAACGGAAGCTCCAGCGGCACTGGCGATCTGCACAGCGGCCAGCCCGACCCCGCCGACCCCGTGCACCGCCACCCATTCACCGGGGCGAACCTGTCCCTGCCCGGTGACCGCGTGGAACGCCGTCATGAACCGGCACCCGATCGCGCTGGCCGCCACCGGCGTCAGCTCGTCCGGCACACGGACACAGTTGAAGTCGGCGTTGCCGATCCGGACGTACTCGGCATACCCGCCGTCACACCAGAACCCGAGCACCTGCATGTTGTCGCACACGTTGGCGTGCCCCGACCGGCAGTACGCGCACGTCCCGCAGGCCAGATGGAACGGTGTGGTGACCCGGTCGCCGATGCGCACGGTGCGCACCTCGGGACCGACAGCGGTTACCGTGCCGACGATCTCGTGCCCCAGTGTGCGCGGCAACGCGACCTGTCCGCCCATCCATCCCCAGTCGCCCATCCAGGCATGCCAGTCGCTGCGGCAGATGCCGGTGGCGAGGACCTCGAGCACGACGCCGTCGGGTTCCGGTGTGGGATCGGGAATTTCGCGTAGCTCGAGTGGGGCGCCGTATTCGACGATCTGTGCCGCTCGCATGGTCGCCCCTTTCAGGAGATGCGCATGGGGAGGGTTTGCAGTCCCCGGGTGATGTTGTTCGGTTCCCGGATGGGGTCACCGGTGAGTTCCAGCGTGGCCGCTCGCTTGGCGAGCGCGGCGAACAACGCGTTCGCCTCCATCGAGGCGAGAGTTCTTCCGGGACAGTTGTGTACGCCGAAGCCGAAGCCGACCGTGTCCGCCGGGTTGCGATCGGCCTGGAAGCTGTCCGGGTCGGGATAGTGGCGTTCGTCGCGGTTGGCCGCACCGTAGGAGACCAAGACCCGCGCGCCCTGGGGAATCGTGACGCCGTCGATTTCGCGGTCCTCGGTGGTGACGCGGGAAAAGTGCTGAATCGGCGTCTCCAGCCGGACACCCTCCAGGAACGCGCCGGGGATCAGCTTCGGATCCTCCCGAACGGCCGTCCACTGGTCCGGGTTCTCGGCCAGCAGCCACAGGGTGCTGGCCACGCCGGCGATGGTGGTGTCCAGCCCGGCGCAGGCGTAGGCGCTCATGGTCATGAGGGCCTCGTTCTCGGTGATCTCGCCGCGATCGGCCGCCGTCCAGACGATATGGCCGAAGCTGTCCGGCAACAACTTGTCCGGCGTCGCGTCGGTGACGAGATACTGCATCAGCGCCTCGACATCCGGAAAGGTCGACAGCTGACGCTCACCGGGCGGCCCGAAATAGTTGAACGCGCCGAGTGCCCAGACCAGTATCTTGTCCCGCTGTTCGTCGCGCGGAAAGCCGATCAGGTCCATCACGATGTCCACCGGCAGCTTGGCCGCGAAATCGGTGACACCGTCGAAGATTTCGCGCCGCATCAGGTCGTCGACCAGTTCGTCGGCGAGCTGCTCGATATTGCCCGCGACCTGGCGCACGTACTTGGGCCGCAGGGCGGCGTCGAGCACCTTGCGCACGGCGCGATGCCGCGGCGGGTCCATCGACAGCAGCGAGCCCTCGGACAGTTCGTTGGCCGTCGGGTTCATCGCGATGCCCTGGGCGGAACTGAATCCCTCCCAGTCCACGAGTGCGGCGCGCACCTGGTCGTACCGGAACAGCCCGTAGAGGTCGTGTTCGGTCATCCGGACGACCGGCCCGAGGTCACGCAGGGTCTGATAGCAGGGGACCGGATCGAGGAGGGCCTCGGTCGAGAACAGGTCCAGATCGGTCTCGACCGCGGCGCCGGAGGTCTCTGTCGTGGTCACGGCTGGTCCTTTCCGGCCAGATCGTAGAAGCACAACCGCGGCCCGGCCTCGGGCCGGGTGTACATCCGGCGGCAGGTCAGCTCGGACTTCTCGAACACGTCGAACCAGGCGGCCCGATCGCGCGGCAGTCCCTGACCGGTCAGCACATGGATGAGGAAGAAGTCGTCGTCGTTTTCCCTGCTGTCGTAACGGATTTCGGGCTCGCCGACCAGCAGGATCTTCAACGCGGGGAACGTCGCCGAGATCTCGTTCAACAGGTCGATGACGGCCTGCTCGCCGTGCCGGAAATGCTCGTGCAACGCGCTCATCATGCACAGCCCGTCGGCCTCGAAGCATTCCTTCGGCCAGGTCTTGGGCGCGAACGCGTCCCCGACGACGAATTGGACCCGATCGGCGACGCCGGACGTGCGGGCGTGCTCGTTGGCCACCGCGACGGCGTCGGCATCGATATCCAGGCCGATGCCGGTCAGCGAGGGATCGCGCAGGCAGGCGTCCACCACCAATGACCCACCACCGCAACCGATGTCGAGTATCCGCTCGACATCGCGGCCGCGCATCGCGGTCAGCAGGGTGGGGGTGTGGAACGCGGAGAACAGGGTGTCGCAGTGTGCGCCGAGCTTGCCGCCGTCGCGGATCACGTCCTTGCCGTAGACCGCCTTGCCGGTGAGCAGATCACCGGTCCGGCTGGTGACCATCCCGTACGCGTCGACATAGACGCCGAGACGGGCCAGCGACACGTCGGTGGTGAGGAACTCGCCGAGCCGGGTCAGGAAGAACTCCTCGCCCCGAGTCTCGAGAATGCCCCGATTGACCAGGTACCGCAGGAAACCGGGACCCATATCGGGATCGATCCCGGCCAGCAGCCCGCCGGCGGGGCTGCGCGGTCCGGACTTCAGCCGCTCCAGCAGCGGGGTGTCGGCGATCGCCCGCACCGCGTGGCAGACGTGCATCGCGCTGATCATCTCGGGCAGGTCGGAGAGCGTGAACGCCTGCCATTCCCGGCGCTGCCGCTCGTCGGTGAGTTCGATGATCTCCGGACGATATTCGGTGGTCGTCATCGTTGTTCCTTTCGAAGATGGTGCCGCTCAGCGCTATTCGGCGACGGCGTAGGCGTGCCGCTTGCGCGGGCTCGCGGCCGCCCGGACGAACTCGTGGTCCTCGGTGAACCCGGTCGCGCAGACCCGGCCCAGCGAGTACTCGAGGACGAGTTCCACCTCGTGGCCGCGCTGTTCCAGTTGCTGGACGACCGCCGGATCGCAGGTCTGCTCGGCCACCAGGACACCGGGCCGGTGCGCGTGCGGCGTGAACGAGGCGGGCACCTGGTCGGTGTGGAAGGCGGTGGTCTCGGTGGCGGTCTGGAAGTCGAGGCCGAACTCGACGACGTTGAGGAAGAACTGCAACGTCCACTGGTCCTGCCGGTCGCCGCCCGGCGTGCCGAACGCGACGTACGGGCGGCCGTCGCGCAGCACCACCGTCGGGCTGAGCGTGGTCCGCGGCCGTTTGCCGGGCGCCAGCGAATTCGGGTGATCGGGGATGAGATAGCCGCATTGGCCGCGGGTACCGAGCGGGAAGCCGAGGCTCGCGATGGCCGGCGAACTCTTCAGCCAGCCGCCGCTCGGCGTCGCGGCGACCATGTTGCCGTGCCGGTCGGTCGCGGTGACGGTGACGGTGTCACCCTTCGTCGTGGTCTCCTGCAAGATCGTCGGTAAGCCATTGCGCAGCTGGGACATCCACTCGGAATCGGCCTCCGGGTAGTCCGGCACCGACCGTTCGGGGATGAACGAGCTACGACCGCCGGGGGCGCCCGGCCGCAGGTCCAGCGCGGCCCGCGGTCCGACCAGGGCCCGCCGTTCCCGGCTGTACTCCTCGTCGAGCAGCCCGGCCAGGGGCACCTCGCTGAACGCCGGATCCCCGTACCACGCTTCGCGATCGGCCATCGCGAGCTTCGTGCACTCCGTGACGGTGTGCAGATAGTCGGCGCTGCCCTGGCCCATCGCCGCCAGATCGAATCCTTCGAGCAAGGCGATCTGCTGGAGGAACACCGGACCCTGCGACCACGGTCCCGGTTTGAACACCTGATGGGAGCCGTAGTCGTAGCTCGGCGCGGCCTCGACGGTGGCCTGCCACCCGGCGAGATCGTCGGCGGTCAGCAGTCCGCTGTGCCGCCTGCCGGTGGAATCCAGCATCGGACCGGACGCGAGGAACTCCGAGATCTCCTCCGCCACAAAGCCTTTGTAGTAGGCATCGTGCGCGGCCTGGATCTGCGCCTCGCGATCGGCCGACGCGGACTCCGCCGCCTTGATCAGCCGCTGATAGGTGTTGGCGAGCGCCGGATTACGGAACCGGCTGCCCGCCGCCGGCGCGACGCCGCCCTTCAGGTACGTCTGAGCGGAGCCGGTCCACTCGTCGCGGAACAGCGGAGCGAGCACCTGGATGGCCTGCGCGGTCTCGGGCAGCAATGGAAAACCGTTGTCCGCGTAGCCGATCGCCGGTTGCAGCACATCGGCGAGATGCATGGTGCCGAACTCCGCGAGCATCCGCATCCAGCCACCGAAGGCGCCGGGCACGCAGGCCGGCAACAGCCCGGATCCGGGTATGCCGCTCAGTCCGAGCTCGGCGAAGGTATCGATGCTGATCGCCCGTGGCATCGGACCCTGGCCGCAAATCTGCTGCACCACACCACTGTTCGCGCGATGCGCGACGACCGACAGGTCGCCGCCCAGGCCGTTGAAGTGCGGTTCCACCACCTGGAGCACGAAGCCGGCGGCGACGGCGGCGTCGAAGGCGTTGCCGCCGTTGGCCAGGATGCGCATGCCCGCGGCGGAGGCGAGCCAGTGCGTACTGGAAACTGCACCGGTGGTCCCGGTCAGTTCGGGCTTGGATGGAGGCATGGGAAAACTCCCTAGTCGTCTTGGAAGATCTTGAGACCCGGCGCGAGAATGGCGCTGGGGTCGTAGCGAGTCTTCGCCGCCCGCAACGCCGTCCACTTGTCGCCGTAGTGCGCCCGCCAGTCCTGCGCGGTGAAGCGCAGCGAGCCGATCGGATAGAGCACGGCCCCGTACTGCGCCCGCGCGTGGGCGAACAGGCGATCGTTGCGGTCCAGCATTTCCTCGATGAACGCCGGATCGACGCCGGGCGTCTCGGCCACCGTGTTGATGTCGACAACGAACACCCATTCGGAGCCGTTCGCCTCGGGCACCGGGGGCAGCGGCCGGGTCAGGTGCGAGCGCCGCTGCGGATACAGCAGGCTTATCCCGAACGGCCCGATGTCGCGCGCGCTGAGCCGCGACTGGACCTCGGCGACGTACTCCTCGACCACCGCGCCGGACAGCCACACGTCGTACCACGGCTTGACCAGCCGGTCCCAGCCCACCTCGGCGCGCATGCCGTCGACCAGGGTGTCGATCTTGTACGCGTAGTCCAGATAGGTGGTGTCGTCGATCGAGGCCTCGGTGGTCAGGCCCTCGGTGGCGACCGCATCGTCCGGCGGTGCGGCCGGATCGTAAAGGACTGTCGCATAAAGCCGATGGGTCGGCTCGGACTCCGGCGAGTACAGCTCGGCATAGACGTGATCGATGGCCGGTCGCTCGATGAGCGTGCGCACATCGCGGAAGAACTTCGCGTTGTCGGTGTACTCCAGTACGTAGGAACGGGCGCGCTCGGCCGCGGGGACCAGATCGAGCACCGCCTTGGTGATGACGCCGCACTGGCCGAGTCCGCCGAGTACCGCCTCGAACAGATCCGGCTGGTGCCGCGGCGAGCAACGCTCGATCGCGCCGGTTCCGGTGACGACCTCGAGTTCACGCACGTGGTCGACGTGCAGTCCGGTGTTCAGCGCACCGACGAGCCCGCCGAGTCCGCCCACCGAGAGCGTGCCGCCCACGGTCAGCGAGGTGTAGCCGGTGACGGCCGGCGGCGTCAGCTTCGGTGTCTGCGCGTAAGCGGCGTTGATCAGGTCCTTCCAGAGGATCCCGGCGTCCACCTCGGCGACATCCGCACCGATGGAATGAATGCGGTTGAGGTACTTGTTCTCGATCACCAGGCCGTCGGTGAGTCCCTGGCCGAGCGTGGTGTGCGCCGCGCCTCGGGTCGACACGCTGACGTCGTGCGCGCGGCAGAAGCGGATCATCGCGGCGATGTCCTGCGCCGAGCGCGGCCGCAACACCGCCGCGGGCCGGCGGTGGGTGATGTTGCCCAGATCGGTGGCGACCGCGGCGCGCGACTCCTCGTCGACGAGCAGTTCGCCCTCCAGCGCGGGCGCGGTAGCGAACGACAGGCCCGCGTGGTCGCCGGTGACCCAGGTGCGTTCGAGCGGATCGAAACCGACTATCGCGGACTGTATGGTGCCGGCGCTGAATTCAGGCACGGCAAACTCCTTTCGACGCAATGGTTTCGGCCGATGGCAAGCACGACGGCTGCGGCCGATTTCCACTGCATCGAACATATCCGGGCGACTATGCCCGGCACATCCAGAGAATCTTCAAGTTACTGTCAAATGCTCTTGAAGCTGTATGGCAGCGCAGGTTACGGCGAAATCGACGCGGATTGTGTGGAGCTGTGGATCGCCTCGGCGACTTTGCCGCACAGTTCGGCGAAGATTTCTTGTTCGGCCGGGGTGAGCACGGATTCGGCGATCACGGCGTTGTCCCGCCTGCATGCTGCTGCGCGGTCGAGGAATTCGCGTCCGATGGAGGTCAGCGAGGTGGTCTGTTCGCGCCGGTCGGTGCCGAGCGCCGCCTGTCGCACCAGGTCCTGATCCTTCAGCACGCGCAGGGCTTTGGACATGGTCGGGCGCGAGACACTCAGCGCGTCGCTCAGTGCCGACGGCGTCATCGGCCCACGTAGACGCAGCATTTCGAGCACGTCGTACTGCTGCCAGGTCACCCGCTCGGGGGTCGTCCTGGTGCGCCGCGCCACCAGCACGCAGGTCAGGTGGGCCAGCGCGTTCTCGATCCCGTCCTGCCAGTCGAGTACCTGGCTGTGCTCGTTTTCGTCGACAGGCACTGGTCTCTCCTCACCCGGTCGCGTATTGATTTCCCGTTGGAAACTAGTCTACGGTGGTAATCGCTGCACCAACTCGTACTCTGTCATACAGGAGGAGTGGTCATGAGCACCTCGGGTACGCACCCGACGACCGTGGGGTGGTTCGAAATCACCGCCACCGATCCGGACCTCAGCAAGCAGTTCTACCAGCACATATTCGACTGGCGATACACGTCGTTCGGCCCCGGTTATTACACGATCACCGCACCCGGCGCGTCGGCGAGCATGGGTGTATTGCGCCGCGGCGGCGAGGACGCGCTGTGTATCAGCGTCGTATGCGACGACATAGCCGCGACAATTCCGCGCCTGGAAACGCTGGGCGCCAAGGTTTTCGAAGATCCCGCCCGGACCGCCGCGGGCGATCTGCACGCGGTGATCACCGATGTGCAGGGGAACAGAATCGGATTGTTCGAACCCGCGGGGCGCGAGCAGCCCGGCCAGGGCCCGGTGCCGAACGCGACGGCGTGGTTCGAAATCGGCACAACGGATTTCGAAGCCACCCGGAATTTCTACGCACACGCGTTCGGCTGGACCTACGCGCGGGACGAGGCCGCCGAAGGCGCGGTCTATTACAGCGTGCACGCCGGCGGCGCGAAGGAGCCGATCGGCGGGACGATGGACGTGACCGCCCTGCCGAATCCGGCCGACTATGCGATACCGGGACTGCTGGTCACCGACGTCCCCGATCTGCTCGCGCGCGTCGAACAGGCAGGCGGACAACGCCTGATGGACCCGTTCTCCGATACGAACGGCCTGATCATCGGACAGTTCACCGACCCGTCCGGCAACCGGTGGACCGCGTTCGCCCAGCCGTGAGGGGTGCCATGCCGTTCGCCGTATACGTGTTGGGCCTGGGTGTTTTCTGCCTCAACACCACCGAAATCATGGTCGCCGGGCTGATTCCCGGCATGTCGAGCGATCTCGGCGTCTCCATCGCCGCCATCGGCTACCTCGTCTCGATCTTCGCCTTCGGCATGGTCATCGGGGGGCCGGTGCTGATCGTCGGCCTGTCGAAGGTGCCGCAGAAGCGGTCGCTGATCTGGCTGCTCGTGGTCTTCGTGGCCGGGCAGACGATCGGCGCTCTGGCCCAGGACTATTGGGTGCTGGTGATCGCTCGGGTGGTGACCGCGCTGGCCACGTCGGCGTTCTTCGGGGTGGGCGCCGCGGTCTGTGTGCGTCTCGTCGGCGCCGAACGGCGCGGACGCGCCATGTCGGTGCTGTATGGCGGCATGATGGTCGCCCAGGTCGTCGGTCTGCCGCTGGCCACCTTCATCGAGCAGCACTTCGGCTGGCGGGCCAGCTTCTGGCTGGTCGACGCGCTGGCGCTGGTTTGCATCGCCGCGGTCGTGGCGCTGGTTCCGGCCGGCGGCAACACTCAGACCCTGGACTTCGGCTCGGAGATCCAGGCCTTCCGTAACCTGCGGCTGTGGGGCGCGTATGCCACCAATGCCCTGGTCATCGGCTCGGTCGTCGCCGGATTCACCTATCTGTCACCGATTTTCACCGATGCCACGCACTTCGCACCGTCCACGGTGCCGGTGCTGTTCGCCGTGTACGGGATCGCCACCGTGGTGGGCAACGCCGTGGTCGGCCGGTTCGCGGACCGCTATACGCGGCCGATCCTGTTCGCCGGCCTGATCGCGTTGATGCTGGTGCTCGCCGGTTTCGCGCTGTGCGTCGAATACCAGGCTCCGACCATCGCCGCCACCGTGCTGCTCGGCCTGATCGGCCTGCCGCTCAACCCGGCCATGGCGGCCAGGGTGATGTCGGTGTCCAACGAGGGTGCGCTGGTCAACACGGTCAACGGGTCGGCTATCAACATCGGTGTCGTGATCGGCCCATGGCTCGGCGGCATCGGGATCAGCGCCGGACTCGGTCTCGCGGCGCCCCTGTGGATCGGCGCGGCGATGGCGCTGTGCGGCCTGCTGACGCTGATACCTGATCTGCTGCAACGCAATCAGGCGCGCGGACCGGTGGCGGTCCATGCCGAGACGGTCGAGCGCAGCTCGTAATCGTCGCCAATACAGTTGCGGCGTATTGTATTTGTGGAGGAATCGTTCCGTTTGGGTGGCACGCTGGTATGCGTGCCGCCCCGCGGAACGCGAATCACGGTGCCCGCCGGAATAACCGATTTCGACCGCGTTAAACCCCAGGTGGTCAAAGGTTTTCGGCAAGCGTAGACAACTGTTGTCTGACACCGATTTAAGAGTTTCTTGAACCTCATTTGATTGTCTCCGACCTCGCTCTCCGTCGAGTATGGAAGGTGCTGGGACATTCCCTCCCGTAGCGGTGAGGGACCCGCCATGAGCACATTCGCGACGGAAAGGCATCCGATGTACGGGCTTGACATCGCGCCGAGATTTCACCACCTCGCCATTCAGACCGACGATGTGGACGCCACGATCCGGTGGTACCAGGAATTCCTCGGCGCCACGGTGGAATGGAAGCTGGACAGCTTCTCGCCACTCACTCTCGAGCGACTACCGGGGATCGAGAAACTGGTCGAGCTGAAAACGGGCGACGTGCGATTCCACGTCTTCGACCGGGCCGAGCACACACAGGACGGCCCGGACCCGCTCGGCTACCAATTCCAACACGCCGGTATCACCGTGGACCGGCCGGAAGATCTTGTCGCACTTCGGGAGAGGTGGCTGCAGGCGCGGGAATCGACCGACCTCCACTGGGCCAGAGACGAGGCGCCGTCCGACATCGTGACCGACGCGGATGGCATGCAGAGCCTGTACGTGGTCGATCCGAACGGCCTCGAAATGGAATTCCTCTACTTTCCTGGAGCCGGGTCGTGAGCAGTCGTAACGGACATGAGTCGAACGGGCGCAGGCTGCCCGCATTGCAGCCGCATGTGTTGTTCATGCCGCCGCTGGGTGACGGCTTCGAGGGTTCGGACGGCGGCGGCGATATCGCGGCCGTCGATCGAGAAATGCTGGACTATCAGGTCTTCGGCACCCGGCCGGTGGAGGCGGAACGGCTCTTCTGGTACCGCTGGATAGCGGGGCACCAGGTCTCGTTCCTGCTGTGGCGAGCCATGTGTGACGTCGTGTGGCTGCACTCCGGCGACGATGCCGACAAGCCGGGCGAGCGCGAACTCGACCTGCTGTCCGCCTGCGTCGACGGGTACAGCGCGATGCTGCTCTACTCGTCCACCGTTCCGCGCGAGCACTATCACGCCGACATCAGGGCGCGAATGGCGTTGCAGCACCCCGCGTTCAGCGGCACCTGGGCGCCGGACTATCGACCGGTGCGCCGACTCTTCCGCGGCAAGCTGCCGTGGCAGGAGGATCCGGCGTGCACGGCGCTCGACGCGGCCGTCGCCCGTAATGAGGCGACGCACAGTCACATCGCCGATCATCTTGTGCCGGACGGTCATTCGCTGTTGCAGAAATCCGCCGGCGTACCCGGCGTGAGCGTCTCCCGGGAGAAGGAGGACCTCTACGACAACTTCTTCCTGACCGTCCGGCGTCCGGTGAGCCACGGCGAGTTCGTGGCCCAGCTCGATTCCCGGATCGCGGACCTCACCGCGGACCTGCGGCACAACGGGTTGTATCCGCATGTCGACGGCCATCATCACCCGGTCGTCACCGACGAGTCCGACGCGGCGATGCGACCGCTGGTCGCCGACATCCTGCGCGTGCTGGATCGGGCGGCCCGGCTGGTATCGGACATGCGACTCGAGGAGGCGCGCCGATGAAGCACGGCATCGTCCTGCTGCCCGAGCACGAGTGGAAGATCGCCGCCGACCGGTGGCGTGCCGCCGAACAGCTCGGCTACCAGCACGCATGGACCTACGACCACCTGATGTGGCGCTGGCTCGCGGATCGCCCGTGGTACGGCTCGATTCCGACGCTGACGGCCGCGGCCACCGTCACCGGTTCCATCGGCCTCGGCCTGCTCGTGGCCACCCCCAACTTCCGCAATCCGGTCGCGCTCGCCAAGGAACTCGTCACCGTCGACGATATCGCGAGCGGGCGGCTGATCTGCGGACTCGGTTCCGGCGCACCGGGATTCGATGTGAGCATCCTCGGTGGGCCGGACCTCGCCCCGCGTGAGCGCGCCGATCGATTCGAGGCGTTCGTCGAACTCCTCGACACCGTGCTCACCCGAGGCTCCGTGACAAAGGTGTCACGCTGGTACACCGCGGCGGGCGTGGACTTTTATCCGCGTGCCGGCGACGCGCCACGCCTGCCCTTCGCCGTGGCCGCGACCGGCCCGCGTGGCATGGCGCTGGCCGCCAGGTTCGCGCGGTACTGGGTTACGTCCGGACCGCCCAACGACTTCCGCATGCGGCCGCTGCGCGAGGTCGTGCCCATGCTGCGAGACCAGGTGCGCGGCATCGACGCCGCGTGCGAGCGGGTGGGCCGGGACCCGGCCACCCTGGGCAAGCTGTTCGTCGCCGACGCGGCGGTGGGCGGGATCACCGGCTCGCTGGCCGCCTACGAGGACGCCGCCGGCCAGCTCGAGCAGGCGGGCATCACCGACCTCGTCGTGCACTGGCCGCGCCGGGATCAGCCGTATCAGGGCGACGAACAGGTCGTGGTCGATTTCGCCGAGAAGCATTTGGGAGGCGAGTGATGCGAGTACTACGCGTGGACATGTTCGGCGCGGCGCCCGGCCGGGGGAGCACCTTGGACGTGCTGATCCCCGCGGGCCGGTGCGACGACCGCGTGGTGGCGGAGGCCGCCGAGTATGCGCGCCAAGGGAATTCGGACGAGAGCGCACTGGTGAGCGAATGCTCGCCCGCGCAGCGGACGTTCGGCTCGCGGATCTTCAACGCCGACGGCGAGACGCCGTTCGGCACGCATTCGCTGGCCGGGGTGGCCGCCTGTCTGGTCGGCACCGGCCGGCTGGCGCCGGGCGACGTCGGCCGCACGGCCGAGGTCGGCTGCCAGTGGCTGTGGACCGACGGCAGCGACGTGCGGGTGCCGTTCGACGGACCCGTTGTGCACGAAGAGATTCCGTGCGATCCGGGGTTGTTCGGCTGGCATACGGGCAGCTCGCACGCCGGTGGCATCGGGCGGGCCTTCAACTTCGTCCGGGTCACCGAGGACCCACGTTCCCTGCCGGTGCCGGATCTCGACCGGATGCGGCAGGCCGGTCTCACCGATCTCACCGCGTATCGCTGGGATTCGGCTCGCCAGGAGGTGCTCGCCCGTGTGTTCGCCCCCGGGTTCGGCATCCCGGAGGACGCGGGTTGCCTGCCCGCGGCCGCCGCGCTCGGGCTCACCGGGCTCGGTTTGACCGCCGACGGCCGGTCGCCGGTGACGGTTCGCCAGGTGACGGGCGACGGACGCGAGTCCGTCTTCGGCTGCACCGGCGCGAGCCGCGGCGACACGGCGAGCGTGCGGATCACCGGCCGGGTGTGGGTTCCCGCGATCGACGACGAGCAGAAAGCGAGTGAGGGATGAGCATTCGGTCCGAATCCGGAGCTACCATGCCTGCCCTCGACGAGGCCAGGCGCCGGGACGATCTCGATCCGCTGGCCCAGTACGCGCGCCAGTTCGCCACCGCGGGCGCCATCCACCTCAACGGGAACTCCCTCGGCCCGCCCCGCGGCAACCTGGCCGCCGAACTCGACCGCGTCGTGTCCGGCCAGTGGGCGCCGCGCCAGGTGCAGGCCTGGTTCCAGGACGGCTGGCTCGATCTGCCGCGCACGGTCGGCGACAAGCTGGGCACACTGCTCGGCGCCGGGCCGGGGCAGGTGCTGGTAGCCGGCGAAACCACCTCCACGACCTTGTTCAACGCGCTGACCGCCGCCGGTCGGCTGCGCCCGGACCGTCCGGTGCTGCTGATCGAGGCCGAGTCGTTCCCGACCGACCTGTACATCGCGAACTCGGTGGCCCGGCTGCTGGACCGCGAGCTCGTGGTCGAGTCGCGTGGCGGCTTCGAGGAATACCTGCGGGACAACGGAACTCAGGTCGCTGCGGCGCTCGCCGCCCCGGTGGACTTCCGCACGGGAGAGCGGCGGGAAATCCGTCCGATCACCGCGCTGTGTCACGCCGTTGGCGCCATATCGGTGTGGGATCTCAGCCATGCCACCGGCGTGCTGCCGGTGGACCTCGATGCGAACGCGGTCGACCTGGCCGTCGGCTGCGGCTACAAATACCTCGGCGGCGGCCCGGGCGCACCGGCCTTCACCTACGTTCCCACCAGACTTCAATCGAGCGTGGACTTTCCACTGGCCGGCTGGCACGGGCACGCCAAGCCGTTCGCGATGGCGCGGACGTTCATTCCGGCCGACGACATCGATCGCGCCCGCACCGGCACGCCGCCGCTGCTGAGCCTGGTCGGCTTGAATCATGCCCTCGCCCCGTTGATCGAGGTCGGCATTCACGAATTGCACCGGCGGGCCAGGGATCTCGGCGAGTTCTTCCTCGAGTGCGTCGGTAGCGGCCGTCCCGATCTGCTGGATCGGCTGGTCTCCCCGCGCGATGCGGACCGGCGCGGCGGTCACCTCGCGTTGCGAATTCCGCAGGCGGACAAGGTCGAAGGCGCACTCGCGGACAGCGGCGTGCTGGTCGACGCCCGCCCGCCGGACCTGATCCGCTTCGCCTTCGCGCCGTTGTACGTGACGCACGAACAGGTGTCGCAGGCGGCCGACGCACTGTGCCACGTCGTGGCGGCGCAGTCATGACCCGCGCCCCCGAATATGTTGCGCCCGAGTACGTCACCTACGCGCACATGGACGAACTGCATGCGCTGCAGGTCCCACGCAGCGAAGCCCGCGGCGAGCTGAACTTCATCCTGATCAGTCACGTGAAGGAGCTGCTGTTCCGCGCGGTGATCGACGATCTGGCCACCGCCCGCCGCGCGCTGGACCGCGACGACGTCGCCGGCACCTGCCTGGCGCTGGCCCGCGCGACCCGCACGCAGCGGGTGCTCGTGGCCTGCTGGGAGTCGATGAACGGGATGTCGGTCGATGAATTCGTGGCCTTCCGGGAGGTGCTCAACGACGCCTCCGGCACCCAGTCCTTCGCCTACCGGGCCCTGGAGTTCGTGATGGGCAATCGGCCGCAGCGGCAGGTGGAGGCGGCGTTCCGGGACGGGCACGCGATGCTGCGGGCCGAACTGCTGGAGCCCTCG
Source organism: Nocardia sp. NPDC006044 (assembly GCF_042871115.1). NCBI lineage: Bacteria > Bacillati > Actinomycetota > Actinomycetes > Mycobacteriales > Nocardiaceae > Nocardia > Nocardia sp. NPDC006044. Next base: position 515,696 of record NZ_JBIAID010000004.1, read on the forward strand.
CTGTACGACGTGGTGCTGCAACATCTTGCCCGGCAGGGATTTTCGGTTCCCGCCGCGTGCCTGGAAAAGCCGTCGGCACAACAGCACGAGGCGCATCCGCTCGTCGAGGACGTGTGGCTGGAGATCTACCGGCACCCCGACCGGCATCCCGACGCGCACCGGCTGGCGGAGGCCCTGCTGGAGGTGGCCTATCAGTTCTCGCACTGGCGGGCCACCCACCTGCTCGTGGTCGAGCGGATGCTCGGCGGCAAGAGCGGGACGGCGGGCACCGACGGAGCGCCGTGGCTGCGCGCCATCAACGAACACCGCTTCTTCCCGGAACTGTGGACATTCCGCACCCGGCTCTAGAGCACAGACCTCAGATAAATACCCCGACTGCTGGAGGAACACGATCACGATGACGGAACTGAAGACCGAGCTGACGAAACCGGTCGACCTCACCTCGCTCGTCCCGGTGTTGTTCGGGTTCGCTGCTTTTCAGCAGCTGCGCGCGGCCTCGGAATTGCAACTGTTCGAATACCTCGACCTGAACGGCCCGTCCACCAGCGACCAGGCCGCCGAGGGGCTGGGCCTGCCCGCCAAATCCGCGCGTCAGCTGCTGCTCGGCACCACCTCGCTCGGTCTCACCGACCGCGAGGGCGACGCGTACACGCTGAGCGCGATGCTGCACGACGCGATGGCCGACGGCACCTGGCCGCTCATCCGCAACATCATCGACTTCCAGCAGCGGCTGACCTACCTGCCCGCCAAGGAATACGCCGAATCGCTGCGGACCGGCAAGAACCTGGGCCTCAAGCACCTGCCGGGCAAGGGCAACGACCTGTACACCCGGCTCGAGCAGACGCCGGAATTGGAGGCGCTGTTCTTCCGCGGCATGCATTCCTGGTCCGAGCTGTCCAATCCAGTACTGCTGCATCAGGTCGACTACAGCACCGTGACCAAGATTCTGGATGTCGGCGGCGGCGACGCGGTGAATGCGATCGCGCTCGCCCAGGCACACCCGCACCTGAAGATCACCGTGTTCGATCTGGCGGGCGCGGTCGAGGTGGCCGGAGACAATATCGCGGCCGCCGGGCTCGGTGACCGGATCGACGTCGTGGCCGGCGATATGTTCGGCGACCCGCTGCCGCGCGGATATGACGCCGCGCTGTTCGCGCATCAGTTCGTGATCTGGTCGCCGGAGCAGAACCGGGCGCTGCTCGAGCGGGCGTACGCGGCGCTGCCGCCGGGCGGCCGGGTGATCGTGTTCAACGCGTTCGCCGACGACGACGGGCGCGGCCCGCTTTACACCGCGCTGGACAACGTCTACTTCGCCACCCTGCCGTCCGAGGAATCGACCATCTACCCGTGGCGGGAGCACGAAGAGTGGCTCGTCGCTTCGGGATTCGGTGACATCAAGCGGATTCGCAACGAGGGCTGGACGCCGCACGGAGTCATCGAAGGGCGCAAGTCCGATGAGTGAGCCGACCTTGCTCGACCGCGAGTACTCGCCGAGTTCGGTCGCGCGGCACATGACCGCCTCGCTGCGGCGGTACCGGAGCCTCAGCGACGCCGCCCGGTCCGAGCTGGACGTGCACATCGCCGTGCCGTACGGCGAGGGGCACGGCGAGCGCTGTCATGTGTTTCCGGCTGTGCCGAAAGGCACTCGGGGACCGGAGACGCCGGCGCTGGTGTTCGTGCACGGCGGACACTGGCAGGAGTCCGGCATCGACGACGCCTGCTTCGCCGCCGCGCACGCGGTGGCGCACGGATGTGCCTATGTCGCCGTGGGTTACGGGCTCGCGCCGGATCGTACGGTGCCCGGCATGATCGGCTCGGTGGCCCGGGCGCTCGACTGGCTGGTCACCACCGGGCCGATGCTCGGGATCGATCCGGAACAGCTGCACGTGGCCGGTAGCAGCGCGGGCGCGCATCTGCTCGCCGCGGCGCTCACCGGTGACGATGCGCCACGGGTGCGCAGCGCGTGCCTGCTGAGCGGGCTGTACGACCTCACCGAGATCCCCGGCACCTACGTCAACGACGCCGTGCGGCTGACCCCCGAACTCGCCGACCGATGCAGCCCGCTGCGGATGCCCGCACCGCGCTGCGATTCGGTCCTACTCGCCGCCGGGCGACACGAGACCCGGACGTATCTGCACCAGCACGCGGCGTACGCGGAACATCTTGCCGCACAGTCGGTCCCGGTGAGCGCGCAGATCGTGCCCGAACGGGACCACTTCGACCTGCCGCTCGATCTGGCCGACCCGGCGACCCCGTTCGGCCGGACCAGCCTGCGGCACCTCGGCCTGGCGCCGCGCCGCCGAGGCGCATCGACACCGGAAGGAACGGTGACATCAGCGCGATGAAACCCACACTGACCGCCCCGGAGTCCGTCAGCACGGGCTCGGCCGAGGGCGCGACCACCGAGACCATCGTCGACGCCTTCGTGCGCACGGCGCGCGAATATGCCGACCGGGAGGCGATTTCCGACGGCGAGACCACGCTGACCTATGCCGAACTGGACAACCTCGGCAGCCAGATCGCGCGGGCGTTGCGTGATCGTGGATTGACGCCGGGGGCGCGGGTCGGGGTGCATCTGGAGCGCAGCCTCGCCACCTATCAGGTGTTCCTCGGCATTCTCAAGGCCGGGCTCGTGGTGGTGCCGTTCAATCCGGCCCACCCGGCGGAGCACAAGTCGCGGATGTATGAGGTCGCCGAGCCGGCCCTCACCGTGACGGACGACGCTGCGGCAGAAGGATTTCCGGCGCAGACATGCCTGCCGGTCCGCGATCTGCTGGCGGCCGCGGCGTCGTTGTCCACCGAATCCGGGCCGTCCGCGGTCACCGCGGCGGCGCCGGCGTTCATCCTGTTCACGTCCGGTTCGACCGGCGTGCCCAAGGGCGTCGTGATCGCGCATCGCGGAATCGCCCGGGTCTCCCAGCATCTCGTCGGATTCACGCCGGGACCCGACGATCGGTTCCTGCAACTCGCGCAGCCCGCGTTCGCCGCGTCGACCACCGACATCTGGACCTGCCTGCTGCGCGGCGGCCGGCTGACCATCGCGCCACAGGAGATGCCGCCGCTCGGTGAGTTGGCGAGGGTGATCGCGCGCGAGCGGATCACCGTGCTGAACCTGTCCGTCGGACTGTTCAATCTGCTGGTCGAGCACCACGCCGAGCAGCTCACGCAGGTCCGGACGGTGATCGTCAGCGGTGACTTCCCGTCCGCGTCGCACCTAGAGCGTGCGCTGGCGGTGATCGACGGTGACGTGTTCAACGCGTTCGGCTGCACGGAGAACTCGGCGTTGACCGCGGTGCACAAGATCACCCGGGCGGATCTGTCCGACGCCGAGATTCCGGTCGGCAGGCCGATGCCGACCGTCGAGATGTCGGTGCGCGACGAACGTCTGGCGCCGTGCGGGCCCGACCGGATCGGCGAGCTGTGCATCGCCGGTGACGGTGTGGCGCTGGGATATCTGGGCGATCCCGAGCAGACCGAGCGCAAGTTCGTCCGGCACGACGGGCAGCGGCTGCTGCGCACCGGCGATCTGGCCAAGCTGACCACCGACGGAGAGATCGTGCTGGCCGGCCGCACCGACCAGATGGTCAAGGTACGCGGATTCCGAGTAGAGCCAAGGCATGTCGAGGTGACCGCCGAGGCGTTCCCCGGCGTCCAGCAGGCGGTGGCGCAGGCCGTGCCGAGCGGCGGCGCGGCGGATCAGCTCGCGCTGTGGTGCGTGCCGGCGACCGGACACGAACTCGCGGACCGCGATCTGACCGAGTATCTGCGAAATCGCCTGCCCGACTACATGGTTCCGTCGATGGTCTTGGTCGTCGACGCGTTTCCGCGCAACGCCAACGGCAAGATCGACCGCAAGGAACTCGGTTCACGGCTCGCGGAACACAGCGCCGACGAGGCCCCGGCGGGCGTGGACCCGAGTGCCCCCGTGCGGCCCGGGCCCGAGGACCGGATCGCCGCGGTCGTCCGCTCGTCGCTCGCCGACATCACCAAGGCCGGCGAGCTCGACCTGGATGCCGGGCTGATCGAAAGCGGTGTCACCTCACTGCAATTGATCGACCTCGGCGCCCGGCTCGAGGACGTGGCGGGTGTCGAACTGGCCCCCGACGAGATTGTCGGTGCGGGCACCGTGCGCGGTGTCGCCGACCTGATCCGCACCAAGCGTGCGCGAGGCTGACATGACGGCTACCGATCAACACACCTCGAACGGCGCGGAACGTCGGCCGGCCTCCCCGGCTCAGCCCGGTCTGTGGTTCGACAGCAGCTACGGCGCGGATCCGACCGCATACAACCAGCCGCTGGTCCTGCGGGTGGGTGTCCGGCTGGAGCATCGCTACCTGGTCGAGGCGTTGGCCGCGGTGCAGCGGGATCATGCCGCGCTGCGCACCACCTTCGACCTGGACGCCGACGGCGAACTGCGCCAGGTGGTACACCGCGAGCTGGCGCCGGACGTGGACGTGCGCGACCATCCGGGCGGCGACACCGATGCGTGGGTGGCCGAGCAGGTGGCCGAGATCGCCGGTGCCGCTTTCGATCTGCGGGCCGGCCCGCTCGTCCTGGTCCGGCATCTGCGGTTCGGCGACGCGGGGGGCAGCGTGCTGGTGTTCAACATCCACCACACCGTCTTCGACGGCATGTCCTGGAAGCCGTACCTCACCCAGCTGGAAGCGGCCTACACCGCGGTGCGCCACGGCGACCCGCCGTCGCGGGAAGACCGGCGCCAGGCCATCGAGGCCTATGCGCGGTGGGCCGAGCTGGCCGACGACACCGAAACGCTGCGGTTCTGGCGGGACAAGCTCGCCGACGCCCCGGCGGCGGCGCCCCTCGGCTTGCCGGCCGAGGGGCCCGCGCGGCACGTGACCCGGCAGTCGGTGCTCGATGCCGAGCTGTCGGCGCGGGTGCGCGAGTTCTGCGCCGCGGCGGGCATCACCACCAGCATGTTGTTCGTCGCGCTCAGCTTCGTGATGCTGCACCGGCAGACCGGGCGCGACGATGTCCTGCTCGGTATTCCGGTGTCCGTGCGCGGCGCGGGTGACGCCGAGGTGCTTGCCCACCTCACCAATACCGTGGTGCTGCGGCACCGGCTGCCCGACGGCGCGACCGCCCGGGACGTGCTGCGGGCGGCGAAACGAGAAGTGCTGGAGGGTCTTCGGCATCGGCACGCGCCGCTGGAGGCGGTCCTCGGCGAGCTGCGGTCGGCCGGCGGCAGCCAGGACGGCGCCTTGTTCAACGCGATGGTCACCGTAATGCCCGCCGCCGCACGTCGTTTGGATCTGCCCGAGTGGGGAGTGCAGACGTGGGAGCACGAGCCGGGCGGCGCCAAGTACGACCTGGCGATCCTGGTGGACGAGACCTCCGACCACTTCACCCTGGTCGTCGAGCACGCGACCGCCGCGGCCGACGGCGAGCAGTTCACCGAATACCTGGCGCAGCGGCTGCGCACCCTCCTGGACAGCGTGCTCACCGATCCGGATGTGGCGGTCGGCGATCTGCGCTGGACCGGCGAGGAAGAGGAGCGGGCGATCGCCGAGCTGTGCGCCCGTCGCGGCGACGCACCCGAACTCGGCACCGAGCTGACCGCCGACCTGTTCGCGGCGAGCGCCGCGACCGCCAGTTCCGAGCCGGCGGTGTCAGTAGACGGCACCGTGCTCACCTACGCCGAATTGGCCACGCGCGCAGACACGGTCGCCACGGCTCTGGTCGCCAGGGGGGTCCGCGACGGGCAGCCGGTCGCCGTGCTGATGCGGTCGAGCCTCGACCTCATCGCGACGGTGATCGGGATTCTGCGTGCCGGCGGCAGCTACGTCACGCTCGACGCCGACCAGCCGTGGGATCGACTGAACTTCACCCTGAACGACTGCGGCGCAGGATTATTGGTGCGGGCGCCCGAGATCGATATCGCGGGAGCCGCGTTGCCGTCCGGGCTCGAAATCATCGATGTGACCGAAATAGCCGATGCGGAAGCCTCGTTCGTGGGGCAGCGGAAGACGCCGCAGGATACGGCCTACGTCGTATACACCTCGGGCTCCACGGGGCGGCCCAAGGGTGTCCGGCTGCCGGAGATCACGCTGGCCAACCTCGTGCACAACCAGGCACTTTTCACGTCGGACCGGACCATGCGCACGTTGCAATACATGCCGCCGGCGTTCGACGTCTTCGCCATCGAGGTCTTCGGAACCCTGTGCAACGGCGGCACTTTGGTCATACCGCCGGTCGCCGCCCGCACCGATTTCGAGGCGCTGGCCGCGCTGCTCGCCGAGGAGCGGGTGGAGCGGGCATACCTTCCGTACGTCACGCTGCGTGAGCTGGCCGCGGTGCTGCGCTCGTCCACGGTGGAACTGCCGGACCTGCGCGAGGTGTATGTCACCGGCGAGCGTCTGGTGATCACCGGCGACGTGCGGGCGATGTTCCGCCGGAATCCGGCGGCCCGGCTGATCAACGCCTACGGCCCGTCCGAGGCCCACCTGTGCAGCTGGGACCGGCTGCCGGCGGACCCGGACGAATGGCCGACCATCCCGTCGATCGGCCGCGTGGTGGCCGGCGTCGACGCGTACGTGCTCGACACCGACTCGGCCGGCGCGGACCGGCAGGCGCCGTTCGGCGTCGAGGGCGAACTCTGCGTCGCCGGGCCGGTCGTCTCGCCCGGCTACATCGGGCTGCCGGACAAGACCCGCGAGGCCATGGTCCCCGACCCGTTCGTGGACGGCCAATTGATGTATCGCACCGGCGATGTGGTCGTGCTGGCACCGGACGGCCGCCTGCACTACCGCGGCCGCAAGGACGACCAGGTCAAGATCCGCGGCTACCGGGTCGAACCGGGTGAGGTCGAGGCCGCGGTGGAACGGGAACTGGAGGTGGACGCGGCGGCCGTGATCGTGGTGTCCGAGGGTGGCGACCGCGCGCTGCGCGCCTTCGTGCAGAGCGCCGCGGAACCGCCTGCGGACTGGCGTGATCGGCTGGGCGCCGTGCTGCCCGGCTACATGATCCCGCGGCAGGTCACCCGCCTCGACACGATCCCGGTGACCCCGAACGGGAAGACCGACCGTCGTGCGCTGGAGTCGCTGCCCGTCGAGTCGGCAGCCGAGGGCACCGACCCGGCCGATGTCGCGTGGACCGACTCGGAACGGACGATGGCCGGGCTGTGGGCGGAGGTGCTGGGCCGCCGCCCGGCGACCCCGGACGACGATTTCTTCGTCCTCGGCGGCCACTCGCTGCTCGCCGCCCGCCTGCATCGGGAGGTCAAGCAGCACTTCCACACCGACGTCGCGCTGTCGACGCTGCTGAGCACGCCCACCCCGCGCGGGATGACGAAGAGCCTCGCCGACCGCTACGCCGCGGCCGCACCTGACCTTTCCGCCGACGCCGAGCTGCACGACCTGGTCGTGGGGGAGCGGCGCGAACCCGCGCACGGCACGGTATTCCTCACCGGCGCAACGGGATTCCTCGGCAGCCATCTGCTCGACGAACTGCTGCGCACCGGACAGCGGGTACGCTGCCTGGTCCGCGCGGACACCGCGGCCGACGGACGCGACCGACTGCGTCGCACGTTCCGCAAGTTCGCGCTCGATCCGTCCGGCCTCGACGAGGTGGAACTCTGCCTCGGTGATCTCGATCAGCCGCGGTTCGGTCTGGGCGAGGACTACGACTCCGTCGCCCGGGACGTGACCGAGGTCTATCACGCTGCGGCACATATCAATTTCGTCGTTCCGTACCACACGGTCAAGCGCACGAACGTCGACGGCCTGCGGCACCTGCTCGACTTCTGCGGGATCAATCGCACGCCGCTGCGCCTGATCTCGACGCTCGGCGTCTTCCCGCCGGACTCGACCTCCGGCCGGGTCGGCGAGGACACGGTGCCGGGCGACCCCGCGTCGCTGGGCATCGGATACTCGCAAAGCAAGTGGGTCGCCGAACAACTCGCGTTCCGGGCGCGGGCGGCCGGGCTGCCGGTCACCGTGCACCGGGTCGGCCGGATCGCCGGTCATCGCCGGACCGGTGCGTGCAGGCACGACGACTTCTTCTGGTTGCAGATGAAGGGCTTCGCGCTGCTCGGCTGCTACCCCGACGACATCGTCGAGACGCCGGCCATCGACCTGTTGCCGGTGGACTACGTCGCGCGGGCCATCATCCGGCTCTCGGAAGGCAAGCCGGACAACGAGAATTGGCATCTGTACCACCCGGACGGCCTCGACTGGCCCACCATCCTCGAAGCCATTCGCGCCGAAGGATATGCGACGGAACCGGCCACCGGGTCGGTGTGGATGGCCGCCCTGGAACGCGAGGCCGCGGAGAACGACGACGAACGGCGCGGCCTCGGCCCGCTGGTGCCGCTCATGCGGGAAGGGGTGATGCGGCTCGGTGCGCACTCGTTCGACAACGAGAAGTCCCGGCGCGCCCTCACCGACGTGGGATGTCCTTACCCGCAGGCGAATCCGGGCTGGATCCACCGGATGTTCGAGTACTTCCGCGCCGTCGGCGCCATCGCGCAACCGCCCGAGCGAGCTCATGGAGGAGACCAGAATGACTGAACAAGCGATGCGCTCGGTAGTGATCATCGGCGCCGGGCCGGTCGGTTGCGCATTGGCCACACTGCTGCGCAGGCAGGGACTGGAAGTGGATCTGTTCGAGCGGCAGACGGAGTCGGCGGGCGCCGGCTCCGGGCACTCGTTCAACCTGACGCTCACCTCGCGCGGGCTCGACTGCCTGCCCCGATCGGTGAAACGCCGTCTCTACCTTCAGGGTTCGGTGCTGGCCAAGCGGATCATCCACCACCGCGACGGCGCGATCTCGACCCAGGCGTACGGGACGACCTACAACCATCACCTGCTGTCCATCCCACGCGGGATCTTGCAGGACCTGCTGCGCGACCAGGCGCTGCGCGAAGGCGCCCGGATTCATTACGGACAGCGGTGTCTCGACGTGGACACCGCGCGACCCGCCGCGCTGCTCCAGGATCGGGACGGCTCGTCCAGCTGGGTGACCGGTGATCTGCTGGTCGGCTGCGACGGCGCCAACAGCGCGGTCCGGGACGCCATCGTCGCGGCGCATCCGAAAGATGTGTGGATGACCCAGGATACGATCGCGCACGGCTACGCCGAGATCACCATGGACTACGGGGACGCCGATCCCACGGGTATGCACCTGTGGCCGCGCGGCGACCACTTCCTCCAGGCCCAGCCGAACCGAGATCAGACGTTCACCACCAGCCTGTTCAAGCCGACAGCGGGAGATGGTGCGCTGCGGCGCTTTTCGGGTCTGCCGTCGGCCCAGGCGATCAGCGACTATTGCGCGACGCAGTTTCCGGATGTCTTCGGCCGGATGGCGGAGGTCGGCAACGAGCTGGCCGGTAGAAGTCCGGGCCGGCTCCGGATCATCACTTGCGCCCCGTATCACCATCGGCGCGCGGTGCTGGTCGGTGATGCCGCGCACGCCGTGGTCCCGTTCTACGGGCAAGGCATCAACTGTAGTTTCGAGGACGCCGCCACCTTGGCGAGCCTGCTGGAGAAGTTCCAGGCCGCGGTCCGGTCCGAGGGCGGCACGGTCAAGACGGTCGCCGAGGTCGTGGTGGACGAATACAGCGCGGTTCGGGTGCGGGCCGGGCACGCCCTCGCCGAGCTGTCGATGCGGAATCTCGAGGAACTGTCCGACCACGTGAACAGCCCGCTGTTCCTGGAACGCAAGGCGCTGGAACGGCGGCTGCACGAGCTGCGTCCCGATCTGTATACGCCGCTCTACCAACTGGTGGCGTTCACCCACATGCCGTACGACGCGGTCCAGCGGGTGCAACGGGAGACGAGCGCGGTGCTGGACGCCCTGTGCGCGGGGCGCGATGTGCGCGCGGAGCAGGACGCCATCATCGGCGAGTTCGCCGAGCGGTACGGCGACACGCTCCCGCCACAGCTGACGCCGTCGAAGCAGCGGACGGGATGAGGACGGCCGGCTACCCGGCGACCTCGCCGGCGCGGGCCGGTTCGACGGCCTGCGCCGGCCTGCCCCGGGTCGCCTCGTCGTTGAAGCGGAAGCCGACGCCGTGTACGGTGACGATCCAGTCCGGCGAGCCGAGCTTCTTGCGGACGCTGCTGAGGTGGGTGTCGATGGTCCGGCTGGCCAGCGACGTCACCTCGGCGTCCACGTCGTCGTAGCCCCACACCCGTTGCAGCAGTTCGGCCCGGCAGAAGACCTTCTGCGGTTCGGCGGCGAGCAGCCGGAGCAACTCGAACTCCTTGCGGGTCAACTCGATTAGCCGGTTGCCTACTCTGACCTCGCGCAACGCCGAGTCGATCTCCAGCTGGCCGACGATGAGCGCAGGCTGGGACATCATGTGGACGCGGCGCAGCAGGCCGCGCAGGCGGGCCATGAGCTCGCGGCTGTGATACGGCTTGACGACGCAGTCGTCGCAACCCGCCTCCAGCGCGAGGACCTGGTCCAGTTCGAAGGACGAGAAACCGATGATCGGGATGTCGCTGGCGCGGCGGATCTCCCGGCACAGGGTGAGGCCGTCGAAGTCGGTGAAGTCGAGATCGATGAGCACCACGTCGAAATCGGCGTAGGACGCCATGGTTTCGGCCCCCGTCGTGGTCGGCTCGGGCTCGAAACCGTGCCGTTTGAGGTCATTGACCGTATCGTCGATCCCTTGGCAGTCCGCAACGATCAGCAAGCGCGGATGAAGCAAAGCTCCTCCCTTCCGGTATGGCGGTGAGATATCAGCGAGCAGACAGTTCGAGCAGAACGCGCGCAGACGACTCCAGTGCATAGTTCATCGAGCCGCCGTTCGGTTCGAACGCGGTGTGCTCACCGGCGAAATGGATTCGGCCCTCGGCCGTCCGGGTGTGTTCCATGAGTCCGCTGTGACCCACCTCCGGCAGGATGTAGGCGCCGCCGGCGTAGGGCTCGTTGTCCCAGGACACGGAGGTGCCGAGCTCGAAATGGGCGCGGGCGCCGGGCAGCATCCGCTCCACCTCGTGCAGGGCGAAATTCACCCGCTCGTCCTCGGTCATGCTCGCCGCGGCCTGCGCGGGCCAACCGGTGAGCCAGCATTCGAGGATCTTGCGCGGGCCGGGTAGTCGCGGCGTGGCATCGCGGACGGTGCAGATCGCGGTGTCCGCGGACAGCATCAGTTTGTCCTCCGGCCAGAATTTCTTCCGCATCTGCAGGTAGATGCGCAGCACCGAAACATATTTGAGGGTGCGGATCGCGGAATGCTTCGCCGCCGAGAGCCCGGCCATCGACAGGTTGAGCCGGCGCATGCTGCTGAACGGCGCGGTGAGGACGACGCGATCCGCGCTGATCGTCTGTAACCGGTCGCGGTCGAGGAAGGTGACCTGCGCTTCGTGCTCGCTCTGGGCGATACGGACTACCGGGCTGCGATAGTGGACATGGTCTTTGACCCTGTCCGCGAGGGAGTGGGCGAGTAGATCGGTGCCGCCCTTGACCTTGTACCACTGAGCGCCGGCGGCGGAGAACGAGCGCGGGCTCGACTCGTAGCGGGCCCAGGCCATCGCGGAGGCGGATTCCAGTTCGCCGCCGCGCATTTCGAGGAACAACGGCTCGATCAACGCGATCGCGCCGGGCGACGCGCCACGGTCGGCCAGGATCTGGTGCACCGAGATCCGGTCCAGCTCCAGCAGATTCGGCGAAGGAGTCCACTCCAGTGCCGCGACCTCCGGTCCGATGTTCTCGTTGAATTTCGTGACGTACCTGGCGAACAGGTCGGCGACGGTGAGGTGCTGCTCATCCGGGCGCAGACCCAGAATGTCTGCGTGGTCGGCGATTTGGTCCGGCCGGATTCGAATCCCGTTGCGGTAGTAGCTGAAATCGGTGTCGACCAGATCACTGGGTTCGGTCTCCAGGCCCATTTCCCTGAGATAATGCATGGTGTAATGGCACTGTTCGGTCACCGTCATCGCGCCGGCCTCCGCGTGCAGGCCGTCGGAGAAAGGGTGACGGAACGTCCAGGTTCGGCCGCCTGGCCGGTCACTCGCTTCCAGAACGGTGACGGTGGTCCCTTGCTTCGTCAATTCGAATGCGGTTGCGAGACCGGCCAATCCGGCGCCCACAATGATCGCGGAACCGATGTTATTCTGAGACGGGAGACCACCGTCGAAGGTATGTCGGACGTCTTCCTGTGTAAGCCCCTGCACTGCTTTCCCTCCGGTGAATGCGCTTGATTTCCACCGGCTCAACACTGGTATTCTGAACCGAAATCATTAGACAAATCATCACGCTGACGGAAATATAGTCATCATTGATCTTCCACCCAATTGGATGAAATTATCGTATCAAGGTGCTCGAAGGCGGGGCAAACAAGTTTCAGTAGCCAGAATTTAGCTCGCAGAGGGTGGTTCACACCTCTCTGCTCGGATGGCGTTTGCTTGTTGCGGTGTGACCGTTATCACATAGTGGGCGCTGTTTGGCCCGCAATCAACCGCAGGCGACTGCCGACTGAGCGGTCTCTCTGTCGATGGATTCGCCTGGTAATCGCGTGGGACGACATGCCATTTTGAGCTGGTCAAGTGTTCAACTACAGGAATGGGCTAATTGTCCGCAATCGCTCCAGGATGGCTAGCCGACCGGTCGGTCTTGCATTCGTGTGATCAGATGCCGAGCGGCTGCGCGGGCGAACAGCGGTGCGCTCCGCCGCTGACGCCGGCCCTCGGAGAAATACTGTGTCGGCGTCACTCTGTCGCCCAATCGGGAAGTGGTTCGCGTGCGGCGAGCCATGGCTCGGGAATACCGCGAATATCGCCACGGCGGCCGATTCCCGTGCGCGCGGCCACGATTCCACCGACGATCGCGGCCGTCGTATCGGCGTCGCCACCGGCTTCCACGCAGGCGGTAATAGCGGCGGGATAGTCGCGAAGAAAATTCGCGGCCGCCCACAGCGTGAACGGGATGGTGTCCTGGGCGCTGACTTCCGCGCCGTTACCCAGCTCGTAGGCGGCCTCGGCGACCGGGCGCCCCAAGAGTTTCCGGGCACGACGGATGCCGTCGGACGTGCGGCCGTCCACCAGATACGGCTCGACGGACTGGAGTAATTCGCTCGGGGTGCAACCGGTTTCACGAGTTGACGCCGCCTGCGCGGTGGCGACGGCGACCGCCATCGCACCGACGATCGCCTCTGGATGCCGATGGGTGATCTCGGCGGACAGGGCGGCCTGCGCGGCCGCTCGGTCCGGGTCGCCGGCGAAGTACGCGCCGAGCGGGGCCACCCGCATCGCGGCGCCGTTGCCCCAGGAGCCGCGGCCGTCGAACGCGGCGCCGGCCGCCTCGCGCCAAGGGCGTCCGTCTCGAATCTCGTGCAGCACAACGACTGTGCTGCTGCCGTAGCCGCGATAGGGTTCGCAGCGGTCCGCGAAGACGGCCGCGAGTGCGTCCTGATCGATGGTGCCGCGGTGACGGATCTCCGCGTAGACCGAACAGGCCATCTCGGTGTCGTCGGTCCACGGCCACGGGCCGGCCGGCCGGCGGTCGCCCGGCGAGTAGATCGGGTACGGACCGGCCGGGGACGAAGAACTGCGCGCCCAGCGCATCACCTACGGACAAGCCTTCGAGGCTGTCGGAAAAAGGATCGGAAATCAGTGGCATACCTGCGCAATCGTGCCGATCACGGCGGGTGAACGCAACCTATATATACGGTCACACACGGTTCGGGTCGGCATTGGGCAGCACGTGCGACGCTATGCATTGCTCGATATGAGTGAGCCATTCGTAGCCCTGCGTGGTGCCCGCGATCCACGCCGCCGTCGCACCGCCGAGCACGTCGCGCGGGGGTGGCGGGCCGTGGTCTTCGGCGGGTTGCGGGGCACCCTGTCGATTCGGATTATCCGCGGCATGGCGCCCGAGTTCCGGTTCGGGCGTCGGTGCGATATCGCCGAGCGGATGCTCGTCCAGTGGCAGTTCCGGGACTGTTTCCGGCCCGCTGTCCGGTGGCGACGAGACCGGGCCGGTCGGCTCGCCCACCGTGGTGTTGTGGGCGCGGCCGGCGGTCGGCCTGCTGCTGTGCGATACGCCGCGGTCGGCCGTGACCAGGGCGGTGAGCAGCGCGGCCGTGGATACGACGGCCAACCGCATCGGGACGTCAGGCTTTTGTGGTGCGCGGTGCTTACCCATCGGCTACTTTCCGTCGATTACCGTCGGGTTTGAGAGTTTAAGCCGCGCAACCAATTCCGGCTACCAGTGTAAGTTCTTCTTCACGAACGTTAAGTTGGCATCGGAATCGGCACGGTAAAAGGATTATTCGGTAAAGCCGCAATGTAATTCATCGGAACATATTCCGATTCGGTGGAAGCCCGACGTTACCGGTTGTCGTGGCCTGCCGTACGCATCATTCCGGCGATCTCGCGGACGATCAGATCCGGGTCGGTGGCTGGGACGTTGTGGCACGAGTTCTCCGCCATGACATGGCGGCCCAGCGGCGACTGAGCGGCCCGGTGGGCATGGGCCGCGATGGACGCGGCGCGCATCGCGGCGTTCATGCCTTCCCCGGCCCGTGCGCCCGAGATGACGGTGAGCGGGACCGGCTCGTGGTCCGGCGGGGCGACGCGCCACGTCGCCAGTTCGTCCAGGAAGGTCCGCGCCTGCTGACGCTGGGTGCGAATCACACTGGGACCGAACGCCTCTCGCTCCATATCTGATCGGACATCGTCCGGCACGGCGCGCATTTGCCCGCGGAAAAGCACCTTCAGCAACCCCAGCCGGGCGAGCACGCCGCCCACCGCGATCGCGCCGCGTTCCAGCCGCCGGAACCCGCGACCGAACAACACCTCGGCGGCTTCGTCCGTGGGATCGACCAGCACGAGCCCGGCGATCCGATCGAGCCGCCGCGCCGCCGCCAGCCGGACGATCGGCCCACCGGCGCTGTGTCCGACCAGCACGAACGGGCCGGGCCCGAAGTGATCCAGCACCTCGTTCAAATCGTCGGCCATCCGGCTGAGCGTGCGATCCGTCGAATCGGGCGCGCTGCGCCCGAGCCCGGACCGGTCATACGCGACCGCCCGCGCGAACCGGCCCACCTCCGGCTGCACCAATGCCCACGACCACCGCGCCGCCGCCGACCCCGCCTCGAACACCACGGTCGGCTGAGCGCCGGCGTGGGTGCTACCCGCCACCGTCGCATGCAGTCGCCGTCCATCCCGCGTCTCCACCCACTCCGACACGCCCTGAGTGCGCTGCACGATGCCCGTCATGGTTCCCCCGCAATTCTCGACATGGCACGACAGCCGCGCCCCTCCCTGCCCTGATCCGCGAATCCGATTCCCGCCGAGTGAACTCCACACACCCGCCGAGGTCCCGAGGATCGGTCGACAGTTTACTCACCGTCCGCGTGGCGACGCGGACGGTGGGATGGTTCGGTCAGGTGACGACCGAACGCTGTGGCACGCCGACGTATTCGCTCAACGGGCGGATCAATGCGTTGGCTTCGCTCTGCTCGATGATGTGCGCGGCCCAGCCGGTGATCCGGCTCATCACGAAGATCGGGGTGAAGCTCTCTATGTCGAAGCCGAGCAGATAATAGGCGGGGCCGGTGGGGAAGTCGAGGTTGGGCTTGATGCCGGTGGCTTCGTTCATGGTGCGTTCGAGGATCTCGTACATCCGGACCCACTTGTCCCCGCCGGTGGCCGCGGCGATGTCGACGAACGCCTGCTTCATCGTCGGGACGCGGGAATCGCCGTTCTTGTAGACCCGGTGCCCGAAGCCCATCACCTTTTCCTTCGCGGCCAGCTTGTTGAGCATCCACTGCTCCGCGAGGGCGGGGTCGTCGATCGCGATCATGTCGTGCATGACCGCCTCGTTGGCCCCGCCGTGCAGCGGGCCCTTGAGCGCGCCGATGGCCGCGGTGACCGCGCTGTAGATGTCGGACATGGTCGAGGTGACCACGCGGGCGGCGAAGGTCGAGGCGTTGAAACTGTGTTCGGCGTACAGGATCAGTGAGACCTCGAACGCCTTCACCAGTTCCCGCGACGGGATCGTGCCGAAGCACATGTTCAGGAAGTTCTCCGCGAATCCGAGGTGCGAGTGCGGGGCGATCGGCTCCTGGCCGTGCCGGCGGCGACGGTCGGCCGCGACGATGGTCGGCAGCACCGCCATCATCCGTAAGGCCTTGGCGCGGTTGGCCGCCGGGCTGCTGTCCGATTCGGCTGGGTCCTCGGCGCCCAGGTAGCTGATCGCGGTGCGGACGACGTCCATCGGGTGACAGTTGTCCGGCATCCGCAGAACCAGCGACAGCAGCGACCGATCGACGCGCCGGGCGGCGCGCTCCTGCTGGCAGAACCGTTCCAGCTGAGCGCCATCGGGCAGCTCGCCGTACCACAGCAGGTAGGCGACCTCCTCGAAGGAGCAGTGCCGGGCCAGGTCCTGCACGGCGTAGCCGCGGTAGGTCAGCGAGTTGGTCTCCGGCACCACCTTGGACACCGCGGTGGTGTCCACGACAACCCCCGCAAGCCCTTTATGGACAGTTGGTGCGGCGGTCTGCGGCCCGGAACCCCGCACCGAGTCGTTACGCGATGCTGTGGTCATTGGTCCTTCCCCAGACTGAAATTGAAGACGTCGGAATCGAATTCGTTGTATCGCTCGTACTGGAGCAATTCGTAGAGCCTGCTACGCGGCTGCATCCGATCCAGCAGGCCGGCCTGGGTACCCTCGGCGAAGATCTCCCGTAAACCGTGCTCGGCGGCCCACATCGCCAGGCGCAGAGTGGAAACCGGGTAGATGACGGCGTTGTAGCCGATCGATTCCAGCGTCTTCGCCGTCAGCAGCCCGGTCTTGCCGTACTCGGTCATATTGGCCAGCAACGGAATCGACACGGCGGCGCGGAACCTCGCGAAGTCGGCTTCGGTGTAGAGCGCTTCGGTGAAGATCAGGTCCGCCCCGGCGTCGGCGTAGGCCTTGGCCCGCTCGATCGCCGAGCCGATGCCTTCGACGCCGGCCGCGTCGGTGCGCGCGCAGATCACGAAATTCGGGTCACGCCGTGCCGATACGGCCGCGCGCAGGCGGCGCACCATCTCCTCCGTCGGCACTACGCCCTTGCCGTCGAGGTGGCCGCAGCGTTTCGGATTGATCTGGTCCTCGAAGTGGCACCCCGCGATCCCGGCGTCCTCGAGGAACGTCACGGTGCGCGCCGCGCTCATCGGCTCGCCGAATCCGGTGTCCGCGTCGATGAGGACGGGCAGATCGGTGACCCGCGCGATCTGCCGTCCGCGCTCGGTCACCTCGCTCAGCGTGGTCAAGCCGATGTCGGGCAGCGCGAGCTCGGCCGAGACCACCGCGCCGGAGACATAGACCCCCTCGAAGCCGATCTCCTGAATCAGCTTGGCCACCAGCGGATTGAACGCGCCGGGGAACCGCTGAACCGAACCCGACGCGAGTCCGGCGCGGAAGGCCGCGCGCTTGTCTGCGGCCGTGGTCGCGGCGGCGAGGAGCCCGGCCATCAGAACAGGCCCTTCGGCAGGTACGGAGCCCGCGCGAGCACCTCGTCGGATACGGTGAACGAAAGCTGGTTCAGCTCAGCGGCACTCAGCTCCGCGGTGCGCTGGGCGGCGTCCAGGAACCGGTCCTGCTCGGCCGGCGAGATGACGCCTTCGGCGAGGGTGCGGAACTTCGCGATGTACTGCTCGCGGGCGAACGGCCGGGCGCCGAGCGGGTGTGCGTCGGCGATCGCCAGCTCGTCGACGATCACCTCGCCGCTCTTCAGGGTGACCTCGGCCCGCGCGCCGAACGCCTTTTCGGCGGGGTCGGTGGAGTGGTAGCGCCGGGTCCACTCGGGATCCTCGGCGGTGGAGATCTTGCGCCACAGCTCGACCGTGTCGGGCCGCTGCGCGCGCTCGGGCGCGTAAGACCGCTCGTGGTGCCAGGTTCCGTCCTGCAACGCCACCGCGAAGATGTACATCACCGAGTGGTCGAGGGTCTCGCGCGAGGCCGTCGGGTCGAACTTCTGCGGGTCGCCCGAGCCGGTGCCGATGACCACGTGGGTGTGATGGCTGGTGTGCAGCACGATCGAGGCGATCTGGTCGAGATCGCCGATGCGGTCACGCATCCGGCGGGCGAGATCGATCGGCGCCTGGCTCTGGTACTCCGCGGAATGCTCCTTGGTGTAGGAGTCGAGGATGGCTCGCTTGGGCTCGCCGGGGCCGGGCAGCGGCACCGAGTACTCGGCCGTCGGACCGCCGAGCAGCCAGGCGATCACGCCGTCCTCGCCCTCCCAGATCGGGGCCGGCGCGCCCTCGCCGCGCAGCGCCCGGTCGACCGCCTCGACGGCCATCTTGCCCGCGAACGCCGGCGCGTAGGCCTTCCAGCTGGAGATCTCGCCCTTGCGCGACTGCCTGGTCGCGGTCGTGGTGTGCAGGGCCTGGCCGACGGCCTGGTAGATGGTCTCGGCGTCGAGGCCGAGCAGCGTGCCGATGCCTGCCGCGGCGGACGGGCCGAGGTGGGCGACGTGGTCGATCTTGTGCTCGTGCAGGCAGATCGCCCGCACCAGGTCGATCTGGATCTCGTACCCGGTGGCCAGGCCGCGGATCAGGTCGCGGCCGGTGCGCCCGGCATGCTGGGCGACCGCGAGGATCGGCGGGATGTTGTCGCCGGGGTGCGAGTATTCCGCGGCGAGGAAGGTGTCGTGGAAATCGAGTTCCCGCACCGCGACGCCGTTGGCCCAGGCCGCCCACTCGGGGGAGTAGCTGCCGCCGACGCCGAACACGGCCGCGCCCGGTTGGTAGGGGTGCGCCTGCGCTTGGGCGCGTGCGTTGGCGACCGGACGGCGGGTCAGCGCGGCCGCCGCGACCGAGGCGTTGTCGATGATCCGGTTGATGATCATCTCCGCGGTGTCCGGCGCCACCTCGACCGGATCGGTGGCGACCTCGGCGATGCGCCACGCGAGGTGTTCCTCGCGCGGGAACTGCTCGGCGGAGCGGTGGGTGCGAACGAGATGGTCCTTCACCGTGGAAATCCTCCAGACATCGATGTAAGCGTTCTTTTCGCACGCTACACATCACGGCAGGCCAGGAAAACACCTCGCAAATGCCTATTTTTGTGGAAGCCGACGGGCAAAGTTGTGAAAACTGTGTAAGACGATGGTGCTAGATTTCGGGTCATGCAGAAGATGTACGCGGGCGGGCGACTGCGCGCGTTGCGGGAGCAACGGGGGCTGAGCCAGACCGGGATGGCCGCCACGCTCGGACTGTCGGTCAGTTATGTCAATCAGCTGGAAAACGACCAGCGCCCGCTGACCGTGCCGGTGCTGCTGCGGCTCAACTCGACCTTCGATCTGGACATGCAGTTCTTCGCCGCGGACACCGACGCGCGGCTGCTGGCCGATCTGCAAGAGGTGTTCGCCGAGGAATCCGACGGGGTCGCGATCACGACCGCCGAGATCGATGAACTCGTTTCCCGGATTCCCGCCGCGGCGCGGGTACTCGTGGGCATGCATCGCCGGTTGCGCGGCGCGACCGAACAACTCGAACGGGTGTCCGCCGGAATCGACTCCCATGATTCGGGCACCGGAATGCCGTATGAGGATGTCCGTGATTTCTTCTACGACCATCGCAATCACATCCCGGACCTGGATGCCGCCGCCGAAGAACTGTTCACCCGGCGCGGATTCACGCTCGGCGGGTTGGATCTACAGCTGACCAGGCTGTTGCGCGAGGAGCACGACATCGCCGTCGTGATTCGCACCGATGATCCCGATCTGCCCGGTCCGAAACGCACTTTCGATCCCAGCACGCGGATTCTCACGCTCGCTCGCCGGTTGTCGGCCGGGCAGCGGGCGTTCCAGCTCGCGACGCAGCTGGCGTTCCTCACCCAGGTCGACACCATCGACGCGGTCATCGCGCGGGGCGACTCGCTGGCGGCGCAGTCGCGCGGCCTGTTGCGGGTCGGACTGGCGAACTACTTCGCCGGGGCATTGATATTGCCCTACACCGCGTTTCACGATGCGGCCGAGGCGCTGCGCTACGACATCGACCTGCTGTCGGCGAAATTCGAGGTCGGGTTCGAGACTGTCAGCCACCGGTTGTCGACTCTGCAAAGAGCCGGCCGGCGCGGTGTGCCGTTCTTGTTCGTGCGCACCGACCGAGCCGGTAACATCTCGAAACGGCAGTCCGCCACCGCATTTCACTTCTCCCGGGTCGGCGGCAGCTGCCCGCTCTGGGTTGTGCACGAGGCGTTCGGGAGCCCGGGGCGCATCCGGACGCAGATCGCGCAGATGCCCGATGGCCGCCGCTATCTCTGGCTGGCCCGCACCACCGACGAGAGCACGCCGGGGTATCTCTCGCCGAAGCGCGACTTCGCCATCGGACTCGGCTGCGATCTCAGCTACGCGCACAAACTCGTTTACTCGCACGGACTTCCGATCGACGATCCGAGCACCGCGATTCCGATCGGTCCCGGCTGCAAGGTCTGTGAACGGGCCGACTGTGCACAGCGTGCGTTTCCACAGCTCGGCCGGCCCATCCGGGTCGATGAGAACAACGCCCTCAACATTCCGTACACACCGGGTGACCAGCGCGGCTGACCGACTCGTGATGACAGCTCGCCGATGGTGGCGCACGACAGTATGTCGTAAACAGCGACATTAAGTACTTCGCTCGGCGACGCCGAGGGGCACGGTTCCCGCCGCGAATCCAATGGCAGCGCATGCGGATCGCCGGGCGCGTGAAAGTAAATTTCATCGGAACGGAAGTGGGCGGCATTATGGTTTAGTATCTCGGGCCGATTCCGGAAAAGTAGATGATGCGAAATGGCGCGTTTCACCGATACAGGGAGTTGACCGTAATGGCGCGTGCTCCGCGCTGTCGCGGCTACGGCAACTCTAGGAGATTTGTGTGACGTACCGGCTCGGGGACATCGATTGTGTCAGCGCGCGGGGGCATTCCGCGTTGGGTGGGACCCTGGCGATTCAGGCGGTCTGGCATTACGACCGCCCGGTGGATACAGCGGCGCTCGCGGATTTCCACGCGGCATTGCGGCACGGCAGGTTGGGCCGGGTGGTCGCGGCCGCAATGATCCCGGCCGCCGGTGATCGGTGGAGTGCGCGAGCTGAATTCGCTCCGCTGGAGGCCTCGGAGTCGCCGATTCCGCGCGGTGAGCTCGAGGCGTGGATCGACGCGCAGGGGCGTGCGGAGTTGCGCACCTTCGGCGGCCCCGCATGGCGGCTGTCGGCGACCGCCTGCGACAACGGGGAGAGCGCGGTGTCGCTGCTGGCCTCGCACACGATCGCCGATGGTCGCGCGTTCTGCGCCGCGATCGCGGAGGCGGTCGCGGACAAGCGATTCGAGCTGTCGTATCCGACCGACGAATTCGGCCGGATGCGCCTGCTGTTCGGCGATTTTCGCGATGCCGCGCGCCGTGGCGGTGCGCTGGTGAAGGCGGCTGGGTTGGCAGTGCAGTTGGCTCTGGGGCGGCGCGGCGACACCCCGGCGGCGCGCGGCGCCGACCAGGACTTCCGCCTGCCGACCGTCGATGCGACGATTCCGGCGCAGCACTGGCACGCGGCCGCCCGGGACCGCGGCGGCAGCGCCACGACGCTGGCGGTCGCGGTGACCGCGGCCCTGGCTACTGAGATCGGTCGCACCGACGAACAGGGGCGGGCTCGGATGATGATGCCGGTCAGTACTCGCGCCGAGGCGGATGAGCGGGCCAATGCCTTGGCGTCCATAGATTTCGAGGTGGACCTGCGGGCGGGTCCGTTGACCGACCTGGCCCCGTTGCGCACGCTGATGAAGGAGAAGCTGAACGCGGCCGTCACCGGTGAGCGACCGGTAGCGCCGTTGATTCCGGTCGCGGTCGCGTTGCCGCGCAGACTGTTCGGGGTGCTGGTGCGCAAGGTCGCCGCCGACGCGACCGTCTCGGTGTGCTCCAACCTCGGCGAACTCGACCCGCAGATGCTGCGCGTCGACGGCCGTCCGGCCTCGAAGATCAGGCTCGGTCTGGTCAATCAGAGCCTCGACTCGCAGGCCGTACTCACCGAGCGTGGGGGCAACCTCTACGTTTCGCTGTTCGAATCCGATGGTCGGATCACCATACGTTTCAATGGGTTTCATCCACCGAAGCTGGTCGACAATGAGAAACTCGCCGAGGTGGTCCAGCGGGTGCTAGCCGGGTACGGGCTGACGGCCATTCTCGAATAGCGCCGCTCAGGTTCGTGCCGCCGTTGTCTCATGCACCGGCAGCGGTGCGAAAGTCTTTGTCGGAGTGGAGCGGCCGCGCAGCATCAGCGTGTCGTGCGGCTGCCACCACCGGGCCTCGCCGGGAGCGTCGGCAATTGTGTCGTAGGCGACCAGTATTCGTTCCGGCACCGCCTTCGCCTTTTCGGTGAGCCGGGCGGCCACGTTCACCGGGTCGCCGATGACCGTGTATTCGTAACGGTGCTCGGCGCCGATATTGCCCGCCACGACGACTCCGGTCGATACGCCGATCGCGGCGTCGAGTTCGGGATATCGCTCGGCGAGGGTGGCCAGTGCGGTCCGCAGGGAACGCGCGGCCCGCAATACCGCGGCGGCGTGCTCGATGGTGTTGTCCGGCGGGCCGAATACACACAGCGCGGCGTCGCCCTCGAACTTGTTCACCCACCCGCCCTCGACGCCGACACAGTCCACGACCGCGGCGAACATGTCGTTGAGCATGGTCACCATCGACTCCGGTGGCAGGCGCTGAGCCAGCGAGGTCGAACCGATCAGGTCGACGAACAGCACGCTGGCCGGTCGGCGCTCCCCGCCCACGCGCACGCCGCCGGTCATGGCGAAGCGGGCGACCTCGGCGCCGACGTGCCTGCCGAACAGGTCGTGCAGGCGTTCCCGTTCGCGCATGCCCTCGACCATGTGGTTGAACCCGGCCTGCAACCGACCGACCTCGCCGCCGTAGTCGACGGGGATCTGCGCGGACAGGTCGCCGTTCTGCACCCGTCGTTGCGCGGCCTGCAAGCCGACCACCGGCTCGACCAGCGACCAGGCCATCGCGGCGGTGAACGCGAGACCCGCCACGACGCTCAACGCGGCGAGCACGGACAGCGACACCGGCAGCCAGGCCCGCTCCGCCGGCGTCAGCCCGAGCGCCGCGGTGCCGAGCAGCACGACCGGGACGGCCCCGCTGAGCAGCCAGGACAGGATCAGCCGCCCGCGCAGCCCGAGCACGGCGCCGGCCGGTGGCGCCTCGCCGGCCAGGACGATCCGCAGGACCGGCCGGGCAACCCGTTCCAGGAGCAGATACGACAGGGCGCCGCTGGTCAGCCCGCCGAGGGCGATGATGATGCCGACCCGCACGGTGTACAGCACCGGATACTCGAGCACGGCGTGCACGACCGCGATCAAGATCGCCCCGAGCAGCCAGCCGCCGAGCTCGTCGATCGCCTCGGCCGAGACGAAACCCAGCGTCAGCGTCCGTTCCTGAGCGGTCGGCGCCCGCCGCTGCCGCACCCAGCCGAACGCCCGCTCGGCTCGCCGCTCACCCCGATGGACCCCGACGAGCACCGCGACGGCGAAGTACGCCAGCCCGAAGGTGCCGACGACGACAGCGTCATGCCGGAAATGCGAATGCCCGCCGGTCCACGGAATGCTCAGCACGGCCAACTGCACCGCGACCAGGACGAACCCGACACCGTTCGCGGCGATCGCCGCGCGCCGCCCGGTGTGACGCTCGAACGCCACCGCGACCGCGTCCCACAGGCTGTCGTCGAACGGCAGGTCCGATGGGTGCCGGATGTCCGGTTGATCGTCGATCATGAGGAACCCTCTTCCTAGGCCGTCATGGGTAACGCCCAGCACCGAGGACACCGCGTGCTGATAAAACCGTACGACACGTATCCGACCCGGGTTCGGTCACTCTTGGATAAACATCGCCGAGGCTTTGCCGAGGTGGGTCGATCAGGTGGTTCCATGTGCGGCATGAACCAGCGCGGTGACCTGCGGGGGATCGTCGGTGATCTGCTGCCGGAGCTCACAGAACTGCTCGAACAGCTGATAGCGATACCGTCGATCGCGTTTCCCGGCTATCCGGCGGAGCACGTGCTGCGTGCGCACGATCGGATTGCCGATGAGTTGCGCAGGTCCGGCGTCGATGACCTGCGGGTGCTGGAACTGCCCGACACCTCGCCGGTGCTGTACGGGCGCATTCCGCCGCCGCCGGGTGCGCCGACCGTTCTGTTGTACGGGCACTACGACGTTCAGCCGTCGGGCGACGAAAAGCTCTGGAACACACCACCCTTCAGTCCGGTCCGGCGAGACGGCGCGATCTACGGGCGCGGCGCCGCCGATTGCAAAGCCAATGTGGTCGCGCATATCGGCGCGCTGCGGGCGCATGGCGGCAGGCCGCCGGTGGGGATCATCGTCGTCATCGAAGGTCAGGAGGAGTACGGGTCGGCGTTCGACGACTATCCGCTCGAGCAGCCCGACCTGTTCCAGGCCGACGCGCTGTTGATCTGCGACGCGGGCAATATCCGCGCGGGAACACCTACTCTGACCACCGCGCTGCGCGGAGTCGCCGATGTGTTCGTCGAGGTTCGTACCCTCGCCGCGCCTGTGCACTCCGGCCAATTCGGTGGTGCCGCACCGGATGCGCTGCTCGCGCTGATGGCCGCGCTGACCACCCTGCACGATGCCGACGGCAACGTCGCGGTAGCGGGACTGCGCCGGGACCGGTGGACCGGCGCGAACTACACGGAGGCCGAGTTCGCCGAAATCACCGGCATGGCACCGGGAATGCCATTGCTCGGCACCGGTCCGATCGGCGAGCGCATCTGGTACGGGCCCGCGGTCACCGTCATCGGGCTCGATGCGCCGCCGGTGAAAACCGCTGCGTCCGCAGTGGTCCCGTATGCGCGTGCCTATCTGAACGTGCGCGTTCATCCGGAGCAGGATCCGGCCGAAGGCCAGCGGGCGGTCATCGATCACCTGCGCGGGGTCAAGCCGTACGGTATCGAACTCGAGGTCACCGGCGGTGATGTCGGGCGTGGATTCGCCGCTGGCACAAGCGGTCCGGCCTATTCGGCGATGCGCGCGGCAATGCGGAAGGCGTGGGGCGCCGAGGCGGTCGATTCGGCGATGGGCGGCTCCATTCCGCTCACCAACTCGCTGGCCGCCGTCAATCCCGGCGCCGAGGTGCTGCTGCTCGGCGCCGAGGACGCCAAGTGCAACCTGCACGGCTTCAACGAACGGGTGCTGGTGAGCGAAGTCGAGAATGTCACACTCGCCGAGGCCGAGTTCTTCGAACTGTTCGCGGCCGGGGTGCGCCGGTGAGCAACCCCGAAACGGCAAAGGCCGCAGCGGAATCCGAGCCACCGGCGCAGAAGACCCGGTACTTTCCCTCCACCTACACGATCCTCGCCGGGGTGGCCGCACTGGTGTGGCTGGCCGCGTTCGTCATCCCACCGGGCGCCTACGACATCGATGGCAAGGGCCACCCGATCGCCGGTTCATACCATCGCATCGAGGACGCCGAGAACTTCGGTGCGCGGCTGCGCGATCTGTTCCTCTCGCCGATCAACGGCCTCTACGGCATTCAGGACGCGAAGTCCGGTCAGGTGGGTCCGGATCTGTCCGGCAATCTGTACGGCGCGGCCGCGGTCTTCCTGTTCGTGCTCGCCGTCGGCGCGTTCATCACCGTCGCCTTCGCCACCGGCGCGCTCGACAGTGGCATCGGGCAGTTGGCTTTTCGGCTGCGGAGCCGGTCCTCGCTGCTGATCGTCGGCGTCATGGTGGTGTTCGCGATCGCGGGCACGGTGGAGGGGTTCGCGGAGGAGACGCTCGGCTTCTACGCGCTGCTGGTGCCGTTGACCTTGGCGCTCGGCTACGACCGGATGACGGCGGTCGGCGCGATCATCTGCGGGGCGGGCATCGGCATGCTGTGTTCCACGGTCAACCCGTTCGCCACCGGCACCGCGTCCTCGGCCGCGGGCGTGCCGATCGGCGAGGGCATCGTGCTGCGGATCGCCATGCTGGTGGTGCTCACCGCGACGACCGTCGGATACGTGCTCTGGTACGCGCGCCGGGTCCAGCGTGATCCCGGCAAGTCCTGGTCGGGCTGGCAGCCCGGCGATCGCGACATCCGCGCCGAAGACCATGCGCCGCAGGCGATGACCCGTCGGCAGGCCGCGGTGCTCTGGTTGGTGGCGCTCGCCTTCGCGTTCATGATCTTCGCGATCATCCCGTGGGCGGAGGTGATCGACGGACCCGAAGCCGAGCCATTCCCGTGGGAATTGGGTTGGTACTTCCCGGAACTCACCGCGCTGTTCCTGATCGGGGCGGTGCTGATCGGGCTCGTCGGCGGACTGGGCGAGAACAGGATGTCCGAGGCGATCGGCAAGGGGTTCGGTGATTTCGTCGGCGCGGGCATGGTGATCGTGCTGGCGCGCGGAGTCACCGTCATCATGAACAACACCGAAATCACCAGCACCGCACTGCATGCGCTGGAAGGCGTGGTGACCGGCACCTCGTCGGCGCTGTTCGCCATCGCGGTCTTTCTGGTGAATGTTCCCCTCGGGTTCCTGATTCCGTCGAGTTCGGGGCATGCCACGCTGGTCATGCCGATCATGGCGCCGCTGGCCGATTTCGCGAATGTGCCACGGTCGCTTGTGGTTACCGCGTGGCAGTCGGCGTCCGGGTGGGCGAACCTGGTGACGCCGACGACCGCGGTGGTGACCGGTGGTATCGCGCTGGCGAAGGTCCGCTACGACCGGTACGTGCGATTCGTCGCGCCGCTGATGGGGATTCTGTTCGTGCTCATCTGCGCGTTCCTCGCGATCGGTGCCTGGATCTGACCCTTCGGGGCACGGCGCCGGATGGTCATGCGGGCCAGCCGCTTCCGCGGAACCGGACGTCGGTGTTGCTGCGGACCCCGTGCGGGCCGACCGCGAAGATCTCGTAGTCGATCGTCGACTGGGTGAGGACGGTGCCGGTGCCGCTGCTGATTTCGGTGACGTAGTGGGGGTCGGTGCCCAGGTCGATTTCGGTGGATTGGGATCCGCCGACGCATCCGGTGAACCGCACATCGGTGAATTGAGGGAGCAGATGTTGCGGCCCCTCGACGATCCACTCTGCGCTCGATCCGGACGAGACGATTCCCGGTGGCGGATCGAACCCCACACTGGTGTTCTGCGGGTTCGTCTTGTTGGACATGGCGACGAATCCGCGGCTCGGATTCGGTGTGCACACGGTCAGGGTGATCTCGTCGAAATCGGCGACCACGAAGTTGTCGATCCGGACCGGCGGGTTCGGATACCACTCGAAAAACGCGTAGTAGCGGACGAATTCGTCGTAGCCGGGGCCGATGCCGAGCCAGCCGATGATGCCCGCCTGCACGACCTGCTGGTCCACGATGTACCCGTTGAGCCCGATCCACACCCCGATCGAATACCGGCCGTTGGGCAGTCCGCCCGGCGGCACGAAGAGCCGGGGCACGTGGAAACTCGCGCTCACGGTGTTCAGCGCGGGCCCGTCGCCGCGCCCGACGACGGCGCCCGCCCAGCCGTCGGCGGAGAGCAACTTGCCCTGCGCGTCGCGCCGCTCGGGGTCGATCAGCGCCATGGGACGCGAGCGTCGCTCGCTCAGGATCGGATCGATGCTGAACTCCGGGGTGATCATGCGATACGAGTCGTCGATCGTGGCATCCCACAGGGCGTGCAGCCGCGGTTCGCACTCCGCGTCCGGCTTGCGCGGATATCCGTAGCGCTGCAGTTCGTCGGGGGCCGCCCGGCGCGGGCGGAAGCCCGCGGGTGGTTGATCGTAGCGGCGAAGCCGGCTCAGCAGATCCAGGTCGGACGTGGTCATCTGGGTGTCCTCTCGCCTCGGACGCGAGGTCGTACGGGTTCGGGTAGCGGCGAATGCTTCGAGCATGCGACGGGCCCGGCGGTCCGCGCAGCATCCGCGTGTCACTCAGTGGTACGCATCCGCGGTTTGGGAAGGTCGCGGTCCCGGGGCCGCCCGGCACGCAGCGCGACAACGAAGGAGTAGAAGATTCGCTCGACATAAGGTGATGCCGTGGTGTTCGTAGGCGTGGGAATCGTCGTACTCGCGGCATTCGGCGGGCTGCATTGGTACCTGTGGCGGCGGCTGGTGCGCGATACGACGACGCGCGGGTCGATCTGGCGGCGGGTGGGGACCGCGGTGATCATCCTGGGGCCGCTGCTGTTGATCGGCGCGTTCGTGGCCGAACGGGCCGGGATTTCGTTTCTGGCCATCCAGATCCTTGCCTGGCCTGGATATATGTGGGGCGTGCTTGTCCTCTACCTCGTGCTGTGGTTGCTGGTCGGCGAGGTGCTCCGGCCGTTTCTGCGGCGGTGGATCGCTCGCGGCTCCGCAGTGGCCGACGATGCGCTTGTTCCCGCGGGTGCACCTGATCACGGCACGCCGGGTAGGCCGGACGATCCCGCACCGGTGTCGCGGCGGCTCTTCGTTTCGCGCGCGGTGGGTGGTGCTGCGGCCGTCGCCGCTGTGAGCACCGTCGGTTACGGCACCTACGGCGTCCTGGCCGGACCGCGAGTGAAGCAGCTGACGGTGCCGCTGGCCAATCTGCCGCGCGCCGCGCACGGCATGCGGGTCGCCGTGGTCAGCGATATTCATCTCGGCCCGATTCTCGGTCGCGGTTTCGCCGAGCGGGTGGTCGAGACGATCAACGGTACTCAACCGGATCTCATTGCCGTGGTGGGCGATCTGGTCGACGGCAGCGTCGAACACCTGCGCTCGGCGGTCGAACCGCTGTCCCGGCTCAGAGCGCGGCACGGCGCCTATTTCGTCACCGGCAATCACGAGTACTTCTCCGGCGCCGAAGAATGGATCGAGCACGTGCAGGAACTAGGGCTGCACATGCTGGCGAACAGTCGCGTCGAGCTGCCGTATTTCGATCTCGCGGGCGTCAACGACATTCAGGGCAAACTCATCGGTCAGGGCCCGGATTTCACCGCCGCGCTCGGCAACCGCGATCTCGCCCGCACCGCCGTGCTCATGGCACACCAACCCGTGCAGATCCACGACGCGGTCAAGTTCGGCGTCGACCTGCAGCTGTCCGGTCATACCCACGGTGGCCAGGTGTGGCCCGGCAATCTGCTTGCGGGACTTGCGAATCCGACCGTCGCCGGCTTGGAGCGATACGGCGACACCCAGCTCTATGTCACCCGCGGCGCCGGTGCGTGGGGACCTCCCGTCCGAGTGGGTGCCCCGTCCGACATCACCGTGATCGAGCTGGCGTCGAAGCAGGCGTGACCGCGACAGCGCTATGCCTCGGGCAACGGACACGATCTGGTCAGCGCCCCGTGCGCCGCCCGCTCGAGCGAGGCGCGCCGCAGTAGCGTCGGGTCATGGCCGCTACTCAGTGCGTCGCCGGGCTGGTGGTTTCGCTGGTCGCCGCTGTCACGACGAGTTCGGCGTGCGGGGATTCGGGTGTCGAGCTCACGGCTGTGCTGCACGCCGTGCCGGCCGTCACGACGCAGGTGGTCGTAGTGCACACGCCGGTCGCCGCGACGACCTGGGCGACGGTGGAGACGTTCGAGAGGGTCGACGGCGCCTGGCAGAGCGTCTTTCCGGCGATGGTCGCCAGGATCGGCACGGACGGGTTCAGCGACCACCACCGGGAATCGGTGCCGTCGACGCCGACCGGCGTGTACGGTTTCGGCCCCACCGTCTACGGCATCCGACCCGACCCGGGGACCCGGTATCCGTATCACCGGCTCGTCGACGGTGATTGGTGGAACGCGAACCCGGCATCCCTCGGCTACAACACCTTTCAGCACGGCACCGATCCCGGTGGCGCGAGCGAAGCCCTCTGGCAGACCACACCGCAATACGACTACTTCGCCTTCATCACCTACAACGTCCCGCCGATCCCCGGCGCGGGCAGCGCAATCTTCCTGCACGTCAACGGATCCGGCGACACCTCCGGCTGCGTCACCCTCGCCCGCACCGACCTGCTCCGTGTGCTGCGCTGGCTGGACCCTGCCCAGACCCCGCGTATCGTGCTCGGCCCGGACAACGAGCTGGCACGGATCGCGCAGCGCTGGGACCCGTCAGCCGAGCGGACCCAGTAGCCAGTTCCCCGGCGCGTTTTCGTCGTCGCTGAGGTAGAACTCGGTGATGGCGGTGCGGAATTCCGCGTAGCTGAGCGCACCGTCGCCATCGCGGTCCAGACGGCGGAACGCGTCGCTGGAATGCGCCGGATCGATGCCGAGGCCGTCATACATTCGGACGTACTCGTCGAAGCTGAGCGAGCCGTCGCCATTGGTGTCCACGATGCGCATGAAGGCATCGGCGATGGACAGGACCGCGTCTTCGAAGTTCTCCGGTGCGGTCACGCTCGACTCCATGACCTGGATGAACTCTTGCCGATCGAGTTTCCCGTCGCCGTCGCTGTCGCCCCCGGTCTGGAGCAGACTCCACCATTTGTCGAACGCGTCGTGCAAGGCCTTCGCGTTCTCCGGGGCGTCCCCGCCCGGTAAGGCCGTGAACAACGCGGCCATCTGATGGAAATCATCCGCGGAGAGATAGCCGTCCCGATTTTGATCGAACCAGTCGAAGACGGTGTTGAACTTCCGATTCTTCGCACTATCTGCCATGAGTCTGTCCTTCTCGCTGACCGAGGTTCGCCCGGTCGTGGATCGCCAGGTGGTAGCAGTGGGTGCTGAACCCGAGCGGGCGCAGACACCCGTCGCGGGACCGAAAGCCGCGGTCCCACCGAAGAACAACTCGATTGTCCGCCTGAACCTCGTGCGCCGGTACGGTTTTCGCGTGCCTACGACCGCCCGCCACAGCCGGGTCGGCGTGTCGGCCGTCGTGTCGGCGTAACGATCACGGCCAGGCCGGCGGTCGTTTGCCGGCGGCGGGGCGTCACGGATCAGCGATGGGCCGGTGTTACGGCAGACGCCGATTCCGGACGCGCCGATCGGCCGGTGTTAGTTGCTCTGGAGGGCGATCCGGACGCCGAAGGCGACCAGGATGGTGCCCATGACGGTATCGAGGGTGCGGCGGACGACTGGTTTGGCGAGTAAGCCGCGCAGGGCGTCGACCACGTTGGCCAGCACCGAGAACCAGATCAGGGAGACGGCGGCGGCGATGGCGCCGAGGGAGATGGTGTCGGTGACGGTCGGTGCGGCGGGGACGAACTGGGGGAGGAGGGCGAGGAAGAAGACCGCGACCTTCGGGTTGAGCAGGTTGGTCAGCAGGCCCTGGCGGAAGGCGGCCGGCGCGCTAGGTCCGCCGGTCGGCAGGTCGGCGGTCGTCTCGTAGCCGCCGCGGCGCGCGGCCAGTAGCGCCCGGACGCCGAGCAGCATCAGGTAGCCCGCGCCGACGAGCTTGACGATCGTGAAGGCCAGCGCCGACGCCGCCAGGAGTCCAGCGACACCGACCGCGCTCACCACCGACCACAGGAAGACCCCGCCGGCAATCCCTGCCGCACAGGCCATTCCGGCGCGGCGGCCGGACAGCGCCGAACTCCGGGTCACGATGAAGAAGTCCGGTCCCGGTGCCATGGCGGCCACCAGGATCACGCCGCCGAGGGCAAGCATCTGCGCAGTTGACATCACCTCGACACCCTAGCGACCCGGATGCCGGCCGGACAGCCGGATTTTCCGGGGTAGCTGCGGCTCAGTCGTGCAGTGCGGCGAGCATGCGCTCTTTGCCGGACAGAATGTGGGCCTCCGCGAGCCGGCCGGCGGTCGCGGTGTCGCCGACGGCGATGGCGTCCAGGATCTCGCCGTGCTGGCAGTTGGAAACGGTTCGGGCGGCGTCGGATTCGAGGCCGTGGCGGCGGAACAGGTGCAGTTCCTTGGAGACGTCGTCGTAGAGATCAGCCAGGCGCGGGTTGCCGGACAGGGCCACCAGGGTGCGGTGCAGGTCGACGTTGCGGGGGTAGTAGTCGTCTACCGACGGGACGGCGGTTTGTAGCTGTTCCACCTTGGCGCGTAACTCGGTCAGCTGCTCGGGGGTGACACGTTCGGCGGCCAGGCGGCCGGCCAGGCCGAACAGACCGGCGCGGATGTCGTAGAGCTGCGCGGCCTCGGCGACCGAGACCTCGCGCACGAACATGCCTCTGTTGGTACGGAATTCGACCAGCTTGCCGCGTTCGAGCTGGCGCAGCGCCTCGCGCACCGGGCCGCGGCTGACGCCGAGCCGCGCGGCGAGCGAGGACTCGTTGATCCGGTCGCCGCCGCTGAGCGCGCCCGCGATGATCAGCCGCTCGAGTTCCTCGGCGATCACCTGCAGGAGCGAGCTGGACTGATGTTCGGCCACTCGCCGCTGCAGCGCGGTCATCGCCTGCGTCTGTTCGGTCGTCACCGTCGCTCCCTTGCCCGCACTCGTCAACAGCTCCGCAGTGTCGCATAGTCGACAGTCAATTGCAAATCGTTGACAGTTGACGATTCGCGCGCGCAGACTCACCTCACCGTCCAGAAGTGAGAAGGAGGACGGAATGAAGATCAAAGACATCCGTGCCAGCGTGCATACGACCTCGATCGACGTGCCGCTGCTGAGCGAGCGGGTCAGCGGTTACGGCCGGGAAGAGCAGCGCGAGTTCGTGTTCTGCGAGGTGGAGACCGACGAGGGCCTGACCGGCGTCGCCCTGACCGGGCACTTCCTGGCCAGGGCGGTGGTGGTCGCGCTGGAGCGGCACTTCCTGCCCGCGGTGCTCGAGATGGATCCGCGCGAAGTCGAAGCCATTCATCAGCGGGTCTGGCGAACCCTGAATCCGCGTGCCATGACGGGCGTGGTGTCGAGCGCCCTTTCGCTGCTGGACATCGCGCTGTGGGATATCCAGGGCAAGGCGGTGGGCCGCTCGGTCGCGAGCCTGCTCGGTGGCGCGCGTACCGAGGTTCCGGTGTACGTGACGTTCGGCTTCCCCCAGTACGACCGCGAAACCCTCTGCGCCGCAGCGCGACTGCAACTCGACGCGGGCGTCACCGCGTTGAAACTGGTGGTGGCGGTGGACCAGGGCGGCTGGCGCGAGGACGCGGCGCGCATCCACGCGGTCCGCGCCGCGGTCGGCCCGGGCATCGACCTGATGATCGACGCCAACTACCTGTTCACCCCGACCGAGGCCGCGTGCCTGTGCCGCGCCGTCGAGGACGCGAACCTGACCTGGTTCGAGGAGCCGCTGCACCAGAACGACGCCCGCGCGCTGGCGGATCTGCGGCGGCACACCAGGATTCCGCTGGCCGCCGGCCAGATGGAGGGGCATCGGTGGCGGCTGCGCGAGCTGGTCGAGCGGCAAGCTGTGGACATCCTGCAACCCAATGTCTGCTACTGCGGCGGCTTCACCGAGGCCCGCAAGGCCGCGCATCTCGCGCAGATCTACAACCTGCCGCTCGCGCACGGCGGCGGCTGGCCGCTGTTCAATCTGCACACGCTGGCCGGGCTGATGAACGGCTGGATTCTCGAATGGCACCTCGGCATGGTCCAGGTCGGCGAGCTGCTGTTCCCGGACGCGCCGAAACCGGTGAACGGGCGGATCACCGTTCCGGACCGGCCCGGTCTAGGCCTGACGGTCGATCGCGCGGCATTGCGCGACACCCTTGTCCGTGACCGGTGATGTGCGGCGATTCCCATGAGCGACACAGCAATCGCGGCCACCCCGGAGTCGACGTCGCCGCATCCCCGATGGCGCAGGCTGGCCACCAACACGAGCTTCCAAGTGTTGGTCGCGGCGGTCCTCGCGGCGATCTTCGGCGTCGTCGCGCCGGACGCGGCGGCCGCCCTGCAGCCGATCGCGAAGGCGTTCATCGCGCTGATCCAGATGCTCATCGCGCCGATCGTGTTCCTGGTGATGGTCACCGGGATCGTCGCGACCGGCGGGATGAAGGCGGTGGGCCGGATCGCGGCGCGGGCGCTGATCTATTTCGAGATCGTCACCACGGTGGGCATGCTGCTCGGGCTGCTCGCGGTGAACCTGCTGCGGCCCGGCGCCGGGGTCGCGCCGCCCGCGCACGCCTCCGGTGACCTGTCCAGCTATGTGAAGGGCGGCGCGGAACATAACTCGTTCGGCGAATTCCTCTCGAAGATGGTGCCGGACAACGCGGTCAACGCGTTCGCCACCGGCAGCATCATTCAGGTGCTGATCTTCGCGGTCCTCTTCGCCGTCGCGCTGATCAAGTTGCCGGACCGGATCTCCCAGTCCATCGTGGACGGCTGCGCCAAGCTCGGCGACGTGTTCTTCCGGATGATCGGCCTGATCATGCTGCTGGCGCCGATCGGCACCTTCGGCGCGGTGGCCGCCACGGTCGGCAAGTACGGGCCGGAAACCCTTACCGCACTGATGAAGCTGGTCGCGGTCTCCGCGATCGCCCTGGGGGTCTTCGTCGTCGTGATCCTCGGCGGGGTGTCGCTGCTCGCGGGCTTCTCGCTGTGGCGGCTGATCAAGGTGCTGCGCAAGGAGTTCGCGGTGGTGCTCGGCACGTCGTCCTCGGAAGCCGTATTGCCGCAACTGATGCGGCGATTGGAGCAGGTCGGTTGCCGCCGCAGCGTGATCGGTCTCGTGGTGCCGACCGGATTCTCCTTCAATCTGGACGGGGTCGCGGTGGTGGTGCCGATCTGCGTGGTCTTCATCGGCCAGGTGTACGGCATCCCGCTCGGCTTCGGCGACCAGGTCGGGCTGTTCCTGATCTTCCTGGTGCTGTCCAAAGGCACTGCCGGAGTGAGCGGTTCGGCGTTCATCACGCTGGCCAACACGGTGGCCGCGACCAGCCTGGTGCCGGTCGCCGGACTCGCGCTCGTCCTCTCGGTCGACCGCTTCCTCTCGCTGATGCGCGCCCTGACCAATGTCCTCGGCAACGCGGTCGCGACCGTCGTCGTCGCGCGGTGGGAACCCGACGGCCTCGACCGTGAACTCGCCGCCCGGACCATCGGGCTGTCTCGCCCGAAAACACCAGTAGGAGAACAGTAATGCCCCGAATCGTCGCCATTCACGAGGGTGTCGTGCCGATCAGTTCCGCGATGAGCAACGCGTTCATCGACTTCAGTGCGATGGACTGTTCCATCGTCGCGGTGGTCAGCGACGTGATCCGGGACGGTGAACCGGTCGTCGGCTACGGCTTCAACTCCAATGGCCGCTACAGCGCGGGAGAGATCCTGCGCCGCCGCGTCATTCCGCGGTTGATGCAGGCTGACCCGGACGAACTGCTGACCGAAGACGGTGCCGCCATCGACCCGGCGGTGGCGTGGAACGTCATGCTGCGCAACGAGAAACCGGGCGGGCACGGCGAGCGATCGGTCGCGGTCGGCGTGGTCGACATGGCGCTGTTCGATCTCGCGGCCAAGCTCGCCGGGCTGCCGCTGTACCGATGGCTCACCCAGCACTACGGCCTCGGCGCACCGGACGAGGACGTGTTCGTCTACGCCGCCGGCGGCTACTACGCACCGGGCAAGGGGCTGACCCAGCTCCAGGAAGAGATGCGCGGCTTCCTCGACCAGGGCTACGACGTGGTCAAGATGAAGATCGGCGGCGCGAGCCTGGCCGACGACGTCAAACGGGTCGAGGCCGTGCTCGAGGTGCTCGACGGTGACGGATCGAGGCTGGCCGTAGACGCCAACGGCCGATTCGACCTCGACACCGCGCTCGCCTACGGTCGTGCGCTCGCCCCGTACGGCCTGTTCTGGTACGAGGAGCCCGGCGATCCGCTCGACTTCGCCCTGCACGCGACGCTGTCCGAGCGCTACCCGGGTCCGCTGGCCACCGGCGAGAACCTCTTCTCGCTGCCGGACGCCCGCAACCTCATCCGCTACGGCGGCATGCGCCCCGACCGCGACTACCTCCAGTTCGACCCGGTGCTGGGCTACGGCCTGGTCGAATACCTGCGGATCCAGGACATGCTGCGCCAGCACGGCTGGTCGTCGCGCCGGTGCATCCCGCACGGCGGTCACCAGTTCTCCCTGCACATCGCCGCGGCGCTGCGGCTCGGCGGCAACGAGTCCTATCCCGGCGAGTTCCAGCCCACCGGCGGCTTCGCCGACTCCGCCGTGATCGAGCACAGCCGGCTGCGGCTCACCGACACACCCGGCATCGGCTTCGAAGACAAGGCTGAACTGCACCGAGTCTTCCGGGCGCTGCACACGGGGTAGCGCTTCCCCGCCATGCGGCCGCGGACCGGTTAAGATCAACGCGGCCCATGTGGACGTGGCGGCGTCCCTGGGTGTACGGGGAAGTGGCCCGCCCAGCGGCATATCGACCTTCCGTTGGGCGGGCCACACACCGGAGCCGTCGTCTGCTCGCGCGCCGAACTTGTTGCGGCGCAGCGGTCCATCCCTATCAAGGATCCTTTCCGCGGCCGTACTACTCTGCGATGGTTGAATCGCATTCGGGCCGAATCGCGTCCGTTTCGCCTGGTTGAGACGCCGTGCATGTGCACTACTGCCGGTCGGAAACTTTCTCGTTTATGTCAATGGTGACTGTCTGGGTCGCAGTGGTGTGCTCGTTGCAGACGACGCCGTCGATAGTTCCGGGCTGGTGTCGTGCCGTTCGGGACACACGAGAGGAGCCGATCCGTGGCATCGGGTACACGCTGGAGACGCTCGGTCCGCGAGGGACTGCGCTGTTCGGTTCTGCTGGCGGCCGCGACGGCGGTCGCGGGAATGTTGACGCCGGTGGGGGCCGCTTCGGCCGCAGAGCCGGTGCCGGTCGGCATCGCGACCGATCGGCAGGAGCGGGTGCTGGAGACGCGCGCCGACGTGATCGTCTCGCAGGTGAGCTACCTGCTGCCGCTGCCCGCGGGCGGGCCGGCACATCCCGCGGCGTGTGATCGGGCCGGATATCTGCGCTACCGCGCCGTGGGCAGTCCGGAGAATTCCGTCGATGCCGACCACGTGATCGTGCAGCAGCCCGGTGCGATCGGCGGTGCGGTGAACAACGACAGCGTTGCCGCGAACACCGTGGTCGCGGCCAAGGCGTCCGGGCAGAACGTCGAGTTCTGGGCGTTGGCGCGGCGTAGCTCATGCCTGGACGAGACCGTCGGGTTCGATTACGCGTTGCGGACCGGCAACTACCTCGACGCGGTCGACTACTACTTCAATCACAAGCCGATCGATGGGCAGGTGTTCCCGGGCTTCAAGGAATCGCCGGATCTGGCCGTGCTCGACGCCATGGGCATGGAACGGGTCATTCGCGACGAGTACGAGCTGATGCTCGCGGAGATCCCGGATCAGGCTGTGCGGCAACACAAGTACGTGTGCACGGGGATCTCGCTCGGCGGCCTGGTCACCGGGTTCTTCGCGGACTGGGACTTCGACGGCGACCCGGCGACGACCAGCGACGCGGGCTACAACCAGTGCGCCGCGTTCGCCGCGCAGGACACGATGATCACCTCCGATCCGGTGGCGATTCAGAACACGCCGTTCCTGCACGATCTCACCAACGCGATAGTCGGCCCGGCCAATGATGTGGTCAAGGCCGTCGCGAATGTCGGTGTGCTGCCGCGCGCGCTGGTCTCGGTGCCGATCATCGGCGCGCGATCGTTCATGATCTATCGGCTGGCCGGGCTCGCCGCCTATCTGGAACCCGACGCGGAAAGCCAACTGCTGGCGCATCTTCCGCATGATCTGGATATCGACGCCACGCTCGATTTCATGTTCTCCGGGTCGCTGACCTCGTTCGTCACCAACGGCGCGGACGGCTCCGGCAGTATGCGCGAGTTCCGGTTCACCAACACGGCCTTGCTCGGCGAGTTCATCGACAACAACTCCGGCAACTTCGCGCTGTTCCAGCAGGGCGTGGGCGCGCTGACGGGTGGACCGGTGTCGGAGAAGAGCTTCCCGGTGCCGGGTTCGGTCACCCAGGTGCCGCTGCTCGGCGGATTCCTGCGCGCGATCGCCGGCCCACAGCCGCGCGTTCGCCCTACCGATCGCAACGCGCTCTACTCCTGGCGCAACTACGACGACGTCCGAGGCGTGCCGTACACCTCGCCCAATCACGAGGCCTCCGATATCCGCGACGCGGCAAGACAACTCGGCACCGGCGGCCCTTACGCGTACTGGGAGACCTACTTTCCGGCTCGGCTGTTCGTCGACATCGGCGCGGGCTACGGCGGCGCGCGCAGCGGTGACCTGACGAACCTGCGCTACCACAACATGGCGCGGACCAAGCCCAGCTACATCGCTTACGCCGGTGACGGTTTCGTGCAGCAGGGGGTCGGCATCGTCGTACCCGCGCCGCCCACCGCGCAGGTGGTCACCCTGCCGGGCTACAGCCACGTCGACACGATCGGCGCGGCGCGGGTGCAGAACGACGGCAAGCCGGACCCCAGCGCACAGACCCTGGCCGACTTCGTGAAAACCCTTGGATGACAACACCTAACCGAACAACGCAGACCGGAAAGCAGGGAGCGATGCGGCTCACCAGTCGAATCGGAGTGAGGCCGGCCACGGCGATATCGTCGGCGATCACGGCAATGCTGATCGTCGCCGGGCTAGCGGTGCCCATATCGACTGCCGCGCCGGCGTTTTCGGTGGGGCCGGACCGGGTGGAGGTCAGCCCGGTGACCGGTGATCCGGCGCTCGGCGACGATGTCGAGGAAACGTATGTCCGGCTGCACTATCCGAGCCCGTACTCCACGATGGCACATCCGGAAGCGTGCGACTGGATCTCGTTCGTGCGATATCGGTCGAAGCAGGGGCCGCAGCAGTCGGCCGACGCCGATGCGGTGCTGACCGTGCAGCCCGGCACCTTCTCGGGTGCGGCGAACATGAATCCGCAAGGCCCGCAGGTGGTTCGGAAGGCCGCGGCGACCGGCAAGTTCGTCGAGTACATCTCGCTGGATCGCCGGGCGAACTGTGCCGAGGACCGCACCGGATGGGAAGCCGCGGACAAAGCGCGGGACTATCACGTCGCCGCGGACTACTACTTCGGCGGTAAAGCGATCGATGGCAAGTCCTACCGCTACCAGACCCCGCAGGACCTGAACTATCTCGGTGAATACGGCCTGGCGCTGACCATGGACGACTGGCGGGTGGTGATCGAGTATCTGCTGCCCGATCCCGGCGCCAGGACCAAGAGTTTCTGCGGCGGTCACTCGCTGGGCGCCTTCCTGACCGGGCCGATGATGGCGTGGGATTTCGACCAGAACGCGGCCACCACCGAGGACGCGGGCTTCAACCTGTGCGGCGGCGGCATCGTCCCGGAGGACGGGTTCGCGATGACCGACCCGGTCGGGTTCGCCGGTGCGCCGCCGCTGGACATGTTCTTTTCCGCCGTCGGCGGCGCGGTGAAGAACGGCGTGGACTGGTTGCTGAAGAACGGTCTGGGTGTCGCGCAATGGCCGGTGCTCGCGGCGAGCGAGATCATGAACGCCTATCAGTTGGCCGGCATGGCCGCGGACCAGAACCCGGACGGCGAAAGCGATCTGAAGACGCTGGTGCCGGCGGATCTGCGCACCGAACCGTGGATGCGGGCCTTTTACGGCAAGGACTATCTGGACCTGTTCACCGGCCGGAATCTGCCGCGCGACTTCCGGCTCACCAACACCGCGGCCCTTGGCATGCTGTTCGACCAGAACTCGGCGGAGTATGTCCTGCACGCGGGGATGGGATACTACGACTGCCCGACGGTCGGCAAGACCTACCCGATTCCCAACGGGCTCGCCTCGGTGCCGATCCTCGGACCGACCTTGTTCATCATTCCGCTGCGGGTCGGTTACGGCCAGAACTACACCCCGGTCGATCACCATCAGCTGTGCGGCTGGAAGAACTACGACCAGATGCCCGCTTCCACGATCGACGGTATCGATCCGGTCCGGGGCAACCCGACCGACCGCGACCACGAGGTCACCGACATTCGTCAGTTCGCCAGGGCGATGAACCCCGGCGGGCAGCCCACCGATTTCTTCGAGGAGTACACCCCGTTGCGGATCGTCACCGACACGATCTTCGCGCTCGGCCTCGGCCGCGACGGTGAGCTGCGGCAGTTGCAGAACCGCAGCGGCGGCGTCCTGAACTTCCTGCTGCACGGTGATCGCTGGCAGAGCACGCCCTCGGCCAGGCGCAACCTCACCTTGCTCTCGGGTGACTCGCCGTTGCAGAACGCGGGCTACGCCGGCATCCTGCCCGCCAACGCCAAGATCATTCCCGGCTACCGCCACTACGACGTGGTGACCGCCGCGGAACGGCAGAACAACGGGATGCCGGAGATGGCGAGCAGTCTGATCGCGAATTTCCTGACCCAGCCGTGAGGTGATCGCCGAAGGGGCGCAGGCATTTCGGCGGAAGTGCCGTCGCCGCGCGCCCCTTTCGGTGTACTGTCCAGACACATGTCCAATTGGAGTGCGGGCATGTGATCTGGGAAGGATTGCCGATGGCACTGGTCGAGCCGCAGCGAGTGTCCGGGGGAGCCGACGAGCACGGGCATCTGGAGGAGTTCCGCAGCGATCCGATCGCGTTGATGCGGCGGGTCCGGGCCGAATGCGGAGATGTCGGCGCGTTCGAGCTGGCCGGGCGGGATGTCA
The DNA here is from genome assembly GCF_042871115.1 of Nocardia sp. NPDC006044. NCBI lineage: Bacteria > Bacillati > Actinomycetota > Actinomycetes > Mycobacteriales > Nocardiaceae > Nocardia > Nocardia sp. NPDC006044. The sequence continues at coordinate 556,080 of NZ_JBIAID010000004.1, forward strand.
TTCTGCTGTCCGGGGCCGACGCTAACGAGTTCTTCTTCCGGGCCGGTGACGAGGAACTGGATCAGGGTGCGGCCTACCCGTTCATGAAGCCGATCTTCGGTGACGGCGTGGTGTTCGACGCGAGTCCGGAGCGGCGCAAGGAGATGCTGCACAACCAGGCGCTGCGCGCGGATCACATGCGCGGGCACGCCGCGACGATCGCCGCGGAGGTGGATCGGATGCTGGCGGGATGGGGCGACGCGGGGGAGATCGATCTGCTGGAGTTCTTCGCCGAGTTGACCATCTATACGTCGTCGTCGTGTTTGATCGGGCGCAAGTTCCGCGCGGAGCTGGACGGGCGGTTCGCGCGGCTGTATCACGAGCTCGAGCAGGGAACCGACGCGCTCGCCTACGTCGATCCGTACGCGCCGATCGAGAGCTTCCGTCGCCGGGACGCGGCACGGGTGCGACTGGTCGAGCTGGTGCAGGCGATCATGGACGGGCGGGCGGCGAAACCGCCTGCCGGCAAGGGGGATCGGGACATGCTCGACGTGCTGATCTCGGTCCGGGACGAGCAGGGCGCGCTCCGGTTCTCGGCCAGCGAGATCACCGGGATCTTCATCTCGATGATGTTCGCCGGGCATCACACCACCTCGGGAACCGCGGCGTGGACGATCATCGAATTGTTGCGGCATCCGGAGGTTCTGGGTTCGGTGGTGCGTGAACTCGACGAGTTGTACGCCGACGGATCGGAAGTCAGCCACAATGCCCTGCGGCAGATTCCGAATCTCGAAGCGGCACTGAAGGAAACGTTGCGGCTGCATCCGCCGCTGATCATCCTGATGCGGATCGCGCGGGACGAGTTCGAGGTGTGCGGGCATCGGATCGCGGCGGGGGACATGGTCGCCGCGACGCCTGCCATCTCCAACCGCATCGCGGCGGACTTTCCGGAGCCGGACGCGTTCGATCCGGCGCGATATCTCGACCCGCGACAGGAGGACATCGCCAATCGGTGGACCTGGATTCCGTTCGGGGCGGGCCGGCATCGGTGCGTAGGGGCGCCGTTCGCGTTGATGCAGTTGAAGGCGATCTTCTCGATTCTGTTGCGGGACTGGGAGTTCGAGTTGGCGCAGCCGTCGGATACCTACCGCAACGATCACTCGAAGATGGTGGTGCAGCTGCAGCAGCCGTGCCGGGTGCGGTACCGGCGCCGGCGGTCATAGATAGGACTGCGCTCTGTTTGGACGAGCGCGCCACATTTCCCTGATTCGGCCGCCCTGCCGGTCGGTTTTGCGGTACTGCGTTGGGTGCGGCAGCGTCGGTGCTGGGCGCGGAATCGAATCGAGGAATCATGACCATTGCGCGTGGGCTGCTGATCGGCGGCATGGATGTTCCGGCCGAGGGCGGCCGGACTGCCGAGGTGATCACCCCGCATACCGGAAACGTGTACGCGACGGTGGCCGCCGCCTCCGTCCCCGATGTCGCCGCCGCGGTGGCTGCCGCGGCCGCCGCGGCGGGGCAGTGGGCCGCGTCGAGTCCGTTCACGCGGCGCAAGATCTTTCTCGATGCCGCCGACCTGCTCGACGCCAGGCTCGAGCAGGCGGTCGCGTCGATGGCCGGCGAGACCGGCGCCACCTTCGGCTGGGCGGCATTCAATGTGTCGCTGGGCGCCAACATGTTTCGTGAGGCCGCCGCGGCGGTGACCGCGCCGCGGGGTGAGGTGCTCGCCGCCGAGCAGCCGGGCGCGCTCGGCCTGGCGGTGCGCGAGCCGCTCGGGGTGGTCGCCGCGTTCGCGCCGTGGAACGCGCCGGTCATCCTCGGCACCCGGGCGGTCGCCGCCGCGCTGGCCGCCGGAAATGCCGTGGTGCTCAAGCCGAGTGAGGCCGCGCCGCTGTCGAGCGGGCTGTTCATCGCCGATATCCTGCGCGAGGCCGGCTTGCCGGACGGCGTGCTGAATGTGGTGACCAACGATGTGTCCGACGCCGCCGAGGTCGCGCGGGTGTTGATCGGTGACGAGCGGGTGCGGGCGGTGAACTTCACCGGTTCGACGAAGGTCGGCCGCATGATCGGAACCCTTGCGGCACAACATCTCAAGCCCGCGGTGCTGGAGTTGGGCGGCAAGAACTCGGTCATAGTGCTTGCCGACGCCGATGTCGACTACGCCGTGCAGGCCGCGGCTTTCTCGATGTGTGCCAACGCGGGACAGATCTGCATGTCGGCCGATCGGTTGCTGGTGCACGAGTCGGTGGCGGAGGAGTTCACCGGCAAGCTGGTCGCGGCGGTGTCCGGGCTCCCGGCGGGCAATCCGGAGGATCCGGGCACGGTGGTCGGACCCTTGGTCAGTGCGGCCGCGGCCACGCGGGTCGCCGGGTTGATCGCGGATGCCGTCGGCCGGGGCGCGAAAGTGCTTGCCGGTGGCGGTGTTCCGGACGGTGCGCAGCATCCCGCGACGTTGTTGACCGGGGTGCCGCGCGAGGCGGAGCTGTATCATGCCGAGTCGTTCGGCCCGGTGTGCGTCATCGACACCTTCGGCACCGACGCGGAGGCTGCCGACAAGGCCAACGACACCGAGAACGGGCTGTCCGCCGGGGTGATCACCGAGAACCTCACCCACGGCCTGCGCGTGGCCCACCGGTTGACGACGGGCATCGTGCATATCAACGATCAGTCGGTCGGGGACGAACCGCAGGCGCCGTTCGGCGGGGTCAAGGGTTCCGGTTACGGCCGGTTCGGCGGCCGCTGGGGTATCGAGGCGTTCTCCAATACCCGCTGGATCACGCTGCTCACCCGGCACGCCCAGTTCCCGGGCTGAGCGCTATCGGGTCAGTCGGCCGAGAAGAGACGCGGCGCAGGCAATTCCGAGGACCGCCGACACGACGAGGACGACGAGGTCGAGCCAGAGGTGGTAGGTGCCGCCGACGAGCAGGCCACGCAGGGCGTCGACCTCGTAGCTGAGCGGATTCACGTGACTGATCACGCGTAACCAGGCCGGCATCAGGTCCAGCGGGTAGAGGGCATTGGAGGCGAAGAACAGCGGCATGGTAATCGCCTGACCGATGCCCATCAGGCGATCGCGCTTCACCACCAGGCCCGCGATCGTCATGGACAGGCAGGCGAAGAACGACGCGCCGAGGAGCACCGCGGCCACCGCGCCGATCAGCTTCAGTGGGTTCATCGTCATGTGCACGCCCATGATCAGCGCCAGCACCACGATGATCAGCACCTGCGAGACGGCGCGAACGCCGGCGGCGAAGCATTTGCCGGTGATCAGCGCGGCGCGGGGTGTGGGGGTGACCATGAGCTTGTTGAGGATTCCGGCGTCCCGGTCCCAGATCAGCATGATGCCGTAGAAGATCGCGATGAACAGCGCCGACTGCGCGATGATGCCTGGCGCCAGGAAGTCCAGGTAGGGCATGTTTCCGGTGGGGATGGTGTGCAGCCGGGCGAAGGTGGTGCCGAAGATCAGCAGCCACAGCGCGGGTTGCACTGCGCGCGTGACGAGTTCGGTGCGGTCGTGGCGCAGCTTCTGCAGCTCGACGAGGGCGAAGGTGCCGATGCGCGAGCCGAGGGTGAGCAGCCGCGCGAGGCCGTGCGGCGCCAGGCGAAGAGGTGGATGGTCAGCCGGCGCGTTGAGCGGTACGGCGGGTGCTTCGGACACCGCGCAACCCTCCTTCGGTGGTCGAGTCCTCGTCGAGGTCGGCGCCGTGATGGCGAAAGACGTCTTCGAGGGTGGCATCGGGGCCGAGGGCGGCCTTGAGTTCGCCGGGTGAGCCGACGGTCTGCAGCTTTCCCCTGTGCAGCAGGGCGACTCGGTCGCAGAGCAGGTCGGCCTCGGCCATGTAGTGGGTGGTGAGCAGGACCGTGGTGCCGAACCGGTGGCGCAGCTCGCGCACGCGATCCCAGACGCTGTCGCGGGCAATGGGATCGAGGCCGACGGTGGGTTCGTCGAGGACCAGCAGGGCGGGGCGGTTGACCAGGGCCTGGGCCAGTTCCAGCCGGCGGACCATGCCGCCGGAATAGCTCGAGGCGAGACGGTCGGCCACGTCGAGCAGGTCCATGGCGGCCAGCACTTCGGTCACCCGGGCGGCGCGTTCCCGGCGCGGGACGTCGAACAGCCGGGCGAACCAGGTGACGTTCTGCCGGCCGGTGAGCGCACCCTCGATCGAAAGTTGCTGGGGGACATAGCCGAGGTTGTACCGGATATCGATGTCGCGGCGGCCGCCCTCGAAGCCGAGGATTCGGACCGTGCCCTCCTCGACCGGCATCAGGGTGGTGAGCAGGCGGATCGTGGTGGTCTTGCCCGCACCGTTGGGGCCGAGCAGGCCGAACACTTCGCCTCGATCGATGCGCAGGTCCAGGTGGTCCACCACGGTGTGCTCGCCGTAGCGGTGGGTGAGGCCGCTGCATTCGACTGCCGGGGAGTTATCGGGTGGGGCAACGGAATTCGATCTCATCTGCGCGTCCTCTGTTCGTGTTCGTGCAGGATCCCGGTGAGCTTGCCGACGACCTCCAGGCCGCGGATCAGCTCCGCGCGTTCGGCGGCGGTCAGCTCCGCCAGCGCGGTCGCGACCAGATCGTGTCTGCGCCTGCGGGTCTCGTCGACGGATCGCTGGACCGGACCGGGCAGGCTCAGCCTGGTCGCGCGCCGGTCCGCCGGATCCGGTTCGCGGACCAGCAGTTCCGCCTTCACCAACGCGGTGACGAAGGTCGACACGCTGTTCGGGGCGAGCCCCAATTCGACGGCCGCCGCCTTCACCGAGATGTGCGGGTTGCGGCCGACGAGGCGCAAGAACTCCGCCTGCGCCGCGCTGACCCCCGGTTGATCGAAGGATCGCCCGACCAGGCGGGCCAGCTGCCTGCGAAAACGGCCGAACGTGCTCATCAGCCGCCCGACCAGTTCCGCTTCCTCCACACCGCCATATTAGCTCTGAATCAGAGCTAAATCCAGGGCGCGTTGCATCGGCAGGCCTGGCGCCGGCCGGTCAGGCGCCGGCGTGCGGGGGCAAGGGCGGGAGTTCGAGGTTGTCGCGGAAGGTGTCGCCTACGTAGTCGGTGCCGACGATGTTGCGGCGGCGCAGTTCTGGGAGGAGGCCGTTGAGCAGGAAGTCCCGGGTGCGGGGGTGGGCGAGGCCGCCGAGGCTGATGACGTCCAGGACACCCGCGTCGTAGCGTTCGGCGATGGCGTCGGCGAGCTGTTCGGGAGTGCCCGCGGCGGCCCAGTGGCCGGTGTCCTTGGCGGCGATGATCAGCTCGCGCAGCGTTTTGCCGGAGCGGGCGAAGCCGCTGAAGATCTCGACCCGGCCGCGGCGTCGGTGCACCGAGTTCACTTCGGGGAGAAGGTGTTCCGGGATCGGTTTGTCCAGCGGTAGGTCGGTCAGATCGACGCCGCCGCCGAGCATGTCGGCGAGCGCGAGGCGGCCCGCGTCGAAGTCGGTGGCCTCGTCTCGTTCGCGGACCAGTTGGCGGACTTCGGCTTCGGTGGAGCCGTAGGTGGTGTGGAACGAGCTCATGATCAAGGGCAGGCCGTCGGCCCGGCCCAATTCGGCGGCGCGGGTGCGGATCTTCTTCGTGTAGGTGATGGCGTCGTCGAGGGTCGGCAGCGAGGTGAAGACCACCTCGGCGAAGCGCGCGCCGAGTTCGATGCCGGCCTCGGATTGGCCGGCTTGGAACTGCACCGGGCGGCGCTGCGGCAGCGGCGGGATGTTCAACGGGCCGCGGACGGTGAAGTGCTTGCCCGCGTGGTCGATCGGCCGGACCAGGTCGGCGTTCAGGATCGCGCCGCCGTTCCCGTCCGAGGTGAGGGCCCCGGGGTGCCAGCTGTCGAACAGTGCGTTGACGATCTCGAGGGATTCCGCGGCGCGCGCGTAGCGTTGCTCCGGAGACGGCAAATCCTGGTCGCCGTAGTTCTCCTCGCCGACCGAGGAGGTGACCGCGTTCCACGCGGCGCGGCCGTTGCTGACGTGATCGAGCGTGCCGAACAGGCGGGCCAGGTTGAACGGGTGGTGGAAAGTCGTTGTCACGGTGGCGATCAGGCCGATATGAGTGGTGACCGAACTCAGCGCGGACACGAAGATCAGCGGCTCCTGCGCGCCGATCGCGCCCTGATTCCCGAAGCTGAGCAGGTCCGCCGCGAACAGCGCGTCGAACTTGTCGGCTTCGGCGAGTTTCGCGATCTCGACGGCCGAGGCCAGCGTGGATTGTCCCGGATCCAGCGCGGCATTGTAGATATCCGTCGAACCACTCACTCCAGTAACGGTTTTCAGCGGCCGTCGCCGTGTAGCACCCACCCTTCGACGCTAGGGTGCCCGGTCGCGGGCCGCGATGGTTACCCTCGGCGTGAACGAAATCGCGTCGGGTAATCCTCCGCGCGTCGGGACGACCTGCCCGGCCGCGTGCGGCACCATCGAGGCATGCACATCGATCTATCGGGACGACGCGCAATAGTTTCGGGTTCGAGCCAGGGAATCGGGCTGGCCATCGCCACCGAGCTGGCCAGGTCGGGTGCCGCGGTGATCGTAAACGGACGGGACCGGGCGAAAACGGAGGCCGCGTGCGCGACGATCGCCGACGAGGTGCCCGACGCCGTCGTCACCGCGGTCGCCGCAGACCTCGCGTCGGCCGCGGGCGCCGAGATACTGCACGAAGCGGCCGACGAGGTGGACATTCTGGTGAACAACCTCGGCATCTTCGGAGCGAAACCGGTGCTCGAGATCGATGACGACGAATGGCGGCGCTACTTCGAGGTCAATGTGCTCTCGGCGGTCCGGCTGATCCGGATGTACCTGCCCGGCATGATGGCTCGCGGTTTCGGCCGGGTGATGAACATCGCCAGCGATTCGGCGGTGGTCACGCCGCTCGAGATGGTGCACTACGGCACCACCAAGACCGCGCTGCTCGCGGTGACCCGTGGTTACGCGAAAGCCGCTGCGGGAACCGGGGTTACCGTCAATTCGGTGATGGCGGGCCCGACCCATACGCCGGGCGTGGAAGATTTCGTGCGCGAGCTGGTCGGCGACGAATTGCCGTGGGCCGACGCGCAACGCGAGTTCATGCGGGAGCACCGCCCGTACTCGTTGATCCAACGCCTGATCGAGCCCACCGAAATCGGCAACATGGTCGTCTACCTCAGCTCGGAATTCGCCTCCGCGACCACCGGCGGGGCTGTCCGCGTCGACGGCGGCTACATCGACTCGATCCTGCCTTGACGGGCTCGCTCAATCGAGCATGCCCGCGATCTTCCGGACGGTGTTGCAGTTGCGGATGGTCATGCGCTGGGAGGGGCCGGGACCGGCCAGTTTGGAGATGCCGGTTTTGTTGACATCTTTGCCGTCGAAGGCCCAGAGGATCGCGCCGGGAACGTATTTCACAGTGTCGATTCCGTCCTTGGCGGGCAGTTTCTCGACGATGTCGGGGGAGTCGATGTCGGCCCACAGGAACATCACGTTGCAGCCCATCGACTTGCCGTGGACCCAGTTGTCCGGCAAGGCGTCGGTGATCTTCTTGTACGCGGTTTTCGTGAGGGTGACGGCGTCCACCTTGAAACCGAAGGTGTCCTTGATGATTTTCTCCACCGAGTCGTTCACCTTGGCGGTCGACAGCGAACTCTTCACCAATACGTTGCCGGAATTGATGTAGGTTTTCACATCGGTGAATCCGCCCTCTTCCAGGGCTGCTTTGAGGTCGGCCATGCTGACCTTATTCTTGCCGCCGACATTGATGCCTCTGAGCAGAACGACATATTGCATGGGCCGGATTTTACGCGAAACGCAGTCCGGATGTCACGATTCGGCTACCGAAGTCGTTGACCGCCAACGCATACCGGCCGGGGTGCGGCGGACAGTCGCCGGCGAGCGACGCGCCGCGAAACGCCGATGTTGCTGGATGGAAACTATGACTTTGTCGGTACCCGATGGGATGCTTGGCTGATGGACTGGAAAATCGAGCTCATCGCGATCCCGGTGACCGACGTGGATCGTGCCAAGGACTTCTACACGAAGATCGGTTTCACTCTCGATCAGGACAATGCCCAGGGTGATCTACGGTTCGTGCAGCTCACCCCGCCCGGCTCGGCCTGCTCCATCTGCCTCGGCAAAGGCATGCCGCAGGGCGAACCCGGCAGCGTCCGCGGCGTCCACATCGTGGTGGCCAGCGCCGATGACGCCTACAAGAAGTTGCTGGACGCGGGCGTGGACGTGAACCCGGTCGAGGAACTGAGCTGGGGCAGGTTCGTCTACTTCGCCGATCCGGACGGCAACGAGTGGGCCGTCCAGGAGCTGCCGGTCAAGTAGCGCCGCGGGCCTCGTGCGGTGGTGGGTGTCCGAGCGGCACGCCACCACCGGCATGACTTCGCGGCCTCGAACCGGTCGCTACCCGGTCAACGCCCAGTCGTTGATGGAGAATCGTTCGCCGAGCGCCCTGGCGTCGACCATGTACTCGCTGATCTCGGCGGCCTTGGCCGCCAGATACTTGTCGCCGGTGCCCTCGCAGATCCGCAGCAGCCACTCGTAGGTCTTCTCGGCCGGTACCTCGTAGTCGAAGTGGACCTTGGCGAGCAGGAAAAGGATGTCCTTGAAGTTGCGGCGATCCACCACCGGGGTCAACCCGAGCAGTCGCTGCTCGTGCGCGCCGGTGAAGGTCCGCCGCTGCCGGATCTCCGGTTGAGCGTCGCGGTCGTAGGTGCCGCGCTCGCGGAAGATCGCCGCCTCGTCCCGGTCCGCGTCCAAGACGAAATCGACGCAGATCGATTGACGGGACACCGTCGAGAAATTCACCGCCGAATGCACCGCCGCCGCGTCGAGGTACCACAATTCGCCCGGCCGCATCCGGAAGACGTGGTCGCTGTCGGAGTGGAAGGCCTCCGGATTGTCCTCCAGCACCATGAACGTGCGGAAGTAGTTGTCGTTGTCGCGTTCCAGTTCGACGAAGTCGCGATGTGGCAGCACCATGGCATCGATGAGATTGCGGGCGCGCACCATCTTGACCCGGTTGCGGTCGAAGACCGATTCCACCAATTCGGTGAGGTAGGTGGTCTTGCGTCCGTGGTCGGTGGTGATCGCGGCGCCCTCGATGTCCCGGTATTCGGTGTCGTCGGTGAGTCCGCTGCTGTTGGCCAGCGAGATATTCTTCCAATATCCGGAGGAGAATTCGTCGTATTTCTCCTCTACCCGCGGCACGCCGGCCAGGTAGTCCAGATCGGACGCTAAACGATCCTCGTCCAGGTCGATACGAGCAATGATATGTGACCGCATGTGCCTTCCCTAGTGTAATTCGAGGCTCCATCGATACAGAAGTGTCGATACAGAAGTCCCGATCAGTGATTTACCGATGCACGAATCCCGCCGAGGCCGAACCGGCTACGCAATCGTCGTGTCCACCTCTCCGTTCCCGGCCTCGGGCGGCGACGCGGAATTGCCGGCCATCGCCGCCAGCAGCGCGTCGAGTTCGGCCTCCGGCAAACTCGCGATCCAGTTGTCGTCGTCGACCTCGAGCCCGCCGGGCGCGTCCTGGTCGAGCTCGCCGAGCAGGTCGGCCATCGACTGGAGGTTCGAGTGGAGGAACAGCGTCTCCATCGGTACCTCCAGGCCGAAGCCGGTGCGAATGCGTGACACCAGCTGGACGACCATGAGCGAATGTCCGCCGAGCTCGAAGAAGTTGTCCTCGGCGCCGATCCCGTTGACGCCGAGCATGTCCGCCCAGATGGCCGCCAGCGCGATGGCGGTCTCGCCCTCCGGCGGCGCCATCGAACCGCGCGACTTCGCCTCGGTGCGTTGCAGTGCCGCGAGGGTGCGCTGATCGATCTTGCCGTTGCTGGTGAGCGGCAGTTCGTCCTGGACCAGGATGGCGGTGGGCACCATCCAGTCGGGCAGGGTGCGCAGCAACGCGCGCCGCAGCTGGGTCGGGGTCGGCGCCTGATCTTCGGCGGGGACGACGCAGGCCATCAAGGCCTTGGTGCCCACCCGGTCGTCGGCGACGAACACCGCGCACCGCGCGACCTCCGGCAATTGCACCAGCGCGGAATGGGTTTCGCCGAGTTCCACCCGGTGGCCGCGGATCTTGAACTGGTGATCCGCGCGGCCTAGATAGGCGAGCTCGCCGTCGCGGCGGCGGATGGCGGTGTCGCCGCTGCGGTACATGCGGGCGCCGGGCTGCGAGCTGTACGGGTCGGGCAGCATGCGCGCGGCGGTCATGGCCGGGGCGCGCTGGTAGCCGAGTGCGACGCCGGCGCCGCCGACGAAGATCTCGCCCGGGATGCCGGGCGGCACCGGCTCGAGCTCGTCATCGAGCAGATACAGCGTCAGGTCCGGCAGTGGCCGGCCGATCAAGGACCCGGACTGGTCGGCGTCCGCGCCGGACAGTCGCCGGAAGGTCACGTGCACCGTGGTTTCGGTGATGCCGTACATGTTCACCAGCTCCGGCTCGCGGTCACCGAAGGTGCGGAACCACTCGTGCAGGGTGGCGAAGTTCAGTGCCTCGCCGCCGAATACGACGTAGCGCAGCGACAGCTCGACCGATCGGTCGACCGCGACCTGGGCAAGCTGGGCGAAGGCGGAGGGGGTTTGACTCAGCACCGTCACCTCCTCCCGCGCGAGCAACTCCAGCAGCGCGTCCGGCACCCTGGTCAGCCACTGCGGAACCACCACGACCCGGCCGCCGTGCAGCAGCGCACCCCACAGCTCCCAGACCGAATAGTCGAAGGCGTAGGAGTGGAACAACGTCCAGACGTCGCGTTCGCCGAGGTCGAACACGTGCTCGGCCGCGGTGAATAGCCGCAGCACGTTGGCGTGGGATACCACCACGCCCTTCGGTGTGCCGGTCGATCCGGAGGTGTAGATGATGTAGGCGGGAGCGGACGGCGGCACGACCGCGCTCACCACATCGGTCGGTGCGTTCGCGAGTTCGGTTGCCCGCCAGTCCAACCCGATGATCGGAGCCGAGGTATCCGGGAGCCGGTCGGTGAACTCGGGCGCGACGAGCACCGCGCTCACCGCGCAGTCGGTGAACTGGATCGAGATCCGGCTAGACGGACTGTCCGGATCGATAGGCAGATACGCCGCACCGCATTTCAGCACGGCGAGCACGGCTGTCGGCAGGTCTACGGTTCGATCGACCAGGAGGCCGACGATCGATCCAGGCTTGACCCCATGGCCGGCAAGGACATTCGCCAGGCGGTCGGACCGCAGGTCCAATTCAGCGTAGGACAGCCGAGTGTTCTCATCGCACACCGCGATCGCGTCCGGCCGGTGCACGGCCTGGTAGCGGAACCGTTCGTGCAGCGCGGTATCGACCGTGCCGAGTTCGGTTCTGCGATCGCCGACCAGATCGTCGCGCTCGGCCTCGGTCAGCAGCGGCACCGTGCACAACGGGCGATCGGGGTCGGCTGTTCCCTCCTCCAGTAGCCGGATCATCCAGCGGCCGTAGGTCTCGATGGTGGACTCGTCGAACAGCGCGTCGTCGAACGGGAAGTATCCGATGACCCGGTCGTCTTCGCACCACAGCTCGACCATCAGGTCGTAATGCGTTACACCGCCGTCCAATTCGGCGAAGTCGACGTCCAGCCCGAGCAGGTCCGGCGGCCGTGGCGCGGCATCGCGCAGGCTGAACGAGGTCTGGAACACCGGCGTCACGCCGGGCACCCTGGCCGGGGACAGCTCCCGGACCAGCATGTCGAAGGGCAGATCCTGGTTGATCAGCGCGCCGGCGAACACGTCTCGTGTGCGTTGGATGAGCTGCCGCAAGGACGGCCGGTCGTCGAGCCGGACGCGGACCGGCAGCCAGTTCAGGAAGTAGCCGAGCAGCTGTTGCAGCGCGGGTTGCGAGCGGCCGGCGATGGGCACGCCGACCACCAGGTCCTGCTGCCGGGTCAGCCGGGACAGCAGCGCGAAGTAGACGGCGAGAAAGACCACGTTGAGCGTGGCGGAGTTCTCCTTCGCCAGCCGGCGCGCGGCCGCGCTGAGCGGCACCGAGAACTCGATCGGGCAGAACCTGCCCTGCGAGGTCCGAATCGCTTGCCGCGGACGGTCGGTCGGCAACTCGAGCAGGCCGGAGTAGCCCGCGAGCTGGGTCCGCCAGAAGTCGAGCTGGCGCTCGAGCGACTGCTTGTCCAGGATTTCCCGTTGCCAGTAGGCGAAGTCCGGATACTGCACGTCGAGCGGCGCGAGGGTGACCGGCCTGCCGAACTCGCCGGAGTAGTACGCGCCGAGCTCGGTGAGCAGGATGCCCAAAGACCAAGTGTCGGAAACGATGTGGTGCTGCACGAGGAGGAACAGATGGTCGTCGGCGCCGATCTCGTACACGTCGCAGCGCAGCAGCGGGCCGGTGAGCAGGTCGAACGGCTCGCCCACCGACGCCGAGGCATGGTCCCGCGCGGCCTGCGCCGGGTCGGGCAGATCCCGGAACGGATGCACGACCAGCGGCACGTCCATCCGGTCGAGCACGACCTGGCAGGGGTTGTCGTCCCGCAGCACGAGTACCGTGCGCAGAGCCTCGTGCCGCTCGACCACCCGGGCGACGGCTCGGCGCAGCGCCTCGACATCTAGCGGGCCGCGCAGCCGTAAAGCGGTGGGCACGTTGAAGATCTGGCGCTGGGTGAACAGTTCGTTCATGAACCAGAGGCGCTCTTGTTCGAACGACGCCGGTATGTGGGTGAGGTCGGCCGGTCGCCGGCGGATGGTCCCGGTCGGGTCCGCGCCGCGGTCGGCCATGATGCGTTCCACGAGAGCCCGCTGCGCGGGGCTGAGGGCGGCCAGTCGCTGCTGTAGGGCGTCGGCGGTGTCGTCTCGTTGCTCGATCATCTCCCCGTTCCTCTCCTATCGCCTCGGCAAGCGCCGTCCGCGGCCGTCGTCCGCGGGGGGTCGTGGGCCGAAGGGGTGCGCTCGACCATCGGGGCAGTGCACCGTCGCGAGTCTCGAGCGCCGCGTTGTCGGTGCGGCGAGCCGGCAAGTCACCCCGAGATACGGTGAATAGTGTGTGGTTTCTGTCGGACTTCCCCCAAACACTCGCACAGTATCGGTGATGTCTCCAGCGACACTGTACTCGACATACGAGACGCGAGCTAGCGTACCGACAGGGCGAGATTCGCCGGTCATCCGCGAAATATGTGGCCGGACAGGGGCGGCCAGAGACTACAGACCAGGTGTAGTGTGGGGTGCTATTCACTTGAGGAGGCTGCGTGAAGGTCAGTGGGGCGCAGGTTTCCGCATGGCGGATGCGACGGCAATACCTGGCTCCGCGCAGCACCGGGACGGCTGGTGAGATCGTCGGCAGACTGTGCGGTGTGCAGGTTCAGGTCTGGAGTGCCGCCGAGTTGGCCGTCGCGTTGCGGCAGTCGGCGCCCGATCGGGACAGCGTCAACCGGGACGTCGCCGGGCTCGGGTTGATCAAGACCTGGGCGATGCGCGGGACTTTGCATCTGCTGACGCCCAGCACGGCGAGCGCCTATCTGACGCTGATGGAAGCCAACGGCTCTTGGCGAAAACCGTCCTGGCAGCGGGCTTCCGGCGTCACGCCGCGGCACATCGACGACCTGACCGAGAAGGTGGCCGACCTGCTCGACGGCACGGTGCTCACCCGCGATCAGCTGGTCCGGGAACTGGTGTCGGACAAGCGATTCGCCGGGATGGAGGCCAGGCTGCGGTCGGGCTGGGGTCAGGTGCTGAAGCCACTCGCCTGGCGCGGCGTGCTGTGCCACGGCCCGAATCGGGGCAACAAGGTGACCTTCACGCTACCGGCCAGTCAGTATCCGGACTGGGCGAAAGCGCCGGACCTGGATGTCGCGGCGGCCACGGTGATCAAGGCGTACCTGGGTGCGTACGGTCCCAGCACGCCCGAGGCGTTCGACCGGTGGCTGTCGCTGAACAGTACGAGCAAGCCGAGGCTGCGAAAGTGGTTCGCGGACTTGGGCGATGAGCTGACCGAGGTCGACGTCGAGGGGCGCGCGGCGTTGATCCCGACCGAGTACGCGGCCGAACTCGCCGACACCGCCGAATGCCCACGCGTTCGGCTGCTGGGTGGCTTCGACCAGTACATCCTCGGCCCCGGGACCAAAGACGACCGGATTCTTCCGCAGGCGCATCGCGCCGCGGTGAGCCGTACGTCCGGGTGGATATCGCCGATCGTCGTGGTGGACGGCCGGATCGGCGGCGTGTGGGAGCTGGCCGGCCACGAGGTGGTGGTGACCCCGTTCCCTGACGGAGGCGACCTGCCACGCGAGGAGCTCGAGCGGGAAGCGGCGCATGTCGCGCGCGCGTGCGGATTGAGCCGGCTGACGGTAAGGGTCGATCGAGCGGTGGGATGAGCAATGGCCGGAACAACAGACAAAGTCGAGCTGGGTCTCGGACCCTACATCGAGCACCTGGGCCTGCGTTTCGAGCAGATCGGCCCGGATCGGGTGGTCGCGGGCTGGGCGGTGCGCGGCGACCTGCTGCAGCCGCACGGCATCCTGCACGGCGGTGTGCACTGCGCGGTGGTCGAATCGGTGGCCAGTGTGGCCGCGGACTGCTGGCTCGGTGATCGCGGGATGGTGGTGGGCGTCAGCAACGCCACCGACTTCTTCCTGCCCGCCACCGTGGCCAACGGGAAGCTGACCTCGACCGCGCTGCCGGTGCATCGTGGTGCGACGCACCAGGTTTGGGTGGTGGAGACGGTGGACGCGGTGGGCAGTCTGGTCGCCCGCGGGCAGGTCCGGCTGCAGAATCTGCGCTGAGCCGCCGGGCGTTCAGCGAGTGTCCGGCGTGCCCGGTACCGCTGTGCCCGCCGGGCGGAAGTCATCAGTTGTCGGCCAAATACAACACTGCGAACAGGCAACGCTTCGCCGGGTGCGCACCGGCCTTGACGCGCATGACCTGGTGTGACATAAATGTCGTATCTTCGATGACTATGTCGAGTAGTCATCAGAGACTGAAGAGTCGGCAGGTTCGACCCTGTGGACTCGTCCCGAGCCGGGCGGCTCATTCCGGCCTGCGCGTTCAGCACCGTCTTGTCGACGGAGACCGCGACGAGAGGAGACGGGGACAGCATGCACAGTCCGATCGCGAACATGGACGTCGCGGACAAACGCCGGCTGCTCGCGGAAATGCTCGCCGGCGCCGAGCGAAAATCGGCCGGGCGCACGGGTCCGGTGTCGTTCGCGCAGCGGCGGTTGTGGATTCTGGACAGCCTGGTGCCCGGCAGCTGCGCGTACAACGTCCCGGTGGTGCTGCGGACGAGCACGCCGCCCGATCCGGTCGCGTTCGCGCGTGCGCTCGAAGTGGTGATCGATCGGCACGAGGTGCTGCGCACCGTGTTCGTCAGCCGGGACGGTGTTCCGGTGCAGCGGGTCGGCCCGGGCTTCCGGCCCGAGATCGATAGCCACGACGTCAGCGCCGAGCCCGACCCGGTCACTGCCGCAGACCAATTGGTGCGGACCTCGATCCGGCGGCCGTTCGATCTGGCGACCGGGCCGATGCTGCGCGTTCTGCTGGTCCGGGTCGCGCCGGACGCCCATCTGATCGCGCTGACCGTGCATCACATCGTCTGCGACGGCTGGTCGATCGTCACCTTGTTCCGCGAACTGGACGGCCTTTACGCGCAGATGCGTGGCGGAGCACCGGCGAAGCTGGCGCCATTGCAGAACCAGTACATCGACTACGCGGTATGGCAGCGGACGCGGCTGTCGGGGCAGCGGCTGACCGAGCTCAACGACTTCTGGCGCAGTTGCCTCGACGGCGCGCCCGGCCTGCTGCAACTGCCACACGACGCGCCGCGGCCCGCCCACCAGCGCGCCAACGGTGGCGTCCACGAATTCACGTACTCCCGCCAATTGCGCGAGGACCTGCTGGCTTTCGCCGCAAACGCGAAGACCACGCCGTCCGTGGTGGTGCTGGCCTGCTTCAACGCGCTGTTGCAGCGGTTCTGCGCGCAGGACGACATCGTGGTCGGCGTGGCGACGGCGGGCCAGACGCACAGCGCGTTGCAGGGCATGATCGGATTCTTCGTCAACACGCTGGTCATGCGGATGGACATGACCGGACAGCCCAGCCTCGCCGAGGCCATCCGGCGCGGGCACGAACGCACGCAGGACATGTTCGCGCATCAGGACATGCCGTTCGAGAAGCTGGTGATCGAGCTCCAACCGGACCGCAATCCGACGGTCACGCCGATCTTCCAGGTGCTGTTCAACTTCCAGACCGCGTCGAACGACCGGGTGCGGCTGCCGAATCTGGACGCCGACCTGGTGCCCTTCGACACCGGGATCGTGCGGTTCGACCTGGAATTCAACGTGTTCGTCGCCGAGGAGGAGATGGGCGGCAGCTGGTTGTACAACCGCGAGCTGCTCAACGCGGCGGCGGTGGCGCGGATGGCCACGCTGCTCGAACGGCTGATTGCGGCGGCGATCGCGCGGCCGGAGGTGCCGCTGTCCGGGCTGGACCTGTTCGATTCGGCGGATCTGGAGGAGTTCGACCGGGTAGGTGGGGCGGTGGGGACGAGTTCTCCTGTCGCCGCGCCGGATTCGGGCGAGCCGGTGGTTCGGGTGGGGCCGCACATCGTGTTCGCGGACGGAGAGCCGGTTCCGGTGCCGAACGACGCGGCGACCGGGGCGTATCGCTGGTTGGTCGATGAGCTGATTCCCGCGTGGCGCAAAGGGATCGATGCGGTGCTGCGCCGGGCGGTGGATCGACGGCGAGCTCGGTTTCCGCTGCCGTCGCGCGGTGTCGTGTTGTTCGCTGCCACACCGGCGGCGATCGAGGTCGACGAGGCAGTCTGGGCGCTCGAGGCCGGCGCGCAGGTGGTGCTGGTCGACGTGCGCGCCGGACTGTTCGACGCGGTGTTGCGCGCGCTCGCGACCGAAGACGTCGATACCCTGTGCATCGCACCGGGTCTGCTGAGTCAGGTGATGGATGCTGTTGAACGGAAGTACCTTTCGCCCAGGATCCGCAGGGTGATCAGCACACACGAGCCGTTGGGCGTCGAGCTGGAGGTGCGTTGCCTGCGTCTGCTCCCGGACACCGAATTCTGGTCTGCCTACCGGGTTGCCGGGATCGGCGACATCGCGTCGCGCCGCTGCCTGGACGATCGGCCGCTCGGGCGCGACATCGCCGGCACCGTCTGTCCGGGCCTCGCGGTCCGCATCCGCGATACCGAGGGACACCCGCTCCCGATCGGCGCCCCCGGCCGGGTATGGGTGAGTCATGCGCCCGGCAGCGACGTCGCGACCGGTGACCTCGGCCGTTTCCGGGAAGACGGGCAGCTGGAACTGCTGGGACCGGAAGCGGCACAGGTACTTCTGCGGCAGGTCCGCGTGTCGCTGGGCGAGGTGGAAGCGCCACTGACCGCGCATCGGTCGGTGAGCGACGCGCGGGTCCTTTCGATCGCCGACTCCGCCGGTGCCGCGCGATTCGTCGCCTATCTCGCCACTTCGCCGGGTGCGCAGCCGGATCGGGCCGAACTGCGGGATGACGTGCGGGCCCACGCGCAACGACTGGTGCCCGGCCCGCTGGTGCCCAAGTCGTATGTCTTCCTCGACTCGCTACCGCTGACCGCGCGGGGCACCGTCGATTCGGCGGCCCTGCGCGAGATCGACTGGGACGACCGCGAAGTCGCGCGGGTCGCGCCGCGCAACGCCACCGAGCGGCTGCTCGTCGACATCTGGCGTTCCGTGCTCGAGGTCGACGAGGTCGGCATTCACGACAACTTCTTCCTGCTCGGCGGGCATTCGCTGCTGGCCATCCAGCTGATGAGCAGGCTGCGGCAGGCGACCCGGATCGATCTGCCGGTCAGCGTGCTGTTCCGGCATCGCACGGTGGCCGATCTCGCGGCGCGGGTGGTCAGCATGTCCGGTGAGGCCGGGACGCTGAGCAATCTGGTCGAGATTCAGGCCGGGTTCGAGCCGGTGTCCGTGGTCGCCGTGCATCCGGCCAGCGGCGGCGTATTCCCTTATGTCGCTTTGGCTACCGCGTTGAGCAACCGCACGGTGTACGCGTTCGAAGGCCGTGATCCGGGGCCCTCGGTGACCGCGTTGGCGCAGCGGTATCTCGATCAGTTGCCCGAAGACGTGCTGAGCGGACCGTTCGCGCTGGTCGGCTGGTCGCTGGGTGGGGTGGTGGCGTTCGAGATGGCGCGCCTCCACGCGCAGCGGGGCGGACGGGAAGTGCCGCTGACGTTGATCGACTCCGCGCTGTTCGAGGTCGACGCCGCCGCGCCGGACGCGGAGGCGCGCCTGGCCGAGGGCTATTTGCACAGTGTCAGTGCGGATTTCGGAGTTCAGCTGCCGACGTTGTCCGGGCTCGGGCGTTTGTCGCCGCGGCGCGTGTTCGCGGATCTGTTGGAACGGTGGGGTTCTGCCGCACCCGAGGTGCTGGATCTGGAGGAGATGATGCGTCAGTTCTCGGTGTACCGCTCGCACATGCTCAACGTGGCGGCGTACCGGCCGCCTGGGCAGTACGCCGGGCCGGTGCACTTGTTGCCCGCGACGCAGTCGCCGCCGGGGATGGCGCAGACGTGGCGCGAGTTCGCGCCGGGGCTCGTGGTGCGCGAGATCGAGGGCGACCACTACAGCGTCATCCGCAATCCCGGGCTCGGCGCGGTGGTGTCCGAGATCGAACAGCAGCTGAAAGGTCTCGACGCCGAGCGGGGGTTCCTCCGGTGACGCACAGCGAAATCCGTTCGCGCACAGTGGTCGGCGGGATCGGCGCCGCCGTGGCGGACTACCCGGACGCTCCGGCGGTCGTGGACGACGCGCAGAGTCTGTCGTATTCCGAGTTGTGGCGGGAGTCGGCGCGGATCGCGCACGGGCTGCGGGCCAGGGGCGTCGGGGCGGGGCAGGTCGTCGCGCTGGCGGCCGAGCGGTCCGCGAGCCTGCTGGTCGGGCTGGTCGGGATCCTGCGGTCGGGTGCGGCGGTGCTGCCGCTCGACGTCACGTATCCGCAGGCGAGATTGCGGATGATGGTGGACGACAGTGGCGCGGCCGTGGTGGTCGGGCACGCGCACACCGTCGCGCCGTTCGTCTCGGATGGACGTGAACCATTCATCATTCCAAAGGTTTTCGACGGCTCGGCGGACGTGCCCGCGGACCCGCTGGACGAGCCCGATCCGGCGAACGGGTGTTGCCTGCTGTATACGTCCGGGTCGACCGGGCGGCCCAAGGGCATGCTGATGCCGCATTCCGGGCTGGCCAATCTGGTGCGCTGGCAGGCGAGCGCGTCGGTGTCCGGTGCCGGGAGCCGGACGTTGCAATACGGGGCGATCTCGTTCGATGTCGCGATGCAGGAGATCTTCGCGACCCTGATCTCCGGCGGGACGTTGGTCTGCATCGACGACACCACGCGCCGGAATCCTGTGCTCACCTGGGATCTGATCATCCGGGCGCGGATCAATCGGATATTCCTGCCCTACGTCGGGTTGCAGTCGCTGGTGATGGTGGCCGACGAGGTCGACCTGGACGCGGTGCGGCTGCGCGAGATCATTCCGGCGGGGGAGCAGTTGCAGTGCACGAACGCGCTTCGGGCGCTGCTGAAGAAGTTGCCGGAGTGCCGGCTGTTCCAGCAGTACGGGCCGTCGGAGGCGCACACCGTCATCAATCATCCGCTCGCCGACGATCCGGACGAATGGCCGCCGCTGCCGCCGATCGGTCTTCCGATTCCGGGCAATCGCGCGTATGTGCTGGACGACGCCGGCCACGAACTGGCGCCGGGTGCGATCGGCGAACTCTATATCGCCGGTGCGCAACTGTCTTTCGGCTACTGGCGGCAGCCCGGTCTGACCGCGGCGCGATTTGTGCCCGCACCCGACGGCGTCGGCGAACGGATGTACCGGACCGGGGATCTGGCCCGTCGCCGCGAGGACGGAACCATCGATCATTTGGGCCGCGCGGACAGTCAGGTGAAGATCCGGGGATTCCGGGTGGAGCTCGGCGAGGTCGAATCCGCGCTCAGTAACTACCCGGAGGTCAACGCATGTGGCGTGACGCCGGCCGGCAGCGAGGGCATCGATCTGATCCTGGTGGCGTTCGTGGTCGCCGACGCGGGGATCGATACCGCGGCGATCCGGGAGCGCCTGCGTGCCACGCTGCCCGAGCACATGGTGCCCGCCGTGCTGCACGTCGTCGACGCGCTGCCGCAGGTGCCGAGCGGCAAATTGGACCGGCGCCGGCTTCGGCTGCTGGCCGAAACCGGAACGGCGGCAGGGGATTCGGCCCGCGTTCGCGCATAACCGGCCTGCCCGGCGGGTCTGCCATTCCATCCGCTCGAACCATGAACTCGAGGCGACGACACCATGACCGTTCAAGAATCGCAGACCATTGATTTTCGAAGTGCCATGCGGCGCAAGTGTTTCCTGTACGACGACGGGGTCGTCCTTTCGGTCACGTTGCGCGCGCTCGACCGATTGGGGTTGCTGACAACGGATTCCGGTGGTGAACGGTCGCTGCGGAAGCTGCTGCCGGACCTGACCGCGAGTGGGTTCGGATATCTTCGGGTGGCGTTGCGGTCGCTGGTGGCGCAGGGATGGTTGCGCGAGGCTGCCGATCTGGACCCGATGTCGGTATTCCTGAACTGGACGCGGGCCGGGCGGGCGGTTGCCGATGCGCCGCAGTGCTATCTGCGGGTGGGGCGGTTTCTGGCGTCGTTCGACGATCCTTCGCCGGAGGCCTGGGCGGTGCCGTGGCGGGGTGATCTCGTCGCGGAGTACGAGGCGTTGACCGGGGCGTTGGCGGTGTGGCGGCGCGAGTTCGTGCTCGAGCAGGCGCATTCTCCGGTTCATGTCGAAGGTGGCCTGATCGTCCCCACGGTGCTGCATCTGCAAGCGTCGGGGGCGTTAAACGCCGAGGGACCGGTGTTGCCCGCCAGCCGATTCGGACGCGCGGCGTTGCGGCTCTTACAGACGTCCGGGTATGTCGACGCGGAGGCGAGCTGGACCGGTCTCGGGCGTGAGTTGTGCGCGTTCGCCACGCATTTCGGGATGGTGGGGTCGTATCTGCCGATGTTCGCCCGGCTGCCGGAGTTGTATCGGGGCGAGCTCGTGGTGACGACCGAGTTCGGTGTGCCCGAGTGGCACGTCAATCGGGAGTTGAACGTGGTGGCGAGCGGGCACGCGCACCGCCGCTACTACGCGGATGCCGATCGGATATTCGTCGAAATCTTCGATCGGACACCGGTTTCCAGTCAACCTACGTTCATCGCCGACATGGGATGTGGCGACGGAACGTGGCTTGCGCGGCTGTATCACCTCATTCGGGAATCGACGCTGCGCGGGCGCTGCTTGGACACCGATCCGCTGCTGATGGTCGGCATCGACGTCAACGAGGCGGCGTTGGACTGCGCGCGGGAAACGTTGCGCGCGGCGGGAGTTCCGGCGCTGCTGCTGGCCGGGGACATCGGCGATCCGGACGGGGTGCGCATCCAGCTGGAGGAGGTCGGTGTCGCGGTCGAGGACGGGCTGCATATCCGGAGCTTCATCGATCACAATCGAGAGTTCCGGGGTGCGGGCGTCGCGATGCCGGGCGGACGGTCGAAGGGCGCGGCCGTCGATTCGGCCGGTCACGCGTTGTCCGACCGCGAGATCGAGGACGATCTGGTCGTCCATCTGCGCCGGTGGCGCAACAACATTCGCAAGCATGGAATGGTCGTGCTGGAGGCGCATTCGGTGCCGCCGGAGGTCGTGCGGCGGCATATCGGGTCGCTGCACAGCATCGCGTTCGACGCCTACCACGGATACTCGCATCAGTTGCTCGTCGATCACGCCGCCTATATGCGCTGCTGCCGGGACGCGGGGCTGGAGTCGATCGCCTACCTGGAACAGCGTTATCCGGCACGGAAACCGTTCGTGGCGATCAGCTTGAACCGCCTGGCCGTCCGTCCCGAGGGGGATCGGTCGTTCGCGGCCGCCGCCTCGCCGGAGCGGCACGACACCTGGCGGCCGGACGATTCGGTCGACCTCTCCGACGGTGAGGGACTGCACCGGCTGCTGTTCGACGGTGGTGACATCCATCAGCCGCGCGGGTGGTGTGCGGCGGCGACCGGTGTGGTCGTCAAAGACGTTCTGCTGGAGATAGATCGCCGAACCCGCACCGCCACAGCGGGTGAGGTCATCCGGGTCATGGACTACGGGGCGGGCACCGGGCTGGCCGCTATCGAGCTGATTAAGGCGTGCCGGGATATCGAACTCGAAGAACGGCTCGCGCGGATCGGTGCCGAGTTCGAGATCCATCTGGTGGACATACCCTCCGGCTGGTTCGCCAAGGGCTATGAACTGCTCCGGGGCAGCCCGTGGACGCGCTTTCATTCGATGCAGTCGCGGGACAAGGCTTTCCGCGCGTTGCGCGACGTCACCGAGGGCCGGGCGATGGATATCGTCATGGCCAACATGGTGTTTCACCTGATCCCCGCTCGGGCGTTCACTCAGGTAGCCGCCAACCTCGCCGGGGTGCTGGTGCCGGGCGGCCGATTGATCTGGAGCACACCGGATCTCGGTCCGGCCGCCGAGTCGTCGGTGCTGTTCCACGACCCCAACCGGCTGGCCCGGCAACACTGGATGCAGCTGATCGCCGAGGCGGACTCGTTCCGCGTCGACGGGCTCCCGGCTGCGGTGCGCATCGCGGCCGCGGCGGCGGCCCGCCTGTCCGAAGAGGAACGAATCCAGGCCTTCGGCCGTTCCGACCGCCGCATCCTGCCCACCGCCAACGACCGCTTCGCCGTAGAAGCCGCCCTCACTCCACATTTCGCGGGCGCCATGCGGGTTCGCTCATTCGAAATGTCCGAGGCCGAATTCGTCGACGCCGTCCTGGTCCCCTCCAACCAGCGCGAGTACTTCCCCGAGGTAGCCGACGACGACCTCCGCGAACGCGTCCTGCGCCACCTCCTGCGCACCGACGTCCTGCCCACCCTCACCCGCGGCCCGGCCGGCACCGGCCGCGGCCTCAACGTCGAATGGACCTTCGGCGACTTCTACCGCCGCTGAGGCTGGTCGCCGTAGGCGACCGCGCAACGCAGATGCCGGTGTTGTCCGACCTGGACAACACCGGCATCTGCGTGCGGGGTGCAGTGTTACGCCGCCGAGCTGTCGAAGCGGACTTCGAGGCTGTCGAAGAGGATGTGGCGGCCGTTGTCGAAGTGGATGGGAGGTGCGGCGGTGAGGTGGAAGGTCGGGTGGCGGGCGATCTCGGAGAGCACCGCCTTGAATTCCATGCGGGCGAAATGTTCGCCCAGGCAGCGGTGGATGCCGTGGCCGTAGGTCAGGTGGTGGTGGGAGTTGCCGCGGTTCAGGGAGAAGGTTTCGGGGTCCGGGAATTCTTCGGGGTCGCGGTTGGCGGCGTCGAAGAGCAGGACGACGCGGGCTCCCGCGGGGATGGTGACGCCGCTGACGACTACCTCGCGGGTGGTGACCCGGGTGAAACGGTCGGTGGGGCACCAGCGGCGGAGTATCTCGTCGCCGATGGTCGCCATGAGTTCGGGCTCGCGCTTGAGGCGCTGCTGGAGCTCCGGATCACCGGCCAGCCACCACAGGATCCGGTTCACGGTGTTCATCGTGTTGGCATGTCCGGCAACGCAATACGAGACGATGATCGAGTAGAGCAGATCGTCGGAGACCGGTTCGCCGTCGAGGGTCGCGTTCACCAGCCAGGACAGGTAGTAGTCGCCGGGGTTCTCCCTTGCCCGCTTGATCTCGCCGGCCAGGATGGGCTGGTAGTGCATCCAGAAGCTGGTGGCGTCGGTCTCTTCGCCGAGGTAGCGCCACATCGTGCTGGTCATGGCGCGGATCTCGTGCTGCACCTCGACGGACAATCCGATGGCCAGTCCCAGCGCGCCGATCGCGTAGGGCTGGACCAGCTCCGAAACGAAGTCGCCGTGACCGCGTTCGACGATCGGCGCGATCAGCTCGGCCGCGAGCGCGCACACCGAGGCTTCCAGCTCGTGGATCGCCTGCTTCTTCAACGGCGGCGCCATCAGGTTGCGGATCTTGGCCTGCACCGGCAGGTCGAAGTCGATGGGGGCGAACGGCGGCATGCCCGCGGCGCGCGGAAAGTGCACGCCCGCAGCGGAACTGAACGTCTCGTGGTCGCGCAGCGCGGCCTTGACATCGGCGTAGCGGGACAGGATCCACATGCCGCCGTGCGCGGCCGAGTAGGCGACCGGGGTGCGTTCGCGGATCGTGCGGTTGACGATCTCGGCCAGCTCCGGGGTGTACTCGGGGTCGAGCCAGTTGAATGTCGTCGTGAGCCGATCGACGACGGATTGTGTGGCGGGTTGCTCTGTCGCAGTCACGTTTTCCTCCGAACCTCGGTGAGCCGCACCTATGACCCGGGCATCGGGGGAGGCACCGCGAGATCGCAGACTATGGGCGCCGAGTGTTGAGTGTTATTGAACCAGAATGCCACAGGCAGAGGCAACAGTGCAGTGTTCTCGAAAGTGTATACATTTCGGGTGAATACCTCATTCGGGGAGCAGGTCCGCGATCGGGGTGCGTGGGCCGGCGGCCGCGGCGTCGAGGATCCGCAGGACCTGGTCTATCTGCTGGTGACCGGATGCGTGGTCCCACAGATCGGTGTTCAGCTCGAGCATCGCGGACAGGCCGGACGGGCGCAGCAGGCCGTGGAAGGCCATGTCGTATCGGGCGGTCCCGTGGGTGAGGAAACGATAGTCGCAGTCGACACCGGCGGCGAACCGGGCCGGGATCCAGGTCTCCAGCTGTAGCTCGCAGGTGACCTGGTAGATCGGGTGCTTCCCGGTCACCCGGGGTCGCTGCAGGAGCCGCACGATGTCGGCGAACGGAGCCTGCTGGTGTTCATAGGCCCGCAATACGGCCGCGCGGACGCGCTGGACCAGCTCGTCGAACCGCGGGTTGCCGGACAGGTCGAGGCGCAGCGGGACCACGTTGAGGAAGCAGCCGATCAACTGTTCCGCGCCGCGTTGGGTGCGGTTGGCCGTCGGGATGCCGATCAGGATGTCGGGTTGTCCACTGAGCCTGTGCAATTGGACCGCGACGGCGGCGCAGAAGACGGCGAACGGAGTCGTCTTGCCCGCCGCCGCGAGCTCGCGCACGGCGGCGGCCCCGGCGACCGAGGCCGGTCGCTCCAGGAACTCGCCACGGAACCTGGCCTTGTCACCGCGCGGCCGGTCGGTGGGGATCCGCAACTCCGGTGCGCCGGCCAGTTCGCGGACCCAGAATCGCCGCAGCCGTTCGCCTTCGGCGCCGTTCAGCATGTCCTGTTCGGCTCGGGCGAGGATGCCGAAGTCGACTTCGTGCCTGGACAACCTCGGCGGGTGACCGGCGGCTCTGGCCTGGTAGGCGGTGCTCAGTTCGCGCATCAGCAGGGTCATCGACACCTCGTCCATGACCAGGTGGTGGAACAGCAGCTGGGCCTGGTGGCGTTGCGCGTCGAGGCGGATGATCCGGGCGCGCAGCAAGGGGTAGGCGGTGATCTCGAAACCGGTGAACGCGATGTCCTGTTCGAGGCGCTTCAACTCGGCCTCGCGTTGGGTCTCATCGAGTGTCGTGAGGTCGAGGACGGTGACGTCGATGCCGGTGTGCGGGTGGATCCGTTGTACCGGAAGGCCTTCCACCTCGACGAACGTGCCGCGCAGGCCGGGCTGGTGCGCCACCACATCGTTCACCGCCAAGGCGAACGCGTCCGGTCGCAGTGGTCCGGACAGGTCCAGGACCAGGGGGATGGTGTGCGTGAGCGAACCGGGGTCGGCCTGCTCGGCCAGCCATAGCTGGCGCTGGCCGGAGAGCAGCGGCACGTCGACGACGGTGTCGGGCCAACTCGGTACGGAAGTCTCAGAATGTTCCGGATCGTTCGGTACGGCAGGGATCAGGTCGTCCGGCAGGTCGCCCAACTCCGAAACCAGCTGAAGCATCTTGTCCAGTTCGGGATTCGCCGTGCGCAGGTGGACGGTCAGTTCACCGGGGGTGGGATTCTCGAACAAGGTCCGCACCCGGACCGGCACGCCGAGGGTCTCCTGCATTTCGGCGGTCAGCCGGGTGGCGAGCATGGAGTGTCCGCCGCAGGCGAAGAAGTCGTCGTCCGCGCTGAGCCCGGGGTGTTCGAGGGCCTGAGCCCAGAGTTCGGTCACCAGCTCCAGCAGGCGGTCCGAGGTTGACGCCGTGTGGTTTTCGACGAGGTCGGGCTCGGCAGCGGCAGTCTCGGGCAGTCCGGCGACGATCTCCAACCGTCCCTGCGCGTCGCGTCGCGCGGTGAGTCCGGTGGGGGCTCCGGCGAGCAGCAGCGGCGACGGTTGATGCACCGACCGTGCCGAATCCAGTTGCAGGTCTTCGGCTCCGGTCACTCCGGTCAGCACCGGCCAGTAGTCCGCACCGCGAGAACGGTCCAGCGACACCGTGATCGGCGTTCCGTCGGGCAATTGGATCCGGACCGGCTCCGCACTGATCGGGGCTAGCGGTGCCGGAACCGGTTGGTGCAAAACCAGTTCGGACATCCGCAATTCGGGGCGCGCCAGCCATTGACGCAGCACGGCGGCGTAATCCCGCACCAGCGCGTCGATGCCCGTCGGCGTGTAGAGATCGCCGTCGTATTCCAGCCACAGCCTGACTTCGGCGCCGGCGAACTCGATTTCGACGACGGTGTCGAACCGGCCGCGTTCGCGTTCGATGTCGAGTACCCGCACCGGGTGCCCGCCGAGCCGCAGCTCGCCGACCGCGTCCACCGGCGGCAGGAACAGGTGCTGGATCAGCGTGGTCCGGTCGGTCGGGCGCGGCGCGCCGATGGCGCGCACGATCCGGTTGAACGGCAGCCGGGCGTGCTCGATCGCGGCCGCCACGGTGTCCGAACAGCGCTTCGTCGCGTCGGCCAGCGTGTGGTCGCCGCCGAGGTCGAGGCGCAGCGGGACGGTGTTCGACAGCTGGCCGATGAGCGTTTTCAGCTGCGGGACAGTGCGATTGGCGGCGAGTGCGCCGAGGATGAGGTCCGGGTGGCCGGTAGAGCGGGCGATCGTCGCCGCCCACCCGGCCAGGCACAGCGCGTACGGCGAGCAGCGCAGCGTTCGCGCGGTGCCGCGCAGCGCGAGGCCGGCCACTCCGGGCAGGACGAAGGCGGTGCGCCGGCCCGCACCGCGCTTGATCCGCCGCCGCGGCCGGTCCGGCCGCAGGTCCAGGCTGGTCGGCGCGTCGCGCAGCGTCGCCTGCCACCACGCGGTGTCGGCGGCTTCGAAGGCCGGAAACAGGGTGTCGCTTTCCCACCTGACGAAGTCGCTGTATTGCAGCTCCGGTGTCGGCACCGGCGATGGCTTTCCGGCCAGTGCGGCGTCGTAGTCCGCGCTGAGCTCGGCGAGCAGCAGCCGAACCGCCGTGGCGTCCAGGAACAGGTGATGCAGCGCCACCGCGAGAACATCGCCGCCGTTCGGCCCGCCGCCGCGCATCAGCAGGAACGCGATGGCGCCGCCGGCCGCCGGATCGATTCCGGTGCAGGCGAATCGAGTCAGTTCCTGGTCGCGCAGCAGCGCGAGGTCCGCGCCGGGATCGAGCGGCAGCGCGATCTCGGTGATCGGCAGCGGCTGCGGCACCGGTAGCACCACCTGCACCGGCTGCCCACCCTCGGCCCGCACCGCGCTGCGCAGGATCTCGTGCCGGCTCAGCATCGCGCGGACCGCGGTGCGCAGGGCATTCGAGTCCAGCGAGACCGGCACGGCGAGTCCGACGCACTCGGTCAGCGGGGCCTGCTCGGCGGCCGAACCGTCCGGGAACCAGAAGTGTTCTTGAATTGCCGCGAGAGGCATAGAGTGTTCGTAGTCTCTCATGCAGACACCTTATCTGTTATGCAGCCATTGAGCAGGAGTTCTTGCCTTGCTGCACAAGCCAACACGCACGTGACTTCCCGGCAAAGAGACTGTACGGTGATGCGTGGTGTGTTGAGAAAAATCGACATCTCGCACCGACTTCCCCGCAGAGGAGTCATAGGGCATGACCTCATCACTGAATCGTCGACCGGCCGTCCACGACGTGCGCACGGATTCGACACTGGTCTCCCGGATCGAGGACTTCGCCCGCACCACGCCGGCGGCGCCTGCCGTCCGGCACGGCGATCGGGAACTGATCTACGCGCAGCTGAACCAGCAGGCGAACCGACTCGCCCAGCAACTCGTCGGCTCGGGCGTGGCGCGCGGTGACATCGTCGCCATGTATCTCGGCCGTTCGATCGAGTGGGTGGTCGGCATGCTCGGCTGCCTGAAGGCCGGCGCGGTCTGCATGCCGCTGGATCCGGCCGCTCCGGCGGAACGGTTCAGCCGCGCGATCGAGGCCGCCCGGCCGGTCGTCGTGATCGGTGCGGGCAACGGCCACCCCATACCGGCCGGGCCCGATGGATTGCCCCGGGTGCTGCTCGACGCCGGGATCCCCGCGACGGACGACGTGGTCGATCTGCCCCGGCCGCCGCGTCGCGCCGAGCTCGCCTACGCCATGTTCACCTCGGGCTCCTCGGGCGCCGCGAAAATCGTGCTGGCCCAGCACTCTTGGATCGCCCTGAGCGCGGACCGCAGTGCGGCGATCAACGCGACCACCGGTGCCGATCGCGGCTCGTGGCTCGGTGCGGCCGGTGCCGGGATCGCGTTGCACGAGGTCAGCGGGCTGCTCTGGCGGGGCGCGCACATCGTGATCGGCGAGCGCGACGTGTACGCGAACCCGCGGGCGTTGCAGGAGTGGCTACTGGCGCAACGAATCACCCAGTGCTTCGTGGTCGCCCCGGTCGGCGAGGTCTTGCAGAGCCTGCCGTGGCCGCGCGACTGCGCACTGCGGCTGCTGACCTGCGGCGGCGAGCGGCTACATCGTTGGGGGCCTGCGGATTTGCCGTTCGAGGTGGCGGTGTCCTATGGCTGCCTGGAGGCGTTCCAGGTCGCTCATTCCTGCTATCCGTGGGAGCGACGGCACACCGCCGCGACCGCCACCGCCGCGGACCGCGAATTGCCGCCGACCGTCGGCCGCCCGATCGAGGGCGTCACCGTGCACCTGCTGGAGGAGGACGGGCTGACTCCGGTCGGCGACGGCATCGGTGAGGTGTGGATCGACTCGGACTGCCTGAGCCTGGGTTACCTCGGAGATCCGGCGCAGACGGCGGATCGATTCCGCCCCAATCCCTTCGGGGCAGCGGGTAGCCGGATCTACCGCTCCGGGGACGCTGGCCGGCTCCGTCCGGACGGCATCCTCGAACACCACGGCCGGATCGACGACATCGTCAAGATCCGCGGCAATCGCGTCGAACTCGGCGATGTCGAGTGGGCGCTCGGCCTGCACTCCGCCGTGCGCCGGGTCGCGGTGGTCACCGCGCCGGACGGCGACCAGGTGCGCCTCGTCGCCTGCTTCGTCGCCGAACGCGATGTGGCGCCGTTGGAATTGCGCAACTACGCACTGGAGCGGTTGCCGGACTGGATGGTTCCGGTCGCCTATGTGCAGCTGAACGCGTTGCCGCAGAACACCTCCAACAAGATCGATCGACGGCAGCTGCCACCCGCCGACTGGGCCCGCTGGCGGCCGGCGAGCACCTGGCGCGCCCCGGCCCCGGGCACGGAAACCGTGCTGGCCCGGCTGTTCTCCTATGTCCTGCGCCTGAACCGGGTCGGCGCGGACGACCACTTCGTCGAACTCGGCGGCGACTCCTTGCAACTGGCCGAGTTGCAAGGTCGCATCGAGCAGGAATTCGGCCGCCGGATCGAACTGGCCGATCTCCAGGTCGCCGGCACGGTCAGCGGCCTGGCCACGCTGCTCGACACCGCACCGCAGATCGGCGGTCTGCCCCCGCTGCACCGGGTCGAGCAGCATTCGAACATCACCGGGATACACACGAGCACAACACTTCCCGGACCAACGAGGGAGGCCGGCATGACCACCGACACGGGGACGATCAGCGAGGGACTGGCGACGGCCGTCCCGCCCGCGCAACGATCCGGGGTCGCGTCCGCGCCGCCACCGACCCTGCTCATCGACTTGGCCACCGGAATGTGGCGCACCCACACGCTGACCGCCGCGATCGAGACCGGCCTGTTCGAGGCCTTGGCCCCGAGCCCGGCAACGGCACTGGAGCTGGCCGGCCGGCTCGGCATCAACGAGCGCCCCGCGGAGATCCTGCTGACCGCGTGCACCGCGCTCGGCCTGCTGGAACACCAGGACGGGCGCTACCGCAACACCGCCGTGGCCGAGCGTTACCTGGTGCCCGGCCGGCCCGACTACTTCGGCGACTACGTGCAGATGGTGGCCAAACACACCGCGCCGGGCTGGAATCGGGCCGCCGAGGCGATCCGCACGGACGCGCCGAGCCGGCCGGTGGTCGACCCGAGCCGGACCATCTTCGAACAGGGCAACACCCCGGCCTACTTCTGGGGCGCGCTCTGGGCGTACTCCACGCTGACCGCCCGCACGCTGGCCGAGGCGGTAGACCTGTCCGGCGTGCGCCGAATCATGGATGTGGGCGGCGGATCCGGGGCCACCCTGATTGAATTGTGCAGGCAGCACCCGCATCTGAGCGGCACCGTGCTGGATCTGCCACACGTGTGCGCGATCGCGCAGGAACGGATCGACACCGCGGGCCTGTCCGGCCGGCTCGGTACCACCGCCGCCAACTTCTTCACCGATCCGCTGCCGACCGGGCATGACGCCGTGCTGCTTTCGATGATCATGCACGATTGGGACGAGGAGCGGAACCGCAAGATCCTCGCCGCCTGCCTGGACGCGCTGCCGTCCGGCGGCCTCGTGGTGATCAGCGAGCTCCTGGTGGACGACGACAAGACCGGTCCGGCGGACGCGGCGCTGATGAGCATGAACATGCTCGTCGGCTGCCTGGGACGGAACTACACCGCCGCCGAATACGGTGCGTGGCTGCGCGACGCGGGGTGTGTGCGGGTGCGCACGGTCCGGTTCGACTCGCCCGGCGCCAACGGCGTGGTGATCGGGGAGAAGGCGTGATGGAACGGCAGCAGCGCCGCTGGTTTCTGCGCGAACCCGCACCCGAGTCTCGAATGTTGCTGCTGTGCATGCCGTATTCGGGCTGCGGCGCGTCGATGTACCGGGCCTGGCCCGCGACCATCGGCGCGGCCGAGGTCGTTCCGTTGCAGCTACCCGGACGCGAGAACCGCATCAAGGAACCATATTTCGGCACCTATCAAGAGGTGGCCGCGGCGCTGCTGGACGATGTCGGCGAGCTGATCACGGCCCGTCCGTACGCG
This sequence comes from Nocardia sp. NPDC006044, assembly GCF_042871115.1. NCBI lineage: Bacteria > Bacillati > Actinomycetota > Actinomycetes > Mycobacteriales > Nocardiaceae > Nocardia > Nocardia sp. NPDC006044. The sequence goes on from NZ_JBIAID010000004.1 coordinate 587,198, forward strand.
CTGTTCGGCCACTGCGGCGGTGCGCTGCCCGCGTTCGAGCTGGTGATCCAGATCGCGGAACGCGGTCTGCCCGCACCGGATCGGTACTTCGTGTCCAGCCAGGTCGCGCCGCAGGACGGGCCGTGGGGTCGCTTTCTCGGCCTGGACGAGCAGGGCCTGCGCGACGAGATCGCCGGGCTGCTCGCCGCGATGGGGGCGCCCGAATCGGCCGGTGAGCTGGTGGATCTCTTCATCGACGTGATGAAGGCCGACCTGGAGGCGAACAAGAGGTATTGGCGCCCGGCGGGTTCGGTGCCCTGCCCGATCACCGCACTGGGCTGGAGTGCGGATGTGGAGGTACCGCACACGCTGATGGGCGGCTGGCCGGAATGGGCGGAGACCGAGAAGGAGGTCCTGCCCGGCACGCACTACAGCTTCCTGAACGCGCCGCTGGAGTTGCTTGCGGTGCTGGCGGCCCGGCTCGCGGTCGGATCGGCGCCCGAACCGGCCGGCTGAGTGTAGTCAGTTGGCGGTCGAGCCAGCGCTCGCAGTCTTCGTGCTGCGCGCGTGTATCGGCAGGTAAAGGGTCCTTTCGCGCCGGTGTGCGGCATCGAAAATTTGTCCTTCTACAGACTTTTTCATGGTCGCTTGCAGAGTATTATGTTGACTTCGAGGGGTCTGTTCTCAACAGGCGACATCTAGCTGTAGTAAGTTGCAGATTGACTGGGAGGCCACGGCATGGGTCCACAGAGCGAGTTGCTTCGTCGACTGCGCCAGCTCCCGGGGGAGCGCCGAGACGAGTTGCTGGCCCAGCTGGCAGACGTCTCCTCCGGGGTCCGATCGGCACCGCTGTCCTACCGGCAGGAGCAGCTGTGGCTGTTCGACCGGCTCGCCCCGAGCAGCCTGGCCTATGGGCTCGGCTTCGCGTTCCCGATCGACGGCCCACTCGAGGTCGAGGCGTTGCGCGAGGCGCTGACCGACCTGTTGCGCAGGCACACGGTGCTGCGGTCGATCTTCCCGGACGAGGACACGCGCGGCACCCAGCAGGTGCTTTCGGTACCGGAGCTGCGGCTTACGGTGGAGGACGTAGCCGACGGGCAGTTGCGGGCGCGGGCGGACGAGGTGGTGCAGGACGAGTTGCGCCGCGGTCTGCAACTCGACACCGGCCCCGCGATCCGGCTCCGGTTGCTGCGCGCCGATCCGCAGCGGCATCTGCTGGTACTGGTCGGCCACTACATCGTGCTGGACCCGCGGTCGGCGCGGGTTGTACAGCGCGACTTGGCTTTCGCCTACCGCGCCAGGGTGGCCGGCGAGACGCCGCAGTGGCCGCAGGAAGCGATCGACTTCGGCGCCTACGCGAACTGGCAGCGGGAGTGGTGCGGGCAGGACACCGCTCGCGACGCCACCGAATATTGGCGGGGCGCGCTATCCGGCTGGGAGGGAACGGAATTGCCGCCGGACGGTCATCGTCCGCGACTGCTCGACCTGAGCAGCGACGTGGTCACCTGGTCGATGTCGCCGGAACTCGTTGCCGCCGTGCACACCCTGGCCGGGACGGCGGGCGCCGAGCGATACGACGTCTTGCTGGCCGCGTTGCTCGTGGTGATCGCCCGGCACACGGCCAGGGGCGATCTCACCATCGGCCTGCCGTTCGACGTCACCGGTCCGTTCGACGCCGATCGCCTGGTCGGCGACTGCGGCAATCTGATGCCGCTGCGCGTCGAATTGGACGAGGCGGACAGCTTCGTCGCGGTGGTCGCCGCGGTGCGGGCCGCTCGATTGGCCGGCGCCCTGCACGCGACGTTGCCGTTCAAGCTGATCCTGGACGCGCTCGGCGTGGAGCCGGATACCGGGCGGCTGCCCCTGGTTCAGATCGGTTTCGTCGATACCGGGGAACCCGCGGGTCCGATCGCGGCCGACGCCGTGCGGATCGGCTGCGAGCAGGTCGACGCCGGGGCCGGGGCGTTCGAACTGGCACTCGAGGTCAGCGGCGGCGAACGGCCGACGGTGGCACTGCGATTCGCCACCGCGCTCTACCGTCGCGCCACCGCCGACCGCCTGTTGGACCGGTTCCTGCAAACCCTCGGCGCCCTCTGCGCCCAGCCCGACCGGCCGCTGGGCGACGCCCCGTTCGGCACCGCGCGGGAACGCGCGGACATCCTCGAACACTGGAACGCCCCGATCGGGCTGCCCCTGGACACCCCGGTGCACGAACTCTTCGCCGAGGTCGCCGCCGCCGACCCGGATCACGTGGCGCTGGTCTGGCAGGACGGCAGCCTGAGCTACCGCGCGCTGGACGACTGGTCGCGCCGCATCGCCGACCGGCTCGCCGCGGCCGGCGCCGGACCCGGTGACCTGATCCCGGTGGTGATGGAACGCGGGCCCGCGCTGATCGCGGTCGCGCTCGGCGTGCTCCGCGCCGGGGCCGCCTACGTGCCGCTCGACGTCACTCAGCCCGACGAGCGGCTGGCGATGATCCTGGCGGATACCGACGCGAAAACCATTGTCGTCTCGCCGACTACGGCAGGGCGGGTGCCGCCGGCGCATCGGGTGGTCATCGACCCCGACCCGGACCACGAATCACTGCGGCTGCCGGATCCGCCCGGCCTCGCGCCCGCGGTGCCACCGGCCGCGGCCGCCTACGTGATCTACACGTCCGGCTCCACCGGCAAGCCCAAAGGTGTTGTGGTCGAGCACCGTAACGTCACCAACTTCGTGCGCACCGTGCGCGAGATGTTCGACCTCACCCCGCAAGACCGGGTGCTGCACTTCAATTCGCCCGGTTTCGACGTCTCGGTCTTCGAGATCTTCGGCACGCTGCTCAGCGGCGCCGTGCTGTATGTGATGGACGAGGACCAGCGGCGTTCGGTGGACGCGCTGGACGCGGTGCTGCGCGGGCAGCGGATCACCATTGTCGATCTGCCGCCGGCCATCATGGGATTGCTTGCGCCGGAAGGTTATCCGGATCTGCGGGTGGCGTTCGTGGGCGGCGAGGCGTTCACCGGTGAGCTGACCACCCGATGGGCGCGCGGCCGCGGTTTCTGGAACGGCTACGGGCCGACCGAGACCACCGTGACCGTGGTGGCCAAACTCTGTGCGGGGGAATGGACCTCGTCTCCGCCGATCGGGCGCGCGATGGCGAACCACCGTGCCTACGTCGTGGACAGCACCGGGGCGGGCGTGCTGCCGCCCGGCGCGATCGGCGAGCTGGCCATCGCCGGACTCGGCGTGGCGCGCGGATACCTCGGCCGCCCCGATCTGACCGCGGACCGGTTCCGGCCGGACCCGGACGGGCCGCCCGGATCGCGCCGCTACCTCACCGGCGACCTCGCGGTCTGGGACGACGCGGGCGATCTGTGCTTCGTCGGCCGGGCCGATCGTCAGGTGAAGATCCGCGGCGTCCGGATCGAATTGGGCGAGGTGGAGGCCGCGCTGCACGCGGTGGCCGGGGTCGCCCAGGCGGTGGCCTCGGTGGTGATCGAGCCGCGAACCGGCGCGATGCTGGTCGCCTATGTGGTCCCCGAGCGGGCCGGTGAGCTGCAACTCGATTCCGTGCGCGCGGCGGTGAGCGGGCGGCTGCCCGCGGCGATGGTGCCCTCGGTGCTGGTGCCGCTGGATGAGGTGCCGCTCACGCCGAGCGGCAAGATCGACCGGCGGCGGTTGCCCGCGGTGGAGTTCTCGGTCGACGAGCTGACCGATGCCGACGAGGAGAACAGCACGCCCACCGAACGTGTCATGCGCGCAGAGGTTTTCGCGCCGCTGCTCGGTGTCCGGATCGGCAACGACGTGAACTTCTTCGCCGCGGGCGGGACGAGCCTGGAGGCCATCCAGCTGTCCTCGCGGGTCAACGCGGTGTTCGGGGTGGCGCCCTCGATCGCGGACTTCTTCGCCGACCCGACGGTGTCCGGCTTGGCCGCGCTGGTCGACGCGGCGAAGGCCGAGCAGCAGACGCAGCAGGACGCCCTCGCGGACGCGCTGAAGCTGGTCGAGGGCCGCAGCGACGCCGAAATCGCCGCGCTGGCAGCCGAATTGGACGGGACGGCGGTGCAATGACCGCCGATATCGGGACGGTGAGTTACGCGACGGACTCGCTCTGGGTGCGCAGGCTGCCGCGCCCGGGTGCCCGGCAGCGGCTGATCTGCTTGCCGTTCGCCGGTGGCGGCGCGTCGGTGTTCCAGCGGATGGCGGCCTTGCTGCCGGCCGAGATCGAGACGGTGGTGGTGCAGCCGCCGGGGCGCGAGGATCGGTCGCGGGAAGACCCGCCGAGTGACATCGGACGGCTGGTTACCGCGTGCGCGATCGCGTTGCGCCCCTATACGACGATGCCGTATGCGTTGTACGGGCATTGTGCCGGTGGGCTTTTGGCGTTCGAGATCGCGCACGAGATGGGTAGCCGGTTCGGGATCTGGCCGCAGCGGCTGATCGTCGGGGAGCAGCCCCCGCCGCAGGCGCCGCCGCCCGCGGACCCGCTCCATCGGCTGCCCGGCGAACAATTGCTGGCGGCCGTGCGCGAGCGCGGCGGGCTGCCGGAGGCGGTGGTGCGCAACGCGGAGTTGCAGGAGTTCCTGCTGCCGATGCTGCGCAGCGAGTTCGCGCTCTGGGAGAACTACCGATACCGGCCGCGCGCGCCGCTGCCGGTGCCGATCACCACGGTGCGCGGGTCCACCGGATCGGTGGATGCGCCGACCCTGGCCGGCTGGGCCGAGCAGACCAGCGCCGGATACACCGCGCTGAGCGTCGAGGGCGGTCACTACTTCATCGTCGGACTCACCGCGGCGGTCGCACGGCGGATCGGCGAGCAGTTGCCCGCCGTGGTACCGGCCGCTTAGGACGAAAGGACGCTCGCGTGCGCACTGCCGCCAGCCCAAGCACCCGGATCGCACCGGACGAGATCGCCCGGATCGCGGCGGACACGGCGGGCGTGCTCGACGCGGCCGCCGTGTACGACCGGCAGCTACGTTCCCGGCGGACTCGGCAGCCGACCGAGGCCGGCCACGTGCCCAGGGGTGTCGCGATCTCGCCGGACCGGCTCGCGTCGACCCGCGGGCCGGAGCCGGTTTTGCCCGCGGACGCGGTGCCGACCTTGCCGGAGGCGCTGGCCCGCGCCGCGCGGGTGGCCCCGGATCGGGGCACCACCTATGTGCTGCCGGACGGGAGCACGGATCGGCAGACCTACGCCGAGCTGTACGACGACGCTCGCCGGATGCTCGGCGGGCTGCGCGGACACGGTCTGGCGGTGGGGGATTCCGTGCTGTTGCAGTGTGCCGACAGCCGGAACTTCGTCACCGTCTGGTGGGCCTGTGTGCTCGGTGGATTCCTGCCCACCGCGGTGGCTCCGGCGCCCGAGTACCGGACCGACAACGCCGGGGTGCGCAAGCTGGTCGCCGCCTGGGAACTACTCGGACATCCGCCGGTGGTCGCCGATCCCGAGTTGCTCACCGGGGTGTGCTCGCTGGGCGATCGGTTGCCCGGCGGCGAGGCGTTGCGTGTGCTGGACGCGAGTACGCTGTCCGGCCCGGACTTGGCCGGCTGGACGGTGCCCGATCCGGGGCAACTGGCCGTGAACCTGTTGACCTCCGGCAGCACCGGCACGCCCAAATGCGTTCAGCACTATCACCATACGATCGTCGCGCGGACCTACGCCGCGATCGACGCGAACGACTTCACCGAGCACGAGGTGTCGCTGAACTGGATGCCGCTGGACCATGTCGGCGGGATGATCATGTTCAACCTACGGGACGTGTTTCTCACCTGCGAGCACGTCAATGTGCGGACGGAGTCGGTGATCGGCCGTCCGCTGCTGTGGCTGGACTGTGTCGACCGATTCCGGGCGACCTGCACGTGGGCGCCGAACTTCGCGTTCTCGCTGGTCTGTCAGCGGCCCGAGGAGATCGCGGCGGGCGCTTGGGATCTGAGCAGCCTGACCAACATCTGCAACGCGGGCGAGGCGGTGGTGGCGCGCACCGCGCGGCGCTTCGTGGAACTGCTTGTGCCGCATCGGCTCCCGGCCGACGCCATGGTGCCGTGCTGGGGGATGTCGGAGACGTCTTCGGGGGTGACCTACGCCCGCATGCGGCTCGATGACCCGGCGGCGGGGACCATCACGCTCGAGCCCGCCTCGTTGGACGGTGGGCTGCGCGAACTGCCGGTCGGCACGCCGGGTGCGCTGGTGGTGACCGAGGCGGGGACGCCGATACCCGGTGTGGCGCTGCGCATTACCGACGATCAGGCGAACGTGCTGCCCGAAGGGCGGGTCGGCCGGCTGCACGTGTCCGGGCACACCGTGCACCGCGGGTACGCGCACAACGAGCGGGCGAACCGGGAGAGTTTCACCGCCGACGGCTGGTTCGACACGGGGGATCTGGGGTTTCTCCGCGACGGCCGGTTGTATCTCACCGGTCGCGGGAAGAACACCGTGATCGTCAACGGCGCGAACTTTCCGGCGCACGAGATCGAGGCGGTGGTCGAGCAGGTTCCTGGCGTGCGGCCGGCCTGTTCGGCGGTGGTCGGGGTGCCCGACGCGGACACCGGGACCGATGCGCTGGTGGTGTTCTTCGTGCCGGAAACCGATGACGTGCCCGCGCTGGTGGACGCCATTCGAGGTGCGCTGGCGCGGGATCTGGCGTTGCGGGCGACCTATCTGGTGCCCGTGACCGCCCAGGAGTTCCCGCGGCAGCAGGGCGGAAAAGTGCAGCGCGAGCGGTTGTTCGAAGGCTGGCACGCCGGGCGGTTCGATGACCGTTGTTACGGCGGGGAAGTCGAGGGCGCCGGTCCCGAAGTCACGGAGGACGACACCGGTGTGGCGGCGCTCGCGGTCGGCTGGGAGCCGTCCGACCAGCCGCTGCGACGGCGATCCGACGGCCCGGTGATTGCCTGTGTCAGCGGGCCGGAGGTCGATTGGCTCGCGCCGGTTGATGTTCTGCTCCCGGCCCGTAGCGACCACTTCGGAAAAGCCTTGGAACAGGCGCTGGATCGGGTCGGAACTGTTGCGCCGCAGGTGCTTTTCGTCGCCACCGGTGCGGTCGCCGATGCGTCCGGTGCCGTGCTGGCGCAATTCCTCACGGCGGCAAGGGTGCTGGCGCGGGTTCGGCCCGATGCCGAGCTCACCGTCCTCACTACCGGTGCCGCGCATGCCGTTCCCGGTGATCTGGTGGTGCCGGATCGGGTCGGCCTGACCGCGCTGGTCCGGACCGCGCGCGCGGAACGAGTGGTCGCCCGCTGCACGCTGATCGATGCCCCGGCCGACGCGGACGCGAATGTGCTTGCCGTACTGGCACAACAGCGGCACGAGCAGGATGTGGTCGCGGTCCGCGACGGAGTTCCGTGGCAGCAGCGGTTGCGCACGGTGCCGCTGCCGGAGGCGTTCGACGTGCCCGCCGGCGTGCTGCCGCGCGGCGGAACCTGCTTGCTCACCGGCGGACTCGGCGGGCTGGGACGGATGGTGGCCGAGCATCTGGTGACCGCGCACGGCGCCCGTTTGCTGATCGTAGGGCGCACGCCGGTCGCGGAATTGGACGCCGGCGCGCAGGCGGAACTGGAGATCCTCGCCACGGTCGGTGAGGTCCGATATCGCCAGGTCGACGTGGCCGATTCCGACGCGGTGCGCCGGGAGGTGACGGCGGCCGAGGCGGAGTGGGGGCGCGGGCTGGACCTGGTGCTGCACCTCGCGGGCGCTCCGGTCGCGCCGCAGTGGGATCGATTGTCCGAGCACGAGTTACGCACCGAATCCACGGACTGGCTGGATCGGATGCTGCGCCCGAAGGCCGGTGGCTGCGTCGCCATCGACGCGATCCTGGCCACCCGGCCGGATACGGCCGTCGTGGTCTTCTCCTCCGTCAACGGACTGTTCGGCGGCACCGGGTTCGGCGCCTACGCCGCGGCCAACGCGGTACTCGACGGCTGGGCGCAGCGCTGGTCGGCGACGGGCAGGCGGGCACAGAGCCTGGCCTGGAGTATGTGGGGCGGGCCGGGCATGAACCAGGGGAGCCCGCTCGTCCCGGCCGCTCGGCATCGGGGTCTGTCGTTGATCGATCCGGTGTCCGGGATGGTGGCGCTGTTGCGTGCGCTGCATGTCGGGGCGCCGCACCTGCTGCTCGGCGCCGATCCGGCGCACGAGCAGATCAAGCCGTTCCTGGCCGCGGACCAATTGCGCAGCGGGACAATCGCGGTCGCGGTGGTGCCGCAGCCGGGGGCCGATCCGCAGCGGGTGCGGTCGGCGGTGGCGGCCAGGCTGGCCGGGCACGCGATCTTCGCCCGGGTGGCGGTGACCTCGCGCATCGAGCGGGACCGCGGCGGCGCCCCGGACCGGGCGGCGTTGCTGGCCGCGATCGGCGCCGGGAGTTCCGGCTACGTGGCGCCCGAGGGCTGGCTCGAAGAGCTGGTGGCGGGGGCGGCGGCCGCCGTGCTCGCGGTGGCCAGGGTCGGGCGGGAGGATTCGTTCTTCGGGCTCGGGTTCGACTCGTTGCGGGCCGTGCAGCTGGCGGCGGCGTTGAGCGAGCGGCTCGCGCAGCAGGTGAGCGTCGGGTTGCTGTACGAGTCGCCGACTGTGCGTTCACTGGCCGCCAGCATCGCGGTCTGAGCGTCGGTAATTCCCTCTCCGCCAACAGAAATTGATAAGACGATGGCCTTTCCGGTTGTATCCGGAAAGGCCATCGTCGAGCAGGGCCGTAACCCTTATCGCGGGGCCGTGGTGGTAGGCGCGCTCTGTGGCGGTCGGCTCGAACGACTCCATCGATTCATCGCGGGCCGTTCCACGTACAGATGCAGCAGCACCGACAACCCGATACTGACCGCGATCGTCACCACCGACAACGCGATCACCCAAGGCCACGAGGAGGTTCCACTCGGATCCCCGCCCCAGCTCGGCGAGGTGCGCCCGATCGGACCGTAGGCCACGACCAGCCAGTGGATCAGGTAGATCGAATAGGAGATCTCGCCGAGGAGCACCATCTTCCGCCCGCCGAATGCCGTTGCGCGCGAGCCGAGATCGGCGGTCGCGACGGCACCGATCACCAGCGCCATCGGCAGCGCCTGCAGCACCGCGACGCCGAACCGCAGCGGCAGCACCCCCTGCGCGAACACCGCGAGGATCGGCAGCACGAGCGCCACCGGCAGCGGGAAGCGAATCCACTTGCCGTGAATCAGGATCTGCGCCAGCACCATGCCGAGGATGAACTCCAGCATCCGCACCGGCGGGAAGAAGGTCATGAACCACATCTGCAGCCACGGCACGCCGGTGCCACGCTGAATCTCCGAGGCGGGCAACAGCCTCGCCACGAACGGCACCGACCAGATCAGCGCGTAGATCGCGATGAACGCCGGCCACAGGCGTTCGGGCCGGATCTTCTGCACCAGCGGCAGCAGGATCGGGAACAGCAGGTAGAACAGCAGATCCAGGCCCAGCGACCAGGTCGGCGCGTTCGACCAGAGGTTGTACAGCAGGTGCTGGTCCGGAATCCAGGCGTGCACCAGGAACAACGTGGCCACCGTGTCGCGCGCCGACAGGGCATGCCCGGCGATCGCGGCGAGCACGCACAGCGCGGCGAAGGTGACCAGATGGTTCGGATAGACCCGGAAGAACCGGCGCCGCCAGAACCGTTTCACCGGAACCTTTTTGGTGGTGACCCAGGTCAGCACGAACCCGCTCAGCACGAAGAAGAACGACAGCGCGGCGATGCCGATGGCGTGGAACGTGCCGATCACCGGCCGCGAGTCGGTCAACCGCGGCAGCACGTTGATCCCGACGTGGCACAGCACCACCGCCATCGCCGCGTAGAAGCGCAACCCGGTGAGCGAGGGCATGGTTCGCGTGCGGTCCACCGCCGGTTCCGGCGAACCGGCCGTCGGCGCGGGGACCGCTTTCAGCGTGGGTTCCTCCATGGGACTTCCTCCAGCAACTGATGTCGTCAGGTGATCACGAGGTCGCGACGCCATGCTCACGCACCTCCGTCGGCCGCGGTCGGCGGGAGCTCACCGGCCAGTTCGCGGATCGCGGTGGCCTGATAGAACTTCCGGGCCGGCAGGCGCACCCCCTGTTCGGCCTCGATCAGGTCGAGCACCTCGATGGCGGTCAGCGAGGTGCCGCCGAGGGCGAAGAACTCGTCGTCCGGGGTGGTCTCGTGCTTCAACTGGAGCACGCGCTGGAATACGCTCTGCACATAGCGGATTCGGGCCTCGTCGCGGACCCGTGCCGGACTGTCCATCGTCATCACCTCGTCAAAGGGCAGCGGCACTGTGCTGCGCCGGTTGCTGAATCGGTCGATCATTCGGTTCGTGGTTCCGGTCGTCCGGCCGCCGGGCGAGCAACTCTCGCGCGGCGTCCAGCACGGCCTCGGTACTCACGCCATGTGCCCGCAACACGGTCTGCTGGTCGTGCACGCGGTCGCCGGGACGCCCGCGGACCGCCAATCGGCGCAGTGGCACGGCCGATTCGGCCGACACCACCTCGGCGACCGCGTCACCGAGGCCGCCCTGCGGGCGATGCTCCTCGACGGTGACGACGCCTGCGCGGCCGCGACAGGCGGCCAGCAGGCCGTCCCGGTCCAGCGGGTGCAGGGTGTGCAGGTCGACGACCTGCGTGCCGATCCCCTCGGCGGCCAGCTCATCGGCCGCTTCGAGGGCGAAAAGCAGGGGCAGCGGGCCTGCCGCCACGACGGTGACGTCCGCGCCCTCGCGCAGCACCCTGGCCCGGCCGAGCACGAGATCGGGCATCGGGCCCGGTGGCGCCGGGGTGGCCGAGCGGCCGAGGCGCAGGTAGGCCGGACCGGGCAGGGCGTGCAATTGCCTGGTGGCAGCGGCGATGTGACGCGCGTCGCCGGGGACGACGATGGCCAGGTCGAACAGGGCGCGGGTCACCGCCAGGTCTTCCAGCGCGAAGTGGCTGGTGCCGAAATGCGCCGCGGAGACGCCGCCGTGGGTGGCGATCACGCGGACCGGTAGCCGGTTGCCGACGATGTCGAGCTTGAGGAACTCACCCGCGCGCATGGTGGCGAAGGTGGCCATGGTGTGCACATACGGGATGAAGCCGCGGCGCGCGAGCCCGGCGGCGACCGTCATCAGGTTGGCCTCGGCGATGCCGACATTGAGGTAGCGGTCGGGGAATTGCGCGCCGAAGGTGTTCTCCAAGCCGCCGGTGTCGGAGTCGAGGCAGATCACCCGCGGGTCGGCGGCGGCCAGCTCCAGCAGGGCCTCCCGGTAGGCCGCGCGGGGATCGGGGCCGAGCTCCGGAACGATCGGTGTGCCGGTCATGACGCACCACCCGCCGGACGGGCGAGCGCGGCCAATGCTCGACGCACCAGCGCGGGCTTGAGTTTGGCGTAGTGCCCCGCCACCCGGTCTTCCAGGAAGGGCACGCCACGCCCTTTCACGGTTCGGGCGATCACCATGACCGGGCCGTCCGGCGACGGCCGCAAAGCCTCGCGCAGTGCGGACAAGTCGTGTCCGTCGATGCCGCGCACCTGCCAGCCGAACGCGGTGAACTTGGCCTCGAGTGGTTCGAGGCCGACGCACTCTTCCGTTCGGCCGGTGATCTGTAAACCGTTGCGGTCCACCGCCGCAACCAATCCGGGCAGCCTGCGGTGCCCGGCCAGCAGTGCCGCCTCCCAGACGCTGCCCTCTTGCAGTTCGCCGTCGCCGAGCAGGGTGTACACGTGACGGTCGCCGCCGGACAATTGCTCGGCCAGCGCGAGACCGATCGACAGGCCCAGACCGTGACCCAGTGAGCCGGTGGCGAATTCGACTCCCGGCAGTTCGCCCGGCGGATGGCCGAACAGGCGGCTACCCGGGCGGGCGTAGGTGTCCAGCTCCTCGACCGGGATCCGGCCGAGCTGGGCCAGCGCGCTGTACAGCGCCGGTGCCGCATGACCCTTGCTGAGCACGAAAGCGTCTCCAGGACGGAGCAATTCGGCGTAGAGGACGGCGATCAGGTCGGCGCTGGAAAGGCTGCCGCCCGCGTGGGCTCCCTCGGGACCACCCGCCATCCGGATCACGTCTTCGCGGATTCGTCGCGCCATCGCCGCCGGATCGCGCGTCGGTGCGGCATCGGCCGCTGCCGCACCGTTCGCGGGCGGGGCGGGGGAATGCGGCGGGCCGGTGGTGGCCATGGCCATGTCGGGTTCCCTTCGAGTCGGTGGGTCAGCCCTTGCGGAGCACTTCGCGCCAGCCGGGCGCGGGGCGGGAACCGGCCATTCGGCGGATGAGATCCAGGTTCTGCCAAGCCTTTTCGAACGCGTCGGCATAGCGCTGGAGCAGTGGGCCCGCGGCGGGATCGAGGTGGCGGCGCTGCAGGCAGAGGGATCCGTCGACGACGGCGGCGGTGACCGGGAAACGCTCGGCGACCTCGTCCAGTGCGGCCGACTCGGACAGACCTGCTCGGCGGAACGCGGGGTGCGCGGGCAGCGGGACGACCTGATACTGCGAGACCGGAACGCCCTCGGCCCGCAGCACCCGGTGCAGGGCGGCGCGCAGACCGGTCCGGTGTTCGGGTCCGAGGCCGAACGCGGCGGGGTCGGGCATCAGGCGCAGGATGTGCCAGGCATGGGTGCGGCCGGGCGGGACGCTGGGGACGCGCAGTCCGGGCAGTTGGGCCAGCCGGTTGAGGAAGGCGCGAATGTGTGGCTCGCGCTGCCGGGCGGCGTCCTCGAAGCGGGTCAGCTGGGACAGGGTGAATGCCGCGGCGACCGGCGCTATCCGGGCGTTGAGCGCCGTCTGGTGGGCGATATAGGTGCGGGCGCCGGACGGTGTCAGTTCGCCGAAGTTGCGCAGCCGGACCAACTGTTCGTGCAGGTCGTCATCGTCGGTGGTGATCAGGCCGCCCTCGCCGCAGGTCGGCAGGTTCTTGTGCGGGTGCAGGCTGAAACAGCCCGCGGCGCCGAGCGCGCCGACGCGGCGGCCGCCGAGTTCCGCGCCGTGTGCCTGGGCGGCGTCCTCCACAACCGGGATGCCGAGGCGATCGGCCAGCTTGCGCAGTGCGGGCATATCCGCCGGGAGGCCGTGCAGGTGCACCGGCAGCAGGGCTTTGGTGCGTGGTCCCGCGGCGTGGGCGGCCGAGCGCGGATCGAGGGTGTAGGTCTCGGGTTCGACGTCGGCGAAGACGGCGGTGCCGCCGGCCGCGTAGACGGCGTGGGCGGTGGCGTTCATGGTCAGCGCCGGGACGATCACCTCGTCGCCGGGTCCGATGCCGCGGCCGCGCAGGGCCAGGTGCAGGGCGGCGGTGCCGGAGGCGACGGCGACGCAGTGCCGGGTTCCGGTGGCGTCGGCCCAGGCGTTTTCCAGTTCGCCGACCTCGGGTTCCGCGGGGGTGGCGGCGTTGAGCTTGCCGCTGCGGAGCACGCGGAGCACGGCCTGTTCGTCCGCCGCGGTCACGATCGGCCAGTCGCCGCCCGCGGTGTCCTTGGGGACGGCGCGCGGTCCGCCGAGTAGCGCAAGGCCGGTGTCAGGCATGGGCGGAGACCACTTCACTGCCGCGGAACATACCGCATGTGCATGCAGACTCTACACAGTCGGCATACGAAAGTTGTCGGGTTTTTGCGCCGCCGACGGCCTGTTCATCCCGGTTCCCGCGACCGGCCAGCTCGATCTCCACCGCCCTTGTCTCCCTGTCTATTCCGCGATGAGGCAGCCGAACCGAGTCGTCGACTCGAATACTCTGCGATCGCTTCTGCCAGTGCCTGCCCCGTGGTCACGTCAGGTTTTCCGTGTCCCTTTGGCTGTGCGATCTGGGGTGTGTTGACGTGAAGTATGTGTTAGTTTTTGCAGTGTGAATATAGACAGTAGTCACACAATCTACGGGAGGCAACCCATGACTACCGCAGTAAGTGCGGAGTGTCCCGAGTGCCGGGATTCGGTGGAACTGTCCAATGACCTGCTGGTTGCCGAGATCGTGATCTGTCAACACTGCACGAGCGAGCTCGAGGTAGTGGCGACCGGACCCGTCGTCTTGGCGTTGGCGCCCGAGGTCGAAGAGGACTGGGGCGAGTAGTGAAGGTGAGCGTCGTCGGCGCGGCCGGCTACACCGGTGGCGAACTGCTCCGGTTGGTGCACGGACATCCGGAATTGGAGCTGGTGCAAGCCATCTCGCGCCGGTATGCGGGCAGGCCGGTGTCGGAGGTGCACCCGAATCTGCATCACCTCGGGCTGACCTTCCACGCGCCGCCGGAGCTCGATCGAGTGAGTGTCGCCTTTCTGGCGGTGTCGATGGGCGCCGCCGCAGAGCTGGAGGCCGGTGTCGGCGAGCGCGCGGAGACGATCGTGGATCTGAGCCCGGACTTCCGGGCAGGCGCCCGGTCGGCGTCGGGTGTCGCGTACCGGACCGGGCTGCCGGAACTCTTCGCCGACGAGTTGGCCGGCGCCACCCGGATCAGCGTTCCCGGCTGCATGGCGACGGCCGTCATCCTGGCCCTGGAGCCGGTACAGCGCGCGGGGCTGGTGTCCGGTGACGTGGTGGTGGACGCGCGGACCGGCTCATCGGGTTCCGGCGCCGAGCCCACGCCGGCGTCCCATCACGCCGAGCGCGGCCAGGCCTTCCGGGTCTACCGCCCGGCCGGACACCGGCACGAGGCGGAGATCGCCGAGCTCGCCGGGGTGCGGGCGCGGATGACCGTCACGGCCGTCCCCGCGGTGCGTGGCGTGCAGGTGGTCTGTCATGTCACGCCGCCGCGGCCGGTCACTCGGCAAGAGGTCTTGCGGGTTCTGCAGCGGGCCTACCGCGACCGCCCGTTCGTCCGGGTGGTGGCGCGCGGCCGCGGCGTGCATCGGATGCCGGATCCACAGTTCTTGTCCGGCAGCAACTTTGTCGATATCGGCTGCGCCGTGGACCCGGACGGTGGCCGGATCGTGCTGGTCGCCGCCCTGGACAACTTGGTCAAGGGTGCGGCGGGTGGCGGCGTGCAGAGCCTGAACGTTGCCAGCGGCTTGGCCGAGGACGCGGGTCTGGGATTCCCCGGCCTGCATCCTGCCTGAGCGGAGGGAGCGGGACATGACGGCGCAGCGACAAGAACACGGCCGGAACACGCCGGGCCTGGTGCGGGACGCGCTGATCGTGGTCAAGATCGGTGGCGGCGCGGACCCGGAACCAGTGCTCGACGAGGTGGCCGAGCTGGCCGCGGCCGGGCAGCCGGTGGTGCTCGTGCACGGAGGCGGCGTCGCCGCCGATCGTCTCGCCGACCAGCTCGGGGTGCCGCGCGAAGTGATCGAGTCGCCGGACGGAACGCGCAGCCGACGCACCGATTCGCGCATGCTCGCGGTCCTCACCCTCACCCTGCTCGGACAGGTGAAACCCCAACTGGTCAGCGGACTACGCGCGCGCGGCGCGCCCGCGATCGGGCTCAGCGGCGCGGACGGCGCACTGATCACCGCATCCCGCAAACCCGCGATCCGTTCGCTGCGGGCCGGCCGGACCACGCTGATCCGGGACGACCAGTCCGGCCGGATCGACCGTGTCGACCCCAGCCTGCTGCGCGTGCTGCTGGCGCGCGGCGATGTCCCCGTGGTTTCGCCGCCGGCCAGCGACACCGACGGCAATCTGCTCAATGTCGATGCCGACGAGGTCGCGGCCCGGCTCGCCGCGGCACTGAACGCCTCGGCGCTCGTCCTGCTCACCGACGTGTGCGGCGTGCTGTCCGACCCCACCGACCCGGCCAGCCGAATCGTCGAGGTCGGCCCGCAACACCTGACCGGCGACGTCGTGCGCGGCCGGATGCGGCACAAGGTCCGGGCGGGGCTGCGGGCCAGCCGGACCGTCGCGCGGGTGAGTATCGCCTCCGCTCACCATGTTCGGCCGATCCACCAGGCCTTGGCCGGCGGCGGCACCTGGGTGCGTGAAGGAAGTGCCGCATGAGTGATCCACGCCCCGTTACCGCCCGCTCGCGCCCCGTTCGGCCGCTCGACCTGCAGGGCGACTATCCGGCCTGGTTGCTGCGCGCCGCGGTCGGCATCCCGTCGGTGTCCGGCGAGGAGTTGCCGGTGGCCGGCTTCCTCGCCGAACAGCTGACCGCGCTGGGGTTCGACGCCCACGTCGACGAGGTCGGCAACGTGCACGGCGTGATCGGGCCGAGCACCGCCCCCACCGTGATGCTGCTCGGGCACATCGATACCGTCCCCGGCCGGGTACCGGTCTGCCAGATCGGCGATCTGCTCTACGGCCGCGGTGCGGTGGACGCCAAAGGCGCCATGGTGGCGA
The DNA here is from genome assembly GCF_042871115.1 of Nocardia sp. NPDC006044. Lineage (NCBI taxonomy): Bacteria > Bacillati > Actinomycetota > Actinomycetes > Mycobacteriales > Nocardiaceae > Nocardia > Nocardia sp. NPDC006044. The sequence continues at coordinate 603,354 of NZ_JBIAID010000004.1, forward strand.
TGATTTGCGCCGCCGCACGCAGCAGCGACGTGCGGGTGCACGTGGTGGGCGCGGTCGGCGAGGAGGTGGCCGGCGGCCGCGGCGCTCTGCACGTGATGGCCACGGTCCCGAAACCCGCGGCGGTGGTGATCGGCGAACCGAGCGGCTGGGACGGTATCTGCCTGGGCTACAAGGGCCGAACCGGCATCGGCTACGAAATGCAGCAGCCGCCGCTGCACACCAGCAGCCCGGAACCCACCGCGGTCGAATGGGCCGTCCGGTTCGCGTCGGAGGTGCAGGGCTACCTGCGTGGCCTCTCGCCCGGAGCCGACCCGATCGCGTTCGGCGTCGCCACCGGCACCCTCACCTGGCTGCGCGGCGACCTCGCCCGCGCCGAGGCCTTCCTGACCTGCCGGGTGCCACCCGGCTTCGACTTCGCCGCACTCGAACGCTTCGCCAAAAGCCTTCCGCACAGCCGGATCTGGGTGGACGAACGGGTGCCCGGCGTGACCCGCCCGCGGGCCGATCCGGTGGTCAGCCAGCTGCGCGCCGCGATCGCGTCCAGGGGCGTGCGGCCGACGCTGAAGCTCAAAGCAGGCAGTTCGGACATGAACACACTCGACCCGTGGGGCGTGCCGATGGCCGCCTACGGACCGGGTGACGCCCACCTGGATCACACGATCGACGAACACATCGCGCTCAGCGACCTGTACCGCGCGATCGACGTCCTCGCGCTGACGCTGCCTCGCCTGGCCCGGCAGCTACCCGCGCCGGCAACCGAAACCGTAAACCGCCCAACGGCTTTGGCTGGACCGGGACCGCACGACCGAACATATTCGCTGGAGGCCTGATGCTGCTCGACGGGAATGTCGCCATGATCACCGGCGCCGCGCGCGCACTGGGCCGTTCGCACGCGTTGCTCTTCGCCGGCGAGGGCGCGGACCTGATCCTGGTCGATCACTGCGAACCGGACGCCGGACCCTATCCGATGTCGAGCAGGCGCGATCTGGAGGAGACCGCGGAATCCTGCCGCAGGCTGGGCAGCCGGGTGGTGACCGCGGTGGCCGACGTTCGTGACCAAGCCGCCGTGGACAAGGCGACGGCGGCCGGGATCGACGAGTTCGGCCGGATCGACGTGCTGCTGAACAACGCGGGCATGCTCGGCCCCGGCGGTCGCCGCGTGCACGAGCTGACCGAGCAGCAGTGGCAACTCGCCCTCGACGTCAACCTCGGCGGCACCTGGCGCTGCTGCCGAGCGGTATTGCCGCACATGGTCGAACAGGGCGGCGGCCGGATCGTGAACACCTCGTCCACCGGCGGCCGGGTCGCCTTCGAGATGTACGCCAACTACGTCGCCGCCAAGCACGGCGTGATCGGGCTGACCAAAGCGATCGCGCTGGAATACGGCCGCAACGGCGTGCGCGCGAACGCGGTGTGCCCCAGCACCGTTGCCGACAACTCCGCACTCGGCACCCGCAGCACGCGCGCGGTCGCCGAGGGCATGGGCGCGCAATTGCAGGACTACGAGCGCAGTTCCGCCGCCCTGCATCCGATCGGCCGGCTGGTCACCGCGGCCGAGGTGTCGGCGGCCTGCCTCTGGCTGGCCGGTCCGCACTCCGGCGGCGTCACCGGCACCGAACTGGTGGTCGACGGCGGCTTCACCGCCCGCTGACCGAACGACCTTGTCCAGCAACGACATCCGCAAGACCGACCGGGAGGACGCGCCGAGACCTAGCCGCCGCCATCGCGCGGCGGCGACGGCCTGGGCGTTCTAGATCGATGGGAGTAACAGTGACCACGGACGAGCGCACGTATCTCGTGGTGCGCAACCACGAGGACCAGTACTCAATCTGGCCCGACGGGCGGGACGTCCCGGACGGTTGGGCCGCCGAAGGTTTCGCCGGCCCGAAGGACGACTGCCTGGCACACATCGCCGAGGTATGGACCGACATGCGTCCGCTGAGCCTGCGCCGCGCAATGGACAATGAGGGAGGCGTGCGCCTTGACTGACAACGGCCAGACTTCGACTGTGACCCCGCATCCGACCGAGGAGCCGCTCGCGGTGATCGGCATGAGCTGCCGGTTCGCCCCCGATCTAGACACGCCGGGCCAGTTGTGGGAACACCTGCGGGCCGGGCGCAGCGCGGTGGGCGAAATGCCCTCCCGCCGTTGGGATCCCTACGAGATCGACCCGCAGACCCGAGCCATCCTGCGCAAGACCACCCGCAAGGGCTCGTTCATGCGCGACATCGAGGGCTTCGACGCCGAGTTCTTCCAGATCACGCCGCGCGAGGCCGAGTACATCGACCCGCAGCAGCGGATCATGCTCGAATTGGCCTGGGAGGCACTGTGTGACGCGGGCTTGCCGCCGATGTCGTTGTCCGGCACCGACGCCGGGGTCTACGTGGCGGCGAACTCCAACGACTACGGCCGCAGGCTGCTGGAGGACCTGAGCCGCACGGGCGCCTGGGCGGTGAACGGAACCACCTTCTACGGCATCGCCAATCGGATCTCCTACTTCCTCGACACCCACGGCCCGAGCATGGCGGTGGACGCCGCGTGCGCGGGTTCGCTGACCGCCCTGCACGTGGCCTGCCAGAGCCTGCGCAGCGGGGAGACCGGCGTGGCGATCGTCGGCGGCATCAACATCATGGCCTCGCCCGCCCTGGTGGTCGCGCTCGACGCGGCCTCGGCGACCGCGCCGGACGGGCGCAGCAAGGCGTTCGACAAGGCGGCCGACGGTTACGGGCGCGGCGAGGGCGGCGGCGTCGTCGTGCTCAAGCGGCTCGGTGACGCGGTGCGCGACGGGGATCGGGTGCACGGGGTGGTGCTGGCCAGCGGCGCGTTTCAGGACGGCCGCTCCGACGGGATGATGGCGCCCAGCGGCGACGGTCAGCGCCGGATGTTCCAGGAGATCTACCAGCGGGCCGGAATCGAGCCGCGCACAGTGCAATACGTCGAGGCGCACGGCACCGGCACCCGGCTCGGCGACTCCGCCGAGGCCGGTGCCATGGGCAGCGTCTTCGGCGCGGGCCGGGACAGCGACGACCCGCTGCTGATCGGCACACTCAAGCCGAATGTCGGTCATGTCGAGGCGGCTTCGGGTATCGCCGGGGTGATCAAGGTGCTGCTGGCCATGCGGCACGGTGAGCTGCCGGCCAGCCCGCACGAGGAGGTCGATCCGGAGCTGAATCTGGCGACCAACGGGATGCGGCTGGTCGGCGAGCCGACCGCGTGGCCGGCCGGTCGGCACGGCCGGCGGGCCGGGGTTTCCAGTTACGGTGTGGGTGGGTCGATTTCGCACGTCGTGTTGCAGGAGCCGCCGGCGGAGCCGGGTGCGGCGACCGGCCGCCGTCGCGATCGCGCCACCCGGCCGTGGGTGTTCCCGGTGTCCGCGGTGTCCGAAGCGGGCGTGCGCGGGCTGGCGGGGGCGACGGCCGAATGGGTGCGCGCCAACCCCGATGTCGATCTGGATTCGCTGGCGCACACCCTGTCCGGCCGCCGCTCGCACCTGGCGCGCCGCGCCGCGGTGGTGGCAGGCAGCGCCGAGGAACTCCTCGCCGGCCTGGACGCGCTGGCCGATGCCGAGGGCTCGCCGACCATGACCACATGGGCGGCAAACACTTTCGGCGACAGCGGTGCCGCCGGGCCGGTGTGGGTGTTCTCCGGGCACGGCTCGCAGTGGTCCGGGATGGGGCAGGAGCTGCTCGAAACCGAGTCGGCGTTCGCCCATGTCATCGACGAACTCGCGCCGATCTTCAAAGAAGAGCTGGGCTGGACCCCGCGCGAGGCCATAGAGGCGGGCGGGCCGTGGACGGTAACCCGCACGCAGGCAATGACCTTCGCGATGCAGGTGGCATTGGCCGAGCTATGGTCGGAGCTCGGCCTGCGCCCTGGTGCGGTGATCGGGCACTCGGTCGGTGAGATCGCCGCCGCGACGGTGGCCGGGAGCCTGGATCGCACGGAGGCGGCCCGATTCGCCTGCCGCCGGGCCCGCGCACTCGAGCAGATCGCCGGCCGCGGGGCGATGGCGATGGTGCCGATGGCCTTCGACGACGTCGAACAACGGGTCACCGGGCGCGACGGCGTGGTCGCCGCGATCGCTGCCAGCCCGCTGTCCACGGTGGTCTCCGGTGACATCGACGCGGTGGACGCGCTGGTCGCCGAGCTGGCGGCCGAGGGCATTCAGGCCCGGCGGGTGAACAGCGACGTCGCCTTCCACAGTCCGCACGTGCGCGCGGTGCTGGACCAGGTGGGGGCGGCCGCCGACGAACTGCACGCCGCTGCCGCGCAGGTGTCGCTGTACAGCACCGCCCTGGCCGACCCGCGTTCCGACGCGCTGCGCGAGGGCAAGTACTGGGTCACCAACCTGTCCGATCCGGTGCGCTTCGAGCAGGCGGTCCGCGCCGCGCTCGACGACGGCGCCCGGGTGTTCGTCGAGGTCTCCTCGCATCCGGTGGTGGCGCACTCGATCACCGAAACCGCCCTGGACGCGGGTATTTCCGATGTTCAAGTGGCGATCACGCTGCGCAAGGACCAGCCGGAGCAACGCACGGTACTGGCCAACCTGGCCCGCCTGCACAGCGTCGGCTGCCCGGTGACCTGGTCCTACACCGGCGAATTGGTGGACGTCCCCGGCGTGCGCTGGCAGCACCGGCCGTTCTGGATCTTCCCGGACACGCCGCCGGAGCGTGGCGCGGGCCGCGGCCACGATCCGGACACGCACACCCTGGTCGGCGGGCACACCACCGTCGCGAGCGCTCCGGTGCAGCGGGTCTGGCAGACCGAGCTGGACATGTCCAACCGGCCATACGTGCAGTCGCACAAGGTCGTCGGCGTGGAGACGGTGCCCGCGTCGGTCGTGCTGAACTCGTTCATCGGCGCCGCCACGGCCGACGGCGAACCGGCGTGTGGGTTGCGCGACATCGTGTTCCGCACGCCGCTGGCCGCGCATCCGCCACGGGTGGTGCAGGTGGTCCTGGAGCAGGACAAGGTCCGCCTGGCCAGCCGGATCAAACGCGACGAGGACAGCGTCGGCCACGACGACGAATGGCTGACGCACACCACGGCGACGGTGGTCCGCGCACCGGTGGTCGGCACGACCCGGCTGGAAGACCCGGACGTGATCCGCGCTCGCTGCCCGGTCTCCTGGACCTGGTCGAAGGTGGACGGGATCTTCCGCGCGATGGGCGTGGACGGCTACACCTTCCCCTGGGTGGTCGAGGAATTGGTCCGCGGCGACGAGGAGCAACTCGCCACCGTGACCGTCGACCACACGCCGAAGCTGCACCCGTCCAGCTGGACCGCGGTGATCGACGCGGCGCTCACCGCCAGCGGCGTGCTGGTGATGGCCGAGGACTCGTCGGTGCTGCGCACCTCGTCGCACCTCGAATCGCTGGCCTTCCGCGGCGACCCGCCGGGCCGCATCTTCGTGCACACCACCCGCGACCCGCGCACGCCCGACACCATCAACATGGTGGTCGCCGACGAGAGCGGCGAGGTGGTGTGTGAGGCACAGGGATTGCGCTACGTGAAGGTGCAGGACATCGGCTCCGGCGCCGTCGGCCCGCGCCAGCTGGTGCACGAAATGGCTTGGGAGCCGGTGGAAGTGCGGGCCGACGCGCGAGTTCCACAGCAGGCGTTGCTGATCGGCAGGCCGTCCGGCTGGCCCGCGCTGACCGAAGCGCTCGCCGTGCGTGGCGTGACCGCGCGGGCGGTGGCGGATCCGGCCGCGATCGGCGACGGCCTGCTGGCCGCGGGTGACGCCGTTATCGTTGCGCCGCAAGCGCTGCTGCCGGGGGAGACGCCCGAGCTGGCGGCTCGCCGCTGTGCGGAGACGCTCGTCGACGCCGTGCAGCGGGTGGCCGCGATCGCGGACGCGCAGCGCAGGCCCGCGGTCTGGGTGCTCACCGAAGGTGTACGTGACGGCGGCGCCGAAGCCTCGTTGTCGCACGCACCGCTGTGGGGTGCGGGCCGGATCGTCGCGGGCGAGCGTCCCGACGTGTGGGGCGGTGTCATCGATATCGCCGAGGACGCCGCACCCGAGTCGGTGGCGGCGCTGATCGGTGCACTGCCGCCCACCGAGGACGTGCTGTCGGTGACCGCCGACGGCGTGTTCGCGGCCAGGCTGCGCAAGATCGAGCGTCCGGCCGAGCACGAGGCGGTGGACTGCCGGCCGAACGGGACCTACCTGATCACCGGCGGTCTCGGCGCACTCGGTCTGGAGGCGGCCCGGCATCTGGTCGAGCGGGGCGCCCGCCGGCTCGTGCTGATCGGCCGCCGCGGTCTGCCGCCGCGGTCGGCATGGGACTCGGTGCCGGATCCGGCGGTCGCCGCGCAAGTCGCGGAGGTGGTCGCCCTCGAGGCGGCCGGAGCCACGATACGGGTTCTGCGCCTGGACATCTCGGATGCCGCGGCGACGGCCGCGGCGCTCGACCCCGGCACGCTGGACCTGCCGCCGGTGCGCGGCATCGTGCACTGCGCCGGTGTGGTGTCCGACGCGCTGGTGGAGAAGACCCGTCCGACGAACCTGGACACCACGATGGGTCCGAAGGTGGACGGCGCGATGGTCCTGCATCGCCTGTTCCCCGCGGGCACGCTGGACTTCTTCACCATGTTCTCCTCCTGCGGCCAGCTGGCCCGGCTCACCGGCCAGGTCAGTTACGCGGCGGCCAACTCGTTCCTGGACGGGCTGGCCGCGCTGCGGCGCGCGCAGGGCGAGTCCGGCGCGAACAGCATCGCGTGGGCCCAGTGGATCGGCCGCGGCATGGGCGAAACCACCGGCAAGACAACGATTCTGGAGGCCGAGTCGCGCGGGCTCGGCGGCATCACGGTCACCGAGGCGCTGCGCAGCTGGAGCTACGCGGACCGGTTCGGCCTGCCGTATGTCGCGGTCATGCGGGTCATGCCCGACCACACCCTGCCGATCTTCGCCCACCTCTCGGCCACCGAGACGGGCGCGGAAAGCGCGGGCGGTGGCGCGGTGGACTGGACCACCGTGCCCGCCGACGAGCTGACCGGGCTGGTGCTGGCGGAGACACACGAGCAGGTGGCGGCCGAGCTCAACCTGGCTCCGGACGATATCGCGATCGACCGGCCGCTGCTCGAGCTCGGCGTCGACTCGGTGCTCACGGTCGCCCTGCGGGTGCGGCTGCACCGGTGCTTCGGGGTGGACCTGCCGCCGACGATCCTCTGGAGCAACCCGACCGTCCGTGCGCTGGCCGAACTGCTGGCCACCGAGGTCGGGGGAGCGCCGGAGCGCGCGGAGACGGTCGTCGAGGGCGAACCGACGCCCGCGGCGGACGCCAACGGTAGCTCGGTGCCGGCCGAGGTGCTGGAGGTACCGGTACCAGCCCCGGTGACCGAACCGGTCGGCTGAGGCTGATCGCGGCGGCGACAATCTCGCCGCCGCGATCCGACCGGGTCCCGGGACGCGCGATACGCCCGTCCCGGGCCCGGCCATGGGCGCGCAGACTCTGTAAATACCGCAGTGTCTACATTCGCCCCCGAGAACGTTTCGCTTTCGCCAAAGTCCCTGTTAGAGAGCTCGACTGCCGCGGCTGCCGGGAGCGCCACTCGACAAGGCATCGATATAGTTTGTAGTATCTTGCGTAGAAAGACTGTGGGCCCTTTGTGTAGAGATTGCCGTCGACACAGGTCGCTGCCCCGGATAGCCGCGGGTGCGACGCAAGACTCTGGGTCGACCGGCCTTCGTGCACGTTGAATCCACGTTGAATCGCCGAGGGGAACCACTGATGGACGACTCCGACCGGGCATTCGAGCACGCGGTCGTGGCCGGCGCAACGGCGCTCGGCAGTCCGCGCACGGACGATTTCACCCGGCACGGCTGGGCGCACGGCCGGTTGCGGGTGCGCACCGAGGGGCCCGGCTGGAAACAGTTCGCGGCGGCCTGGGACGACCTGGTCCCGGACGCCTATCTCGACTCCGCCCGGTGTCGCCGCAATCGCCGATACGGCCGGGTGCTCGCGCATCGCGACGGCACCCTGGAACCGTTGCGCGGCTCGCAGTTCTTCCAGAGCAAGGCGGTCAACCCGGTGTTCGGCGGGCAGCTGCGGGTGTTCGAGCCGCTGTCCGAGGCGTCGTTCGCCAGCCTCGAGTTCGCCGAGATCCTGCGCGAGTCGGTCGTTTTCGTCAACCGGGTGGCCGGGACGCACGACTGGGAACTGGGCGTCCACTTCATCCGCGTGATCGCCGACCCGCACCAGGGCGCGGACCCAGCGCCGGAGGGCAGGCACTCCGACGGCCACGCGTATGTGTCGATCCATCTGATCGGCAGGCACCAATGCGTCGGCGGCGAGAACCAGGTGTTCCGGCGCGGCCTGCCCGACGCGGAGTACGCCGTGACCATGACCGAACCCCTGGAAGTCCTGATGCTGTCCGACACGACGATGGAGCACGGGGTCAGCGAGATCCGGGCGATGGATCCGGGTCTGTCCGGCTGGCGCGACACCTTGATCGTCGATTTCAACCTAGTGCCCGACCCCGCGGAAGTGCTGGGACGCACGCACAGCTCGATGCACTGACCGGAGGTTCCATGAGCCAGTTGTCCACGACCGACACCACGGTCGACCGCCTCGTGCGCCGGCTACCCGCCGGGCCCGCACGACCGGAATTCTGCCTGATCGACCTCGACGACCTGCTCAACAACCGGGCCACCACCGGCACCACCGATCTCGACCGCGGACGGCTGAACGCCTGGGGGAATTCCTTTCCCGCCGAGGAACTTCCGGCGCCCGGCGCGCAGATCGAGGTGGCCGGCATCCCCTTCGCCTGGGCGAACGCCCATCCCGAAGGCGACAACGTGCGTTGCGAGGGTCAGATCATCGATCTGCCACCGGGGCAATACGACTGGGTCTATCTGCTCGCCGCGTCGGAACGGCGCAGCGAGGACACGCTCTGGGCGTACTACGACGACGGCCACGCCGACCCGCTGCCCGTGGGCATCTCCGATTTCCTCGACGGCACACCGGCATTCGGCGAGCTGTCCGCGTTCCGCACCACGCGCATGCACTACCCGCACCACGTCCAGCACGGCCTGCCCACCACCATGTGGCTGACCCGGGTCGGCCTGCCCCGGCGCGGCACCGCGCACGCGTTGCGGTTACCTCGGCTGGTCGCCATGCACATCTTCGCCCTCACCCTGCTCACCGGCAGCGCGGGGCGGTCCACGAACGGCGCGCCGAAATGACCGGCCCGGCAAAGGCAATCGAGCTCTGGACGCGTGATCTCGGCAGCTGCCTGCACGCGACCTTCGCGACCGTGCTGCTGCACGACGGTCATGATCCGGTCACCGTGCTGGGCGCGCCATGGGAATTCCGCCGCCGCCCCGGCGCCTGGACCTTCGAGGAGTACTACTTCCTCGCCGAGCCCGACTCGCTGGCCGGACGGCTCGCGCTCTTCCATCCGTTCGAATCGTCCTGGCACCGCGCCGAAGACGACTCCCTCGACGAATTGCGCGCGGCCCTCGCCGCGGGCGTGCTGCTCATCGCGGCGGTGGACAACTACTGGCTGCCGTTCCGTCCCGCCTTCCACGACGTGCACGCCGCCCACCTGCTGGTCGTCTACGGCATCACCGACACCGAGGTATTCGTCTCCGACGCACAGCCACCCGCGTTCCAGGGACCGATCCCGATCGCCGACTTCCTGGCGAGCTGGGGGTCGCTCAACCCGGCCGACGACTCCGACGTGTTCTTCAGCGCCAGCCCCAGCGACCGGCGCTGGCTGCGCGCCGCCATGCGCGGCCCGGTTCCGGAGACCGATCTCGACTGGCTCGGAAATGTGCTCCGGGCCAACGTAACCCGGTTTCGGCAGGACTCCACCGGCGACATCCAGACCGGACTTCCTGGCCTGCGCCGCTACCTCGGCGAACTGTGCGCGCTCACGCCCGGCTCCGAACCCGCCGCCGAGGCGCTGAGCGAGCTGTACGTGATCAGCTGGAACATCCAGGCCCAAGCCGGCCTGCACGCGGAATTCCTGCGCCGCCAGGCGATCCGCTGGAAGATCCACGAACTCGCCGAGGCCGCCGCCGGGGTCGACGCGGTCGCGCACGGCTGGACCGGCGTGCGGATGACCGGCGCGCACTCCCGGGTCTGGGATCGCCACCGCTTCGACGAACTGCGCAGGCACAGCACCGAACTCACCCGCCGCCTGGCGCGAGCCCTCGATCAGCTCGAGCACGCGGCGGACGTGGTGACGGTCCGGAATCGAGAGGGGCGCCCGTGAACACCACCGACCTGCCGATAGCCGTTGTCGCGTCGCGTATCCGGCGGGAGGAGAAACTCATCCTCGAATCGTTCCGGCGGCGCGGTCTGCGCTACGAACACCTCGACCCGCGCAAGCTGACCGTGCTGCTGGCCGACGGCAGGCCGCCATACCGCGCGGCGCTGATGCGCGAGGTGGGCCACGGCCGCGCGGCCTCGGTCGCGTCGACACTCACCATGCTGGGCGTGCCCACGTTCAATCGCCCGGCCACCCTCGAGGTCTGCGGCGACAAGCTCCGCACCGCGCTGGCGTTTCACGCTGGGGGACTGCCGATTCCGCAGGCGGCGGTCGCCTGGGGCACCGAATCCGCCTTGGCCGCAATGCCCAAGCTCGGCTATCCCGTGGTCGCCAAGCCGGTCACCGGCTCGTGGGGTCACCTCACCGCGCGGATCCACGATGACGAACACGGCCGGGCCATCCTGGAACACCGTGCGGCCCTGCCGAATCCACAGCAGCACGTGTTCTTTCTGCAAGAGCACATCGACAAACCGGGCCGTGACATCAAGTCCTACGTCGCGGGCGATCGAGTGGTCTGCGCCATCTACAAGAACGCGGTCGACGATTGGCGCACCAACACCGCCATCGGCGGCATCGCGACACCCTGCCCGATCACCCCGGAGCTCACCGAGCTGGCGGTGGCGGCGGCGCACGCGGTCGGCGGCGGCTTCCTCGGCGTCGACCTGCTGATCGACCAGGACGAGCGCCTGTACGCGAACGAGGTGAACCACACCCCGGAGTTCCACGGCGCCATCGACGCGACCGGCGTCGACGTGGCCGGGTTCATCGTCGACTGGTTGCTCGCCGAGATCGAGTCGGTGGAGGCGCGATGACCAGCCCGATCCTGGCCCTGTGGAGCGCACCCCGGTCCCGCTCCACCGTCTTCTTCCGGATGCTGCTGGAACGCGACGACCTGTGCCTGCTGCACGAACCGTTCTGCAACATCGCCAACGACGGCCACACCGAGGTCGGCGACGTCGTGGTGCGGTCCACCGCGGATCTGATCGACGCCATGCTCGACCTGTCCGGGCAGCGGAAGATGTTCTTCAAGGACACCACCGACTGCCGGTACGACCTGATCTTCGATCGGCAGGACTTCCTGAAGAGCGTGCGGCACACCTTCTTGCTGCGCGATCCGGCGGAGATCATTCCTTCGTACGCGGCGTTGCGGCCGCAGATGGAGTTGCACGAGGTCGGCGTCGAGTATCTGCATCGAATCTACGAGGCGGCCGTCGCGGCCGGTGACGATCCGGTGATCCTGGACTCCGAGGACTTCGTCGACCAGCCGGAGCGGACCGCACGCGCCTACTGCGCGGCGGTCGGCCTGCCCTTCCACGCCGGCATGCTGAGCTGGCAGCCGGGGGAGCGACCGGAGTGGCGCCAGTCCGCGCGCTGGCACAGCGGCGTCAGCGCCAGCTCGACGGTGCGGCGCGAGCAGACGCGCTACGACCGGACCATCGACACCGATCCCGTGCTGCGCCGCTACTACGAGCACCACCTGCCGTTCTACGAATACCTGTGGGAGCGGCGAGTCCGCATCGACTCTGAGAGGCCCGGCCGATGATCATCTCCACGCCGCCGTTCTGCCCGGTGCAGTTCCAGGATCCGGACCTGCTCGATTCCGCCTTTCACGCCGCGACGGACATGCACGCGGTGTGGGCGCATCTGCGCGATCATCGACCGGTCTATCGCGCCGAGCCCGGCGGCGGCCGCGAACCGTTTTGGGTGGTGACCAGGCACGAGGACGTCAGCCGGGTGCTGCGCAGCCATGCCGAGTTCTCCTCCCGGCGCGGCACCATCCTCTGTGTGCTCGACCTGAACACCCCGGACGTCGCCACCGACGACATGTTGGCCGACACCGATCCGCCGCGGCACGGCGAACTCCGGGTGCCGCTGAACAAGGCGTTCAGCCCGAGTGTCGTTGCCGGACAGGAGAAGTTGCTGCGCGACCTGGCCAGGGAGACGATCCTCGCCGGGCTCGAGGCGGACGTGTACGACATGGCCAAACCGGCCATGATGTTCCCGATGGCCGTCACCGGCACGCTCATGGGACTGCACCCCGATTCATGGGAGCGGCTGGCCGAGCTGGTCATGATGACGATCGCCTACGACGATCCGGCCTATTCGACCGGCACCGCGCAGTCGACGGTGCGCCAGGCGCGGCACGAGCTGTTCGAATTCTTCCGCGACGAGTTCGCCCGCCGCAGCCGCGACGACGACGATCCCGACGTGATCGGCACGCTGCGCGCGATGAACCTGACCGAGGGCCCGCTGTCGGAGCGGCAGGCGGTGCTGAACTGTTTCGTGCTGCTCATCGGCGCGAACGTCACGACGCCGCACGCACTCGGCACCCTGTTCACGCTGATGGCCGAGCATCCGGCGAAATTCCAGGCGGTGCGCGAGAATCCGCAGCTGCGCGCGACCTGCCTGCAGGAGCTGCTGCGCTGGGCGTCGCCGGTGACCGCGCTGATGCGTTATGCCACAAAGGATGTGCAGATGCACGGGCAGACGATCAAGGCCGGTGAGCCGGTCAGCGCTTGGCTCGGTTCGGCGAACCGGGACGAGCGAGTCTTCCGTGACCCCTACACCTTCGATCCCGGTCGCCGCCCGAATCGGCACGTCGCGTTCGGGGTCGGACCGCACTACTGCATCGGCGCGGGCCTGGCCAAGGTGGGTTTGGAGATCTTCATCGACGAACTGCTGGACCTGGTCGACACGGTCGAAATCGCCGGTGACGTAGAGCATGTCGCCTCGCACTTCGTGCCCGGTTACAAGCGCGTGCCGGTGCGCCTGACCCCGCGGAAAGTGACCGCGCGGTGAACGGCCGCAGCGACGCGCGACTGTGGTTCGACAACCGATTCCGTTCCGCCGGTGCGACGCACAGCCTGTACTGCTTCCCGTTCGCGGGCGGCTCCTCGGCCTATTACGCCGACTGGGCACCCGGCTTTACCGGATCGGTCGAGCTGGTGCCGGTGCTCCTGCCCGGCCGCGGCGTGCGGATGAGCGAGCCGCCCGCCACCGACCTCGGCCTGCTCGCGGACGAGCTCGCCGAGGTGATCGCGGCCGAACCCACCGAGGTGCTGTTGTTCGGGCACAGCATGGGCGCCATCCTCGCGTTCGAGGTGAGCAGGCGGCTCAGCGGCCGCGTGCGCCCGGTGCGGCAGCTGTTCGTCACCGGCCGTCCCGCGCCGACTATCGTGCGCCCGCTGAGTCCGGTCAGCGACCTGCCGCGACCCGAATTCATCCAGATGCTGCGCGAATACGGCGCCGCGGAGCCCGCGATCTTCGAACACCAGGACCTGCTGGACGTGCTGATGCCCATGATGCGTGCGGATTTCGGCATGATCGAGCGCTACCGGTGCCGGCCGGGACCGCCGCTGGCCTGCCCGATCTCCGCCTGGTGCGGGGACAGCGACGCCGAGGTGCCGCCCGCCACGATGCGGCCCTGGGCGGACCAAACCGCCGGGGAATTCCGGCTTTCCGTGCTGCCGGGCGGGCACTTCTTCCTCAACGAGAACCACGCCGAGGTCATCCGGGCCGTGCACGCGGCGAGCCGGCAACCGCGGCCCCAGCTACCGACGAGGAGCTCCTGAGATGGATTTCGATGTGCCACCGGAGACCGTCGAGTTCGCCGCCGAGGTCGACGAGGTGCTGCGCGCACCGCAGACCGCGCGGCTGCTGGCGGAGATCGCACAGCGGCGCGACGGCATGGACGGCGATCCCCGCGAGCTGTATCGGCACCTCGGGCGCGCGGGCATTCTCGCGCCCGCGTGGCCGGTCGAGTACGGCGGCCGCGCAGCGGATTTCACGGCGACCGTGACGCTGCTGGAAAAGCTGGTCGCGCACCGGGTTCCACAGAACCTGTACTGCATATCGGTGCTGAACGTCGGGTCGCTGATCCTCGCCGCGGGCAGCGAGCGGCAGCGGCAGACGCTGTTGCCCGCCATGGCCGGTGCCGATCTGACCGCGTGCATCCTGTTCACCGAACCGGACCACGGATCCGATCTGGCCGGCATCACCACCACGGCGGTGCGCGACGACACCGGCTGGATCATCAACGGGCGCAAGACCTACAACCTCAAGAGCGCCTACGCCGACTTCGCGCTCTGCGCGGTACGGACGGACCCGCAAGGCAGCCCCTATGAGGCGATCAGCCTGTTCTTGGTGCCGCTGGACGCGCCGGGCGTCGTCGTCCGGCCGCTGCCCAGCCTGGCCAACGAGCAGTTCCACGACATCTGGTTCACCGATGTCCATGTGGACGAGGACGCGCTGTTCGGCGCGGTCGGCGCGGGCTGGTCGCTGATCACCCAGATGTTCGCCGCGGAACGAACCGGGCTGGATTACTATGCGCGCGGCAAACATTGGCTGGACGTGGCCACCGAGCGGCTCACCGCGGACGGCACGCTGACCGGCCTCGTCGGCGCCGACCTGGCCCGGCACCGGACCCGGATCGAGGCGAGCGGGCTGCTGAGTTGTCAAGTGATGCAGAACCTGCAGGAAGGCAACGCCGACATCGCGGAGTCGTCGTTCGCGAAGTGGCACTGTAGCGAGACCGCCCAGCGCATCGCGTGGTGGGCGTTCGACACCCTCGGCCTCGACCTGCTCGAGCCCGGCAACCCGGTGCTGGAGGCGGCCTTCCGCGAGGCGCCCGGCATGACCATCTCCGGCGGTGCGTCCGAGGTCATGCTCGACATCGTCAGCAGCGCACGCGTATTCGACCACGGCCGCACAGGGGGCTGACCGCTATGGACCTGCGACTCGATCCGCTGCAAGAGCGATTGCGCGACGCCGTGGACACCGTATTGACCCGCACTGGCGAACCGTCGGCCCAGCTGGCGACGATCGGCGTGCCCACCCTCAACGCGCCGGAACGGTTCGGCGGCCTGGCGCTGGGGCTCACCGCCGACATCGTGGTGAACGAACGCCTCGGGTTCGGGTTGGAACCGCTCGGTTGTTACCGCGCGACCGCGTTCGCGTTAGACCTGCTCGACAGCGATGACATACGGACAGAACACCTTTCGGAGATCGTCGCCGACCTGCACAAAGGACTGCGGCATGCCGTGGTGATCGGCGCCGACGGCCCGGCACGCCTGCGGGTGACGCCGGACGGAAAGCTGTGGGGCGAGTCGGAACCGTTGCCCCGCAGCGTCATCGGGTTGTGCGTGGTGCGGGCGGATGACGGTTCATGGCACCTCGTGCTGCCGGAAACCGGTACCTGCACGGTCGAATCCATCGACCAGTTCGGGCTGCCCGCCTCGCGGGTGCGGTTCGACGGGGCCGCGGCCGAGCTCCTGCCGATATCGACGGCACAGTGGGAGCGGGCGCTGGGTGCGGCGCGAATCCGGCAGGCGGCGCTGCTGCTCGGCCTCGCCTACCGGATCGTGGAGGTGGCGCGGACACACGTCAACGGGCGCGTCCAGTCCGGAAAGCCGCTCGCGCAACGGCAAACGGTCGCGCATCGGCTGGCGGCGCTGCTCGGTGAGGCGGACGGCTGGCGGCTGGTGCTGCACAAGGCCGCCTGGGCCTTCGATCGCGGCGAACGGTGCGGTACCGCGGCGGTGCTGGCGGTCGCGGCGGAGCACGCGCGACTGGCCGGCCGGACCGCGTTGCAGTTGCACGGCGTCCGGGGCATGCTGGCGCATTCGACCGCGGCGAACGTGTATCGGATGACCGCGGTGGAGTCCGTTCGGCTGGGCACGCCCGCGGCGCTCTGGCTCGAAGCCGCTCGCTGATCGGCACACCTGTGGCACCCGCTCAGCGCACGAAACCGGTTGGGGTAGAAGATCTGCGCCGTACCTCCGCAGGACGCGGCAGCGGGGCTGTGAGCCGTGTTTATCGACTAGCCGACGGCGCGGGCGGCAGTGCGAAGTCTGTGTCGTCTGTGTGGTGTTCATCGGCGCGCACGCATCGCTCGGCAGAGACGACAATCGATCGAAAAGACCACGTAGAGGCGTGCGCGCGCCATCAAGTTCCACTTGACAGCACGCGCACGACACTAAATACTATGTGTGGTTAGTCGCAGTAGGTAGTGAGAGGAGTCATTTCGCAGCACAGACTCTTGTCACCGGGACCCTAGCTGGCGACCGGGGGTTCCAACACTCCTGAACGCCGCAGCCGGTCGACCCAAGACTGTGCGGTATACCGAGGGACATCGAAATGTTTGGCTAGTTTGCCGACACTCCCGGTCTCCAGAAACACTGCCTGGACTTCATCCACGGCCGGCATCTTGCGGTACGGACGGTTGTTGGCGTCGTTGCCGCCGGTGCTGCCGCTTCCACTGCTACGCCGTGGTTGAGCCGGCTTGTCGTTTCGCGGTGTGGCCTGCGGCACGTCGGTGATCAGCGCGGACGCCGCCACCGTGCTCAACAGCGCCTTCGCCAACTGCTCGAAGTTGATGTCGCGCACGGCATGGGGCAAGGTCGCGCCCTGTTCGGAGGCGTGCACAGTCAATTCGACGATGTGTGGCTCGGACTCATCGTTCGATCTGATGACTGCGCTGATTCGGGGGTCGGGCGCGTGATCCTTGTCGCGCGTCATCACGGTGATCATGTAGTCTCGCGATTCGCTGCTCATCTGCACACCCCAGTCGGAGTCCAAAGGTCGCTCAGCTTCCTGTGTATCGGTCGGAAATCTTCAGCTACTTCCGAGCGGTCATCCGGGTCGATCGGACCCACGAGTGACACGGACGACATTTTGTATATGTGCTCATACGTTACACCGAGTGTGGGATACTTACGACACCCTGCGTCGATTCTGTTATCTTAAACACTGCTGATCGTAATGTACATATACACGCGTGCGTACTGCGGTGGATGACTAATGCTGCCCGGGAGTCCGCCTTGCCGCAGTGTCGTCGCTTTGACGACACGACTCTGCGTTGTCGCTGGTCGCAGGCTTACGCTGAGGGTTCCGATGCTAGTCGAAGACGGCGCGGCCGGATAGGCGGCGTTGCTGCCACGGCCCGCGCGCGGGTTCGGTTTTCTCCCAGCGTATTCGGCGTCGCACGAGGTAGAGGCCGGTCCGGTGGGCCCGGGGCCGCAGCATGGAACGCCCCGCTCCCCGGACGTGGGCATGACTGGGGACATGCTCGTGCATCCGCCCCGCCGATCCCGGCAATGCCCGGTTCCGCGGCACCCCAACGGCTGTGGCGGCGAGGTTGCCGATACTTGTAGACGTCGCGCGAGATACGTTGTAAAGTCGGCGATTCCACCGACAGAGATCTCTTCCGGAGGCGCAACACCGTCACCAGGATCAGCGGCGAGAGATTCCCGCACTCGGACGATTCCGCCACGCCGAGCACGAGCGTGGCCTGCACGGCAGGCGTCCGCACGCCCTTGTCTGCGCCGACTGTATGTCGCCTTTGCGACACAGAAAAAGGAAAACAGGAACCGTTCACTTAGTGCTTTCGAGGGCGGTTCCGCGACTGCCACAGGTCCCGGCGCTGCGTAGTTGCCGGAAATAACGTCTTTGCGCTGCCGTAACGGCCGGTGCCCGCCGGATTCGCCGATGTTTACCGGCCGGTCTATTCGGGTGGGCGGCCGCGGCTTACCCCGGCATTTGCTCATAGCGAATCGGAATCGGCGCTTTCGGGTTTTTTCGTACGCCATCCGCAAGGTTGTGCCGGAGGCCGTTGCACGACATGTCATTCGGCTATCGACCCACCGGGCATCGAACGAGCAAATCGATAGGACCCCAGCGGTCAGCGACGTCCCGGCAAAGACACTGACCCGGTACCGCTTGTTGCCTAGACTCGCAGACGTGACCCCAGGCATCGCCGACCAGCGTCCGAGCACCGACTCCCCTCCGAGTGCAGACTCCGCCGGCGTACGGCCGACGCTGTTGCTACTGGACGGACACTCGCTCGCCTTTCGCGCGTTCTTCGCGCTGCCCGCCGCGAACTTCAAGACTGTCACCGGACAGACGACGAACGCGATATACGGATTCACCGCCATGTTGATCAATCTGCTGCGCGACGAACAGCCCACACACGTGGCCGCGGCCTTCGACGTCAAAGGCAAGACCTTCCGCACCGAGGCATACCCGGAGTACAAGGCCAACCGGATGCGCACGCCGGAGGAGTTCCGCGGCCAGTTCGAGCTCATCTGGGAGATGCTGGCCGCCCTCGGGATTCCGGTGCTGACCATCGAGGGCTACGAAGCCGACGACGTGCTCGCCACGCTGGCGACACAGGCCGGGGGACAGGGGTTCCACGTCCTGATCGTCACCGGCGACCGCGATGCCATCCAACTGGTCAACGACAACGTCACGGTGCTGCTGACCCGCAAGGGCGTATCCGAGCTGACCAGATTCACGCCGGCGGCGGTGCAGGAGAAGTACGGGCTCACACCGGCGCAGTACCCGGACTTCGCGGCGCTACGCGGCGACCCGAGCGACAACCTGCCCGGCATCGCCGGCGTGGGGGAGAAGACCGCGGCCAAATGGGTGCGCGAATACGGCGACCTGGCCACGTTGGTGAAGCGGGTCGACGAGGTGCCGGGCAAGGCGGGGGACGCGTTGCGCGCCAACCTGTCCAGCGTGGTGCTCAATCGCAGGCTGACCGAGATGGTCCGCGATGTCGAGTTGCCCTATACCCCGGAGCAATTGGTCCGCCGGCCGTGGGATCGCGAGCAGATCCACCGGCTCTTCGACCGGCTCGAGTTCCGCGTGCTGCGCGATCGGCTGTTCGAGACCCTCGCGCCGTCTGAACCCGAGGCCGAGTCGGGCTTCGCGATCAGCGGCGGCGCGGTGGCGCCGGGCACGGTCGCGGACTGGCTGGCCGAACACGCGAAAGCGGGTGCGCGCTACGGCGTTTCGGTGACCGAGGACGCGGCCGGCGATCTGATCGCGATCGCCGTCTCGACCGAGGCGGGCGCGGGCGGCTACCTCGACGTGGCCGGACTGACCCCGGAAGACGAACGGGCACTGGGCGATTGGCTCGCGGACCCCGGCACACCGAAGGCGATGCACGAGGCCAAGCCTGCGATCCACGCGCTGCACCGGCGCGGCCGGCGGCTCGGCGGACTGACCAGCGACACCGCGCTCGCGGCCTACCTGGTCAAGCCCGGCCAGCGCGTGTTCGACCTCGGCGATCTGTCGCTGCGTTACCTATCCCGGGAACTACGGGCGGACACCGCCGCCGAACCGGGTGACGCCGCGACCGCGCAGGCCGCGATCCTGCGTGCGTGCGCCATCTGCGATCTCGCCGGGATCCTCGACACCGAACTGGCGGACATCGAATCCACCCTGCTGCTCACCGAGATGGAATTGCCGCTGCTGGAGGTGCTTTCCGGGCTGGAGGACGCGGGCATCGCGGTCGATGTGGAGGAGCTGACCCAGCTGCGGTCCGAGTTCGCCGCCCGGGTCGCCGATGCCGCCGAGGCCGCCTACGAGGTGATCGGCAAGCAGATCAACCTCGGCTCGCCGAAACAGCTGCAGGTGGTGCTGTTCGACGAGCTGGACATGCCGAAGACCAAGCGCACCAAGACCGGCTACACCACCGACGCCGACGCGCTGGAGTCGCTGTTCGAGAAGACCGGGCATCCGTTCCTGGAACACCTGCTCGCACACCGGGACGCGACGCGGCTGAAGGTGACCGTGGACGGCCTGCTGAAAACGGTCGGCGACGATGGGCGCATCCACACCACGTTCAACCAGACCATCGCCGCCACCGGCCGGCTGTCCTCGACCGAGCCGAACCTGCAGAACATCCCGATCCGCACCGACACCGGACGTCGCATCCGGGACACGTTCGTGGTCGGCGCGGGCTACGAGTCGCTGATGAGCGCGGACTACAGCCAGATCGAGATGCGCATCATGGCGCACCTGTCCGGGGACGCGGGCCTGATCGAGGCGTTCCACTCCGGCGAGGACCTGCACACCTTCGTGGCGTCCAAGGCCTTCGACCTGCCGATCGCCGAGGTCACCCCGGAGCTGCGCCGCCGGGTCAAGGCGATGTCCTACGGATTGTCCTACGGTCTCGGGCCCAACAGCCTGGCCCAGCAGCTCAAGATCACGCCGGCCGAGGCCAAGGCGCAGATGGATGTCTACTTCGAGCGCTTCGGCAACATCCGCGACTACCTGCGGCACGCGGTGGTCGAGGCGCGCAAGGTCGGCTACACCTCGACGCTGTTCGGTCGTCGCCGCTACCTGCCCGACCTGGATTCGACCAACCGGCAGCGCCGGGAGTCCGCCGAACGCATGGCGCTCAACGCGCCCATCCAGGGCACCGCCGCCGACATCATCAAGGTGGCAATGATCAACGTGCACAAGGCGATCCGGGACGCGGGTCTGCGTTCACGCATGCTGTTGCAGATCCACGACGAACTCGTCTTCGAAGTCGCCGCGGGCGAGCGCGACGCGCTGGAAGCCATTGCCCGCGAACACATGTCGAACGCTATCGAGCTGTCGGTGCCGCTGGAGGTCGCGGTGGGCGCCGGCCGCAGCTGGGACGCCGCCGCGCACTGAATTCCCGGCAATTCGCCGCCGCGCACGTTACCGTCGAACTCGTGCTGCTGTCGCAAGTCGTCGAGGCGTCCGGCGCCGTGCGGGCGACCTCCTCCCGCAAGAGCAAGATCGCCACGTTCGCCGCGCTGCTGGCGCAGGCCGAGCCGGACGAACGCGCGCCGGTGGTGGCGTGGGCCTCCGGCGAGTTGCTGCAGGGCCGCATCGGTACCGGTTGGCGCACACTGCTGGCGCTCGAGGTCGAGCCCGCCGCCGAACCGAGCCTGACCGTCGCCGCGGTGGACGAGACGTTCACCGAGCTGGCCGGCACGAGCGGTTCCGGTTCGACGGCGCGGCGGCGGGAGCTGCTGGTGGCGTTGTTGTCCGCGGCGACCGGCGCCGAGCGTGAATTCCTGGTGCGGCTGCTGACCGGTGAGCTGCGCCAGGGGGCGCTGACCGCGGTGGTCGCCGAGGCGGTCGCGGTGGCCGCCGAGGTGCCGGTCGATCTGGTTCGCCGGGCCCACATGCTGTCGGGGCAGCTGCCGGTGACAGCGGTGGCCGCGCTGACCGGCGGCGCGGCGGCGCTGTCGGAGTTCGGGCTGAAGGTCGGCCGGCCGATTCAGCCGATGCTGGCCTCGCCGGGCGGCACCCTCGACGAGACCTTCGCCGAGTTCGCCGGTGACGTCAGCGTGGAGCAGAAACTCGACGGCGCGCGGATTCAGGTGCACCGCAAGGGAACTCAGGTATGGATTTTCACCAGGACGCTGCGCGACATCACCGCGAAGGTGCCGGAGCTGGTCGAGCTGGTCGCCGGATTGGACTGCGACAGCGTGGTGCTCGACGGTGAGACCCTGGCGCTCACGGATGCCGGGCGCCCGCGGCCGTTCCAGGAGACGATGAGCCGGTTCGCCCTGACGCCCGATGCCGAATCGACGGTCAGCGAGGCGGCCGCGCTCGGCCAGGCGGTGCCCGAGGCCACCTCGACCCGGGATCTGCTGTTGCGACCGTACTTCTTCGACTGCCTGCACCTCGACGGTGTCGATCTGCTCGACGCGCCGCTGTTCGAACGCCGGGCTGCGATGACGAAAGTGGTTGGTGAGCACAGCATTCCGGCCCTGGTCCGGCCCGGCGCCGAGGCGGTGGCGGAGTATTTCGACGCCGCGCTGACGGCGGGTCACGAGGGAGTGGTGATCAAGCTGCTGTCCGCGCCGTACGCGGCCGGCCGCCGTGGTCGCGCGTGGCAGAAGATCAAACCGACGCACACCCTCGACCTGATCGTGCTCGGCGCCGAGTGGGGGTACGGCCGGCGCACGGGTTATCTGTCGAACCTGCACCTCGGCGCGCGCGATCCGGACGGCGGCGAGCCGATCATGGTCGGCAAGACGTTCAAGGGGCTCACCGATGAGCTGTTGCGCTGGCAGACCGCCGAATTCCTGCGGCACGAACGTTCCCGCGACCAGCACACCGTCTATCTGAAGCCGAATCTGGTGGTCGAGATCGCGCTCGACGGGGTGCAGGTGAGCCCGCGTTACCCGGGCGGGGTGGCGCTGCGTTTCGCGCGGGTCGTGCGGTATCGCCCGGACAAGGAACCGGCCGACGCCGACACCATCGACGCGGTGCGCGCCCTGCTACCCGCCGGATCCGCTTCCGCGCCAAGGTAATCCGAGCCGAACGCGTGACGCGCCATGCGTCACGCGTTCGCCCACCATGACGATCGTTCCGCTACACCGCGGCGATCACACCCTGGCGCGGTACTCCTCGGGCACCTCGTTGCGGATCAGGTGCACGCCGCCGATGTAGATCACCGCCACCGCGAGCAGGGCCAGGGCGGCGGAGAGGAAGAAGACGTTCTGCGTCCCGATCCCCACCGCTACGGCGCCGCCGAGGATCGGGCCGACCGCGTTGGCGCCCCAGACGAACGGCAGCGATACGCCGGCCACCCGGCCCATCGCCTCCGGCGGCGTCGCCATCTGGATCATCGTCATGCCGCCCACGTTGGCAACCGGTGTGGTCGCCGCCGAGAGGCCCTGCGAGATCGCGATGATGACGAACGCGAACGTCTTGTTGCCCAGCGTGGCCAGCGGCAGCAGCAGGAACGCGACGGCGAGCAGGGAGTGGGTGAGGACCACGGTCCGGCCCATGCCCAGCTTGGCGTTGATCTTCCTGGACAGCAGCGCGCCGGCGATCACCGCGACGCTGCCGATGCCGAGCGCGAGGCCCAGCTGCGAGGCGGACAGCCCGAGGTTCTTGTAGGCGTAGACGATGATCATGGTCAGCGTCAGCGACACCGCCATGTTGCCGAACGTCGCCATCAAGGCCAGCGAGCGCAGCAGCCGGTTGCCGAACGTGATCACCGCGCCCGCCTTCAGTTCCCGCAGCGTGGCGGCCAGCCCGCGATCGGCAGGCTTGGGCGCGGGTTCCTTGTGCTTGATCAGCCCGAGGGTGATCGCCGCGATGAGATAGGACGCCGCGTCGATGCCGATCGCCTTCGCGGCGCCGACCAACCCGACCAGCCCGCCACCGATCGACCGGCCGGCGACCTGGGCGATCGAGCGGCTCATCTGGGTCGCGGCATTACCCTCCGCCAGATCTTCGCGCGCCAGGATCTGCAGCATATAGGCCTGGTAGGCGAGTTGGAAGACCACGTCGAAGATGCCCTTGAGCAGAGCGACGATGTACACCTGCGTGATCGTCAGGTGCCCGATCACCGCCGCCAGCGGCAGCGAGCCCAGGATGATCACCCGGGCGACGTTCGCGATCATCATCAGCGGCAGCCTGCGCCACCGGTCGGTGAAGACGCCCATGATCGGTGCGAGCAGAACGAACGGTATCCATTGCAGGGCCACCAGCGAGCCGACGCTGAGCGTGCCCGCGCCGAACGCGAGAACCGCCAGTGAGGGCAACGCGATGGTGCTGACTTCGCTGCCTAACAGGCTGATCGATTCGCCGCCCCAGAGCAGGCCGAAGTTACGGTTGCGAATCAACACCGACCGGCGTCGTGTCCCCGTGTCTTTTGATTCATTGCCAGTTGTCGAAGCTGCACTCATAGGTGTCGTCTTCCAGAAAGAGGGTTAGTGTAGTCGTCACTCCTGGCACACCGTAGCAGTACGCGAAAGTTGTTGCCTCACTTCACATAATTTGGTCATTTAATGTTTGCCCGGCAGCGCTCGGCAGGCGGCGCTGTCAACCCGGGTTTGCGGGTCTTGCAGAGTCCTGATCAGGCATGGAGTGCGCGAAAGACGATGTCGCCTCAGGGATGTGTGCGGTCCGCCGCCGAAGCATGACGCTTCACCTGTTTGCGCGGACGCGCGTGGCACGCCGAGGTTGACGTCAGGAGGGCTTGACGTGTCTCGCCGGTTTCGCCGAGGCCGCGTACTCTTGGCGGCCTCGGCGACGACTGCGGCCTACTCGGGGATGAGCGCGATCGCGTCGATCTCGATGAGCGCGCCGGGTCGGCCGTGCTCGGCGGTGGAGATCACCGTGATGGCCGTGCGGTGATTTCCCCAGACCGATTGCGACGCTTCGTATCCCGCGCGCGCGTCGTGTCCGTTGACCAGGTAGATATTCAGTTTGACGACATGTTCCGGCCCGGTGCCCGCGGCGGTGAGCACGGTCAGCACGTTGCGCATCGCCTGTTCGGTCTGCGCCTCGATGCCGTCGAGCAGCTTTCCGCTGCTGTCGGTACCCAGCTGGCCGCCGACGTAGAGCGTCCGGCCGGCCGGGGCGATCACACCCTGCGTGAACGCCGGGCTGTAGGGCAGCTCTTCGGGGTCGAGGTGTGTCGTCTTCAAGGTCATGGATGTGCCTCCCTGTGATGCTGAATTTCCCACCCGGAAGCAGTTTGGCAGCAGGGGGCGACAAGTAGCCGGCGTTCGAGCGGCGGACTCGCCCTACCCGGGTTTCTAAACTGGCTATCTGCGTGTAAGACTAGGTTTGCCTTGCCGAACTGTGGTTAGGCTCGGTTTGGTTCGACTGGGAGTGGATTTGAAAGAGCAGGCGTTCGCTTCCGACGCACCTTCGGTCGCCGCACAATTGTTCGGCAGCGGATTGATCGGACTGCGCGAGGGGCTCGAAACCGGCATCGTGGTCATGATTTTGGTCGCGTTCCTGGTGAAATCACAGCGCCGCGAGGCGCTGAAATGGGTCGCGCTCGGAGTCGGCGCCGCGATTGTGATGGTCGCCGCGATCTTCGTCGGCATTCGCTACGGCACCTCGACGGTGACCGGCCTCGCCGCGGAGCTGATCGCCGGGCTTGCCTCGCTGGCCGCGGTGGTGATCGTGACCTGGATGGTGCTGTGGATGCGGACGGCGTCCCGGACCATCTCGGGGGAGTTGAAGGCCGGAATGTCCCGGGCACTGGACGTCGGTCCGCTGGCGATCGTAGCGCTGGCGTTTCTCGCGGTCGGGCGCGAGGGCGTGGAGACCGCGCTGCTGATGGTCGGTTACGCCGAGAACACCACCGGCAGTTCGTGGCCCTTGATCGGCCTGTTGCTGGGCATCGTGGTCGCGGCGGCGCTGACCGTGCTGATGTATCTGGGCGCCGTGCAGATCAATTTCGCCACCTTCTTCAAATACACCGGCGCCCTGCTGATCGTGGTCGCCGCCGGGATTCTCGCCTACGGCATCCGGGCGCTGCAGACCGTGGACTGGCTGCCGGGACTGGCCCAGAACGCCTTCGACATTTCCTCGTGGTTTTCCATGTCGAGCTGGTACGGCACCGTCGCGCAGGGCATCTTCAACTTCCGCGCCGATCCGACCGTGCTGCAAGTTGTCGCGTGGATCCTCTATGTGGTCGTGGTGTTGTTCCTCTTCCTGCGCCCGGTCCCCGCCGCAAGCCTCAACCGGGGAAATCCCCGGACCCCGACAGATACCGCGGCCACGCCGTGACGACGAAAGGTCCACGCTCCGTGCGTTTTCCCATGATTCCGGTAGCAGTGGCGGTGACGGTGCCCGCGCTGCTCGTTTCGTGCACCAGTAAGACCGACAACGCATCGGCGGGCGAAATCGCGGTCACCGCGAACGACACCAGCTGCGAGGTGGCCAAGGATTCGGCCGACACCGGCCAGGTCACGTTCCGGATCGCCAATAACGGCACCAAGGTCACCGAGTTCTACGTGTACGGCGCCGGCGAGCGCGTCATCGGCGAAATCGAGAACATCGGCCCCGGTCTCACCCGCCAATTGATCGTTTCCGTGCCCGATCCCGGCAAATATCAGACCGCGTGCAAACCGGGCATGGTCGGCGAGGGAATCCGGCATGATTTCACCGTCACCGGACAGGCGCAAAAACGGGATGAATCGGGCAAACTCGCCGAGGCGGCCGCCGGTTACAAGCGCTACATCCTGAGCCAAGTGAGCGCGCTGCAGGACACCACGAAGTCGTTCGTGGCCGCGGTGAAAGCCGGTGATATCGAGTCCGCCAAGAAGCAGTACCCGATCACCCGCACCTACTACGAACGCATCGAGCCGGTCGCCGAGAGCTTCCCGAACGATCTCGATCCGCGCATCGATCTGCGCGAGGCCGATGTCGCGGCGGGCGACAAGTGGACCGGGTTCCACCGGCTGGAAAAGGATCTGTGGGCCCAGGGCCTGCAACCCGACACCAACCAGATCGCCGACCAGCTCCTCGCCGACATGGGTGAACTGGCGGCGGGTGTGAGCGCGGCCGCCTACACCGTCGATCCGGTGCAGGTCGCGGGTGGCGCGCAGGGTCTGCTCGACGAGATCGCGCGGACCAAGATCACCGGCGAGGAGGACACCTTCTCGCACACCGACCTGTGGGACTTCCAGGCCAACGTCGACGGTTCGCAGGCGGCGATCGCCAGCCTGCGGCCGATCCTCGACGAGCGCAACCCCGAACTCGGCACCCAGATCGACCGGCGCTTCGCCGAACTCGACAGCGAACTGGCCAAGTACCGGCTGGGCGACGGACATGTCAGTTATGAGACGGTCAACAGCGATCAGCGTGCCGCACTCGCGCGGCAGATCGACGCGCTGTCCGCGGTAGTGAGTCAGGTGCAGGGTGTCGTCGCAGGATCGTGACCCCGGACGGGGCGGAATTTCCCGGCGCGGACTGATCGGGTCGGCGGGGTTCGGCGTCGCCGCCGCCGGTGCGGGTGTGCTGGCCGGGCGGATGTCGAGCAACGCCGCGGCGGCCAGTGCCTCCGGCATCGTGCCGTTCCGCGGCGCCAACCAGGCCGGCATCGTCACCCCCACCCAGGACCGGCTGCATTTCGCGGTGTTCGACGTGCACACGCGCTCGCGCGACGAACTCATCGATCTGCTCAAGACCTGGACCTCGATGGCGGAGCGGATGACCTCCGGTCGCGAGGCCGAGCCGGGCGGCGCCGTCGGCGCGGGCGCGTACAAGCCGCCGACCGACACCGGTGAGGCGCTCGACCTGTCCCCGTCCCGGCTCACCCTCACGATCGGTTTCGGTCCGTCGCTGTTCGCCGGCGCGGACGGGGCCGACCGTTTCGGTATCGCCGCGCGCAAGCCGAACGCGCTCGTCGATCTGCCGAAGTTCACCAAGGACGCGCTCGAACCCGCACGCTGCGGTGGCGACATCGCCATCCAGGCCTGCGCGGACGACCCGCAGGTCGCCGTGCACGCCATCCGCAACCTCGCCCGGGCCGGCTTCGGCGCGGTCTCGGTGCGCTGGTCTCAGCTCGGTTTCGGTCGCACGTCCTCGACCTCGACCAGTCAGACGACCGCCCGGAACCTGCTCGGTTTCAAGGACGGAACCCGCAACATCAAGGCCGAAGACCACGACACCGTCAACAAGTTCGTCTGGGTCGACCGTGCCGACGATCAGGCCTGGATGGCCGGCGGTTCCTACCTCGTCGCCCGGCGCATCCGCATGCTGATCGAGCCATGGGACCGCACCACGCTGCACGAGCAAGAGCGAGTCATCGGGCGCACCAAGGGATCCGGCGCCCCGCTGGGCGCCCGCGACGAGTTCGACGAGCTGGACCTGCAATCCGCCGGTCCCTCCGGCCCGCTGGTGGACACCGACGCCCACGTACGCCTGGCCTCCGCCGAGGAACTGGGCGGCATCCAAATCCTGCGCCGCGGTTACAACTTCACCGACGGCTCCGACGGTTTCGGCCACCTGGACGCCGGCCTCTTCTTCATCGCCTACTGCCGCAACCCGCAAACCCAATTCGTCCCCATGCAAAACAACCTGGCCCGCAACGACGCCCTCAACGAATACATCAAGCACGTAGGCTCCGCAGTCTTCGCCGTTCCCCCAGGCGTAGGCCCCAACGACTATTGGGGCTCAACCCTTTTCACCCCCTGACCCGAGCGCAGCGCCGGATGCCCCGTCCATACAATCCAGCGTGGCGACCGACGGCTGAGGGGGAGCGATGCGGGACTGGAAGTACTGCCCGAAGTGTGGCTCGGCACTGGCGCGCTCCGGGAGCGGTCGTGAGATCCGGGCTGTCTGCGCGCGTTGCGGGTACGTCAAGTACGACAACCCGTTGCCGACCACGATCGGCCTGGTTGTCCGAGGTGATCGGGTGTTGTTGCTGCGCAGGGGAATCGAGCCGGAGTTCGGGAAGTGGGACACCGTCGGTGGGTTCATGTCCGGGGACGAGACCGCCGAGGAGGGCCTGCGGCGGGAGGCGCGCGAGGAGATCGGCCTGGAGGTCGACGGGCTCTCGTTCGTCGGCTCATTCTCCTCGGTGTACGGCGATACCGGGCTGCGCACAATCGGTCTCGCGTTTCGGTGCTCCATCGCTGATGACCAGGTGATCGAGTTGTCGGGGGAGAACACCGAGTATCGCTGGTTCGATCTGGGGGAGCTGCCCGACGTCGCTTTCGCGGATGTGCGAAAGGCGTTGGCGCAGTTGCAGTCTGCGCGCTCATCCGGTTGATCTCGGTCGAATTCAGTCGGTAAATCTCGCTGGCTGTACGTCGGTGGGCCCGTAGCCCCCGTCTTCGCCTTACTCCACAAAACTTACACGTGTTACCTCTTGCGCTCGATGAGCTAACAGTCGTAGCCTTACGGCGTTAGTTCAGTGGATCGGGCGAGTGAGGTAAGCGGATGGGCAAGGTTTGGTTCATTACCGGGGTGTCTCGGGGGTTGGGGCGGGAGTGGGCTTCGGCGGCGCTGGATCGGGGGGATCGGGTTGCGGGGACGGCCCGGGACTTGGCGGCGGTGGCGGATCTGGTCGATTCGGCGAAGCCGCCGCTGCGCCTGCTGCTGGGGGACACGGCGGTGCGGATCGTGACGCAG
Organism: Nocardia sp. NPDC006044; assembly: GCF_042871115.1. NCBI lineage: Bacteria > Bacillati > Actinomycetota > Actinomycetes > Mycobacteriales > Nocardiaceae > Nocardia > Nocardia sp. NPDC006044. Next base: position 632,289 of record NZ_JBIAID010000004.1, read on the forward strand.
GAGTACGAATCCGGGCTCGCGGTGTGGCGCGAATGGCAATCCGTTTCCACAGCGGCACAAGGCAATTGACAACCCAAGCTGAGCATCGGAGTTTCTTATGTCCGCAGTCATGTCACCGGCCGTGCGCCGGCGGTGGTGGTGGTTCCTGTGGGGCCTGCTGGTCGTGTTCGCGATCGGTATCGCTGCCTTCTTCGTGACCCCGTACCTGATGAACAGTTCGACCGTGCCCATCGACCGGAGCATCGTGGGGTACTACCTGAGCCTGGTCGTGCACGCGGTGCCCGCCGGCCTGGCGTTGATCATCGGACCATGGCAGTTCGTGCCGCAGCTGCGGGCGCGCTTTCCGAGATGGCACCGGATGGCGGGCCGGGTGTACCTGATCTCGGTCGTGGCGGCCGCCGCCGCGGCATCGTATGCGGCGGCGGTGACGCCGAGTGGCTTCGCGTTGCAGGTCGCGTTCTACATGCTGGTGGTGGCGTGGCTGTACACGGCCGCGCAGGGCTATCGAACGATTCGGCGCGGTGAGGTGAAACTGCACCGGATCTGGATGATCCGCAACTACGCCTTGACCTTCGCCGCCGTGACGCTGCGCCTGTACCTGCTCGCCGGCACGGAATTGGCGAAAGTCGTTCCGTCACTGGAGTATCGGGACATCTACACCGCGAGCGCGTGGGCGTCCCTGCTGGGCAATGTGCTGGTCGCGGAATACTTCATCATCCATGCCACGCTGGACCCGTTGGTCCGCCGGAGGCGAAACGCCGAGGCACCAAGGCCGTTGAGCAGAACCCGCTGATCGCCGGACGCCCTTATTGCCCATCCACGGCGAGCGTCCCGAACCGGCTGACGTTCGCGTGGTTGTGCCCATCCGCGCTGGTGATCACGACCTCGGTCGGATTGGTCAGCGCGATGCAACAGTAGTTGTCCCCGTCTCGCTGAACGGTGATCGACAACAGTCGCCGGTTGGCATCCCGCTGCCACTCCGTCATGGCGTCGTATAACCCTCGCATGGAAGGGTTCTCGAAGTAGACGAGATTGTGCTTGTTGTTATCCGACATGAGTCAACGGTACAGAGTGCGTAAGTCGCGCGTCACCGGCACATCATCTGGTCATAAATTCTTCGAGAAATGCCTGCCGCCCAACGGGTTTCGCATACGCTCGTCGTGTGCCTGCGATCCAGGTACACGCACCGAACACACTCACAACCGGAGGTGGAGTCATGACTATCGTACGTATGGTCAAACGGATCAAGCAGGAGAAGAGTCTGAAGAAGTACGCCTGGTACGGCTGGATCTGACTCTTCCGGCACCTTGTCGCACTCGCGCCCGCCGGTCACCCTGCCGGGCGCGAGTCCCGCCTGACATCCGGGGGTTCGTCATGTCCATACGGCACACGGCCGGAAATTCGCGGACCATCGTCTTCGCCCCGCGTATCGCCGAACTTTTCGAAAAGTATTGTGGTGAAGACCTATTCAGACTGGAGCCGGACACCATCGGAATCGCCGGCGCCGATCTGATGGACGCGGTGCTCGGCGCCCGGCCCGCGCGGCCCGACGAACGACCGACCTTCAAACCCGTCCGCGGACGGCTGGTCGATCGGGCCGACGCCTCCAGATTCATGCAGGCGGTCGGCGCCGACGTGCGCACGGCGTTGAAAACTCCGCTCGAAGCCGATGATTCGCTCGTCGGCGTGTGGCCGCAACGAGCCCACGATTACGTGCGCGATCTCGTCTTCGGTGGTGAAGACATCCGTTTCCGCGTGCTGGTCGACCGCAGACTCGAACTGACTCCGAAGCTGACCTGGTCGGTGGTCACCTCGGGCGCCGCGTTGATCGGCCGGACGGGCGCGGAGCGTCCGCTGTCGAAGCTGGCCGAACACGTTTTCCAGGCCAACAGCTTTCGCGATCGCCGATACGCGATGTACCTCTATCGCAGAGTGGCGGCGCCGGTGTGTTTCACGGTGGCCGCCCTGGCTACCAGCGCGCTGTGGCTGGCATCGCCGCTGGACCCCGAAACCTCGAACCGCAACATTCTGCTGGAAGCCTTGCGTTTGCTCCCGCCGTCCTGGAACCTCCTGCGTCTCAAGGGTTCCGAGTTCCCGGCCGTCGACGCCCGCATCACTACGGGTGACGACCTGCTCCTGCTGCCCTTGCTCAGCCAGCGCGACCCGCGCCTCTGGGAGGCACCCGGTGAATTCCGCCCGGAACGCTGGAACAGCCTCGACCCCGAAACCCACCCCGGCTACCTCCCATTCGGTCATGCCTCGGAACGATGCTGGGGCCGCCACATGGTCATGCCCCTGGCCGAACGCATCCTCGACCTCGCCCGCCGCGACGGCCTCCGCGTCGACCCGAACCAGACCGTCGGGAAGGTCGATCTCGACGGTCTGCTGGAACTGGCGTCGGTCCGAGTGTGCTCGGGATCGACTGCGGCACAGTAGAAAACGGCCCGTTAGACGTCCGATCGATTGAGTAGCCGGAACGTCAGGCCTGCTGCGGCGCCGCCCAGCAGTTCGACGATCGGATAGAGCAGAGTCCATGGGCCGAACAGGCCGAGTACCTGCCCGCCGAAAAGCACGGCGGGATTGAACACCGCACCGGAGATGCCGCCCACCGCGATGGCCCCGGCCGCCACGGTGAACCCGATGGCCAAGCCGTAGAACGAGTTGTTCGGATGGTCGGCGCTGGTGGCCACATTGAGCACGACGTAGGCGAGGGCGAAGGTGAACAGGAGTTCTGCGACCAGCGCGTCGGCCAGCAGATGACCCGTCGGGTTCACGGCTGCTCCGCGAGCCGGGCCGGCGATGAGGCGCACGACCACCGCCGCCACCAGCCCGGCCACCACCTGGGCCGACCAATAACCGGCGGCGACCGCGGCGCCGACGCCGCCGCGGATCAGTGCCGCCAACGTCACCGCGGGGTTGTAGTGCCCACCGGAGATGTGGCCGCCCGCGTAGACCATGACCATGAGCGCCGCTCCGATTGCCAGCGGCGCGAGCGAACTCCCGCTGTACACCGCCGATCCGACCGTGAAGACGAGAAAGAAGGTGCCGATCGCTTCGACGGCCAGCTTGCGGGCCATGTCCCGGCCGGGTGTGTCGAGCTTGGTGCGCGCGGCTGTCGCGGTGGGTGCTGAGGTAGCCATTGTCCGATCTCCACTTTTCCACTTGCGATGGGTTATGTCTCGGCCGGCGTTCGCAGTTCGTATTCCCGCAGCAGCGCGGCGGCGCCGTCGTGCCGGCGCAGTCGGCCATCGGGATCCAGGCAGACCTCTCCGCAGAAGTTCGAGGCTGTGCGGGTAAGGTCGGGCAACAAGTGTCCGCACACCCAGAACGCCGCTGCCGCAGCGTCATACGCCACGGGAAATCGGCAGATGCCGACGTCGGTAACGGATGCACCGGAGGTCGCGGATCGCTCGTCCATTCCTGACTCCTCGCGTCTGCCGGCCGCGCAGGCAACCCGCGAGCATCGTCGCAGCAGCCTGCTGTCAGATGAAACGTATTGCCCGCCTGCGTGGTTCAGCCAAACGATCAGCCCCCTTTACCGCCCGCAGCCCGCGATGCACGCCTATCGCGTTGGCAGTGACCATTTTTCGAGGCGACGCTCGTTAACCGGACACGGGTGCCACCGTGAGACCGAGTGCGGCGTCGGCAATCGCAACAGTGATCGACACACCGAGCCGCTCAGCATACTCACGCACGCGGAGGCCGATATCGCGAACTTGGTTCAGGGTTCCCTGCTGGTTCCGGCCGGGCTGAATCAGAGATCCGCGTGGGAGTACGCCTCGGGTTTCCGTGCGCCCATGGCCAATATGGCGCCCTGGATGGACGCGGCGCGCGGGGAGACGAGGAACCGGATGGCTTCCGCGACCGCGCCGGGGTCATTGTCGTGGTGCGGGTCCACGGCATTGACCCGTACCCCTTTCGGCCCGTACTCCGCCGTCCACAACATGGTCAATGTGTTCAATGCTGCTGTCGCGGCTTGTATCAGGGTCCGGTCGCCGGGTCTCGTCGCGGTGTCGAGGCCGCCGACATCGACGATCGCGCCGCGGCCGCGGGCGGCCATGGCGGGCGCGAACGCACCGGTCAGCAGGGCCGGTGTCTTCACGTTCAGGTCGAACGCCAGGTCGAATACGTGCTCGGGGGAGCCGTAATCGGCTTCACCGGCATTGTTGATCAGCACCTCCACCGGCGCTCCGGCCAGCAACCGGGTTATCGTGTCGATCAGGCGATGGACCGCGGCGCAATCACCGAGATCGGCGACCACCTCCATCGCGCGTCCCCCGGCCCACTCGATCAACTGCCGAGTCTCCCGCACACCGGCACTGTCACGACCACACACGACCACCGAAAACCCGTCCTCGGCCAATCGCAACGCGATCTCCTGCCCGAATTCTCCGGTCGAACCGGCGACCACCGCCCACGAATTCCGATCTCGGCTGCGGCCCATTGCCTCTCGATTCATCGGATGTCCACTCCTTGCCTTCTGCTGCGAGATTGGTTGTTGCGGTGGTCGTCTGAGGCGAGGACCGCAGGAAAATGTTGTTCGTCCTGAATGCGCGCTGAGACCGTGCGGAAGCCGGCGTTGCCCATGGTTGCCTCGGGGGTGTTCGAGGATCGGGCGGCGGTGCGGTATCTGGAGCAGTAGCTGTCGTGGCACAGATATGAGCCGCCGCGCAGTACTCGCGATTCCCCGGCCACGGCGCCTTGTGGATCGCGCACGTGCCCCGCTCGAGCGTTGTGGCCGTAGGTGTTCGGGGAGAACAGGTCATGGCACCACTCCCAGACGTTGCCTGCGGTCTGCCAGAGTCCATATCCGTTGGGCTGGTACGAGCGCACCGGCGCGGTGGTCAGGAATCCGTCCTCGCAGGTGTTGACGTTCGGGAAGGTGCCCTGCCAGATGTTGGCGCGCCACTGCCCGTCGGCGCCGGGGGCTTCATCACCCCAGGGATAGCGGGTTCCGGACAGCCCGCCGCGCGCGGCGAATTCCCATTGCGCTTCGGTCGGAAGCGCTCGGCCCGCCCAGTCGCAGTAGGCGACGGCGTCGTGCCAGGACACCTGGACGACCGGATGGTCGGCGCGGTCGTCGATGCTGGAATGCCGTCCTTCGGGGTGCCGCCAGGTGGCCCCCGCGACTTCTACCCACCAGGGACTCTGCGGTGCGTGTCCGATGAGGTCGTGCTCGTCGGCAGCCAGTACGAGATGGAATACGGCGGAGGATCCAAGTTTTTCGGCGGCGGTGCGATATCCGGTGTGTGCCACGAACGTCGCGAAGGCGGCATTGGTGACGGTGGTCGTGTCGATGCTGAACGGCGACAGTTCCACGGTGTGCACCGGCGTCTCCCCGTCGGCGTGAAATCCGTCGCGGTGCGGGTCGCCCATCGCGAACGTCCCGCCGGGCAGGTGTGCCTGTTGGATCGGGTGGCGGTCGGAGTTCATCGAATCCCCTCGGTCAGGCGGGTGCGTTGCCGTTCGACGTCGGCGGGATAGGTGCGATAGAGAACGGTGCAGAAGGCGGCATTGACGAGCATGAGAATGCCTGGAATCCAGAGCATTACACCGCGCGTGCCGATCACGTCGGTGAGCAGTCCGGCGGCGAGGTTGAACAGCGCGTAGGCGAGCGCTTCGAACACCGACAGCGGCAATGCGAAAGCGGCGCCGCGCATTTCGGGCGGTACGACCGCCGCCACGATGGGCCGGTTCACCCCCGGATTCAGAGGGACGAGCACCGGCGCGGCGTCGGTGAGTGCCGCGGACGCCGGCACGAGTTTGTCTATCACGGCAGGTCTCACTGAGGGTGGCGGGAGATCGGCAGGCTCTCGGCCAGTGCCCGATCGAGGCGGTGCAGGGTCTGTCCGGTCAGCGCCGGGGTGAAATCGGCGAGGTCGAGGAGGGTGACCGAGCCGGTCTGCTCGGCGATGCGGGCGACCGCGGGCCCGAGCGCCGCCTCGACGATCGCGCGGGTGCTCGCGGCGGCGAGGAGTTCGGTGATCGGTGTGTTCACCCCGGGCCGTCCGGTGGGGAAGTCCGCCGGAACCGGTAGCGGGGCAACGGCTTCCTGGTAGGCGCGCAGTTGAGTCCGGGCGAGTAGGTGCCGGGAGTCGGCGGGTCCCTCGAGCGGCAGGCCGAGGCGGACGAACTGGGACTCCGGCGCGTCGTTCGCGCGCATGAGTTCCAGCAGGAGGTTGATCATCCGCAGTTCGAGGTCGTCGTCGATCATCGGGTTCGCTTGGCGGGGATCACTTTCCAGGTCGAACAGGGCCGTGCCGAAGTCGTACGGGTCGCCGACGGCGAAACCGGGTACCTGCAGCACCGGGACGTTCTTGGTGAACGGCAGCGGGCCGGCCAGTTGCGCGTTCTCCAGTTCACCCGGGGTGAAACGGGACGCCATGTGTGTCGGCATCAGGGTGTGCTCGAAAAGCGGTGCGTTGCCTGGGGCGGCCGGGGCTCGCAGGTACACGTACCGTCCGTCGGTGACGTTGACGTGCCCGCCGAAGATCCCGAACAGCGCCCCGGCTCGGCGCTTGCCCGGCGCGGGGTCGCGTAGCAGCGAAAGCAGGGACCGCCCTTGCATGTCCGCGGTGGGCTGGAGCCCGAAGAAGTCCAGCAGTGTGGGGCCGAAGTCGATGGTCTGTACCAGGTCCCGGCAGGTGCCCGCTTTCGTCCGGGCCACCGGATCCCAGACGAACAGTGGTGTGTGGATGTTCTCGTCGTACCAGGGCTGGACGTTCTTGCCCCACCAGCCGTGCTCGCCGAGCAGGAATCCGTGGTCGGTGCACACGATCAGCAGTGTGTCGTCCCACAGACCCAGCTCGTCGAAGACGTCCAGGACGCGACCCAGCGACGCGTCGCACATGGTCAGCAGCGCGGCGTACTCGGCGCGCGCACGGTCCACGGTTTCCGGATCTTCGGCCACGCGTTTGTAATCGGGCCACGCCGGGGACTCGCTCGCCGCGTCCAGGGCGGGATAGTGGCGCTGGTGTTCGCGGTGGGAGAAGTAGGGTTCGTGCGGGTCGAAGCATTCGATCTGCAGGAACCACGCGTCCTCGGTGTGATTGGTGCGGATGAACTCGAGGCCGGCGTCCACCGTTCGGATCTGTGGGTGATCGGCCGGTTCGGTCAGGTACTGCCGGTTGATCAGGTCCTGCCGCCACAGGTGGTGGCGGACCCGGCGCGGGCTCGGTGGTTGCGGTGGGTCGGCGACCTGCCCTTTCCACGCGTCGCCCTCTTGGCCGCGGAAGAACTCGAAGGTGCGGAATCGGTTGTGGTATGTCGCTCCGCCGTCCTCCCAGTAGTGCGGATGGTCGGTGACCAGATGCGAGTAAACCCCTGCCGCGCACAGCAATTCGGGGACCGAATCGTCGAAGGGTTCCAAGGGGCCCCAGGAACGGTGCAGGAAGTTGTGGCGGCCGGTGTGCATCTCGCGGCGGGCGGGCATGCACGGCATCGAGCCGCCGTAGCAGTTGTCGAACCGCACCGTGTGCGCGGCGAGGCGGGTGAAGTTCGGCGCGTGTACCCAGTCGGCGCCGTAGGGCGGCAGGAACCGGCGGTTGAGACTGTCGAACAACACCATGACCGCGCGCATCAGTTGCCCGCCTTGCGATTTCCGGCGTGGCCTGCCTCGTCGGTGGCCGCGCGGGCCTCCAATTTCTCCAGCAACTGCTCGAGCCACGCGATCCAGCCGTCGATCTGCTGCTCGCCCTGGCGCCGGATCTGACGTGCGATGAAATCCATGGCATCCGCATCGATTTCGGGCCGATTGCCGTCGGTCTCGGTGTCGTACGGGCGGTTTCGGTTGAGTCGCACCTGCTCGTGCCGCGCTGCCAGTTCCTCCCGGACGAGTTCGAGCGTGCCCGGCTCGCCGAGCATCATGCTGACGCGGAGCCGGAACGCGAACTCCGGATCCTGGAACCGGCGCGGCGGCAGGTACGCCGAGCGCACCCAGCGCCGCAGCCGTGCCATTCCGGCCTCGGTGACGGTGTAGATCTTCGCGTCCGGTCCGCCGTCGCGGGGATCGGTCCGCGACGCCACGGAGCCCTCGCCCAGCATGCGGTTCAGCTCGCGGTAGATCTGGCTGGCATGGCGGTCCAGGCCGACGAACTTGCCCTCGATATCGCACCACCGCTTGATGTCGTAGCCGCTCATCGCCCGGGCCGCGAGCAGACCGAGCAACGGATATTCGAGCTTCATCGGCCCCTCCTGATATAGGTGCAAAAGCACTAGGTGCAAAAGCATATAGCTAGAGTGTCGGGTGCGCCAGCGGTACGGTGCGAAATCCGTACTGGCCCAGGACCTCAGCGGGGGACGGGCTCGCCGCAGCCCGAGGTCACCTGCCTGATGAGAGCCACTGGCATGGGCCAACTCCACGCTCGTCCGCGACGACGCCATTGGGTCGGTCCGCGTCATGAAGTCGAGCGGTTCGGGGCTCCTCACCGCAATCGGCAACCTGAGCCTGTGCCGGTCCCCGCTACGACCCGGACTCGTCGACCGATTCCGGGAGGTGATGTTCCCGGTCACCGGAGCCACGGGCGCGGAACGTATCCACGACGGCTATCCCGACATTGCCCTCGACATAATCGAGCACCGCACCTTCGACGGCCGCGTCCAGCTGGTCGAGTACAAGCCCCGGGTGCTGGAGCATCCGCCCCTCATCGGCCCGGCGTGACGTCCGCCGGCCTGGACCGTCACGCCCCGTGCTGCCTCCATCGACGCGAGACCCACTGTGCCGCAGAGCGTCCGGTTGTAGTAGGTCGCAGACGGCCGGGGCGTGGACTCGATCGGTGGGGCCGGAGGCATACGGCTGAGCCAAGGGTGTGCCCCAGGCCCGCTTGCCGATCGATCTGCCCAGATCGACTCTGAGCAGCGCGCATTCTTGAAGGAGTTCGGGGACTGAGCGGGCAGGAGCAGATCGACCGGCCGTGCCGAACTGAGCATCCCCGAACGTCCGCTACTGCCGATTTGCGTGCGTCCGACTGACCCGTCATCCGGACGAGCCAGCCGGTCGCTACCACTCGACTCCTCCCCTATCTAGTTGACGATTGCACCCTCTACCGGCGAACCATCACACGCAGCAACAATCGATCCGAGAAAGTTCTGTCGTGGTTACGAATGCCGGGGCGGTGACACGCGGTAGCACCAGTGCAGCGCCTCGCGTGGTAGTCGCCGACAAGCGCAGCGCGATCCTGGCCCCGTCACGTAAAGCGCTAGTCCGAGCCGATGTAGCTAGGCGCGTCGAGCTCGCCGGATCTCGCGCCTCGTGGCGCCTATGTTCGGGCTGAACGCTGCGGGGTTCGGTAGGCGGTGAACAGTGCGGTCACCATTTTCACCCTCGTCGGCGGTGGTCTATCGCCGGATGCTACTGATCACCCCCGATATCCCTCCGGCCACGAACATCGCTGCAAACAACGCAACCAAGATCCACTCAGCCCGATGCTGCCACGCGATCACTGCGGCGACCAGGCAACCAATGAAGGCCGAGACCAAGCTACCCAGCACCATCGTGGCCTTGAAACGCAGCGAACGATCATCGACCCAGATTCGCACCACCTGGAAACTCATTCCGAAGATGAAGTTCACAGCCACGGCGACGTACACGATCACCACAAACGCGCTCACACCGCCAGTGTGCCGGATTCAGTTGTCGCTCATATGATTTTGCGATCACGAACAACCACCGCGTCGCCGGACCGAACGGGCAGTTGTCCACGGTGTAGTCGCCGAGGTCAGGAGACCCGATGACCAGATCTTCTGATGCAGCAGGCAACCCGAGCCCTATGGCGGACAGCGCCACACGGACACCGGCGATCAATTGCACCGGGTCACCCATCGTGATGGATCCACCAGTACACCGAGTGAGCCGCCGCTACCTGCGAGTACTTCAACCGTCCTTGATCGACCTCCCGGTCACCGCGAGCAGCGAGGTGTCCGGAGTCCTGTGCGCAAGAATCACCGCACCTACCAGGATGCTGCTCGGCAATCGCGCTAGTCTTCTGAAAAGTGCAGGGGCGCGCGTGAATACGGTTCGGGAAGGGCCGCGAGACGCAGCGGGGTCCAGGCGTCGCCGCGGTTACTGACGACGAGACTTCCCACACGGCGGATGAGCCAGATGTCATCGTATTGATGGTGCAGGATCGCGTCGCCGGTGGTGCGTCTCAACAGGTCGCTGACGATTCGGGTCATGGTGTTGTGCTGCTCGGCTATGTGATCCCCCGACAGCGCGAACTGAACCCACACCGTCGACCGGATACCGAAATCAATCCAGATCGGATCGCGGTCGGAAGGGATTTTGGCACCGACATCGAGCCAGCCCGGGGCCATGCTGCCTACTGCCGCCGCCCACGCCCAGATCTTTGTGGTGGGTTCGGCGGTTGCGATTTCGAAGCTGAATTCGACGGCCACAAGCAGTTACCAGGGGTAGAAGTAGATGATATTGAACTTCTCGCGGTCGTTGTCGTCACGCCTGATCACGATGATCTCCTCCAAGCCGTCAACCGGCCAGTCCTCCAGTTGTTTTCGGAGCGACTCCATGGTGACCTCGCTGTCGGCCAGATTGAGAACGACTCGGGTGGTCTGCTCGCGCTCGATCTTGCCCCGGATCTCTCCGTCGAGGATATTGCGGGGGTTGGTCGTCCTGGGAGCATAGTTGTCGAAGATCAGGCCGTCGAGCAAGTAGTCGGGCCGGGTCCCTCCCGGCACCTGGGGGCGTTGCTCCACGTCGTAACCTGCCCGCGCGAGGATTTCGGCGGATTCGTTCTCCCGTCGGTGCGAACGTTGGGTCTCCTCGTCATCGGTCGGATCGACGCGCTGGGGCGTGCCGGAGGGTCTGGCGTTCGGATTCGGTGGATGCCTCGGCAGCGTTCGGCTGGGCTGCGGTGGAGGTGGTGGTGGCACCACCTGTACCTCGGTGATGGTGATATCGCTGCCGCTGAGCGATGCCTGTGCTCGGCCGCCCTGGCGGATGGCGTCGTCGACGGCGGACTGGCTAGGGCTTGTGCCGCCCGGCGGTGTCACGATGAGTCCGGTGTAGGTGCCGTCGGGTTTGCGTACGACAGCGTCGAATTGCCGGGTACCACCGCCGCTGAGTACCGCGACCTGCTGCTCGGACATCCTGCCCACGGTCTCCGGTGTCAACCGTGCGGTCACCGGCCGAGCGAGGACCTGCACATTCCGATTCTGGGCGTATGCGCGCAACGCGGCTGCTTGATGTTGCGTGCTGGCGGTATTGCCACTGGCGGGCTGCTGAGGCGCCTGGATTCCGGTCGGTGCTTGCCGTTGTGGCTGATTTCCGGGCTGCGGCTCGGACCGCGGGGGCGCGGCAGCCCGACTCGCCTCTATCGCCAGTCTGGCCAACTCGGCCTCGATCGCCTCGGTTTCCTGCGTCAGTGCTTGCCACAGCGTGGTCAACGCCTTGAGTTCGGCATTGTGAGATTCCACTTCGCCGTTGTAGGCACTGAAGTCGGCATCGAGAGCGTCTACTTTCGCGTTATACGCGTTGACCTGAGCATTGAACTGCGCTACTGCACCGCCCGATGCGGTCGGCGGCGGTCGCCGCGCCTCCAGTGACCGCAATTCGGCCTTCAGAGCCGACTCTCGAGTTTCCAAGCCCTGGAGGCGGCTGTTCAGCCGCGATTCCCGCTGCTTCTCGGCGTTGACACGAGTCTGGAACGACTCCGACCTGGCGTTGAAGGTGGCGATGCGCTGGCTCAGGGTCGGCGGGTTGGTCTCACCCTGCGGGATCGGGGAAACAGCACCCGGCGGCGGTCGCGGCGTGGCAGGCGGCTGAGCCACCCCGAGCGAGCTCGAACCGAGCGAAATCGCCAGCGTGGCAAGCAGTATGGAAAGACGGTGGGCGCCTCTACGCACAGTCACTCCTACAGCCGACTCGACAGTTTATCGGCGATCGCCGCCGCTGCCGGTTGCCCGTTGCCGGACTGGCACAGGGCCACCTGCACGAGCGTCGCCTGTTTCAGCCGAACCTCCCGGAAGCATCGCCATGTCGTGGCATCGAGTTGTTCGGCGTTCCAGCGCAACACTTCTCCGCTTGTGACATCACCGTGGTTGCGCCACTTGGAATCCGTGACACCTCCCGCGCCGATAACTACGGTCTCCCTGTCGCCGCACGCAACCAGCGCGTCGGACAATCGAAGGAATGCTCCGCGCGCCTGCTCTGGGCCTGCGTAGCGGCCCACCGCCTGAGTCAGGCTGTGGTCCCAAGTGCTGGATGATTCCTGAAAGGTGGTGAGCCGGAACTGGGTCCATTCACTCCCGTACACCGCCTCGGATGCCGGACTCGCGCCCGTCCCGCATTCGGGTGGCGTAGTCGGCTGTGCGGCTACGGGTTTGGTGGCATCGACTCGGGACATGAGAGTCGAGCCGACCTCGACACTCGCATCGGCGAGCCCGATCAGTGCCGCGTCGATACTGCCAGGCGTGAGGTTGTCGGTAGCACTGCCGCCGACCTTGCAGCCCACCAGCACACACCCGAGCAACACCAAAGAAATCATGCGTGTCACGATCTGCCCCATCTCGCACCGCCCACCCGTCGTGCTCAGACCTGACACAATCATCGCACCGAGACCGGCGGCTCGCACAGCGTTGCGGGACAGCATTTTTCGGGACACGCCACAGCGCAGGCATCGAGACCGTGGCTCGCACGTCGGCCGCCCCCGGTCGATGAACATCAGCGCGTCCATGTCGCTCAGAGAGGTGCCGCGCGCCATCAAATCCTGCAATACTGGCTCCTGGTGGTTTGCAGTACTACCGCTTGGGGGATTTATGGCTATGGACGATGCCGGATACGTTCGCAGCGTGGGTTTTTCGCCATCTACGACAGCACCGTTTCATTCGGTGCGCCGGCTTGGGCTCGTCGTTGTCGCCGGTGCTGCGGCGGTCACGGTATTGCGTGCGATCGAGCTGGTGCTGAACTGGGTGCTGATCGGGGTGCTTCACGATGTTCCGTGGGCGTTGAGCTATGAATCGACGTGGTTCACAGCGCTGGAAACATCGGCATCGGCGGGCAAGGTTGTGGCATGGACAGCGCTGGGGCTACAGGTGCTGACCGGTGTCGTGTTCATCGCCTGGATCCACCGGGCCCGGCGCAACGCCGAAGCGCTGTGTACCGCACGACATCGGTGCGCGCGCGTGTGGATCATCGCGGGATTTCTCCCGGTGGTGAATTCGGTGATCCCGCCACTGCTGGTCGACGACATCCAGCGCGCGAGCGACCCCGCCACCCCGCGCAACGCTGTACGCCTGCCGCCCAACACGACGACCGGGTACGTCGTGGCTTGGTGGTTGTGCTTCGCGCTCGGCACCATTGCGATTTTCGTGGCGTCGCTGCTGTCGCTCGGCATCAGGTACCGGCTCTCGTTTTCGGCGGGCCCTGCCCGCGCCGGGCTGGTGGTGCAGTTCGCCGGCATCATCCTGTTCGTCGTCGCCGTGGTCGTGCTGGCAGTGCTGCTTGCCCGAGTCGTGCGCTGGCAAGACACGCGGGCTCAGCTCATCGACGCGCCGCCGACAGTGGCCGGCGATCACTTCGCGGCGCGCGACGTGCCGGGTCAAGGCCTCGGGATCCTCACGGCTGTGTTGAGCTGCGCTGTCGCGGTCGGGCCCGCGCTGATCGCTCTCGCTTCTCCCCGAAACCCGCTGGTACGGCACATTTCCGGACCCTTCGGTGGCTACCCCTGGCCGGACGATCCGGCGGTGGATACCTGGATACCGCTGACGTTGCTGGGTGTCGCGATCTGGGTCGTCACGCTGATCTCGGCCGGGGTGTTGTTCGTGTGCTGGCTGTGGCGGGTCAGAGTCCATAGCGGGCGGATGAGCCGTGCGGGTACACACATGCTCGAGCAAGGTTGGGTGATCGCCGCGTGGTTCGTCCCGGTGGCCAATCTCGTACTGCCCGCGCTCGTCGTGGGGGACGTATATGGCGCCAGCCGCCAATACGTACACGCGGCCGCCACAGGGGCGAACGTCAGCCCGCTGGTGGTGTGCTGGTGGCTGAGTTGGCTCGCGACCTGGACCGGAACCTGCCTCACGCTGCTGATCAGGCAGCCGCTGATGTGGTGGGGTACGAGCGCATTGTTCGCACTGACCGCGTCGCTGCTGGCTGTTATCATCCGGCGAGTCGACTACGGGCAACAGACGGCATAGATGCTTCGAGTTCTCGCGTACGAATGAACCGCACGACCACGTCAGCAGCATGAATCCTGAGGCACCGCGAGGTTAGCCCCATACGATTCGGGTCGCAATCGCAGTGCACCCGGCGGCCGACCAGCATCAGCGCTCGGCCACACCTCAGCCAAACATCCTGTATCGCCGCATGGCGCGCGGTTCGCCGTGACCATGCGGCACCCTCGGAAGATCAACAGGCGGAGATCATCTCGGCCTGCCGAATGCGCCATATTGCCGAATTGAGTCCGGTAGCTCATCTCCACTCGACACCGAGGTTGCGGCACAAGGCGCGGCCGATTTCTCTGGGATTGCCCAGAAACGAGCTACCCGCGTTGAAGCCATGGAAGATCGTGGCAGTGTGGTTGGAGAACGAGGTCGCCGGGATGTCGAGGACGGTTCGCAGGTCGTGGATGGTCGGGACGTCGAGTGTCAGACTCGCCCCGGACGGCGACACCATCGAGACTCTTTGAGCAACCCCGGAGTTGGTTTCGTAGTCGGTCCATTCCGGTGTCACCCACCCAAGCAGGGTGCCGTGCGCGACAAGCTCGGGTTGCCGACTACTGCTCCGGAAGAGCGAACGTGGCTGGTCGGTGTTCGCCCGAATAACCCGCCACTCGACGTGCGTGAGATCGGCAGGACCACTCTGATTTGCGAACAGTACACCGGCCGCCCTGATCGGATCGTCGACCGCCCAGTCTGGGCGGTGCCCGGCCGCGGTGACCACAATCAGCGGACCGAACGGCAGACGCGGCTTGCCTGACCAAATGTCTTGTGCAAGTACATATGCTGCCATCTGCTCGGGCGTCAGGATCCCACGGTTACGCAAAGCCTGCACCATTTGAAGTGCCTGCTCCTCCATTCGCTTCCATACGCAGGGCTCGCATAGAGTGCGCACGGAGCCAGGTTTCCGGAGGCCACCGTGAAGGAGCAGATGCACCTCGAGTGGTTCCTCCAGCGCGTGGCCCAAACATAGATCAGCCGCGCATCGTGTGCATACGGCGACTGGAACCAACCCACATTGGCAGTTTCTCGCTCTCATCACGGCAATCGTATGGAGGGAAGGAGCCCCGTCCTCGGAGCGCTCGAATTGGGATGCCAGGTCCGTGCATGCCCGGTCCTGCGCCAAACATCCTCTACTGCCATTCACCGATTTCGAACGCACTGTCATGCCGCTTATCGGTCGAGCCGAACACGAGATCACCTGCCACGCAGGGCATCCTGTAATGCCGATTTGGGTGTACGCGGCAGGCAAATTGCGCAGGTCTCGCAGAAGATAAGTCGGTGATCGCCAGAGTCGAGAAGCGCACGAAGAGGTCGGTGTTGCCATCGTGCCGGCACATCCGTGCCGGCGCCGGCATCAGCTACGTCCGGCGTGGCTTGCTCCTCATCCGTGCCCACCGTGGGCTACGGGCTATCCGCGGGTAGCGAACTGGGGAAGGAATGGACAGAACCTAGTGGCGATCATGTGGCGATCCCTGCACAGTGAACAGATCGGGTGCAGAAAGCATTGATCCACACCGCTATTCGGGGGGCTGGTGGAATGTCGGCACGGTACGAGATCGAACGTCACGACGCGCGGGACAGCGGCCGGTCGGGTGTCCAGGAACAGGTTGGTAACTGTGCAATCGTGCGCGGGGTGCCCCATGCGGCATTGCGAGACACAGTTGCCGGGTACGTGGGTTATCGGACGCTGAGTCCAGGCCCGGTGTTTCGTCAGTTGTTCCCGCGGGGGTGGGTGACAGTGCTGTTCGGGCCGCCCCTGCCGAACGGTTTGATCGTTCCGGTGACTGGTGTGCACGATCGGGTCGTGCGTTTCACCCAGCAGGGGCGGCACAGGGGTATTGCGGTAGGACTGGCCCCGACTGCGGCGTTCGCGCTGCTGGGCGTCGAGATGTTCGAACTCGGGAACAGGCAGGCCGATCTGGTCGACTTTCTCGGCACCGCGGTGAGTGAGGTCATCGAACGACTCGCGGAGGCTGCCGATTGGCGGTCCCGGTTCCTCACCTTGGACCAGTTTCTGCTTTCCACGCTGGAGCCCCGGCCTGTCAGAGACGATTTGGTGGGCTATGCCTGGCAGTGCCTCCAGCACGCCTACGGCACGATGTCGATCACCTTGTTGGCCGAGCAGCTCGATGTCAGTACACGAACCCTGGAACTTCGCTTTCGCCGCGAAGTCGGTGTCTCACCGAAAAACGCGGCACGCATCCTGCGCTTCCAGCACGCCGTACGTCTGCTCGAGCACAGCGACCAGGACCGGATGACGTCGATCGCTCATGCTTGCGGCTACGCCGATCACGCGCACTTCGCCCACGAGGTCCGAGCGATGACCGCGTGCACACCCACCCAACTGCGGGCCGCCCTGCGACCTCACCCGCGGGCCGCCCTACTGATCGGAACGCGAGATCAGCCGCCGACCCGTGACGATCGCCTCGGCTCCGATGTGGGCCCCGGTTGAACTGATCGACGGTGATCCCGGACTGAGCGGTGGACCACGCACGCCAGTCTCCGCGACGGGCCGACCATGTGCGCCGCTTTCGGATTTCTACAAGCCCGAGAAGGTGTGCCGACACTATCGTTTGGCGTGGATTGTTCCGAACGGCAGCAAGTGCTGGCCCACCTGCCGGACCACGGGCTTCGGCAGAAGCATTCCGCGTGGTCGGCAGACGCTGCCCTGCGGATACTCCGGCAGGTACACCACTGGGGGACTCAGGGGGATTCGATGTCTGGGTACCAAATTTTATCCGGCTCAACTCAGAAGAACTGAGGTAAAGGTTATGCGCGCACTCACTCGACTTATCGTCGGACTGTTCACCACCGGTGCAACATTATTGATCATTTTCGTTCCGGCTCACGCCGAACAGGGGGCCCCAGCCGACCCCGGCAGGTGCAGCTACTACATCGAAGGCACCTGTATGCGGTACTACACCACTTATCCGACCTGGGAGGAATGCATGGCTAACCAAGCGCGAGTTGGTGATGAGACTCGAAGCACCCTTACACAATGCGTCGAAAAGTACGGTTACACCAACTTGTATATCGGTGGTCATTACTGATCGGGATCTACGAGCGTGGACGCAACTAGAACGGAATGCTTAAGCCGGCTAGGGCCCGCGATGGATGAGTCACGTACCACTGACGCGCAATGCGTCGAAAAGTATGGTTACTGGAATTTGTATGTCGGCGGGCATTACTGATCTCTTGCAGAGGAGGTGGGTGTGGCGAGAACGCCGGTTTATTCGACTACGTCGACGCTGCCTTCTATACGCGGCGCGCGATTTACGCAGCGTCAGTAATTCGGTGGCCGATGTCGCCGTCGGCCCGATGCCACATCCTCTCACCCGGTCCGCAAGTGTGTACACGGCTGGCGTCGCATGGGTTTCCGATAGTCGGCTGCATGTGCGTCGGTGCAATTTATGGTAAAGGAGAACGCAATGTCTCGTGTGAAGTTCTCGGCTCTCGCCGCGATCGTCTTCGGCCTGGTCCTGATCGGTCCTGGAGCGGCGGACGCGTCGACCGACGGTGCTGCCCTCCCGGCTACAGGTGGTCACGCGACCTGTTTCCCACCCGGGTGCTGGTAGGTCCCGTCCTCTAGTACGGGGGCTCGCTACAGATCGCCTAGCTGAGAAATACGACCCGCCCAGAAATCGATCGTTTGTTGGACACCGGCTCGGCCGGACTGAATCGGCACGTCGCCCACGCCGGGGCGGTGTTCAACAAACGTGTCGAAAACGGTTGGTGCTCAGTGAGTCCTGTCAGACGTTTGTTTCTGCCCTACGACGCCATCGTGCCGGGGCGCACGACTTAACACGAACATCCGCTCATGCCGCTGATCGGTTGTTGGTCAACCACCCTGATCACTTGCGCCGCAAAGCTTCTCAGCGCACGTACATGCCGGGGAGTGGACGACGACCAGGCGCGTGGGGCTACGCGCTGAATGCGACCGACCAGGGCCGTTTTGCAACTTAAGGTTGAGCAATCGTTGGAGGCTTTGGCGGTCTGTGCCCCAGCCGTCGATCATTGTGCGCCCGGCCCGATTACGGCAGAAACGTGGGACGGCTGGATCGTTCCAGGGCGCTCGCCCGAAGCACGTGGCAGGTCGACGGGGCATAGGGTTTCGCAGCGGGTGCCACATTCGGCCATCGGTAGGCAGCACTGTTTTGCGGTCTCGGACAGACGCGGACTCGGCCAGTTGAACGAGTCCGGGTACGCCGGATTAGTTTTGGCGGTGTACGTGACCGGTGGCGACCAGTTCGATGGTCGTTGCGACCGCGCATGATTGGGCGAGGAGCAGGGCGAGGAGGACGAGGATCTGGACGGCGGCGGCGTGGGCGGGGGAGCCGCTGGCGACGAGGACGCCGACAAAGGCGCCGGGGAGGGTTACCAGCCCGACGGTTCGGGTTTGGTCTACGCCGGGGAGTAGGGCGTCGGTCGCGGTGGGCCGGATGATCTCCAATCGGGCGTCGCGGTCGAGGAATCCGAGGCTCAGGGCCGCTTCCACCTCGCCGCGGCGGTCGGTCAGCGTGTCCAGGGTGCGTCGGGCGGCCAGCGAGGTCGCGGTCATCGTGCCGCCGAGGATGATGCCGCCGATCGGCACGATGGCGACACCCTGCAACGGAACGACGCCGCTGACCAGCATCGGCAGCAGCGTCGCCAGCAATCCCACACCGATCGAAAGCGTCAGCCACGCGGCGGATCGTCCCGCCTGTGCTCGCCGGGCGGCAGTGAAAACGGCCGCGCCGAACATGACCACCAGCACCAGGATCGACGACCACAGTGCGGACAAGGCCGCCGCCAAGATCGACGCGACGGCGGCCAGCTGAAGCACCGCGCGTCCGGCTGCCAACGGCGCGACCGGCACCGGGCCGAGTTGCGCGACCCAGTACACCGCCGCGGCCGCGCCAACCAGAACCACGCACAGCACCGCCAGGCCGACCCCTGGCGTCACCATCGAATTCATCCTCGGCCTCCGCGGACTCGTGCGCACTGACGGCACCATCATTGGTGAGCCGTCACCACAGTGTTCGACCGGCCAGGTCGGTGGACTACCGCGCCGACCGCGTACCAGCACCCGCACTGCACAGATTCGTGATCCTCGAGCAGTTGCTACGGCACCAGCGCTACATCGGCAATAGTCCGAGCCGCGCCGCGACTGGTCATGCCCGCGGCAACTGGAAGGTCAGGTCAACCGGCCGGGGCACGGTGAGCAGGGGTAGGGATTCGGCGGTGGGGATGCGTTCGAGCACACCGCCGGCGAAAACGTCGTAGAGCGGGAGGGTTTCGAGGTGGACGTAGCCGATGTGGCAGTCGCACACGGTGAGCGGGCAGGCGCGGGGGCCGAGTGCGTTGCGGAACGAATCGTCGTAGAGGTTGCCCAAAGTGTCGCGGACGAAATGGCAGCGGCGCACGCCGCCGTCGCCGTCCACCGAGATGACCGACGAGCCGGTTCGGCAGGCCTGGCCCGCGGACTCGTGCGGGTGGCGGCTGAAGGGGAACAGGGGGTCGAGGGCGGTCCAGTTTTCCGCTTGGGCGTCGGTATAGGTGTGGCCTTCGGCGGCGTTCACCCAGAGGTAGATGTGGCCGGGAAGGTCGGCGCGCAGTTGTCGCGCGGATTCGAGATGCTCTGGGAGGCCGACTATTCCGACGCTGAAGCGGATGCCCGCGTCGGCCAGCCTGGCGGTCTTGTCGAGGAATCGCCGGTAGGGCGTTTGCCCGGGGTGGTAGGTGCACCAGAGGGCGAGCGTGCCGGTATCGGCCTCGGCCAGCCAGTCGGTGCGGCAGCTGAGATTGGTCTGGATGGCGACGCGATCGATATGCGGCGCGTGGGACAGTTCGACCAGGGCGCGCCGATACCAGGAACGCACCAGGCCTTCACCCCACGGGGTGAAGAGGATGGAAAGCCGGTCCCCTGTCTGCCGGTGTGCCCAGGCGGTGAAGCGTTCGAGGGCGGCCCGATCCGCGCGCAGTTGCGCGGTGCTGTCCCGGCGTTTGGCGAACGGGCAGTAGGGGCAGTCGTAGTCGCAGGAGGCGAGCGGTCCGCGGTAGAGGATGGTCAGGTTCACGGTTACCGCGGCTCGTAGGCGGCCATAGCGGCTTGCACTGCGGGGGAGAAGAATTCGGGGCCGATCGCGTCGGAGTAGGCGAGACCCATGCCGGTGAGACGCAGCCGGCCGGGTTCGGTGGCTGCGAGCCAGCCACGGTCGTCGAGGGTGCGCAACTCGACCGGGAAGTCCTGCCAGGGATCGTTTCCGAACTGCGCCAGGTAGTCCGCGATGGCGAAGCCGTCGGCCTGCAGCAGCGACTGGAGCAGATATCTGCGCTTCGCCTCATCCTGATCGATCACCCTGCCGTGTACCGCGCAGCTGAAATCGGTGGTGGCGGTGTAGGTATCGATGATCGTCCGGACCTCACGCATGGAGACCGCGTAGTCGAACGAGTAGTGCAGTCCCGAGGTGTAAGAGCGTGCGCCACAGCCGAGTCCGATCATGCCGTCGGTCTGGCAGGCATAGTCGTCGGGCCCCTGCGGCGGGGCGTCGGCGCGGCGGAACATGCGCATGGAGACCTGCTGGTAGCCGTGTGCGAGCAGATGATCACGCCCCTCGGCGTATAGGCGCAACCGCTGTTCGTCCCAATCCAGGTCGGCGACAGCGGGATCGGCGTGCCGGCCGAGCCCGGTCAGCGGGCGCACGTACAGCGGATAGAGGTAGAGCTCTTCCGGCCGCCATGCCAGCGCCGCGTCGAGGGACACTCGCCAGCTCGACTCGGTCTGACCATCGATGCCGTAGATCAGGTCGATATTGAGGACCGGGATGCCGGTGTCGCGAATACGCCCGAGCGCCGCCTCGACGTCCGCGCGCCGCTGCGGTCGCACGGCGGCGCGGGCCTCCGCATCGATGAAGCTCTGCACGCCGATGCTCAGCCGGGTGGTCCCGCGCTCGGCCAGGACCGCGAGTCGATCGGTGGTGGCGGTGCTCGGCGAAGTCTCCACCGACAACGGAATGGACCGCAGGTCAGCGCCCATGAGCACCTCCGCGATATCGCACAGCCGCGACAACTCGGCGGCCTCCAGATAGGTCGGGGTGCCGCCGCCGAACGCGGCGTTCGCGAAACGCACCGGTTCTTCGTCGCCGAGGGCCGCCCGCACGGCCTGTGCCTGCCGGGTGAGGGCGTCGAGGTAACGACCGGTGAGCCCGTCCGGCGCGCCGACCCGGGTGAACAGATTGCAGAAGCCGCAGCGCACCTCGCAGAACGGAATGTGCGCATACAGCGAAAGGGCTTGCCGCGGTTGACCGGCCCAAAGATCGGCGAGCGCGAGGCGCGGCGTCAGCGGCCGGTACGCGGTCTTGTGCGGATACGCGTACACGTAGTTCTGGTAAGGCCGCGGTAGCGCGACGGTGTCGATCATGTGGCGGACTCCAAGAAGAAGTGACCGTAGGGGACCGTCCATACGGATTCGTGGCCCAGCCGATGGCCGGTGTACCCGTCGTCGCCGTAGGCCGTGCCGTGGTCGGAACAGACGATCGCGAAACAGCGCCGCCGGGAGCGCATGGCGTCGAACAGCCGGTCTACCTGCGCGTCGATGTATTGCAAAGCGGCAGCGTGGGTTTCGCGGCTGTCTCCGGCTTCGCGGGAGGCGCCCGGCAGATGGAACCAGTTCGGTTGGTGGAGGGTGGAAGCGTTGAGGAACAGGAAGAGTCGCTGCTCGGCGGGCAGGGCGGCGACCACTCGCTCGGCACAGGCCACCTGAGCTTCGAACGACGTCGGCGAGGCCACGGAAAAGTCCGGCTCCCAATGGCTTTCGGCGAACAACCCGGGCAGCACATTGCCGAGCGCGCCCCGTTTGTTGAAGAACCCGACGCCGCCGACGCACACCGTGTGATAGCCGTGCTCGGCGAGCGCGGTCACCAGATCGGGGGAGTCGAAGACGTAGGTCCCGTCCGCGGTCGTCTCACTGCCGGCGAAGCGCGCGGCGAACAGTCGCGGATGCGGACCCGGCGTTGCGGGCGTCGGCAGGAATCCGGCGAAGATCGCCTGGTGTGAGGCGTAGGTGAAACTGCCTGGCGCGTGGCGCTTTTCCCACTGGCCGTCCGGGAGATGGGCGGACAGGTTGGGCAGTTTGCCCGCGGCGGCGAGCTCGGCCGCGACGTCGTAGCGGAGCGTGTCGAGGGTGAGCAGCAACAGATCGTCGCGGCCGACGACCTCGTTCATGTCAGGCCGGTGCATAGGTCACCTCCGGTGAATCCGGTTGCCGAGCAAGGAAAGCGGGTGCGGCGCGAAGCTGCGCGGTGTAGGTGTCGATGCCCGCGGCGGGACCGTCGGTCAACCCGGGGAGTCGCGGCAGCAGATCGCCGAACGCGTTGACCTCCCCGACCACGAACCGGCGCCAGCCGATCGAAGGCAGCAGATCGATGCCGACACACAGGGTTGCGGGAAAGCACGCGGCCGCCCGTTCGCAGATCGTCAACGCCTCGGCCCACCGATCACCCGCCGCCGCGCGAACGGCGGCGAGGTCGCCGCGAGTACCGCCGAGGTGCAGGTTGGTCATCGGCGCCCGGCTCGTCCGCACCACCGCGTGGGTGGCTCGCCCCGCGACCACCAGCACGCGCAGATCGGCGGTGCGGCCGGCCAAAGACGCCTTCGGCACCCACTGTTCGATGTGCAGCCCGTCGGGCGCGAGCCGGTCGACGATCGCGGCGATCTCGGATTCGCGGGTATAGCGACGGAGCGCGAGCGAGTTGTGCAGGCCGTCCGCGGCGACCTCCACCGAAGTGGTCGCCTGCCATCGGCCCGCACGGGTCGACTCGATTGCCAGTACCCCCGATGCGGACG
Source organism: Nocardia sp. NPDC006044 (assembly GCF_042871115.1). Lineage (NCBI taxonomy): Bacteria > Bacillati > Actinomycetota > Actinomycetes > Mycobacteriales > Nocardiaceae > Nocardia > Nocardia sp. NPDC006044. Next base: position 655,281 of record NZ_JBIAID010000004.1, read on the forward strand.
AGCCGTGCGCGAGCTTCACGAAAACTCGGGGAAGTCCGTTGTGGCGCATTCGATCTCGCACATCGGACCAGCCACGCACGGGTGCCGCGACGCCGGATGTAGGCGAGGCGGGCACCGGCACGCCCGTGGCGTCGAGGCGGGCATGGCAGCGCCGCTTGTCGAACAGCACCGCCAGCTCCGCCGGATCGTCGAGCCGGCGACCACCGCGCAGCGATCCGACCGCGCCGAGGAACCGCGTGTACCACCGGGCCGAACCTTCCACGCGGGTGGTGTCTTTCACGTCGCGCAGCAGCTCGTCGACGTCCGGGTTCTCACCGGGAGAATCGAGTCGGACGAGATCGTCTGCGGCGAAGTCGTGACCGCCGTCGCGCAGCACGTCCCGCCAATCGACGACCAGCGGTGCGGCCACACCGGCCGCCCGCGCGGCCTCGACGAACAGGTGGACCCGGCGATTCTCGCTGTTGCCGATGACGGTCCAGCGCTGCGGCGATCCCATCGACCGTGACTCATTCACCGACGGCGACGTAACGCCAGACGGTGCCGTCGTCCTCGTCTTCTTCTTCGTCGGCGTCGTCGCGATCCAGATCCAGCCGCACCCCGGCCGGCTCGAGCGCCTCGGTCAGCCGAGTGCCCATCTCCGCGGAGAGGTAATTGTGGTGCAGGTCGAGGAAGCTCAGATGGCTGAGGGGTTGCCCGCTGAGCAGGGCGGCCGCGCCGTCGTCGGTGAGCACGCCCATGGAGACGTCGAGCACGTCCAGCCGGGCCACCACCGGAGCCGACGCCAGCGCGGCGCAGATCTCGTCCTGGATCTCACTGTTGCGCAACGCGAGATGCTTCAGGCTGGGCAGGTGGGTCCCGGCGAGGATCGGGGCGAGATCGTCGGTGTCGGCGTCGCCGCCGTACTCAGCGACGCCGAGCCACAGGTCGAGATGGGTGAGCGCGGGCAGGTCGCTCTCGGCGATCCCGCGCACGACCTCCGCGTCCAGGCCGCCGGTTTCCACGGTCAGCTTTTCCAGGCGTTCGTGCCGGACGGGCGCGAACTCCAGATCCTGGCCGCCGCGCACACCGAATTCGGTCAGCTCGGGGAAGCCCTCGAGCAGTACCGTCACCTGTCCTTGATTGATCCAGGAGATCTCGCACTCCTCGCCGACAATGTCGCCGATGAACAACGCTCGCAGGTTCGGCAACCGATCCGCCGCAGCGAGCAACGCGGCGAATACCTCGTCCGGCCCCTTGTCGTACGCGTCGGTCCAGCAGCCGACGATCAACGCCCGGACCTGGGTGAGGTCGACTGCGTCGGCGAAGTCGGCGAAGGACGACGCCCACGAACCCGACTCGTCATAGGCGGCGACGCCGATGCGCCAGGCCACCGAGCCGGCCGCGGGCAGTGTGTCCACCGACCGCGCCGGGCTGCCCGAATCGGCAGTCGGGAAGTCGAACGCGGGCAACCCCCCGAGCTCGTGCAAGTGGTCCCCAACGGTCATGTGTCCCCGCCCCTTTCGGCCGGTTTCGAGAATGATCAGCTGCTTTCTACCAAGCCCCTCCGACAACTTCGGAACCGGGCGGTCTTTGTCGGACCCGGTCGCTACGGTCCTCGGCATGGCACCGATTCCGGGCCGCGGTGGGAGGAGAAACCATGTATCGGCAAGGCGACGTTCTGATCGTTGCGCTGACGGAGAGCGCGGTGCCCGAAAGGGCTGTGCACGCGGCCTCGGAACCGCGCGACGCGCGCGGACGTCTGGTCCTCGCGCTCGGTGAGGTCACCGGCCACGCCCACGCGATCCCGAGTCCCGGCAGGCTGATTCGCGAGGCGGGCGCGTTCGGGCCGATGCTGCTGCACCTACCCGAGGGCGGGCGCGTCGTCCACGAGGAACATGCCGCCATCACGCTGCCGCGGGGCTGGTATCGAGTGGTGCGCCAACGCGAGTACGTGCCGGGTTCGGTGCGGATCGTGGCCGACTGAACAAAACCGGTGTCAGGAATCTCGAGCGAGCACAGGAAGAGCGAAGACGTGACGGAACATGATGTGTGGCGGTCGATTTCGGCGCAGACCGGCGCCGGCGACCGGGCCGCGGCGGAAGCCGGGGTGCGTGCGGCCTACCGACTGGCGGGACTGCGTGAGCCCGCGCGAATCGTGTGGGCCGGTTCGCCGTTGACCGCGGTGCGGATGCTCTCGGACGGTGAGCTGGGGGAGCGCGGCGCCAGCGTGCGCGAGGCGTTGCGCAGCGGGCCGTGGGCCGCCGAACGCGCCCGTGTGCACGCGGAATTGGGCACGAAGGCGTTCAACGACCATTGGCAGACCACCGGCGCGGACCTGTGGGAGCTGACCCGGACCGTCGTCGACCGCATCCGCGCGGGCGTCATCGAGGCCGCGGCGAGTAAGCCCAAGGAGCGCACCCGCGTCCGCCTGTTACTGCTCGATGCCGTACTCGGCCAACACGACGCCGCCTGGCTGTGCGCATTCGACACCGCCGCGGGTTCGCCACTCGCCGGATTGGCGGCGGTCGCGCGGGAAGCGGGCTGGTGGTGGCCGTACGAGAACATCGCCCTGATCAGCGAACGTCCCACCGAACTGCACCGGGACGAGGCCGGCCGCCTCGACCGCGGCGACGGCCCCGCGCTCGCCTACACCGACGGATTCGAGCTATACGCGTGGCGCGGCATGGCCGTCAGCGCCGAATTCCTCGACAGCCTGCGCGGATTGACGCCCGAGCGGATCCGCGCGGAGGAGAATGCCGAACTGCGCCGCATCATGCTCGAGTACTACGGCTACGACCGCTATCTCGACGAATCCGGCGCGCGCCCGCTGCATCGCGACGAGACCGGGGTGCTGTGGCGGATCGCGCTCGACGGGGACGAGGACGTGGTGATGGTCGAGGTGGTCAACTCCACGCCGGAACCCGACGGCACCCATCGCACCTACTGGCTCCGCGTGCCGCCGACGACGCGCACCGCCCGCGAAGGCGTGGCCTGGACCTTCGGGCTCGCCGCGGAGGTCTACGAACCGGTGCGGCAGACCTGAGGCATCACTCAGGCGCTCCTCGAGCTCAGCATTTCGGCAAGGTCGCGCTCCAGCGATGCGGCGAGGGCGACCGTGGCGCGGCGCAGCGCGGGGGTCGTGGTGGTGCTGCCGCGACCAGCCAGGCCCAGCGCGCCGATGAGATTGCCCGCGGCGTCGTGCAACGCGACGGCGGTGCATCCCCATCCCAGCCTGGATTGTTCCTGCTCGACGGCGATTCCGGTGTCCCGGGCATCGGCGAGGAGCGCGCGAAGACGACCAGGGTGTGCGGGGGAGTAGCGAGTGAGCGGTGCGCAGCCGGTCGTCAGGACACGATCGGCTTGCTCGGCATGATGGGCGAATTGCAGCCTGCCGGTCGCGGTGAGCACCACACTCTGGCCGAGCGAGGCCAGCGACGGCCAGGCGGTTTCCCGCATCGAACGACGGTGTGTTGCACCGAAAACGGTCCCGGCATTGACGAGCTCGCCGTTGTGCAGCCCGCAGTAGAAGGCGATCTCGCCGGGCGCTCGGGCATAGAGATCCTGCAGGTATGGCTGCGCGGTGTGGGCTGTCCGCTGATGCCAGGTGGAACGCAAGCCCTGATGGATCAACCGGTCGCCGGCCCGATAACCCTGCGGCGTCCGGGTCAGCATGCCGCGCTGGACGAGCGCGTCGGCGATCCGGCGAACGGTCGGCTTCGGAATGCCGGTGTGCTTGGTGAGCAGTGCGAGGGTGATCGGCGCCGGCGCGCTGCTCACCGCGTCCAGGATGGTGACGGTGCGACCGACGACTGTGCGGTCATCCTCCATGGCAACCCCCCGTTCCGGTGTCGGCGGACACCGGCTCCCGAGGTGTCCGCCTGGTATATCGCAGGGATCACCCCGATCGTGTCACTGATCGACACGGCGATGATGCGATCGCCCGTTCCCGCATCCACGGTTTGTCGGCACGTTCCGACCCGAGGCTCGGACATCGCCTGCCAACGGCGTTTCCGGCGACGTCGCGTGGTTCCGCTAGCTCGGCTACCACACTGGTGCAAATGCGAAAGCCTTATGGCACGCCAGCACCGGACGTATTCTATGCTGTAACGTAGATATGCGCATCTATCCATGAAATCTACCGTTCGGTGATCGACTCGCCTGCCCGATCTCCCGCCCAGGGCAGGCCGGGATGGGAAATCGCCGCCGCGCTGGAACAGTCGTCGCAGGATAGAATCCATCCGCACGGTTTCTGCCTCTGATGATCATGCTCAGTAAAGGGAGTCCGAGCGGATGGATCGCCGGGACAAGGGGATAAGCCGGCGCAACGTGCTGGTGGCGGCGGGAGCCTCGGTCGTGCTGACCGCGCTGGCGGAGCCCGCGCAGGCCCTGACGATCACGCGGAAGGTGTCCGCCGGCCCGGACGACCCGGGGCAGCGAGCGGACCTGGCCGAGCAGGCGATCGTGCAACGGCACGTGCGCACGCTCTGGGGCAGACCGCAGCTGCGGATGGGCACGCTGTACTGGCCGGGTACCTGGCTCGATCAGACCTTCGTGAAATGGTGCTACTGGTGGCAGGCCCACCTGCTGGACTGCGCGGTGGACGCCGCATACCGCGCCCGCACTCCGGAACGGATCGAGCGAGTTGTCGCGCTCGCCCGCGGCATTCGGGTCCGCAACCTCACCGGCTGGACCAACCGCTACTACGACGACATGTCCTGGCTGGTGCTGGCGCTGGAGCGGGCCGACCGGCTGCTCGGCGTCCGATTCACCGAAGCGGTCGACGAACTGCGGTCCGACCTGGTCGGCGGCTGGGACCCCGTCGTCGGTGCGGTGCCCTGGCGGATCGACGACGAGTACTACAGCACTTCCGCGATCGGCCCGGCCGGCATCGCCATGGCGCGGTTGGGCAATCTGTCCCGGGCCAAAGAACTCGCCGACTTCCTGGAGACCCGCTTGCGGGACAGCGACACCGGCCTGATCTTCGACGGCATCCACGAGCCCGGCGGCCGGGTGGATCGCTCCGCACTCACCTACTGCCAAGGCGTCGCTATCGGATTGCAGACCGAGTTGGCAATCCGCACAGGCGAATCGGTGCATCAACGCCGGGCGGCGTCCCTTGTCGCCGCGGTAGGGGACCGCATGACGGAGGCGGGGGTGATCGCGGCGGCCGCGGGAGACGACTCCGGTTTGTTCATGGGCATTCTCGCCAGGTATCTCGCGGAAACCGCACTGGCCCTTGGCGATACCACCGCCGCGAGCATTGTGCACGCCTCCGCGCGGGCCGCCTGGAAACACCGCGCCGAAGTGGACGGCCTGCCGTTGTTCGGCGTGGACTGGCGGTGCCCGGTCACGGTGCCCGCGCCGCCGGGCACCTTTTCTCAGCTCATGTACTCCTCGGCCGCGTCGTCGGGGAACCTGAGCCGCGATCTCTCGGTCCAGCTGAGCGGGTGGATGCTGCTCGAGGCTGATTACCGGCTCGCCGCCGCCGGGCGCTGACCTCGCGGTCGAATTCGCCGGACATATCGGCACTTTCGCGTACCGTCCGGTTGGGTTCTTTGTCCGAATACCCCCGGATGGGGGGTTTTGCCATGTCCGCAAATTATGCGCGACTTATCAATACATTATGCAAAGGCGGACTTCTATAATTTGTCTGTAAGTTGTTCCGGTTGACAACTTTTGGCACCGCGGTAATGCTGTCTGCGGAGGTCGAAGATGAACTTTACGCCCTTGATCGACGCTTCGAATTATGACGAACAAATCGATTCCGTCGGCCGGCCGTTGCCGTCGATCTCGGCCCAGGTGGGGAATCGAGGATGACCGATGGCCGACGAAGCTGAACTACGCAGGTACCTGAAGAAGGCGGCCCGCGAACTGTACGAGACGCAGCAGCGGCTGCGCGAGCTGGAGGCGAAATCCAGTGAGCCGGTGGCGATTATCGGGATGTCGTGCCGGTTTGCGGGCGGGGTGCGGTCACCGGAGGACCTGTGGGACTGCGTGATAGCGGGGCGCGACCTGATCGCCGAGTTTCCGGCCGACCGGGGCTGGGATCTGGATTCGATATTCGAGGCCGATCCGGACGTATTCGTCGAATCCAGTGCCGGTCGCGGCGCCTTCCTCGACCGACCCGGTGAATTCGACGCCGGATTCTTCGGCATCAGCCCGCGCGAGGCGCTGGCGATAGACCCGCAGCAGCGGCAGGTGCTGGAAGTTGCCTGGGAGACCATCGAGCGCGCCAGAATCGATCCGGCGCAGTTGCGGGGCACCGATACCGGTGTATTCATCGGCATGACGAGCCAAGGTTATGGATTGGGTGCGCCGGCCGGGATGGGCGACGCGGAATCCTATTTGGTGACCGGAAATATCTCGGCGATGGCGTCGGGCCGGGTCGCCTATCTGCTCGGCCTGCACGGGCCCGCGGTCACGCTGGACACCACGTGCTCATCGTCGCTGGTGGCTCTGCACCAGGCGGTCCAGTCGCTGCGCTCGAGGCAGACCTCGATGGCCCTGGTCGGGGGTGTCACGGTGATGGCGACGCACCTGACCTTCGCGATGTTCGCCCGGCAGCGCGCGCTCGCCGCCGATGGCCGCTGCAAGGCGTTCGCGGCCGGCGCCGACGGTACCTCCTGGGGCGAGGGCATCGGCATCGTCCTGGTCGAACGGCTCTCGGACGCAGAGCGTCTGGGCCACCCGGTGCTGGCGGTGGTGCGCGGTTCCGCGGTGAACTCCGACGGCGCGTCGAACGGGCTCACGGCACCCAACGGCCTGGCCCAGCAGCGGGTGATCGCGGCGGCGCTGGCCGACGCGCGGGTGCGGCCGGACCAGGTAGACCTGGTGGAGGGGCACGGCACCGGCACGGTGCTCGGTGACCCGATCGAGGTGCAGGCCCTGCACGCCACCTACGGCAAGCAGCGCCCCGCGGATCGGCCGCTGTGGCTCGGATCGGTGAAATCGAATGTGGCGCACACTCAATCGGCCGCCGGGGTGGCCGGGCTGATCAAGGCGGTGCAGGCGATCCGGCACGGCGTGGTGCCCCCGACCCTGCACGTCGACGAGCCGACCACACACGTGGACTGGTCGCCGGGGACGATCCGGCTGGCTACCCGGGCCCGCCCGTGGCCTGAGCACGACGGTCCGCGCCGGGCGGGCGTGTCCTCGTTCGGCATGAGCGGCACCAACGCCCACGTCATCCTCGAACAGCACGTGCGGCCCGAACCGGACCTCGCCACCGACCGTGTGGCACCGGCCTCGCCCGTGGCCTGGGTGCTGTCCGGGAAGAGCGCGGCCGCGGTGGCCGACCAGGCATCGCGGCTGCACGCCGCGCTGACGGCCGATCCGGACCCGAGTCCCGCCGCGGTCGGCTATTCGCTGGCCACCACCCGGACCGTCTTCGACCATCGCGCCGTGGTGGTCGGCCGCACCCGCGCCGAGCTCGTCGACCAGCTCACCGGCCTGTCGGCCTCGAGCTCGGTCATCCGCACGCACGGGCGCGGCACCGGCAAGACCGCGATGATGCTGCCCGGCCAGGGCAGCGAGTGGATCGGCATGGGCAGCCAGCTGTATCGCGAATTCCCGGTCTACGCCGCGGCTTTCGATGAACTGTGCGCGAGTTTCGCGCCACTGCTGGACCGTCCGTTGCGGCAGGTCGTGTTCGATCAAGCCGAGGAGCGGCTGCTCGAGCGCACCGATTACACCCAGCCCGCGCTGTTCGTGGTTGAGGTCGCTCTCTTCCGGCTGCTCGAATCCTGGGGCCTGCGCCCGGATTTCGTCATCGGGCACTCGATCGGGGAGCTGGCGGCCGCCCATGTGGCCGGCGTCTTCACGCTGCCGGACGCCGCGGCGGTGGTGGCGGCGCGCGGCCGGCTGATGCAGCGGCTGCCGCCCGGCGCGATGGTATCGCTGCGGGCACGTTTGGACGAGGTGCTCGAGTCGCTGGCGGGGTTGGAATCGGACGTCGCGGTCGCGGCGTGCAACGGACCCAACGCCACGGTGATCTCGGGCAGTGAGGCTGCGGTGCTGACCGTCGCGCGGCAGTGGCGTGAGCGAGGACGCCGGGTGAAGCGGCTGCGCGCCGACCGAGCCTTCCATTCGCCGCACACGGACGGCATACTGGCCGAATTCGGGCAGGTCGTCGCGGGTGTGCCGCGCAACTCGGCGTCGATTCCGATGATCTCCACGGTAACCGGTGCGCCGGTCTCGGCCGACGACCTGGGGTCGGTCGGCTATTGGCAGCGGCAGGCGCGCGAACCGGTCCGCTTCGTGGACGGGCTGCGGCATCTGCTCGAGGTGGGCGTCACCACCTTGATCGAGGTGGGGCCGGGCACAGTGCTGTCGGATATGAGCTACGAGTGCATCGACGATGCCCGGTGCGTGGCGATTCCGGCGCTGCGATCGGCGACCGGCGAGGCCGACGGGCTGGTGAAAGCGGTTGCGGGCGCGTGGGTTCGCGGCATACCGGTGAATTGGGGCGCGACGTTCCCGGAGGCCAGGACCATCGACCTGCCCACGTATGCCTTTCAGCGACAGAACTATTGGCTCGACACCATTGTGGGAGGCAATTCATCAGCTGCGGCAACGGCGTTCGACTCGAAGCCGATCTCGGCCGTCGGTGCCCTGCCCGCTGCCTCGATGTCGCCCGTGCAGGAGCGACTTTCCACCCTGCCCGCCGCGGAATGGCCGGACATCCTGCTCGACGTGGTCATCGCACAATTGCGCGAGATCGTGGTGGACCTGCTCGACGCCGAGATCGACCTCGACGCGTCCGTCCTCGACCTCGGCCTGACCTCGCTGTCCGTCCTGGAGTTCCGCAGCAGGCTCACTGTGGCTGCCGGAACCACGGTCTCGGTCGAGGATCTGCTCCGCAATCCGACGCCCCGGGCCGTTGCCGCATTGCTGGCCGCCGCCGTGCACCTGCCGGATCGGCCCGAATCAACCGTGCTCACGGTGTGAACGCGCACCGAAAGGAACGCCGATGACCAAGAATTTGCTGGAGGCCGGGCCGCCACGGCGCGAGGGCCTCACCTTCGATCAAACCGTGCCGCGCGCGCTCGCCCATCGCCGCGCGCTCGGCGAGGTGTTCGTCGCGGACACCGTGCAGGTGGGGCCGGGTGAGTTCCTGGCCGCGATCCAACTGCCGCGGGCGCACTCGCTGTGGTTCGACCGGACGGTCGACTACCACGATCCGCTGTCCACCGTCGAAGCGATCCGGCAGGCGATGCTCGTCGTCGGCCAGCGCTACGGGCAGATGCCCGCAGAAACCCCGCTCAGCTTGCAGCGCTTGACTTTCAGCGTGGAGGACCTGAGCGCGTTCCGGGACAACCGGCGCTCGCCGCTCGAGGGCATCGTCCGGATCCACTCCGACCAGGGGCGCCAGGGCGACTACTTCGTCGACACCGCGTTCGAGGCGACCCTGACCATCGACTCCGCGTCCGCGTTGACCGTCGGCGGCAGCGGGATCGTGTTCACCCGCGACGCCTACGACGGCATGCGCACGGTCCAGCGGGCCGAACGCGCCACCGGGGTGACCGGCGCCGGGCCCGTCGTCACCCTGGTCGAACCGGTGCGCGTAGGCCGCCGCGATCACCGGAATGTGGTGCTGGCGACGGTGCCGCACGACGACGGAGTGGTGCTGGTGGTCGATCAGAGCCACCCCTCCTTCTTCGATCACCCGTACGATCACGTGCCAGGGCCGCTGCTGCTGGAGGCGTTCCGGCAGGCGGCGATCATGGCGGGCGGCAGTCCGGACACGCCGGTGGTGACCGCCGCCGAGGTCGAGTTCACCGGATTCGCGGAATTGGACGCGATCGTCGAGTGCACCGCCGAGGCCGACCACGAATCCGGCTCGGGCGCAACCGAAGTCGTCGTCGGCCTGCACCAGTTCGGCAAGCAGGTCGCGCACGGCCGCGTCGAGTTGTCGCCCTATCCCGCCGACAGTTACCGATAGGCATCCCGCCGACCGTTCGGCCACAACACCACTCGTGAAACCGGGACATCCGTCGCGCAGGGTCGCGTCCGGATCGGACTCGTGCATGCAGGAAGGCGAACAACGATGGCAACCGAATCCGACCTCCGCAAGTACCTCAAGCGGGCCGCGATCGACCTCCAGGACACGCGACAGCGGTTGCAGGATATGGAATCCCGGGCGCACGAACCGATTGCCATCGTGGGCATGGGCTGCCGGTTCCCCGGCGGTATCCAGAATCCGGCCGACCTGTTCCAGGCGACGGTCGAGGGCCGAGACATGATCTCCGAGTTCCCGGACGATCGCGGCTGGGATATCGAGTCGGTTTACCACCCGGATCGGGAGCACCGGGGCACGTTGTATGTCCGGCGCGGCGGGTTTCTCAGCCGGGCCGGCGATTTCGATCCCGGATTCTTCGGCATCTCGCCCCGCGAGGCGTTGGCGATGGATCCGCAGCAGCGGCAGCTGCTCGAAGTCGCCTGGGAGGCAATCGAACACGCGAGCATCGATCCGGCCACGCTGGCAGGCAGCACCACCGGTGTGTTCGCGGGGGTGATCACGTCGACGTCACGGACGGAGCCCGACGATCCGAGCGGGTTTCACGGAATGATGCTGACCGGCAACACCGGCAGCATCGCCACCGGGCGGATCGCCTACATCCTGGGCCTGGAGGGTCCTGCGGTGACGGTGGATACGGCGTGCGCGTCGTCGCTGGTCGCGCTGCATCAGGCGGTGCGCTCGCTGCGCGGCGGTGAGATCTCGATGGCGCTGGCGGGCGGCTCGACGATGATCACCGGGATCGCCGATTGCGTGGAGTTCTGTGCGATGGGCGCGCTCGCACCGGATGGGCGTTGTAAATCGTTCGCGGACAACGCCGATGGGTTCAGTGTCGCCGAAGGAGTGGGCGTCCTGATGCTCGAGCGACTGTCCGACGCGCGCCGCAACGGCCGCCGGGTGCTGGCGGTGATCCGGGGTTCGGCGGTGAATCAGGACGGGGCGAGCAATGGGCTGACCGCGCCGAACGGTCCGGCGCAGCAGCGGGTGATCAGGCTGGCGCTGTCGGACGCCCAGCTGGCCGCGCGTGAGGTCGACGTGATGGAGGCGCACGGCACCGGCACCGCGCTGGGCGATCCGATCGAGGCGACCGCGCTGCTGGCCACCTACGGCCGTGAACGGGTGAACGAGCCGTTGCTGCTGGGATCGGTGAAGTCGAATATCGGGCACAGCATGGCCGCCGCCGGGGTAGCCGGTGTGATCAAGATGGTCGAGGCGTTGCGTCGCGGCATCGTCCCGCCCACCCTGCACGCGGACACCCCGAGCACGCAGATCGATTGGGACAGTGGGCAGGTGGCCTTGGTGACCGACCTGCGGGCGTGGCCGGCGAACGGTCACCCACGCCGGGCCGCGGTGTCGTCGTTCGGTATCAGCGGGACGAACGCGCACCTGATCCTGGAGCAGGCACCGGTCGAGGAGACCGCGCCCCTGCCGGAACGCGTTGTGCCGCCGCTGATTCCCTGGATAATCTCGGCGAAGAGCCGGGACGCGCTGATCGGTCAGGCGCGGCGGCTGGCGCAGTGGGTTCGGCAGGACCCGGACCTGGATCCTGCCGATGTCGGTCTGTCGCTAGTGGATTCCCGGACCCGGCACCCGCATCGCGCGGTAGTGCTCGGGCGTGGTCGCGACGACCTGATGGCCGGGCTCGCGAATCTGGTGGCAGGCAACGAGGTCCCCGATGTGGTGGTCGGCGCCGGTGCGGTCAAGGGCAAGACCGTCTTCGTGTTCTCCGGGCAGGGCTCGCAGCGGCCGGGGATGGGTCGCGAGCTCTACGACGCCTTCCCGGTGTACCGGGCGAAGTTCGACGAGATCTGTGCGCTGTTCGACCCGTGGTTGACCCGGCCGCTACGTGCGGTGGTCTTCGCCGCACCGGACAGCGACGAGGCGGCGCTGCTCGATCGGACCGATTTCACTCAGGCCGGGCTGTTCGCTGTCGAGCTGTCGCTCGTCGAACTATTGCGGACCTGGGGAGTGAAACCCGATGTGGTACTGGGGCATTCGATCGGTGAGCTGGCTGCCGCCTGTGCCGCCGGTCTGTGGTCGCTGCCCGACGCGGTGCGGCTGGTGGCCGCGCGTGGCACGTTGATGGCCGCGTTGCCCACGGGTGGTGCGATGATCGCGCTCGCCGCCGGCGAGGAGGTCGTCGCGCCGCTGCTGGCCGGACGGGACGGTCAGGTGGGTATCGCGGCGGTGAACTCCCCTGACGCCGTGGTGATTTCCGGGGTCGAAGCGGTGGTCGAGGAGATCGCGGCAGGCTTGGTGGCGGACGGGGTCAAGGCGACACGGCTGCGCGTGAGTCACGCGTTCCATTCACCGTTGATGGCGCCGATGCTCGCGGAATTCGAGTCCGTGTGTGCTGAACTGAGCTACCACGAGGCGACGGTGCCGGTGGTCTCGAACCTCACCGGTCGTATCGCGACGCCCGATGAGCTGCGGGCTCCCGGATACTGGGTCCGGCATGTCAGTGCGCCGGTGCGGTTCGCCGCAGGGGTCGCGAGCGCCGCCGAATTCGCCAGGGCCGGTGCGACATTGCTCGAAATCGGACCGTCTGCCGGGCTGACCGGTCTGGTCACCGACAGCGTGGCGGACGATGCCGACTTCGTCGCCGTTGCGGCCCTGCGAGCCCAGCGCCCGGAACCGGTCGCGCTGCTGAGCGCCGTTGCGGCGGCGCACGGCCGGGGCACGCCCGTCGACTGGTCGGAGCTGTTCGCCGGCACCGGTGCGCAGATCGTCGAATTGCCCACGTACGCCTTCGATCACAAGAACTACTGGGTCGCCGGCGGGAAGGGATCGGGCGATCCGCGGCAGTTCGGTTTGGGCGCGGTGGAGCATCCGCTGCTGGGTGTAATGGTCGGTGTGGCCGATGGCGGCGGGGTATTGCTGTCCGGCCGGTTGTCGCTGTCGTCGCACGGGTGGCTGGCCGATCACGTGGTCGGCGGACAGGTTCTGGTGCCGGGTGCGGTGTTCGTGGAGTTGGCGTTGTTCGCGGCGGGGGTGGTGGATGCGGCGCGGATCGGCGAGCTGGTGTTGTCCTCGCCCTTGCGGCTCGCTGAGCGGGGCGCGGTACAGCTACAGGTTCGGGTCACCGAGGGGGAGTTGCCGGGAGAGTGGCAGATCGGCGTCTTCGCCCGGGCCGAGGGTTCGGGAGAACAGGACTGGACGAATCACGCTTCGGGGGTGCTGGACTCGGTGGCGACGCCCGCTGATATCGGTGCGGACCTGCGCGTGTGGCCGCCGGTCGGCGCGGTCCCGATCGAGGTGGGGGATGTGTATGCGTCGTTCGCCGCCGGTGGGTACGTGTACGGGCCGACGTTCCAGGGGGTGAAGTCGGTGTGGCGGCACGGGGAGGAATTGTTCGGCGAAGTGGCGCTGCCGGAGGACGCGGTCGGTGACGCGGGACGGTTCGGATTGCATCCGGCCCTGTTGGACGCGGCATTGCAGGTGTCACTGGTGGGGGACGCGGCCACGGGCGGGGTGGGGCCGCTGCGGTTGCCGTTCGTCTGGGAGGGGGTGTCGCTGGCGGCGGTGGGCGCCTCGGTCGTGCGGGTGCGGGTGGCATACTCCGGTGATCGGATGGAGGTGGTGCTGGTCGATCCGGCGGGCGGACTCGTCGCGCACGTCGAATCGCTTGCCCTGCGCGATCTTTCGCTCGATGCGCCGGCGGGACCGGCTGCTTCGGTCACCGACGCGCTGTTCGAATTGCACTGGGACGCCGCACCGCAGACCGCGATGGCCGCCGGTGGTGACTGGAGCACGCTCCCTGATCCGGAAGTGAGCGACGGTCGGCCGTGGAAATTGGAGCGGTGCAACGATTCCGGTCGCGATGTCATCGTGCTCACCTGTCCGCGGGACAGCTCGATCGCTGATCCGCAGGCGTGCGTGATCGGCGTGCTGGAACGCCTGCACTCGCTGCTGGCCGAGCCGGATCTCGCGGCCGCGACACTCGTCGTCGTCACCCACGGCGGCGTCGCGGTCGACGGCGGCGCGGATATCGACCCGGGCCAGGCCGCGATCTGGGGTCTGCTGCGCAGCGCGCAGAGCGAGCACGAGGATCGGATCGTCCTGCTGGACCTGGACGCTCACGCCGACCTTACGATCGAATCCGCCGACGCGGAACGCCGTGCGGCGGTGGCCGCCGTGCTGGCCGCTGGCGAATCACAGGCGGCGGTGCGACGCGGTGCGGTCTTCGTGCCGCTGCTGGCGCGGGCCGGCGCGGATACGACAACGGGTGCGCACCTCGCCGATGCGGAGTCCGCCTGGCAGCTGGGTGTTTTGGGTAAGGGCACGCTCAACGGTGACAACATGGTGCTCGCGCCCGCGGACGACACGACGGAACTGGCCCCGGGGCAGGTGCGCGTCGCGGTACGCGCGGCCGGCATGAACTTTCGCGACGTGCTGATCACGTTGGGCATGTATCCGATCGAAGGCGCGCCGGTCGGCGGTGAGGGCGCCGGCGTGGTGTCGGCCGTCGGTCCGGGCGTCACGCGATTCGAACCGGGCGACCGGGTGATGGGCTTGTTCGCCGGTATCGGGTCGAGTGTCGTCGCCGAGCAGTCGGGGGTCGTGCGGATTCCGCCGGGCTGGAGTTTCGAGCAGGCGGCGGCGGTGCCGGTCGTGTTCGCGACGGCGTATCACGCGCTGGTCGATCTGGCTGGGCTGCGATCCGGTGAGCGGGTGCTGATCCACGCGGGGACCGGCGGTGTCGGCCTGGCGGCGATTCAGCTGGCGCGACATCTGGGCGCCGACCTGTATGTGACGGCGTCCGAGCCGAAGTGGCCGGTGTTGCGTGCACTCGGCTTCGGCGAAGAGCGGATCGGCAATTCGCGCACCCTGGATTTCGAACAGAAATTCCTGGCCGAGACCGGAGGTCAGGGCGTGGACGTGGTGCTGGATTCGCTGGCGGGCGAGTTCGTCGACGCCTCACTGCGATTGCTGCCGCGTGGTGGCCGATTCCTGGAGATGGGCCTGACCGACCTGCGCGATCCGGCCCAGATCGCCGCGGCCTATCCGGGTGTGCGGTACGCGGCGTTCCAGCTGATGGAGCTGCCCGCGCAGCACCTGCAGAAGATCCTGAGCGAACTGTGCACGCTGTTCGAAGCCGGTGTACTGCAACCGCTTCCGGTCACGCAGTGGGATGTGCGGCGCGCGCCGGAGGCGTTCCGGTATCTGTCGCAGGCGCGGCACATCGGCAAGAACGTGCTGACGGTACCGCGGCAATCGGACCGCACCGGCACCGTGCTGATCACCGGCGGCACCGGCGGATTGGGCGCGCAGGTGGCGCGGCACCTGGTCGCCGCGCACGGCATCGAACATCTGGTGCTGGCCTCGCGGCGTGGCCCGGCGGCCGAGGGTGCGAGCGAGCTGGTCGCGCAGTTGCGTGCGGCCGGCGCCGATGCGGAAGTAGTGGCGTGTGATGTGTCCGATGCAGATGCGGTGCGCGCGTTGGTGTCCGGAATCGATCCGGCCCATCCCTTGACCGGCATCGTGCATACCGCAGGTGTGCTGGACGACGGCCTGTTCACCGACCTGACACCCGAGCGCGCGGGGAAAGTGCTCGCGCCCAAGGCGAATGCCGCGTGGCACCTGCACGAGGCGGCGAAAGATCTTCCGCTGTCGATGTTCGTGCTGTTCTCCTCGATCGCCGGGACGGTCGGCTCACCGGGGCAGTCGAATTACGCCGCGGCGAACGCGTACCTGGATGCGCTCGCGCTCTACCGGCGGCGGCGAGGGCTGGTGGCGACCTCGATTGCCTGGGGCCTGTGGGAGCAGTCGACCGGGATGACTGCGTCGTTGACCGACCTCGATCGCGGGCGTCTGCGTGCCGGTGGGTACCTGCCGATCGGCACCGGCGACGGCATGGCGATGCTGGATGCCGCGCTGAGCACCGGTCAGCGGTCGGTCGTGGCGTCGCGGATCGATATCGCGGCCCTGCAGAAGGCGGAAACGGTGCCGCCGATGCTGCGCGGTGTGGTGCGGCGAATGCGCAAGGCCGCGGACGCGGGACCGGCCTCGGGCCTGGTCGCCGGCCTGGCCGGTGTGAGTGCTGCCGAACAGATCCGGATTCTGCTGGATCTGGTCCGCACGCATGCCGCCGCGGTGCTGGGGCACGCCTCGGCGGAGGCGGTCGGCGCCGATGATGTGTTCAAGGACTTGGGCTTCGATTCGCTGGGCGCGGTGGAGTTCCGCAACCGGCTGAAGAACGCGACCGGGTTGAAACTGCCGACGACGGTGGTGTTCGACTATCCGACGGCGGAGGCGCTGGCCGGGTATATCGCCGCCGAGATCGTGCCGGTCGAGGACGTCGTGGACCGGATCGTCGCCCAGGTGGATGTGCTTTCCGGGGTGTGCGACGGGGTCGAGCTGGATCGGTCCGAGGTCGCCGCTGTGACCGAGCGGCTGACCGAGATCATCCGAAGTCTGCAGGGCAGTGGTGGTTCGGGTCTCGACCTGGACGCCGCCGACGACGACGAGATCTTCGACTTCATCGACCAGGCGCGTCCCACCGGCTACGTGTGACGTTCCGCGGCGACGGCTCGGCGCGGACGCCGTCCCGATCTCGGCCAGACACTATCGATATCGAGGGATCTCATGCTACGAACCGACCTCATCCGTCCGGTGCCGGACATGCTGCGGGACAATGCGATTCGATTCGGCGACAAAGCCGCATTCACCGATTCCCGGCGGTCGGTCGGCTACGCGGAGCTGGAGCGACGTACCCGTCGGCTCGCGGGAAATCTCGGCTGCCGGCGCGGCGACCGGGTCGTGCTGATGCTCGGCAACAGCGTCGAGATGGCCGAGGGTTACCTGGGTGTCGCGCGCGCGGCCGCGATCGGTGTGCCGGTGAACCCGTACTGTTCCGATGCCGAACTCGAGCACATCGTGCGCGACAGCGGAGCGAATGTGCTTATGGCACAAGCGAGTTCGGTAGACAGGCGCCGGGATCTGCTGGCTCGGCATCCCGATCTGCGCCTTGTGGTCGCAGGCGGAACAGGCGAAAACGAGCGCGCCTTCGAGGAATTGGCTACTACCGAACCGGCCGCGGCCGCGCGGGACGATCTCGAGGTCGACGACATCGGCTGGATCCTCTACACCTCGGGGACCACCGGCCAACCGAAGGGCGTGGTCACGACGCTGACCAAGGCGCTGTGGGGCACCGTCGCCGGGTACATACCCGGGTTCGGGATGAACGCCGACGATCGGCTGCTGTGGCCGATGCCGTTGTCGCACTGTCTCGGTCATCATCTGGGCGTGCTCGGCGTCGCCGCCGTCGGCGCGGGCACGCTGCTGATCGACGGGTTCGCGGCGGGGCCGCTGCTCGGCGCGCTCGGCTCGATGTCGCCGACCGTGCTGGTCGGCGTGCCCACGCTGTTCCAGCAGTTGGTCCGGGTGGGCGCCGCGGCGATGCCCGCGCATACGCTGCGGGCGTGCTGGTTCGGTGGCGCACCCGGCTCCGCCGAGCTCGGCCGGGCGGTCGAAGCCACGCTGGGGGTGCCGCTGCTGAACACGTACGGCGCGAGCGAGGCGACCGGGGCGATCACCGTCAATCCACCGTCGAACCGCAACTCCCCGGCCTCGGCCGGTCTGCCGATCCTGGGGGTGAACACCCGGATCGTGGATCCGGGCACCGGTCTCGACGTGCCGGCCGGTGTCGAAGGGGAACTGTGGGTCGCCGGTCCCGGTGTGATGGTCGGCTACTACAACCGGCCCGATCTGACGGCCGAGGTGCTGCGCGGGGAGTGGTTGCGCACCGGCGATCTCGCGCGCCGCGACCCGCTGGGGTTCCTCGACATCACCGGCCGGATCAAGGAACTCATCATTCGGGGCGGTGAGAATATCCATCCGGTCGAGATCGAGAACGTGGTGAAACGGGTGGCCGGCGTGCAGGATGCGGCGGTGTGCGGAAGGCCGCACGACACGCTCGGTGAGGTGCCCATCGCCCTGGTGGTTCCCGATCCGGCGGGGTTCGAGGTCGAGGCGGTGTTCGCCGAATGCCGGAAGAGTCTCGAGCACACGAAGATTCCGTTCGAGGTGTACCAGATCGACGCGGTGCCGCGGACCATGTCGGGGAAGATCCTCCGCCGTGAACTGCCGCCGCTGGCCGGCCGGCTACTGGGCAGCATCGAGACCGAGGCCGCGGACCAGGCCGCCGAGTGGGCGCAGCCCGATGCCGCGGTCCGCGCCGCGCTGGCACACCGGCTCGCGGCATTGTCCCTCGCCGACGGTGTCGCCCTGCTGTGCGACCTGATCGCCGAATCGGTAGCGTCGATCATCGGCGAGGCTCAACGCGACGTCGACGGCACCTTCACCGACTGGGGGATCACCTCGGTGGGCGCGGTGGGTTTACGCAACCAGCTGGTCACCGGCACCGGGCTGGATATACCCGTCACGGCCGTATTCGATTACCCCACACCGGAAATACTCGCAGGGCACCTGCGGTCGCTACTGCTCGACGAGCATCGGCCCGCGCCGCCGCCGACGGCCCGGCCGGCTTCGGTCGGCGCGCAGCCGGTTCCCGAGGCGGCCGACGACGGCGAGCGCGAACCGATCGCCATCATCGCGATGGGCTGCCGGTATCCGGCCGATGTCCGCACGCCCGAACAGCTTTGGGACCTGATCGCCGGCGGCGTCGACGCGACCTCGGAGTTCCCGGCCGACCGCGGCTGGGATCTGGCGGACCTGTTCGATGCCGAGCCAGGGCAACCGGGAAAGAGTTACGTGCGCCGCGGCGGATTCCTGCACGACGCGGCCGAATTCGATGCCGGATTCTTCGGGATCTCGCCGCGCGAGGCAGCCGTCCTCGACCCGCAGCAGCGGTTGCTGCTCGAGGTTTCCTGGGAGACGTTCGAGCGGGCCGGCCTCGACCCGATGTCGTTGCGGGGCAGCGATACCGGTGTCTTCGCCGGGGTGATGTATCACGAGTACGGGACCGATGTGGTGGGCTCGGCGGGGTCGATAGTCTCGGGCCGGCTCGCCTACACCCTCGGTCTGGAGGGCCCCGCGATCACCGTGGACACCGCGTGTTCGTCCTCGCTGGTGGCGATGCATCTGGCGGCGCATTCGCTGCGGACCCGGGAATGCGGGCTGGCGATCGCCGGTGGGGTGACGGTGATGACCGCGCCGACGTCGTTCGTGGAGTTCTCCAAGCAGCGTGGGCTGGCCCCGGACGGGCGCTGTAAGGCATTCGCGGCCACGGCGGACGGGGTGGGGTGGTCCGAGGGCGTCGGCGTGCTGCTGCTCGAGCGGCTCTCCGACGCGCGGCGCCACGGGCATACCGTGCTCGCCCTGGTACGCGGTTCGGCGGTCAATCAGGACGGGGCGAGCAATGGGCTGACCGCGCCCAACGGGCCCGCGCAGCAGCGGGTCATCCGGCAGGCGCTGGCGAATGCGCGGGTCGCGGCCGAAGAGGTGGATGTCGTAGAGGCGCATGGGACCGGCACGACGCTGGGTGATCCGATCGAGGCGTCCGCTCTGCTGGCGACCTATGGACGGGCGCGGGCTACCACGGAACCGCTGTGGCTGGGGTCGGTCAAATCCAATATCGGGCACACCCAGGCGGCCGCGGGGGTGGCGGGTGTGATCAAGCTGGTGGAGGCGATGCGGCGGGAGACGATTCCGCCGACCCTGCATGTCGACGCGCCGAGTCCGCACGTGAACTGGTCGGCCGGCGGGGTGGAACTGGCGACGCGAACGCGCGAGTGGCCGTATCGCGGTCGTCCGCGCCGGGCCGCGGTGTCGTCGTTCGGGATCAGCGGGACGAACGCGCATGTGATCTTGGAGCAGGCGCCCGTCACCGAACCCGAGGAGGTAACCGAACGGGTTGCGCCGCCGATCATTCCGTGGGTGCTCTCGGCCAAGACGGTCGAATCCCTTGCGGGGCAGGCGCGACGGCTGAAGGACCTGACGGATTCGGAGTCGAGTCCGGATCCGGTCGACATCGGGTACTCGCTGGTGACCTCGCGATCATCGTTCGCGCAGCGTGCCGTGGTACTCGGGGACAGCCGGGAATCGTTGAACACCGGGATCGCCGAGATCGGTTCCTGGGACCTCCCGAACATTGTGCGTGGGCGCGCGGATGTGCGCGGCAAGACGGTCTTCCTCTTTCCCGGGCAGGGATCGCAGTGGGGCGGGATGGCGGCCGAGCTGCTCGAATCGTCGCCAATCTTCGCCGAGCAGATCGGCCGGTGCGCCACGGCATTGGCCGAATACACCGACTGGTCGCTGCTGGATCTGTTGCGCGGCAACGCTATCGATGACCGCCCGGAGGTCGTGCAGCCGGCGCTGTTCGCGGTCATGGTCGCGCTGGCACAGCTGTGGCGCTCGATGGGGGTCGAGCCGGACGCGGTGATCGGGCACTCGCAGGGCGAGATCGCCGCCGCGCACGTCGCCGGGGTGCTGTCGTTGCGGGAGGCGACGCGGATCGTGGTGATTCGCAGCCGGGCAGTCGCCGCGATCGCCGGTCGCGGCGGGATGGTTTCGGTGCTGCGCCCGCTCGCCGAGGTCGAAGCGGCGGTGGACGCCCGGTGGGCGGGCAAGCTTTCCATCGCGGTGGTGAACGGGCCTGCCTCCACGGTGGTTTCCGGTAGTAACGCCGCGCTGGAGGAACTGCTGGCGCACTGCGAGGCGACGGGGATCGGCGCGCGGCGGGTGGCCGTCGACTATGCGGCGCATTCCGTGCAGATCGAACCGCTGCGGGCGCAGATGCTGCGTGAGCTGGGTGCGGTGGCCGCGCGCTCCGGTGACATCGCGGTCATCTCCTCGGTGACCGGCGAAGTGCTCGACGGCGCCGCGATGGATGCCGAGTACTGGTACCGGAACCTTTCCGAGACTGTGCGTTTCGCCGGTGCCGTGCGGACCGCCTACGCGTTGCGTGGCCGCGGCTTCGTGGAGTGCAGTCCGCATCCGGTGCTCGGCGTCGACGTGCAGGAGTTTCTCGACGAGACCGAGGACGCGGAACGCAGCGTGGTGGCCGAGTCGCTGCGGCGGCACGACGGCGGGCTGGGTCGCTTCCTGACTTCCGTTGCGGCGGCTCATGTTCGGGGTATCTCCGTGGACTGGGCGCGGATCTTCGACGGGACCGGGGCGGCGCGGGTCGACCTGCCGACGTATGCGTTCGACCGCAAGCGCTACTGGTTGGACACGACACCGGCGGTCGCGGTTTCCGGGCTCGGAATGGCGGCGGTGGAGCATCCGTTGCTGGGTGCGGTGGTGGGGGTGGCCGATGGCGGAGGTGTTCTGCTGTCGGGCCGGTGGTCGTTGTCGACGCACGCGTGGTTGGCCGACCATGTGGTGGACGGGCGGATTCTGGTGCCGGGGGCGGTGTTCGCGGAGTTGGCGTTGTTCGCCGCTGATGTGGTGGGCGCGGCGCGAGTGGGGGAGCTGGTGCTGTCCGCGCCGATCGTGCTCGACGAGCGGGGTGGGACGCAGATCCAGGTTCGAATTACCGATGGAGAGTCGTTGGGGGAGTGGCGGATCGGGATGTACTCCCGGGGCGAGGGTCCGGCGGAAGAATGGAATTGTCATGCGACGGGCGTTCTGGATTCCGTTGCTGTGCGGTCCGATGCGGGTGCGGGTCTGCGGGTGTGGCCGCCGGCCGGTGCGGTGCCCGTCGAGGTGGGCGACGTGTACGCGGCGTTGGCCGGTGCCGGATATGCGTACGGCCCGGCCTTCCACGGGGTGCGGTCGGTGTGGCGGCGCGGGGGTGAGCTGTTCGGTGAGGTGGTGTTGCCGGAGGGGGGTGCCCGCGACGCGGGGCGGTTCGGGTTGCATCCGGCGTTGCTGGATGCGGCCCTGCATGTTTCGTTGGTGGGGGAGTTGGCCGCCGGCAACGCGGACGTGCGATTGCCGTTCGTGTGGGAGGGGGTGTCGCTGGCGGCGGTTGGTGCGTCGGCGGTGCGGGTGCGCGTCGTGCGGGCCGGTGATCGGATGGAAGTTGTCCTGGCCGATCCGGCCGGCGAACTCGTCGCGCACGTCGAATCCCTGGCGGTGCGTCCGCTCGCGGCCGAGCGCGTCACCAGCCGGGCTGGTGGGCTCGCCGACCTGTACGCCGTGCACTGGATTCCGCTGACCGGCAGCGTGATTCCGGAATCCGGCGATCGGTGGGACACCGTCGACGCGCAGGGCGGCTGGGTGCTGGAGCGGTCGGTCACCACCCCCGAAGTTCTTACGTTGACCTGTCCATCGCAGGGCGCGGAGGTAACGGGGTCAGGTAGAGCGGAACTCGTAGATCGAACGCACCGGCAGGTGCGCGAGGCCTTCGAGCTGATAGCGAAGATACTGTCGGACAATCGATTCGGCGCGGCGACCGTGGTCGTGGTCACGCGCGACGCGGTCGCGATCGACGGCGGCGCGGATATCGATCCGGCGAGTGCCGCCGTCTGGGGACTGCTGCGTAGCGCTCAGAACGAGAATCCCGGTCATGTCGCACTGCTCGATGTCGATGCGGGCACCGACTATCGAGCGGCCGCGCTCGCGCTGGCCGGGTCCGGTGAGCAGCAGGCCGTCGCGCGCCGGGGCATTCTTCAGGTGCCTCGGTTGTCCCGGGTCGGCGCGGATACCGTCGGGCATGCGGAACTGGCGACCTCGGGAGAGCCGTGGCAGCTGACCACCGTGGGCACCGGTGCGCTGCACGGTGACAATCTGGTCCTCGAATCGGCCGATCCTGCAGGCGAATTGGCGGCTGATGAGGTGCGGGTTTCGGTGCGCGCGGTCGGGATGAACTTCCGGGACGTGATCATCGCCCTGAACATGTATCCGCGCGAGGGAGTCGCGGTCGGCGGTGAAGGCGCCGGCGTTGTCTCGGCCGTCGGTTCGGGTGTGACGCGGTTCGTCCCCGGCGACCGGGTGGTGGGTCTGATCCCGGGTGCGGGATCGTCCGTGATTGCCGCGGAGTCGGCGCTGGTCGGGATCCCGCCGGGTTGGAGTTTCGCACAGGCCGCCGCGGTGCCGGTGGTGTTCGCGACGGCGTATTACGCACTGATCGAGGTGGCGGGGCTGCAACCGGGCCAGCGGCTATTGGTGCATACGGCGACCGGCGGGGTCGGGTTGGCGGCGATTCAGTTGGCGCGGCATGTGGGGGCGGAGCTGTTCGTGACGGCCTCGGAGCCGAAATGGCCGGTGCTGCGTGAGCTCGGATTCGAGGACGGACGGATCGGGAATTCGCGGACGCTGGATTTCGAGGCGAAGTTCCTGGCTCGGACCGACGGGCAGGGCGTGGACGTCGTACTGGATTCGCTGGCCGGCGAGTTCGTCGACGCCTCATTGCGGTTGTTGCCGCGGGGCGGTCATTTCCTGGAGATGGGCGCGAACAACCTGCGTGATCCGGAGGAGATCGCGGCCGCGTATCCGGGGGTGCGGTACCAGGCCTTCGATCTGGCGGAGCTGCCCGCGCAGCAGTTGCAGAGAATACTGAGCGAGCTGTTCACGCTCTTCGACGCCGGTGTGCTGCAACCGCTTCCGGTGACGCGATGGGATGTACGGCGAGCCCCCGAACTGCTTCGGTTCATGTCGCAGGCGCGGCATATCGGCAAGAACGTGCTGACCATTCCGCAGGCACTGGATCGTCACGGGACTGTGCTGATCACCGGTGGCACCGGCGGTTTGGGTGCGGAGGCGGCCCGGCATCTGGTCGCTCGCCACGGTGTCGAACATCTGGTGCTGGCCTCGCGGCGCGGTCGGGCGGCGGACGGAGTCGCGGAGTTGGTGGCGGAACTGCACGAGGCCGGCGCCTCCGTCGAGGTGGTGGCCTGCGACGTGACCGACGGGGATGCGGTGCGCGCGTTGATATCCGGTATCGATCCGGGCCATCCGCTGACCGGGATCGTGCATGCGGCGGGAGCACTCGACGACGGCCTGTTCACCGACCTCACCGCCGACCGAATCGGGAAAGTGCTTGCCCCGAAGGTGGATGCGGCGTGGCATCTGCACGAGGCGGCGAAAGACCTTCCGCTGTCGATGTTCGTGCTGTTCTCCTCGGTCGCGGGCGTGCTCGGTGCGCTCGGGCAGTCGAATTACGCGGCCGCCAACGCGTTCTTGGACGCGCTGGCGGTGTACCGGCGCCGGCGGGGGTTGGTGGCGACGTCGATGGCGTGGGGACTGTGGGAGCAGGCGACGGGGATGACGGCGTCGTTGACCACTGCGGATCGGGAGCGGTTGGCGGCAGGCGGTTTCGTGCCGATCGAGACCGTCGACGGGATGGCGATGCTGGACGCCGCGGTGGGATCCGGCCAGGGCTGCGTGGTCGCTTCGCGGATCGATACGGCCGTATTGCGGCAGGTGGAGACCGTACCGCCGATGTTGCGCGGCATGGTCCGGCGGACGCGCAAAGCGGCGGACCCGGGAGGGCGGCAGGTCGCGGGGTTGGCAGCGAGTCTGACCGGTTCGAGTCCCGCCGAGCAGAACCGGATTGTGCTGGATGTGGTGCGCTCGCATGCGGCGGCCGTGCTCGGCCATGCCTCGATCGAGGCGGTGGGGGCCGATGATGTGTTCAAGGACTTGGGTTTCGACTCGCTGGGCGCGGTCGAGTTCCGGAACCGATTGAAGAACTCCACCGGTCTGCGGCTGCCGACGACGGTGGTGTTCGACTATCCGTCGCCGGCCTCGTTGGCCGGGTTCATCGCGGCCGAGATTGTGCCCGCCGAGGATGTCGTGGGGCGGATCGTGGCTCAGGTCGACGCGCTGTCGGGAGCTTGTGCCGGCGCGGAGTTGGAGCGGTCCGAGCTCGCCGCCGTCACCGGGCGGCTCACCGAGATCATTCGAAGATTGCAGGGCGGCACGGGGTCCGGGATCGATCTGGACGCCGCCGGGGACGACGAGATCTTCGACTTCATCGACGGCGCGCCGACGGTGCCCAAGTGAACATCTCGCTCAACCGGACAGCGCGCCAGGCGTTCTGGTCCGACGAACGGAAAGGTAGCGAAGCGTGATTTCGACCCGGACGCTGCAACCCACGTCCGATACGACATTGTCGATGCTGGTCTCTGCGCCGGCCAAACCTACGGCAGTAATGGTGGTGTTGCCCGCGATGGGTGTCGCGGCGAACTACTACCGGGACTTCACCGCGCAGCTGGCCGCGCACGATATCGCGGCGATCGTCGTGGATCTGCGTGGTCAGGGCGGCAGTGTGCCCAAGAGCAGCCGCCGTGCCAACTGGGTGCACGCCGACCTGGTCGACGTGGATGTGCCCGCCGTGCTCGAAATGGCCGGAAACGAGTTCGCGGGCCTGCCGGTCGTCCTCGTCGGGCACAGTTTCGGTGGGCATCTGGCGCTTCAGCGCGCCGCGCGGGCACCGGAAGGTCTCACCGGCGTGGTGCTGATTGCCAGTGGTTCGGTGTGGTACCGAACCTACGCCGGGCTGACCCGCACGCGAAACCTGGTGTTCGGGCAGTGGTTCGGGCTCATCGCCCGGACGCTGGGCTACTTTCCCGGTGACCGTTTGGGTTTCGGCGGTCGGCAAGCGGCGGGCGTGATGACCACATGGGCTCGCCAAGTCCGTAACGGCATCATGACCGACGACGGGATCACCACGGGCGATGGCGTTTTCGGGTTCTCGCTGCCCCTGCTGACCGTGCGCATCGAGCAGGACGACCTGGCGACCGAGGCCGGCGTGCGCAGCCTGGCCGAGGCGGCGCCGGGTGCGCCGCGGACGGACTGGATTTACACCGCGGCCGAGGCGGGTGGCCGGCTGGACCACTTCCGCTGGACCAAGCACAGCGGTCCGCTGGCCGCCCGGCTGCGGACGTGGATGAACACCATCGTCACCGGCGCCGAATCCGCGCCGGGGACAAACCTTTCGGAAAGGAACTCTGGATGAGCGCCGAAATCGGTCCGCGGACGGCGCTTGTCGTCGGCGGCGGCTGGTCGGGTATCGCCGCCGCCTGGTATCTGCACCGCGGTGGAGCGGCCGTCACCCTGCTCGACGAGCAGCCCACGCTTGGTGGCCGGTCCAGCACCGTGCACCTCGGCGATCGACGGATCACGCTGGGCGGCAAGAACATCGGCGGCAAATACGAGGAGTTCAGGACCTTCGTCGCGGACCTGAAGGGCGGGGAGTTCGAGCACTTCGGGATCAACTCCTCGCGCGTCGTGAACGGGCGCGTGGTCACCGTCGACGGCAAATCTCCGGTCGCGGGGATGCTCGAGATCGCGCGGCGGGCCGGGCCGTTGGACATCTACCGGTTCCTGCGGCTGGTCGGGTACGTGCGCGGCGACGAGGCCAACCGGTTCGTGCGCGGGCCGCAGTTCGTCCAGCTCGGTAAGCGGCGAGGCGATCCGGCGCTGGACGGCTACTTCGGCCGCAACCTGCTGGACGCGCTCATCCGGCCGATGACGGTGCGGATGAACGGCGCCGAGCCCGACGAGATCCAGCTCGCGGACTTCGGCGCCAATCTCGGCATGCTGCTCGACCGGTTCGATCAGCTCACCGACGGGATGGAGCCCATCTATCGCCGGTTCGGCTCGACGGTGGACGTCGAAAATGGAACCAGGGCAGTCGGATTGGTGACGGAGGGCGGTCGGATCACCGGGGTCGACGCGATCGACGCAGCCGGTCGGCCGCAGACCTACGTGGCCGACCTCGTCGTGATCGCGATCCCCGCTCCCGCGGCCGCGGAATTGCTGCGCACCGAATTGCCTCTTGTCGCCGATGAACTGGCGCACATCCGCTACAACCCGGCGACCGTGGTGGTCACCGAGTACGACCGTCCGGTGTTCGGTCCGGTCGCCCGATCTCTGGTCTTCGAGCCCGGCAGCGCCGTCAGCAACGCGGGCGCGTACGGCGTCGACGACCGGCACATCGTCCGCTACACCTTCAGCGGCCGCGCCGCCCGCCCGTACCTGACCGAGGACTTCGACAAGCTGCGGATGCGCGCCGAAGCCCAACTGTCCCCGCACTTCCCGGCGCTCGACGAGGCGAAGGCCGTGGCGCAGGCGGGCCGGCACTGGGAGCACGCGTTCTGCGCCTACAGCCACCGGCACGCCGACCGCGTCGCCCGCATCGATGCGGCGGCGGGCGCGGCCGGGCTGCTTCTGGTCGGCGACTATCGCCGGGGTACATCGATCGAGGCGTGCTTCCGCGGGGCCAAAGAGCAGGTGGAGGCCGTCGTACGGTGAGGTCGGTGCGTTCAGCGTGTGGACGGCTCCGTCGTGTCATCGGTCGCGTCGAGTTGCTGCGCGCGGCGGAGGAGAGCGGGATCGTGGGCGTTGACGAGGACTAGATCGGGGCTTGGCTCGGCCCAGAGTTCTGCTAGGCGTTCATGATTGGCGCGGACCTCGGCCCGGTTGTGGGCGGTCAGGCGTTCCATCGCGGTGAGGGCGCGGGGTGCGTTGACGGTGCGGTCGATCTGGCCGTGGTGGTAGAAGGCGTCGCCGGCGTGCAGGATCCACCGGTTGCCGGTGTGCACGGCGAAGGCGGCGTGGCCGCGGGTGTGGCCGGGCAGGGCGATCAGGACGAGGCCCGGCGTGATTTCGGTGAGCTCCTTCGCGGCGGTGAATCCGCGCCAGGACTCTCCGTGCCCGGGTGTGTGCTCGACGAAGTGTGGATCGTGGTCGCGCTGTGTCGGCAAGTAGCGGCCCTTTTCCACGAAACCTCGTGGATGCCGGGCTGCTTTCGCTTCGTCGGCGGTGAGATGGATTCTGGCCCAGGGGAAGTCGGCGATCCCGCCGGTGTGATCGGCGTCGAAGTGGGTGAGCACGATATCGCGGACGTCGCGCGGGTCGAAGCCGAGGCGTTCGATCTGGCGGACGGCGGCTTCGCTCTCGTCGAAGCGCGGGCGGACGAAGAAGCGGCTCGGCCCGAACCGGGCGCCCGGATCGGCGGCGTCACGCAAGCCTAATCCGCTGTCCACCAAGGCAAGTCCGGTGTCGGTTTCCAGCAGCAGGACGTGGCAGACCAAACCGTCAGAGGTGCCGAGCGGACGCATGGTGCCGCAGTTGAGGTGATGAATCTTCATTGCGGATCACTCGCCGAGGTTCGGTGGGGTGGTAGTGAGCAGGCGCGGATCGGGTTCGGCGCCGGTGGTGGCGACGGCTCCGGCGACGGCGCGGGCGAGGGTGAGCAGGTCGCGGGGGTTGCGTTTGTCCAGCCCGCCCAGCAGTTGCTTGAGGACGGTGAGCTGGTCGAAGTAGATGCGTTCGACCGCCAGGTTCTCCTGCTCGTCGAACACGAAGTAGGCGGTCATCCTGGTCCGGTGGGCCGAGCCGGTCGGCGGGATCTTTCCCAGCGGACCCAAATGCGTTCCGAGGAGCCAGAATTCGACGATCACCGCGTCGTGGCTGTGGCGCAGCGCGATGATCTCGTGGTCCTGATCGGGGAAGGCGCGACGGGTGTCGTGATAGTAGCCCCGGACCTCGTCGTCGCCGTCGTGCACGACCATCGGGGCGATCAGCTCGTAATGCGGATGCGGGAACGTGGACAGGGTCGCGTCCCAGTCCTGGCGGACCTCGTCGTGGAAGTGGTCGAGGACGAGCTTCTCTCGTGCGCGCAGGACGTCCTCGGGCGGCAGGGTGAATCGTGTGGACATCGGTGTCTCCTGGAAAACGCGTGCTGGACTCGATATCCACAGCGTGGGTTCAACTGTCGCTCACCATATACCCACGGTGTGGATTAAATCAACGGTTTGCGGCAGAATGACCCTATGGCCAGCAACGTTCCCACCGCCCGCCGCGGACGGCCTCCGAAGGGCGCCGGCCGGCTGACCCGGCCGGGGATCGTCGAGGCCACCCTCGCGGTCATCGCTGGCGAGGGCGTCGGTGCGGTGGGTGTGCGCGCCGTCGCTCGGGTGCTCGGCGTGGATCCGAAGAGCCTGTACAACCACGTCGACGGTAAGGACGGGTTGCTGGACGCGGTCGCCGAGCACCTGTTGAGCTCGATCGAATTGCCTGCGCGCAGTGGCGAACTCCGCGCCGACCTACGGGCCATCGCGGACGCGTTCCGCCGCCGCGCCCTGGTGCATCCGGAGGCCGCCGCGCTGGTGCTCACCCGCCAGCTGGGTTCGGTAGAAGGCCTGGCGCCGACCCAGGCGGTGCTGGAGGTGCTCCGCGCCGCAGGCTGCGACCCCGAACAATCGGTCCACCTCCTGCGCACCATGCTGGCCACCCTCGTCGGCACCCTCCTCCGCGAAGTCAACGCCACCCCCACCTACGGAACCCGCGACCTCCCCGGAATCGCCGCCCGCCGAACAACATTGGAACAATCCGGCCTCCCCGCCGTAGCCGAGGCCGCCCCCCACCTCGCCCGCTTCGACAGCCAAGCAGAATACGACTACGCGATGGACCTCACCCTCGACGCCCTCGTCGCGCGGGTCGGAAGCAGGCGGGAACCGGTCGCGCACCCATCCCACGAGGCCGGCACCAAGTCGGTCGAACAGACGACACCGAAAGGCGCCGTACGAAGATGAATGGGTGACACCATGGTGGACCAATGGGGTTACGGACGAGACGAAGGCAAGGAGCGGACCCGTGAAACCCTCGAATTCGGCGGGGCCGCGAGCCGTTGATCGAGGCGACGTCGGTCGGGTGTTGCGACATGTCGCTGCCCTCGGACTGGAGTGCCGCGAGGTCGAGCGTCGATCGGACCATATCGGCGGATTGATCGTCGACGCCGCACTTCAACCCCGGGCAAAGTACGCGACGACTGTGCTTCCCCGGGTTCGGCAAGTAATCGCCGATTGGCCGGATGCTGATGTCTTGGAAGGCTTCGTTCGACGGTTGGACGCGCATGATCTCGCGGACTTCCTGCGGTGGAAGCGGACATCACGGAAGCTCACCGTCATACGCGATCTCACGGCGACGTTGTCCGCGCTGGAGCTCCGTACGGTGCGCGAACTCGGCGCCGCCTACGACGGTGCGGATCGTGAACGCGAGACGCGCCGCGCCTTACGGGAGATAAAGTTCGTCGGCCCCAAAACCGTTGACTACATTGCAATCCTGGCCGGGTCGACCGATTATTCCGCGGTGGACACGCATATCCTGGGATTCGTCTGCGGCGCCGGCGTATGCGCCGGCGATTACCGAGCTGTCGGTGGACTGATACGGCGGGTCGCCGGCGAACTGGGTTGCAGTGTGGGCGCACTCGACGCCGCGATCTGGAATCACATGAGTAAGCGAGGCGCCCACGGCGGGGCGGGTGCAGGGGCGACCAGCCTCTAGGGGGCGATGCTGTCCTGGATGGCGCGGATCAGGGCGGCGGTGGCTGGGGGGTCGGGTGGGTTGCCGTAGGTGACGGCGAAGATTTGGCGCGGGTCCTCGGGGAGTTCGGTGGTGTGGATGCCCGGCATGCGGTGGGCGCGCAGCGCGAGGCCCGGCAGGGTGGCCACGCCCATGCGCGCGGCGACGAGTGCCTGCGTGACCACCATGTCGTCGCTGATCAACGAGATGCGCGGGGTGAAGCCCGCCCGCAGGCAGACGGTGATCAGCTCGTCCTGGCAGCGCGCGCAGCCGCCGATCCAGGTGGAGTCGCGGTGGTCGGCGATGCTCTGGCCGGGCTCGTCGGTGACCAGGTAGATCGGGTCGTCCAAGAGGTGGATCAGCCGGAGGCCGTCGTCCTCGCGCGGGGTGTCGGCGTAGCGGAAGATCAGCGCGACGTCGATGCGCCCCGCGCGCAGCAGGCGCAGCGCCTCGACCGGATGTTCGTCGACGAGTCCGAGTTCGATGCCGGGATGGGCGCGGGCCAGCGCGGCGGCCGCCGCGGGCACGATGGTGCTCAGGATCGACTGGAATCCGGCCATCCGCACGCGGCCGGCCCGCAACCCGACCTGTGCGGCGAGTTCGGTTGCGGCAGCGTCGACTCGGCCGACGATCTCCGCGGCGCGGACGGCCAGGAGCTTGCCCTCGGGGGTGAGCCGGATGCCGCGGCCGACCCGCTGGATCAGCTTCGCGCCGGTGGCGGCCTCCAGTCGCGCGAGGTGGTGGCTCACCGCGGGCTGGGTGTAGTGCAACTGTTTTGCCGCCTCGGTCACCGAACCATGTTGTGCGACAGCGGCTAACACCGTGAGCTGGGTCAGGTTCAGCACATATTCAGAATACTTATGTGTGCGCGGGGATTTTGGCATTAGACGTCATGTGCGGCGCGAGTGACGATGGGAGACACCGTCCGAAGGGAGACAGTCATGACCATCGCGACCGACGATCAGGTGACCCGATCCAGACCCGGCCTGGCCGAGCTGATCGATCGAATTCGCTTGTGCACCAAGCACGAATCGGACCCGCGCCGCACCGCCGAGCGGGTGGCGGAGGTCCTCGCCGCACTGCGACCGACCGCCGGACTGCTCACCCCGGCGGAACGCGAGGGATCGGCCGGCGGATACACCCGGCACACGCTGCACACCGAATCCGCCTTCTCGATTTCCGCGGTGGTGTGGCGGCCCGGGCAGATCACCGAGATCCACGACCATCTGGTGTGGTGTTCGTTCCTCGTACTGCAGGGCACCGAGACGGAGAACATCTTCGCGGTCGACGGTGACCGGCTGACGCGGATCGGGCAGCGGCAGCGTCCGGCCGGCTCGGTCAGCGGTGTCGCGCCGCCGGAGGACATTCATCAGGTGCACAACACCGGCGACACGGTGGCGATCACCTTGCACGTGTACGGCGCCGACCTCAGCCAGGGGACCAGTGTGCGTCGTACGTATCGGGAGGTCTGAGCGTCTGAATCTCGGTGAGCGCAACGGTGTCTGGCGGTTGTGCGCCTCGCTAACGTTCTCTGGTTGAACGTTGTTGTGGAGGAGTGTGCGGTGACCGCTGAGTCGACTGTCGACGTCATTACCCCGGTGCATCCGCTCGACGATCCGGTGCGGTCGTCGCTGCGGGGCGAGCACGACCGGTTCGCGAGCTGGGTGGGGCGGATCGGTCGTTACCACCCGGAGGTGGCCAGGTTCGTCGGCCATCCGCCCGTGCTCGACGAGCAGGACTGGATCGACCTGGCCACGGTCCTCGGGCCGGGCGGCAGCACCGGACTGCGCGGCACCGGCCATGTGCTGCCCGCGGGCTGGACGGTGCTGCAGGAGGTCGGATCGGTGCAGATGGAGGGCAGCGCGCTGCGGGTCGCCACCGATCCGGAGTTCGCGGTGCTCACCGTCGCCGATGTGCCCGAGATGCTGGAGTTGATCGCGCGGACCGAGCCGGGTCCGTTCGCGCCGCGGACCATCGAAATGGGCACCTATCTGGGGCTGCGGGTGGACGGCAGGCTGGTGGCGATGGCGGGCGAGCGCATGCACCCGCCCGGCTGGACCGAGATCAGCGCGGTGTGCACCGACGCCGAATTCCGTGGGCGCGGTATCGCTTCGCGGCTGATCCGGGCGGTCGGCGCGGGCATCCGCGCCCGCGGGGAGACGCCGTTTCTGCACGCCGTCGCGCACAATGTCACGGCGATCAGCCTGTACGAGACGCTCGGATTCACGCTGCGCAAGCGGTCACGTTTGACGATCGTGCAGGCACCGGCGGCTGCTCTGGTCTAGTCCGCGTTGGAATCACGATGATCTGGTTTGTTGCGGCAAACAACCAGTTTCGCGATCGTTGATACCCAACGGGGTCGAGCAGGAGGCGAAGTGTCAGCGGTGGGTAGTGCTGTGCCGTTGACAGCCGATCGGCGGGACGCGCAAACCCTGCGCAACGGGCTCGCCATCATGGTGCGTGGTTGTCGCGACCATCCCGGCGCGGCGCTGATCGCCCTGTCGAGCAGCGCGGTCAACGGAGCGTGCATGGTGCTCGGGGCGAAGGCGGTGGGCTGGAGTACCGAACACGTCGTCGTCGCGGGGTTCGCCCAGGGCCGGTTCCTGTTCGGCGCGGCCGCGGCCGCCGCGGTCTTCGTGCTCGGGGTGTCGCTGCTGCGCATCGCGACGATCATCGTCCGGCTGGTCGCCAGCGGCGTGATCCAGTTCGGCAGCCAGGCGCGCTTGCGGAAATCCCTGGTCGCGCAATACTTGCGGCTGTCCATCCCGTGGCATCGCCGGCGTGCGGCCGGACAGCTGGTGTCGCACGCGATCTCCGACGTCGACACGGCCTCGGCGCCCATGCAGCACTTCCCGTTCGCGGTCGGGATGACGGTGATGCTGCTGCTCGTCATGGTCGACATCGCCACCATCGACCCGTGGCTCGCGATCGTCGCCGGTGTGCTGATCCCGGTGGTGCTCGGCACGAACCTGATCTACCAGCGGGTGCTCGCGCCGCGGGCCCGGGTCGCGCAGCGAGAGCGGGCCGTGGTCAGCGCCATGGCGCACGAGGCGATCGCGGGCGGCCAGGTGATCCGCACGCTCGGCATCGTGGCGCACGAGGTCGACCGGTTCGCCGAGGCGGCGCGGGCCGCGCGGCTGGCCAATCGCCGGATGGGCCGGGTCGGTTCGGTGTTCGACCCGGCGATCGAGTTGATGCCGCCGTTCGCGGCGTTGGTGATCCTCACCATCGGCGCGGTGCGGATCGGGTCCGGGGAATTGAGCGTCGGGCCGTTGGTCGAGGTGATCTATCTGCTGATCACCACCGCCATGCCGCTCAATGTGCTGGGCCGGTTCCTCGGCGGGGTGCCGCTGGCGGTCGCCGGGCACTCCAGGGTTCGTGCGGTGCTGGCCGCCGATCAGACACCGGGGCAAGGGATTTCGCGGTTCACCTCGGAATCCGCGGTCGAGGTGCGGGTGTGTTCGGCGTCGTTCGGGTACGGTGCGGCGGCCGTGGTGCGCGATATCGGACTGCGTGCCGAACCCGGGTCGATCGTCGCGGTGGTCGGCCGGACCGGAGCGGGGAAGAGCACGTTGCTCGGGTTGCTCGCGGACCTGCTTCGGGCCGAACAGGGTTCGATCCGGTTGGATGGTGTCGACGTTCGGCAGGCCGCGCCGGGCGAGGTGTCGCGGCGGGCGGCGCTGGTCACCCAGACCGCCTTTCTGTTCGGAGATACGGTGCGCGACAACGTGACCCTGGGCGTCGCGGGCAGTGACGCCGCGGTGTGGCGGGCACTGCGGGTGGCCGGGGCGGCGGAGTTCGTCGAGCGGTTACCGGACGGGCTCGACACCGAACTGGACGAAGCGGGTCAGTTGTCCGGTGGGCAGCGGCAGCGAATCGCGCTGGCCCGCGCCGTCTTCCGGCAACCGGGGCTGTTGCTGCTGGACGACGCGACGTCCGCGCTGGACCCGGTGGTGGAACGCGCGGTCGTGGACGGGCTGCGCGCCGAGTACGCGGCCGACGATCGGCGCACCACGGTCGTCCTCGTCGGGCACCGCGCGGCGACCATCACCCTCGCCGACACCGTCGTCCTGCTCGACCGCGGCCGGGTGGCCGCCACCGGAACGCACGCGGATCTGCTCGCTACCGTGCCCGGCTATCGCGACCTGCTGGACGCCTACGGAAGTGACCTGGAATGAGCAGCGCGACAACGCGATACAGCACGGCGGGCTTGCTCCGCCGGGTGCGCGCCGAGGCCGGTGTCGGCTACCGCACGCTCACGGCGACGGTACTGCTCGCGGCGGTCGCCGCGTCCGGTCGGATCGTCATCCCGGTGACGATCCAGCACGCGCTCGACCACGCCCTGCTGGTGCACATCGACACGCGCACAAGGACTTCGGTGATCGGCGTCGCGGTCGCCGTAGGACTGGCGGCCGTGCTGTCGGCGATGATCAGTTCCGCGCTGCTGAACCGCTATCTGGTGCACACCGTCGAGAACGCGGTATTCGACCTTCGGGTAAAGACATTCGAGCGGATCCTGCGGACGACGCCGTCCGGCGCGCCCGCCCAGACGCACGGATCGTTGGTCGCGCGGGTGACCAACGACCTCGATGTGGTCACCCTGTTCGCGCAGTCCGGCGGAATCACCCTGGTGCAGAACGTCGCTCAGATGTTGATCGCGTTGGTCGTGATGCTGGTGTACTCCTGGCCGCTCGCGCTGATCGTGCTGACCATCGGTATCGGGGTGCCGGTGCTCGGCCGGGCGCTGCAACGCGTGGTGGCCCGGTGCTTCGACGCGGTGCGCGTCGCCGTGGCCGCCGTGTACTCCGGATTGCTCGAGGTCCTGGTCGGCATCGACACCGTCCGCGGGTACGGCATCGAGGCGCGGATGCGGGCCCGCGTGCAGCGCCGCGTCGACGCGATGCGGGCCGCGCAGAAACGGACGCTGTGGCCGATGGGCTTCAATGTCTCGATCGGCGAGGCGGCCAGCGGATTGATCACCACCGCCGTGCTCGTGCTCGGGCTGGCGCTCGGAACCGGTTCGCTGGGTTGGTATCTGGGGTTGAGTGCGGGTGATCTGGTCGCGTTCCTGTTCCTGGTGACGTTCTTCGTCCGGCCCTTGCAGTTCGCGGTGAGCAGCCTGGCCGACGCGCGCAACTCCGAGGCCGGTCTGCGGCGGGTGATCGAGATCCTCGATCTGCCCGGCGAGGCGGTGGCGACGTCGGCGACTCCGGTGCTGCCGCCCGGGCCGCCGACGGTCCGGTTGGACGGCGTGAGTTTCGCGTACCGGCCGGGCCGACCGGTGCTGCGCGCGGTCGACCTGGTGCTCGAGCCCGGCGGGCAGGTCAGTGTGGTCGGTGAAACCGGCTCGGGGAAAACGACATTCGCGAAACTCGTGACCCGGCAACTGGTTCCGACCGCGGGGCGGCTCACGCTGTGGGGCGTCGACCTCGTCGAGCTCCCCGATGCCGCGCTCGCCCGCCGGGTCGCCGTCGTGCCGCAGGAGGCATTCCTGTTCGACCGCACCGTTTTCGAGAACATCGCGCTCGGGCGGGCCGGGGCCGGGCGGGACGACGTGCTCGGCGTGCTGGAGGTACTCGACCTGCTCGATTGGGTCGAGGGGCTGCCCGCGGGCTTGGACACCGTTGTCGGGCAACGGGGCGAGTCGCTGTCGGCCGGTGAGCGGCAGCTGGTCGCGCTGGCGCGCACCGCGTTGGTGAACCCGGATCTGCTCGTGTTGGACGAGGCGACCAGCGGCGTGGACTCGGGAACCGACGTGCGGGTGCAGCACGCGCTGAACCGGCTGGCCGCGGGGCGCACGACCATCACCATCGCGCATCGGATGCACAGCGCGCGGACCGCGGATCGCATCCTCGCCTTCCACGACGGGGTCATTGTGGAGGACGGCCCGCACGCGCAGTTGCTGGCGCTCGACGGTCGCTATGCGCGGCTGCACCGGGTGTGGTCGCAGGATTCGGCGGATCGAGTCCGAGTTCGGTGAGCCGCCGCGCGGGTTATTCCGAGGCGGTCGCCAGTGGGACCGGGGTCGGGGAGAGCCAGGGCATCAACCAGGCGATGTCGCCGTCCTCGATGTCGGTCTCGCAGGTGTCGCAGTACCGGCGATCCTGGCTGACCTGACCGCACGGCGTGTGCACGGTCTGGGCCATGGTGGCCGGTTGGCCGGGATTGACGAACTCGCACGCCCACACCGACAGGGCTTCGAAGACCGGGCGCAGGGCGACGCCGGCCGGGGTGATGACGTAGTGCCGGCGGGTTCGGTTGCCGTCGAGGTACGGCGCTTTCGTCAGCAATCCGGCGTCGACGAGGCGGCCGAGGCGGGCGGAGAGGATGTTGTCGGCGATGCCCAGGTCGGCCCGGAACTGGTCCGAAGAACGACCCCGCCGACATTGTCCGCATCGCGCTCGACGGCGTGGACGCGGGCGAATTCGAGATCCTCGCCGACGACATCAGCGCCCAGGTCAAGCACAACCTGGCGGCGCCGATCGAAACCATGTACTCCCAACTGATCTCGCGCTGATCTGCCCCACGGGTCGAGCGCCGGGGAAGACCGAGGGGCCGCCATCTCGTGGACCTGGGCGGGTAGTAGTGGGAGGTGTCGGCAGCTTCGCTACCTGAGCGAACCTGGCCTACCGAAGCAGCCGGTCCGCGGTGATGGGCAGGTCCCGGACGCGGGTGCCGGTGGCGTGGAAGACCGCGTTTGCCACGGCGGCCGCGGCGCCGACGATGCCGATCTCGCCCGCGCCGCGCGAGCCCATGGGGTTGGTGTGCCGGTCGACCTCGTCGAGCCAGATCGCCTCGATCTCGCCGATGTCGGCGTGCGCGCTGAAGTGGTAGCCGGCCAGGTCCTGGGTCACGATGTGGCCGAAGCGCGGGTCGCGCACGCTGTCCTCGTGCAACGCCATGGACAGCCCCCAGATCATTCCGCCGATGAGCTGGGAACGCAGCGTGCGCGGGTTGATGGCGCGGCCGATGGAGAAGACACCCAGCATTCTGGGCACCCGGATCTCGCCGGTGTCGCGGTGCACGTGTGCTTCGACGAAATGCGCGCCGAAGGACTGCATGGTGAAATCGCCGGTGTCCGGGTTCTCGTCGGCGTCGACGGTGATCTCGGCGCCGACGGCGGGGGTGTTCCCGTGCTGGTCGCGGAACGCGCGCGCGGCGGTGACGATCGCGGTGCCCCACGACGCGGTGCCCGAGGAGCCGCCCGCGACGGAGGCGGAAGGCAGATCGGTATCGCCGATTTCCAGGCGGACGGATTCGAACGGGCAGCGCAGGGCGTCGGCGGCGATCTGGGTGAGGGTGGTCCACGCGCCCGTGCCGATGTCCGCGGCGCCGATCTGAACGCGGTAGCGGTTGTCCGCGCCGAACTCGATGCGCGCCGCGTTCCCCGCCGATTCGGTGGCGGGGTAGGTGGCCGCGGCGACACCGGTGCCGACGAGCCAATCGCCGTCTCGGCGGCTACGCGGCGCGGGATTCCTTGCGGCCCAGCCGAACTCGTCAGCACCGCGATGTAGGCAGTCGATCAGGTGGCGGCCGGACCACGGTGTGCCCGACTCCGGATCGGTCTCGGGTTCGTTGCGGATCCGCAGTTCGATCGGATCGATGCCACAGGCGACGGCCAGTTCGTCCATCGCCACCTCGCCGGCGAACATGCCGGGCGCTTCGCCCGGCGCCCGCATCCAGAACGGCACGGCCACGTCGAGGCGGGCGAGCCGGTGGGTGGTCCGGCGATGGGGCGCCCGGTACATCTTTCGCGACGACACCGCGGTCTGCTCGGCGTATTCCTTGATCCTGGAGGTCTGTTCGATGACATCGTGGCTGAGCGCGGTCAGCGTCCCGTCGGCGTCCGCACCGAGGCGGACGCGCTGGATGGTCGGGGTCCGGTAACCGACCAGGGCGAACATCTGCTGCCGGGTGAGCGCCACCTTCACCGGCCTGCCACCGCTGCGTCGCGCCGCCAGCAGGGCGAGCACGTTGTGCGCGTGCGGAGCGCCCTTCGAACCGAAGCCGCCGCCGACGTGCGGCGCGATCACGCGCAGTTGCCCGGGTTCGAGGCCGAACAGCGGTGCGAGGGTTTTGCGTACGGTGTGCACGCCCTGGGTGGAGTCGTAAAGGGTGACCGCGGGATTCGCGCCCTCGGGATGCCAGATGGCGATGCAGGCGTGCGGTTCCATCGGATTGTTGTGCTCGATGGGGGTGGTGTAGGTCTGGTCGACGGTGACCGCGGCGGTGGCCAATGCTGCGTCGACGTCACCGGAATCGGTGTCGGTGGGGAACTCCGAGCCGACCTGCTCCGGGGCGTACAGCGCGCCGCGGTCGCCGGGGAACTCCGTGTCGGCCTGCTGCTGCGCGTAGGTTACTCGCACCAGATCGGCCGCGTGCCTGGCGATTTCGGGCGTCTCGGCGATCACGGCGCCGATCAACTGGCCGCGGAAGTGAACGTTGTCGTCTTGCAGGATGGTGAGTTCGCCGTCGGCGGTGTCGGCCAGCTCCGGTGCGTCGAAGACGGTGAGCACGGCGATGATTCCGTCGAGCCGGGTCGCGGCGGCGGTGTCCATCGCGGTGACCCGGCCCCGCGCGATGGTGGCCTGAACGGGATGCAGGTAGGTCGGTCGGTCCACCGAGTGTTCGAAGGCGTAGGGCGCGGTTCCGGTGACTTTCGCGGAACCGTCGAGGCGCGGGCGTGAGGCGCCCATCTCGTTGGCGTCGATGAGTGTCATCCGCGCACCTGCTCGGTCGTGCCGGATTCGGTGAGGGACCGCAGCGTCGCGACCACCGTGCGGCGAGCGAGTTCGACCTTGAAGTCGTTGCCTTCCAACGGTTGTGCCTCGGCCAGCTCGGCGTCGGCTGCCGCGGTGAAGGTTTCTTCGGTGGCGGGAGAACCGATCAGCCGAGCCTCGGCCAGGCGGGCGCGCCAGGGTTTGTGCGCCACACCGCCGAATGCGACACGGGCAGCGGAGATTTCGCCCGCGTCGGTGCACACCAGTTCGGCGGCAACCGAAACCAGGGCGAACGCGTACGACGCGCGGTCGCGCACCTTCCGGTAGGTCGAGCGAGCGCCGTCGGGCGGTGCGGGCAATTCCACCGCGGTGATCAGCTGTCCGTGCCGGAGCACGGTGTCGCGGTCGGGCCGATCGCCGGGCAGCCGGTGGAAATCGACCAGCGGTATGCGTGTTTCGCCGTCCGCGCCGACCACGACCACCTGCGCGTCCAGTGCGGCCATCGCCACCGCCATGTCCGAAGGATGCACGGCCACACAGTGTTCCGAGCCGCCGAGGATCGCGTGATAGCGAACGTAGCCGCCGATCGCGGAGCAGCCCGAACCCGGCTCGCGTTTGTTGCACGGTGTGCTGATGTCCTGGAAATAGACGCATCTGGTGCGCTGCAACAGATTCCCACCGGTCGTCGCCAGATTCCGCAGTTGTCCCGATGCCCCGGACAGCAGTGCCCGCGCGAGCGCCGGGTACCGGGCGCGGACTAGCGGATGGACGGCTACGTCGGTGTTGCTGACGCCGGCCTCGATCCGCAGGCCGCCATCGGGCAGTTCGGTGATCCGGTCCAGCGACAGGTGCCCGACATCGACCAGCAACGTCGGATCGGTCACGCCGAGCTTCATGTGATCGACGAGGTTCGTTCCGCCCGCGAGGTAGGCCGCGTCGGGGCGGTCCGACACCGCCGTGATTGCGTCCTCGATGGTGTCCGCCCGGAAGTACTCGAACGGGATCATGCCGAAGCCTGCCGAATCGCCGCGAGAATGCCGGGATACGCGGCGCACCGGCACAGATTCCCGCTCATGCGTTCCCGGATCTCGGCGTCGGTCAGCACCGGCGTCGCCTCGAGATCCTCGGTGACGAAGCTGGGCTGCCCGGCCGCCACCTCGTCGAGCATGCCGACGGCCGAACACACCTGACCGGGTGTGCAGTAGCCGCATTGGAAGCCGTCCTGCTCCACGAAGGCCCGCTGCATCTCGTGTAGTTCGTCGCCCGTGCCGAGACCGGCCGCCGTGACGACGGCGGCGCCGTCCTGCGCGACCGCGAAGGTCAAGCAGGTGGTGGCGCGCCGCCCGTTCAGCAGAACCGTGCACGACCCGCATTGCCCGTGATCACACCCCTTCTTCGGGGCGGTCGCGCCGAGCTGCTCGCGTAAGGCGTCCAGCAGCGTGGTGCGGTTGTCGACCCGCAGCGTATGCGGCGTGCCATCGACCTCCAGGCGGATCTCGGAATGACTCCGGGCAGGTTCCATGATCGCCGGATACCCCGCACGGCCCGTTCAATCACCGGCGGTGCGCGGCGGAATCGACCAGAGTTGTCGGATCCGGTCCGTGTCGTTCGTAGCCATAGCGAACGGCCACCCAGCAGGGCGCTGTCACGATCACAGGAGATGCCGACCGATGCCGCACGCACAAGCCGAGATCCACCGCATGTTCGAGCTCGTCGAGCCGATCGCCACCGTCACCTTCTCGGCGGCGGTGAACGACGCGTTCCTGGCCCTCGGCATGCGTAATTACTGGGACGGATACTTCGCCGGCCGGGCCGCACCGTTGGGGCTCGCCCCGGCGGCCGTAGTGCACGCGGTCTTCTACAACTTCGCCGACGGCGAGGTGGCGCGCCACATCCCCTGGGTCTGGGGCAAGATCACCCCGCAGGCGGCGATCGCCGTGCGGGAGCGGGCCAGTGCCGCGGCGCTGCGGCAGCGGATCGGCGAGCTCGCCGAGTCCCCCGATCTGGTGCGCGCCGCCGACCTGGCCGCTCGGGCGGCGGTCAGCGCACCGGCCGAGGGCCGCGCGCTGTACGCCGGACTCCGCGCGCTCGATATGCCGGACGAACCGGTGGCCAGGCTTTGGCACGCGGCCACGCTGCTGCGGGAGTTCCGCGGTGACGGCCACAACGCCGCCCTGGTCGCGCACGGCATCGGCGGCACCGAGGCGCACGTGCTCATGGCGCTCGCCCTCGGGATGCGGGCGGAGCAGTTCGGCCGGATCGGCCACCTGCCCGAGGCTCAGCTGGCCGCCGTCGTCGACCGGCTGCGCGAGCGTGGCCTCGTGGACGCCGACGGCGGTTTCACCGACGCGGGCCGGGAGATCAAGCGGCGGATCGAAGCCCGCACCGACGAATTGGCGGCACCGGCCTACGACGTGCTCACCGCGGACGAATTCGGCGAACTGACCGCGAAGCTCGAGCCGATCGCCGCCGCCGCGGAAGCGGCAGTCGACGACTGAGTCATGCCCGCCGGTTCGCGTCCGCGGTCATTCACCACACCGACTGTGGCTCAGTCCTGTTCGCCATGAATTCGGCCGCCTATCTCGAATGCCGGCGGACCTGATCGCCGCTGGTGGGGGAGTTAGTGTCGTCACAGTTCGCGGTCGCGGGGCCGTGGCCGGGTATTGAATAGCGATGCGTGCACAGCAGCGATAGCACGGTGGTCGATCCAGCAGTGGATTGGAG
Source organism: Nocardia sp. NPDC006044 (assembly GCF_042871115.1). Taxonomy (NCBI): domain Bacteria; kingdom Bacillati; phylum Actinomycetota; class Actinomycetes; order Mycobacteriales; family Nocardiaceae; genus Nocardia; species Nocardia sp. NPDC006044. The sequence continues at coordinate 696,876 of NZ_JBIAID010000004.1, forward strand.
ATCATGCCTAGCACAATTGAGCCCAGCACAATTGATCTGTCTCCGGAAATGCGCGGTCTCGGCGCTATCTGGGCTGAGTAGGCGCTGTGGGGCGGATTCGAATCGGGCGCGCCGCCGAACCGGTCGATCGGCCCGGGGCCGGCGAGCGCGGACGCCCGCGCGGGATCGCCCCGAAGCGGCGAGCGCGCACATCGGCCGCGAACCCGGCCAACGGTGCCCGGCGTCCCGTCCGGCAGCGTCGGCCACGGGTGACGACGGCCGAGCAGCGTCGCGATATCGCCATGCTGCTGCGCGGCAGCATCTACGCGGGCGTCACGCCGTCGCCTACGGCGACCGGCGAAGAGTACTCACCCCGTCAGGTCATCGACTTCTGCCTAGATCTGGGCGAGGTGATGCTGTCGTCGGGCGCCGATGCGCGCAGTGTCGAGGTGGCCATCGTCGCCGTCTCGGCCACCTGGAATCTGGCGGCCGTCGAACTGGACTTTCCCGGCTCGTCGATCCACATGGTGTACGCGGTGCCGGACGAACCGACCGTCGCCGGGTTGCGGGCGGTTCGGGACACGGGCGCCGACCTGCATCGGCTCAACAACGTGTACGGCGTGGTCGACGATATCGTCGGCCGTCAGACCGATATGACTCAGGCGAGCCGGCGGTTGGTCGAGGAGATGCGGTCGGATCCGCGCTGGCCCTATCGCGTCGTCGCGGGTGCCATGGGCGTTCTGGGTGTTGTCGTCGCGCTCCAGGCGGGCGGGACCTACTGGTCGGCGGCCGGGGCGTTCGGGCTGATGTTCGTGCTGATGTATCTCGGCAAGGTGCTCGGAAGACGTTATCTGCCAGCATTTTTCGTCGCCGTCGCGCAGATGGTGCTGGCGACGGCGGTCGGCAGCGTGGCGATCGCGTACAGCCCGATCGGTCCGGGGGAGGCGGCCAGTATGGTCGCGGCGTGTGTGGTGCTGCTGCTGCCGCACCCGTCTATCGTCGCGACGGCCCAGGACGCGATATCCGGATTTCGAAGTCTGGCGCTGGTGCGCGGCCTCGGCATCGGCCTGGTGGTGCTCGGGATGGTCACCGGCATTCAAGCCGGCCTCATGGCGACTCGGTGGGTCGATCTCGAGGTCGACCCGTCGGCGATCCACCTGACCGGCTTGACGCCGTTCTGGGCGCTGTTCGCGTCGGCGATCGCGGCCGCGGCCAACGCGTTCGCGCAGGGAGCGACCGCGCGGGTGGTGCCCATCGCCATGGCGGTGGCGGTATTCACCCAGGTGATCGTGCAGTTGTGTGCCCGTGCGCATATCGGCCTGCAATTGTCGTTGATGCTCGGCGCGGCGATACTCGGCGCGCTCAGCACATGGACGGCCGCCCGCTTGCGCATCTCCCCGGCATCGATCGTGGTTCCCGCCTTCTGCGGCGCGCTATTACCCTCCCTGACAGTGGCCCACTCACTTCTGCAGTTCATCGGGCACGCGCCGGGCTCCGGGGTAGCGTTCGCCTTTTCCGTGCTCACCACCTTGGCTATCGGCGCAGGGCTGGTCCTGGGCAACATCGTGGCCACAGGCGGAGCCCGCCGAATGGTGAGTACCCGAACCCGGATCCGCTCGGCGAGCCTGGATACCGAGCCGCGACCGACCGCTGCTGAGACCGGCGCGCAACCGGATTCGTAAGGCATCGCCGGTCTGCCGCGTGTCCTAGAGCCCCTTCGCCGGTGTCGGTACGCTGGTCGGTCGAACGGCCGGCGAGCCCTGCGCGGTCGGGCATTTCTGGGAGGTACTTGCCGAATATGGGTGACTATTTCGAGCGGATCGTGGACGTGGAGGTGACCGCCGCCGAGGCGGGAGCGCTGGCCGAACAGGTGGTGGACTGGATGGTTTCGCGCCGCCTGCTGTCGCGGGAGATGTCGGCCGAGGGGATGTACAGCCTCGATGTGGCGGAAGGCCACCTGCCGGGAGCCGAGTGGCGGCAGATCACGCGGGAGTGGGGTGACTGGATTCCCGGGCCGGTGGCGGTAATCGTCGGGCGGGCCGACCATTTCGGCGGCCAGGGCGCGATCGAGCCGGACTCGGCGGAGTGCCCGCGCTGCGGTGCCAGGACCGTGATCATCGACTACCCGCAGCAGTGGGAGGCCGACCCCGAGGTGTGGCGGCCGTTCCGGGACGCGGTGGCCGCATGGAAGAGCACCGGTACCGGAGTGGTGAAGTGCGGCAGCTGTGACACCGAGAGCCCGGTGACCGAATGGCAGTGGCCCGCGGAATTCGCCCTCGGCGCCCTCGCCTTCGACTTCTGGGGCTGGCCCCCGCTCACCGACGAATTCATCGCCGACCTCGCAAAGCAGTTGGGGCACAACATCGATCATCAATCAGGCAAGTTCTGACCGGCCGCCGCCGCGTCGACGACGATTACGTCCGGACCACCGGCATCGGGAAGGTGGGCAATGAAGGTGGGCAATCAGGGGTGGATGCGGGCCGCGACTGCCAGGCGCACGTTGGCGCGTTGGAGGGCGGCTCGGGCGTCGGTGTCTTCGCGGTTGCTCGTCAGGCGCTGGGCTGCGTCGGACTGTGCGGCCCTGGCGCGGGTCACGTCGATGCGGTCCGCGAACTCCAGGGCGTGGGCTTGCAGGCGGACCTCGTCGTCGCGCACCCGGACGGTGCCACCGTGTAAGGCGGCCAGCCACTGACGTCCGCGGGCGCGCACCGTGAGCACGCCGATGTCCAGGGCGGCTTCGAGTTGGTCGTGGCCGGGCTCGATCACGTACTCACCGTCGAGCACGGGTAGGTGAACGGCCTGCGCGCCGAAGACGAATTCGCGATAGCCGGGCACAGACAGGGCGACGGCCAGGGTTTTCGGGGAACGCAATTGAACCCCCGGGCCGGCATCTCGCTGCATCGCGGCACCTTCTTCCGATAGTCGACAGCACTGTGGACGACGAGGCGCAACGGTCGCCGACCGTCCGGCCTCGACGGCGAGTACCCATGCCGAGATACGCGAAACCAGGCCGGAATCCGGCGCCGCCCGTGGTGTTCCTCGCGCTGATCGCGGGTGCTGATCCGGCATACTTGTCGGGGTGGGGGTGCGGTCGGTGGGCGACGACGGGCCTCGAGCGTTCCGGCTGCTGTGGATCGGGATTCTGTTCAATCGGCTGGGCATGCCGACCCCGCCGTTCGTGGTGCTGTACGCGAGTGCCACCCACCTTGGGGACGTGGGGATCGTGGCCGTCGTGGCGGCGAGTGGGGTGGGGCAGACGGTGGCGTCGCTGGCCGGGGGCGTGCTCGCCGACCGGTACGGCCCGCGCAGGACGATCGGGTATTCGCAAGCCGTCGGCGTCGTGGCCTGCGCCGCGCTGCCGGTTGTGCACGGCGTGGTCCCCGTGGTCGCGCTGGTCCTGCTCAGTACCGCGTGCGCGTCCGCACCGCGGCCCGCGGCCAACGCGCTGGTGCCCGCCTTGATGGCGCCCGAGGCGCGGGTCACCGGTTACGGGCGGCTCTACTGGTCGCGCAATATCGGCAGCTCGCTGTCCCCGCTGGTCGCCGGGCCTTTGGTGCAGTTCTGGCCACCCGGCCTCTTCGTGCTCGGCGCGCTCACGTCAGCGCTGTTCGCCGTGCTCGCCGCGGTTCTGCCGGTGGCGCCGGACCCGGCGGCACCGAATGGCACGGGGATCATCCGCGGTCTGCGCGGTCCATATGCCCAGCCGGTCGTGGCCTGGTTCTTGGTGGCGACCCTGATCCTTTCGTGTCTCTACATGCAGAAGCAGGGCGCGCTGCCGCTGGACATGACGGCTCGGGGGTTGACGCCGACCGAGCTGGGCCTGGTGCTTTCGCTCAGCGGGGTGCTGGTGGTTGCGCTCCAGCCGGTCATCACGCCCGTGGTGGCCAGGATGCCGTTCGGGGCGGCCGCGGCGTCTTCGGCCTTGTTGATCGGCATCGGCTTGGGGACAACCGCTTTCGCTACCAACGCCGGGTGGTACGCGATCACCGTGGCGACGTGGACGGTCGGCGAGATCATGCAGGTGCCGCTGGCCGCGCATTTCATGAGCGCGCGTTCGCCCGAGGGCGAGACCGGCGCCTACCAAGGGGCTTACGGGTTCATGTGGAACCTCGGGCTGGCCGCGGGCGCCCCGGCCGGACAGCTGATCTTCGTCTCGGCGGGCCCTGCGGTGCTGTGGGCCGGCGTCGCGGCCCTGGGCACGGCGGTCGCACTGGGACACCTGCTCGTGTTCAAGCGGTGACGGTATTCACGAAATTGTGCCCGGTGCCCATGTGCAGCGCCGGAAAGGCGAAGGGGCGATAGTCGCCGCTACTCCGCGAGAAATGTTCACCGTTCCGATTCCGGGCGGTGTCGTATCACAATTCATACTTCGAAGTTATTGTTCCCCCTTGTAGATCTGTCCCGGGTAATCGATAGGTGCGACGAGATATTTCCTGCACCGTGCGCCCCGAGACGACAACAGATGTTCTACCACGCGTGGCCGCAGGACGGTATCCCCAGTTGTCGCCACGCTCGTGACCTCGCGTATTGGCATGGTGCCCAACGGAATATATGTTCCGCTTTCGCTCGCGCCTCGGCGGTTGCCTGAGTCGGAGCGCGGATGTGGTTGCGTACCAACACAATCGGCGATACAAGTGCGCCCGCAACGTGTTGCCGTCCTGCCCCATTTCTCGGGGGCGGCCGGACGCGGTTGTTTGCGTAACCGTCCGTGACGGCAAGCGCGTGCGGCGGATGTTCGGCAATTAGCTTAAGCAGGTTGACATTTGGATGAATTGGAGGATGCTGGTGTGAACGCAAGGTTACGCGGTGGGGATTGATCATCGCCGAGCGATGATCACGTTGTCCCGCGCCTGGCCGCCGTATCGGGGGATGCTTAAGCTGACCTCACATCTGGGGATATGGATGTGTGATGGAGAAACTTCGTGCTCTGCAAGGCCTGTTCGACAGCGCCGATCTTGTATTTCTGATGGGCGCACACGACGCGGTTTCCGCGAAAATTGCCCAGGACGCGGGCTTTCCCGGCGTATGGGTGTCCGGGCTCGGTCTTTCGGCGATCAATGGATTGCGTGACTCCAACGAGTTGTCGTGGACCCAGGTCATGGAGCGCATCGAAATGCTCTCGGACCGAATTGCCGTGCCCGCGCTGGTGGACATGGACACCGGGTACGGCGACTTCAACAACGTGCGGCTCGCGGTGCGCCGGCTGCAGCGGATCGGCGCCGGTGGCGCATGCATCGAGGACAAACTGTTCCCGAAGGCCAACTCCTTCCTGGCGGCCGGGCAGGTCCTGGCCGAGCCGGGAGAGTTCTGCGGCCGCTTGAAGGCGGCGAAAGACACGGCCGCCGACGTCTTTCTGGTCGCGCGGTGTGAGGCGCTGGTCGCCGGGCAGTCGCTGTCCGAGGCGATCGACCGTTGCGGTCTGTACGCCGAGTCCGGCGCCGACGCGGTGCTGATCCACTCGAAAAAGACCGTCCCCGACGAGATCCTCGCCTTCATGGCCGAATGGGACGGCCGGGTGCCGGTCGCCGTCGTGCCGACCAAGTATTCCGACGTCGAACCGGCGGTGCTCGAACAGGCGGGGGTATCGGTCGCCATCTGGGCGAATCAGAGCCTGCGCGCGGCGATCATCGCCATGCAGCGGTTGTGCGGGGATCTGGCGGAGCGCAAGACCATGCGGGGGCTGGAAAGTGGCATCGCCGATCTGTCCCGGGTGTTCGAGCTGGCGAACAACGCGGAGCTGGATCGGGCCAAGGCCCAGTACAGCCGCTACGTGCCGCCGGGCCGAGAACCGTTGGCGGCCAACGGATCTCTGAGCCGGGCGGCGGAATCGGTCGAGGACGTGATCCGTTTGCGCCGGGCCTGGTCGGCGGTGCAACCGCTGGCCGAGGACGCCGAGGCGAACCTGCTCGACCACGCGGGCGCCACCGTGCCCTTCTACCAAGGCGTTGGCGCACAGAAGCTTTCGGAACTGCCGATCGTGGATCGCCGCGCCTACGAGTACGGCATCGCCGACTTCACCTCCCGTGCGCCGACCGGGGAGAACCACCTGAACTCCAGTGGCACCACCGGCAATCCGCTCACGATCGCCGTGGACGACGCGTCCTGGTATGCGGTCAACTACCATTTCTTCACGCAGATCAGCGAGCTGGCCGGGCTGCCGCCGGACGGCTTCGCCGCGGGAGAGCTCGCGGTGCTGTTCGTCAGCAACAAGCCCGGCCGCGACACATTCGTCCGACCGCTACCCGCCCTGAATTACGGTCTGTACGCCCGGCTTCAGCTGGACCTCTCGGCCAAGGCGGCGCACACCTTCACCCGGCTGCCCGCGCAGATCCTGTACGGCAAAGCGACCTATCTACTCGATCTACGCGCCGCGCTGCTCGCGCAGGGCATCACGAGTCCGCCCTGGTCGCCGCGGTTGGTGCTGGTCAGCGGTGAACCGCTGCACACCGACGACCGGGCCCGGCTCACCGACTACTACGGCGCGCCGGTGGTGGACGCGCTGGCATCCACCGAGGGCGGGCTGATCGCGGCCACCCGGCCGGGGGAGAACGACTACCAGGTGTTCGCCGCGAACGTCCGGCTCGAGGTGCTGACCGATGACGGCGCCGTGCGCGACGCTGGCGTGGGTGAGCTGGTGCTGACCAACCTGATCTACCGCGACACCGTCTTCCTCCGCTACCGCACCGGCGACCGGGCCGAACTGGAGACCGACGCCGGCGGCGCGCAGCGGCTGGTGCGCCTGTGGGGGCGCGAGCCGCGAACCCTGCGTTTCGGCACGCGCCGGCTCGACACGCGGGAGCTGACCGAGCGGTTCGGCTCGCTGCCCGGCATGGGCGATTTCCAGATCGTCTCCAGGCTCGACGGAGCGTTGCTGCGCTGGATGCCGGACGCCGGGTGGCCGGAACCGGAAGCCCTGCGCCGCAGCCTGCGGGCCGCCGTCGACGAGTTGCTCGCGGATCAGGAGGTCGAGTTCGAGCTGTGCTCGCGGATCACGCCGCCGGGTGGCAAGAAGCGGAGATTCCGGTGACGGTGGATCTCACCTGGACCGGCAGCCAGTTCCTCGATCCGGCCGGGCATACGGCGGAGATCGTGGCGGCTATGGGCACGGTCGATTTGACCACCAAGGACGAGACCTGGTGCACGTCCGTGGCCGCGGCCTGCGCGCGATACTTCGGGTTGCCCGCCGGTTCGGTCCGGGTGGCGGCCGGCGCCACGCAGCTGATCGATGTCCTGTTGCGCAAGCACTTTCGCGGGCTGGTGGTCGACGTCACGCCCGGGTTCCACCTGACCGCAACGATCTGCGCACAGACGAACCGGGCGCGGGTAGCGGTCGTGGTGCGCGAGCCCGGGGAACTGCTGCCCGCGCTCGAGCCCTATCTGGACCTGCCGGAGGCGGTGTTTTCCCTGTCGTCGCCGCGGAATCCGCTGGGCTACCAGTTCCCGCCCGCCACGATCAGGACGCTGCTCGAACGGGCACGCGGCGTGGTGCTGCTCGACGAGGTGTACGCGGATTTCGCCGGCTTCTCGGCGCTGAGCCTGGTCCCGGAGTATCCGAATCTGTATGTGGTGCGGACGTTCTCGAAGGCGTGGGGGCTGGCGAATCTGCGGATCGGGTTCGCCGCCTCGGCCGCGTTCGAGGCGGGAGCGTCCATCCCGTTGATCCCGAACGCCGTCTCCGGGATCGCGCAGCGCGCGGCAAGCCATCTGCTCGGGCACCCGGAGCGGGTCGTCGAAAGCATCGCCGCCGCACAGGAATCCAGAGACCGGATGATCGCCGCGCTGCGGGAGATCCCGAATCTGCGTGCGTGGCCGTCACAATCGAACTACCTTTGCGTCGAGACGCCGCTGGCCGGCGAGCTGGCGGCTCGCCTGGCCGAGATCGGCTACCCGGTCCGGCTGCTGCACGACCTCTCCGGCTATCCCGCCGATTTTCCGGTGGGCATTCGGCTGACCGTGCCACGCCCGCCGCATCTCGACGCGGTGCTGGGCATGATTGCGGCAGTACATGACCGGGCGATCACGCGATGACCGCGCGGGAGCTGAACGGGCCGCCGACCATGAGTTCGGACGGGCGCCGGATCGCGTGGTTGTCCAGCGGTGACGCGGCGCCGCGGCTGGTGTTGTTCGACGTCGCTCGCCGCCGCGTCGAGTCCAGCGCCACCGGTGCGCCGGACCGCGTGCGCGCGTTCAGCTGGACCCACCTGCCCGGAACCGGGCTGGCTTTGGCCGACGCCACCGGCCGCGAAGAGTGGTCGCTGCACCGCTTGCGGGCCGGGGAATGGACTGTGGTGGCGCAGGATTCGGGTGCGCAGCTCCGAATCGCGGGACTCGGCTACCGGCGCCCCGCCGAGGTGCTCATCGCGACGAACGCGCGAGACCCACACCATCACGACTACGACGTCCTCGACCTGCGCACCGGCGCGCGCACTCGCGTGCTGCGCAACACCGGATACGCCGCGTGCTATTTCGACGCCGACTTCCGGCCGCGGCTTTTCGAGACGGTGAATCCGGACGGTTCACGCGACCTCTGGCACGACCGCGGAACTCGCCGGCTGTTCCTCCACATTCCGCACGAGGCCGCGCTGGTCACCCGGTTCAGTCATTTCTCCGGCACCGGTGAGCTCGTGTATTTCGTTCTGCCCGAAGGTGATACGGGGACCCGCCTGGTCGCGTGGCACTGCCGTTCCGGCGAGCGGGCCACGGAGGCGAAGACCCTCTTTTCCGTCCAGCGGGCCGATGTCGTGCGGGTGCTCGCCGATCCCGCGTCCGGGCGGCCGGAGTACCTGGAGGTGCAACGGTTCCGCCGGCGCATGGTCGCGCTCAGCCCGTCGCTGGAATCGCCACTGCGCGTGCTGCGGCGACGGCTCGGCGCGGCGGCGCTGATCCTGGAACGCCAACCGGGCGACCGTTATTGGCTGCTCGCCCAGCATCGGACCGACGCGGACGCAAGCTATTTCGGGTACCGGCCCGACCGCGACGAACTGTGGCCGCTCACGCAGGCGCGACCGGGCCGGGACCCCTCGCCGATCTTCTGCCGCGCGGCCGAGGTGCCGACGCGGACGGGGGAGCGGGCGGTCACCTACCTGTCCGGACTACGCGAGCGCGACCGGGCGAGGCCCGCCGTGCTGCTCGTCCACGGCGGGCCGTGGCGGCGCAGCGGCCTGGAGTTCGACCTGCGCCGGGCGTGGCTGGCCGAACAGGGATATGTCGTGCTGGAGCCGAACTTTCGCGGCTCGATCGGCTTCGGCGCCCGCTGGGTGAACGCGGCGGACCGGCAGTGGGGCGCGGCCATGCAGGACGACCTGGAGGACACCCTGGACTGGGCGATTCGGCGGGGCCACGCCGATCCCGCGCGCATCGCGCTGGTCGGTGGCAGCTATGGCGGCTACGCCGTGTTGCAGCTCGCCGCCACCTCCGCCCGGACGTTCCGCGCTGTCGTGGCGCTGTCGCCGCTCACCGACCTGGTGGACTTCGTCGGGAACCTGCCCGCGCCGTGGCGCACGGCCGCGCCGATGGTCCGCCGCCGCATCGGCGATCCCGCACTGAGCGATGAGCGACGTCGGCTGGCCCGGTATTCGCCGGTGAACAACGCTGGGACGCTGGACTGCCCGGTGCTGCTGGTGCACGGCGCCGAGGACGCGCGGGTCCCGGTGGAGATGTCGAGCCGGATGTTCCTGGCGCTGGCCCGGGCCGGCCTGGACGCGACGCTGGCGCTGTTTCCGGATGAGGGACACGAAATCGTCGGCGCGGCCAACCAGCGGGCCAGGGACGAGTTGATCGCCGGCTTCCTCGCCCGGCACCTCCGTGGCACGGCCGCCCTCACTGATCCGCCGGCGTCGTCGAGCATGCGACTGCTGCACACGCCGAATGCCTCGCCCGCCCGCGACGCGCAGGAGCTGCCATGCTGAACCCCGCCTGGTTCCTCGACGAACTCGATCGCCACCGGATCGGCTGCATCACCGGCGTGCCCTGCTCCTACATCTCGGGCCTGTACTCGATGCTCGAGGACGGGACCCGGCCCTACTTTCCGGCGACCTCCGAGGGCGAGGCGGTGGCGATCGCGGCGGGCGCCTGGCTCGCGGGCTCGCGCGGCCTGGTGCTCGCGCAGAACTCGGGTCTCGGCAATATGGTCAATCCGCTGAGTTCGCTCACCGAGCCGTTCGAGATCCCGGTGATCCTCGGCGTCTCGCGGCGCGGCTGGCCGGCGGGCACCGATGAGCCGCAGCACGCGCTGATGGGTCAGATCACCCCGGACCTGTTACGGCTGTTGGGGATTCACACCGAGAAACTCGCCCTCGACCAGGCTGCCGCCGCCCGGCAACTGTCCCACGCGGCTGGCCGATGCGACGAACGGCGGTCGATGGCCTTCGTGCTGGAGAAGGGCGTGCTGGACAACGCGGTGCCGCCCGCCGAAGTGGCCGAGCCCGAACCACTTCCGCCTCCTGCCGTGCGCGTACTGCGCGCCGGGCCGCGGCCGACCCGGGCCCAGGTGCTCGAAAGCTGGCTCGCGCTGGGTATTTCGCGCCCGACCGTCGCCACCACCGGCTACACGTCGCGGGAGTTGTACGGTCTCGACGACCGGGACGGCCACTTCTATCTCGTGGGTTCGATGGGTTGTGCGCCCGCGCTCGCGGGCGGGCTCGCCTTCGCCGGGCTGCCGGTGACCGTGCTCGACGGCGATGGCGCGCTGCTGATGCGGATGGGCTCGCTGGCCACCCTCGCCCGCCACGTCCGCACGCCGTTCCTGCACGTGGTGCTGGACAACGGGCGCCACGAGTCCACCGGCGGGCAGCGCACGAACAGCGGCGGCGTCGACTTCGCCGCCGCGGCGCTGGCCTGTGGCTACCGGGCGGCCTGGCGTTGCGACGGCCGCGAAGCCGTGACCGCGGCGTTGCGGGAAGCCGTTGCGCACCACGACGGTTGCGTGCTCGTGCACTGCCTCGTCCGCCCCGGTGTCGCGGCGAAGCCGCCCCGGCCGAAGGACCGGCTGCCCGATCTCGCCCTCCGTTTCCGTACCCACGTCACCGACAATTTCGCCGTAGCCGAAGGAGGCTCAGGTGGCTATTCGATTCGTCCATAGCAACGCATTACTTCTCCTGGTACCCAAGACGGGAAGCACCTGGATCCGGTCGAAGCTCGGCGAGCTCGGGATCGACGTCGAATACCTCGGCGATCCGGCGATGCGCGACCACGATCTGCTCGCGTCCTATGACCGCGCGCAGTACTCGTATGTCGGCGCGTTCGTCCGCAACCCGATCGAGTGGTACCGCTCGTATTGGGCCTACCGGATGGAGAAGGGCTGGCGGCCGCGGTATCCGCTCGACGAGCACTGCGCCAGCGACGATTTCGAAACCTTTGTGCGCAAGGCGGTTTCCGTGCTCCCCGGTGCGCTCGGCAACATCTACCGGTCTTACGTCGGCCCGCCCGGCGCCGAGATCGACTTCATCGGGCGTCAGGAACGGCTGGCGCAAGACTTCGCGAAGTTCCTGCGCACCATCGGCGAGGAATTCGACGAATCCGTGCTGTGGCGCGGTCCGGTGGTCAATGCCACGACGACACGACCGGACTATCCGGAGGAACTCGAGGAGCTCATCACCCTGTCCGAATGGGAGACGATGGAGCGATTCGGCTATCTGGCGGACCGGCCGGACCCGATCGGGCTCGCGGAGATGCGCGCGCGGTTCCCCGAGCATGCCGAGGACTATCGGCTGCTCGCGCTGTGGACCGAACAGACCCACTGGCAACCGGACGATCTCAAGCGCAAGGTGGGCAGGCCGGTGCCGGCGGGCACCCGGCATGCCCGCGCGCACAGCAACTTCGCGCTGTCCGCGCTGCACAAGCAGGACGACGCAGACTACGCCGAGAAGCGCTATCGGCGTGCGCTGGAACTCGATCCGCAGCACCCGCGGACGTTGTGCAACTACGCGCAGTTCGTCTGGCGGCAGCGCAACGATCCGCACGAGGCGCGCAGGCTGATGCTGCGCGCACTGGCCGGACGACCGAATCATCCCTACACGCTGGGCAGGCTGGCCCGGCTCACCGATCGTGAGCTGGGCGACACCGCCCTGGCGGAGGTGCTCTACCGGCAGAGCCTGGCCGGAAACGACGCGCAGGAGGAGGTCGCCGTCGAACTGGCCGATCTGCTGCTCCGCCAAGGACATCCGGGCGCGGCCGCGAGCCTGCTGGCCGAACGCGCCGAACGCCCCGACGCCGGCGAACTGACCCGCGTCGCGCTGGCCACCATGCTGCTGCACGCACGAAAGGATCGCGAAAATGCTTGAACAGTCGGCCCCCGAGATTTCGAGCGAGACCATCCTGGGCGCGAGCGTGCCCGCGGCAGGCGAGTCCGTCGCCGACGTCGTTGCCGCCGCCCGCGCGGTGCTGGAGCGGCACCGCGTCTGCCTGGTCCGTGGCTTCCCCACCGAGCCGGGCACATATCTGGAATTCCTGCGCGGTTTCGGTACGCCCCTGGACAACTACGCCTCGCGCAGCGAACTGGCCGACGACGATCCACACCCCCAGATCAACCGGGTCAAATACAAGCCGCCGGGTCAGTACACGCGCAAGTCCGTGCACTATCAGGAAGGTGAGTTGCGCCCGCACTCGGCGCGCTCCTGGCGCACCCCGCGGCCCGCGTGTTTCGCCATGCTGATGGTCGACCCCGGCTGGCGTGACACACCCGAGGGCCAGCGGGGCGAGTCACTGGTCCTGAGCTGGCGCCAGCTGTTCGCCCGGCTCGCCGAGCGCGACGGCGAGACGTTCACCCGGCACTTCGATCGGCTCACCACAACGCCGATTCGGTTCGCCGCCAACAACGTTCGCGAGGAATACACCGACATCCCGCTGTGCTACCCGCTACCCGACGCCGCCGGCGCCTACGACGTCGGTGTCCGGCTCAAGCAGGACATCACCGAGAAGCTGCCCGGCCTCGCGGGGGACATCGAAGAGTTCGACGCCTACGCCGAGGCCGTCGACTACCTCGTGACCAATGCGGCCGATCCCGCCTTCCAGGCGTGTTTCCCGATGGACTCGGGCGATCTGCTGCTGATCGACAACAACCGGATGGCGCACGGTCGCCGCAACATCGTCGGCATGCGGGATGACGCGATCAATCCCCGCGAGCTGTGGAGCGTCACCGTCGAATGAATGGAGAAAAGGCAATGACCGATCAGACACCCGCCCCCGAAGACCTCGCCGCCGCGTGCGCGCGACTACAAGGCGAACTGGACGCGATGCTCGGCAGCCGCGACGCGGACGAGGCGGTCGGCTCGCTCGACCAAGCGGTGGCCTCACTCAAAGGTGTTGAGCACCGCAATGTCTCGTCTGTGCAACTGGTCGCGCTGGACTAGTGCCGGTATGAGCTCTATACGACCGAAGGTAGCCGGCGAGACCGTCAAGCTGATCTGCTCGTGCGTGCGCAACGCCTCGGCACTGCTCGACGGCAGCGAAACGCTGATCCCGGTGAATCCCGAGCCGCGGGACGGCGATCTCGTCGTGGTGCGCTGTGTGGACGGTAAGGGCGCCTACGACCACGTCGAGGACGAAACCGGGGCGGCGGTGCGCATCTACCCCGGTGACGTGTTCGTCGCGCTGCTCGGCACTCGCCGCTCCGGCACGAATCTGGTCGGTGAGATCCAGGACCGGCCGCTGGCCGTCGGCGACCCGCTCGACCTCGTCGCGCAGGGCGGGCTGGTCGCCACCTGCGTCGCGGTGCCCGCGTACTACGGTTCGCGGGCCATGCCGGTGCAGGTCGTCGGCTTTCCCGGCACCGACCGGATCGTGAATATCGCTGACGCGCCGGTGATTCCGATCGCCGACCCCGCACCGGAGCCCGCGGACACGCCGGTACTCTTCGTCTGCGGCACCGCCGCCGAGGTGGGCAAGACCACCCTCGTCTGCACCCTCGGGATCGCCGCGAAACGGCGTCGTCCGAGCCTGCGTCTGGCCGCGGTCAAGGCCTGCGGCACCGGCCGGGCGCGCGACCGCCTGCACTACCGCGACGCGAACTACGACGTGGTCACCGATTTCGTGGACGCGGGCCTGGCCTCGACCTATGACGTCGATGTGGAACGGTTCCGGGCGATGCTGCGCACCCTGATCCGGCACGGTGCCGACCGTGCCGACCTCGTTGTCGTCGAGATCGGCGGAGACCTGCTCGAGGCCAGGGCGCCCGAGGCGCTGCAGATCATGGCCGAGTCGGCCGCGTCCTGCGTGCTGCTGACCAACGACGCGATGGGCGCGTGTGACGGGTTGCGGCGCCTCGACGCGCTCGGCAAGCCGCCGCTGCGCATCGGCAGCCTCAAACAGAACCCGCGCTCACTGGCCGACCGGCTCGGCGTACCGCTCGAGACGATCCTCGAACTGAGCGACCCGGCCGCCTGTGAACGCTTGGTGGAGTTGGTGATATGAGCACTGAAGTAGTGGCCGTCCGGGCGGACGGCCCGCGGATCGGTGGTAAGCGGCCGGTGTGCGCCGCCGCGATCGAGGTGCGCTACCCGCATACCGGGGAGGTGATCGGGATCGTCGGACGGGCAACCGCCGGCGATGTCCGGCAGGCGCTGGATTTCGCCGAGGGATTCCGGTCCTCGCTCAGCCGGTACGAGCGGCACCGGATTCTGGTGCGCGCACGGGAACTGATCGAGGCGCGCGCGGACGAGTGGGCCCGGCTGATCACGCTGGAATCCGGTCTGTGCCTGCGTGATACCCGGCACGAGGTCCGTCGCACCGGTGATGTCCTGCAGTGCGCGGCGAATCAGGTGCTCGTCGAGCAGGGGGGCGTCTATCCCGGCGACGTGACCGAAGGCGGCAGGGCGCGAAAGATTTTCACCTTCGCCGAACCGCTGCACGGGGTGATCTGCGCGATCACGCCGTTCAACCATCCGCTGAACCAGGTGGCGCACAAGGTCGTTCCGGCCATCGCGAGTGGCAATCGGGTGGTGCTCAAACCGTCGGAGAAGACCCCGCTTTCGGCGTTGCGGTTCGCCGACACACTCTACGAGGCCGGGCTGCCGCCGGAAATGCTCCAGGTGCTCACCGGCGATCCGGCCGAACTCGGTGCGGCGCTACTGGACGACCCGCGGGTGAGCATGATCGCGTTCACCGGCAGCAGCACGGTGGGCAAGCGCATCGCGGACCGGGCCGGATACCGCCGGGTGATCCTCGAACTCGGCGGCATCGATCCGGCCATCGTATGTGACGACACCGATCTGGTGGCGGCGGCCGAACTCGTCGCCCGTGGCGCGTACGGCAATTCGGGCCAGCGCTGCACCGCGATCAAACGGGTGCTGGTGCAGGACTGCGTCGCGGCGGAGTTCACCGCATTGCTCGTCGAGCGGACCCGGACCTGGCGAACCGGTGATCCGCTCGATCCGGAAACCGATATCGGCACGGTGGTCGACGAAGCCGCGGCCAGGCGGATCGAGGACGCGGTCGCCGCGGCGGTCCGGACCGGCGCCGAGATCGCCTGCGGCGGAACCCGGCTCGGCGCGCACTACGCGCCGACCGTGGTCGAGCGGGTGACGCCGGACATGGCGCTGGTCACCGAGGAGGTGTTCGGGCCGGTGGCGCCGATACTGCGGTTCGCCGACGACGCGGAGGCGATCCGGATCGCCAACTCCATCCGGTACGCGCTGTCGGCCAGTGTGCTGACCCGCGACCTGAACCGCGCGTTCGGCTTCGTCACCGGCCTGCACGCCGGCAATGTCAATATCGCGGAAGTTCCGGGCTATCGACTGGAATCAATGCCGTTCGGCGGGCTCAAGGACTCGGGGCTCGGCGACAAGGAGGGGGTTATCGAGGCGATGCGGAACTACACCACCATCAAGACCTGCTCGCTGCCATGGTGAGCCCGGCATGAGACTCCTCGTTCTGCACGAGAGCAACTTCGAGCGGATGGGTTACGAGCGGGCCTTCGACCATGACGAGCACGACGTCGTCTACGCGGGGCCCGCCGAGCGCCTGCGCGAGATCCCCGCCGAAACTCGTTGCGGCAAGTTCGAATTGACACCCGGCCGGCCGGTGACCGATCAGCTACGGCCCTGGCTGCGCGAGCAGCCGCCGTTCGACCGGATCTTCGCCCGGCGCGAGCTGCTGATCATGCCCGCCGCCGAATTGCGCGAGGAGTTCGGCATTCCCGGCATGCGGCCTGCGACCGCGTTGCGCTTCCGGGACAAGGTCGTCATGAAGGAGATCCTGGCCGGCGCGGGAATCCGGGTGCCGCGGTGGTTCCCGGTCACGGCCATGCCGGAGCGGGTGCCGTGGTCCGGCAAGGTGGTGGTCAAGCCGCGCGACGCGAATGCCAGCCGGGGGATCGTCGTCTGCGCGGACTACGCCGCGGCGTGCGAGCTGGTCGCCGAGCGCGGCAACGAGCCCGGCTTCGCCGAGCGGTACGAGATCGAGGAGTATCTCGACGGCCCGGTCTGCGCCGTCGACGGATTCCTGTTCCGGGGCGAGCCGGTGGCGGTGCAGGCCGCCCGGTACGTCGGAACCTGCTTGGACTACGGCAACGGCAGTCCCTCCGGCACCGTGCAACACGACGCGGCGGAGCTCGCGGCGTG
This sequence comes from Nocardia sp. NPDC006044, assembly GCF_042871115.1. Lineage (NCBI taxonomy): Bacteria > Bacillati > Actinomycetota > Actinomycetes > Mycobacteriales > Nocardiaceae > Nocardia > Nocardia sp. NPDC006044. Next base: position 713,411 of record NZ_JBIAID010000004.1, read on the forward strand.
GGCGTGCGCGTGTGTGCGCGCCCTCGGCGGCGAGACCCTGACCTTCCATCTCGAGGCGATCATGACCGCGGACGGTCCCGCCTTCGTGGAGGTCGCCGCCCGCGGGGGCGGCGGACATCTCGGCGAGATGTTGTTGCGGCGCAGCGGTGTTCACCTGCACACCGTCGATATGGCCACCGATGTCCGCGGTGAGCTGGCGACCGATCTGATCGGCGAGCCCGCGCCCGAGCTCTACTACGGCGACTTCCTCTTTCCCGGACATGTCTACGCCGGGGCGCCGGTCACCATCACCGTGCCACCGCGCCTGCTCGCCGATCCGGTCCTGGTGCAGCACCGGATTCACCCGCGGGGCGTGCCGACCACGACCGCGCCCGGCTACGTGCCCGAGCACGTCGCATTTTCCGGCATGATCGCCGGGCCCGACCCCGACGCGCTGGAAAGCTGGCTGCGCCGGCTGTTCGCCACGGTTACCGTGTCCACCGGCGGGGCGCGATGATCCGGCATTTCCTGCTGATCGGCGGCGCCCGCGATGTCACGCCGATCCTGCGGCGCCGGCGACCGGAACTGCGGATCACCGTCCTGGTCGCGGTGCCCCGGCTGCACAAGATTCGCTACCCCGGCGACTGCGCCAGGGTCATCGCGCTCGGCGACTCGGCCTCGATCGGCGAGTGGGTCGCGCTCGCTCGCCGCGTGCACGAGCTCGAGCCGATTCACGCGATCGGCGCCTTCGGCGAATACGACCAGCACGCCGCGGCGGCGATCGCGGCGGCGCTCGGCCTGCCCTTCCACGCTCCCGGCGTCATCGCCCGGGTATACGACAAAACGCTGATGCGGCAACAACTTCGGGCACACGGGGTGGACGACACCCCGGCGGCGGCGGTCGATACGGCCCAAGACCTGAAGCACTTCGCCGACGAGTACGGATTGCCGCTGATCGTCAAGCCGCGCAGCGGGTCTGGGAGCGAGCACATCGTCCGGGTGTCGACCGTGGCGGAACTGGACGCGGCACTGGCGCGGCTGGACGGCGATCGGCTGGTCGAGCGTTATCTGGACGGCGAGGAGATCAGCGTCGAGGCGTTCTCCGAAGGCGGCGCGCATCGGATCGTCGGGATCACCCGCAAGATCAAGGACGCGAGCTTCGTCGAGATCGGGCACGTGGTCCAGGAGGCGACGGCCGCCGACGATCCGGTGGCCGCCTATGTGCGCTCGGTGCTGGACGCGCTCGGCGTCGCCTTCGGCCCGACGCACACCGAGCTGATCCGCACGGTCGACGGTCCGCGGGTCGTGGAGACGCACACTCGCGCCGGCGGTGACCAGATCCCGCAGTTGCTGCACGCGGCGACGGGTATCGACCTGGTCGAACTGGCGGTGCGGCAGTCGCTGGGTGCGCGGATGCTGCCGGTCCTCGACGCGCTGCTCGCCGAGCCCGGTCGCGTATCGCGGGCCGGGGCGATCCGGTACCGGGTTCCGCAGGCTCGCGGCCGCCTGCTCCGGGTGGACCGGCTCGACGAGGCCACCGCGGTCGCGCAGGTCACCGGCTGCGCGGTACTCAAGCGGCCCGGTGACCGGCTGGTCGTGCCGATGCGCGACTCGGACGACCGGGTCGCGTACTGCACCGCGGTCGCCGCCGATGCCGAATCCGCCGCTGCCGCAGCGGAACAGGCGGCAGCGCGGCTGGAAGTCGTGATCGAGCCGTGACCCGGTGGCAGGCGCTGCGCACCGTGGTCCTGCCGCCGGCGGGGACCGGCCGGATCGCCGGTTCCGCGCTGGCGGACGCGGTCGGTACGGGGGTGTTCGCCGCGGGCGCCGCGGTGTATTTCAGCCAGCGGCTCGGGTTGGGCATCACCGTCATCGCCGGTGGTCTCGCGCTCGCGGGCGCCGTGGCGTTGGCCGCCGTGACGCCGCTGGGCATGCTGTCCGATCGCTTCGGCTATCGGCGGGTGCTGCGGATCACGCATTTCGGCCGCGCGGCGCTCTATCCGCTGTTCCTCTTCGCCGGCAATATGGCCGGATTCGCCGTGTTGATCACTCTGGTGACCGTGCTGGACCGGCTGGCCGCCCCGGCGTTCCAGGCGATGGTGGGCGCCACCGTCGGCACCGAGCGACGCAGCGAAACCATGGGCTACATCCGGGCGATCCGCAATGCGGGCTTCGCGCTGGGCGGACTGGTGACCAGCACGGCGATCGCGATCGGGACCGCGACGGCCTACGACGTGCTGCCGATCGGCAACGCGGTCTCCTTCGCGCTGGCCGGAATCCTGTTGTCCGGCATCCCGAATGCCTGCGCTCCGCGGATCACCGCCGGTGACCGGCCGCGCCGCCGGGTCAGGCCGCGCTACCTCGCGCTGGCCGCGCTCAACGTCGTGCTGCTGATGCACGACACGATCCTTCAGCTGGCCCTGCCGCTGTACGTGCTCAACCAGACCGATCTCCCGGCGGCCGTGCTGCCGCCGATGTACGTGTTGAACACCGTGCTGGTGGTCGTGCTGCAGCGCAGGCTGAGCCGGTGGTCGGCCACCATGCGGGGCGCGGCCCGCGCCGAGCAGGCCGCCGGCGTCCTGCTGGCCGTGACGTGCGCCTGCTTCGCGGCCGTCGCCGTGCTGGCGCCCGGCTACGGTGTCATCGCCCTGGTCGTCGGCGTGGTCGCGTTGACCGTGGGCGAGTCGCTGCAGGTCGCGGGGGCGTGGGAGCTGTCCTACGAGCACGCGCCGGGCGCCGAGCGCGGTGCGCACCTCGCGGTGTTCAGTATCGGTGTCGGCGTACAGCACTCGGTGGGCCCGGCCATCGTGTCGCTGCTCGCCGCCTGGGGAGCCGTGGCGTGGTTCCCGTTCGCCGCCGCCTTCGTCGTGGCGGGCACCGCCACCCGGCGCATCGCGAGCGAACCATGGCCCGACCCGGACCCCGGGCCGGAGATGTTGTCGCCGAAGGCGACTCGGCTCCAAGGGTTCCCTGGATTCCGCCGGTGAGCACGTTCGTAGGGGAGACGTATGTCCACGGAGACTTTGGGATCACTGACACTGGCGTTGCTGCTGTTGATCGCCGGCGCCACTGTGTTCGGACAGCTGGCCGCGATGCTGCGGCAGCCGAAGGTCGTCGGCGAGATCGCGGCGGGCATCCTGCTCGGCCCGTCGCTGCTCGGACTGCTGGCGCCCGACGCCATGGCGCGGATATTCGGCGACGGCGCCCAGGATCCGTCCACGGTGGTGCTGGGTTTCCTCTACCATCTGGGCCTGCTGCTGCTCATGTTCGTGTCCGGCTCGAGCGCGAGAAACATTCTGGGCAAACAGGATTGGCGGCCGGCCGCCTGGTTGCTCGGGGTCGGTACGCCGCTGCCGTTCTTCCTCGCGCTCGCGGTGGCGCCGCTGCTGCCGCTGGCGGATTTCATGGGCGCCGCGGGCAGTGAACCCGCCGTGATCCTGGTCTTCGCCATCGCGACGGCGGTCACCTCGATCCCGGTGATCTCCAAGATCTTCTACGACCTGGGCATCCTGCACACCCGGTTCGCCGGCCTTGTCCTCGGCGTCGCCGTCGTGGAGGACATCGTGCTCTGGGGCGTGCTGGCGCTGGCCACCGCGATCGCCTCGGCCACCGTCGCCGCGGGCGCAGGCGCGGTGGCCGAGACGGTGGCGGTGCATGTGGCCGCCAACGTCCTCTACGTGCTGGTCGCCATGACCGTCATGCCGCCGCTGCTGCGCCGGCTCGGCCGCGCCCGGTGCAACATTGTCGCCAGGCACACCCCGATCGCCTGGATCGTGGTGGTCGTCCTCGGTTACGTCAGCGTCGCCGCGGCGCTGGACGTCACGCTCGCCTTCGCCGCGCTCCTCGCCGGCTTCGGCATCGCCGGCGGCGTGAAAGGCACCGAACAGGAACGCTTTCGGATTCCGCTGGCGGCCATCGAAAACGTCTCCGCGGCCGTGTTCATTCCGATCTACTTCGCGGTCGTCGGGTTCCGGCTCGACTTCACCAAGGGCTTCGCGCCGCTCATGGTGATCACGTTTCTGCTCGGCTCCTCGGCGGCGGCCCTGCTGTCCACCGGCCTGGCCGCCCGGCTGGCCGGCTTTCGGCGCCTCGACATCGTCAACCTGGCCGTGACACGCAACGCCCGCGGTGGGCCCGGCATCGTCCTGGCCAGCGTCGCGTTCGACGCGGGCATCATCAACGCTCGCTTCTTCACCACCCTCGTCGTCACCGCCGTGCTGACCTCCCAAACCTGCGGAGCGTGGCTCGATTTCGTGTTACGCAAGGGTTGGCCGTTGTTGTCCGGTGCGGGGGTCGAGGAGCCGGACAAGCCATCTGTCAGTGCGCGTCATTGGGGGTAGGAATTGGCAGGCCCGAATCGCATCCTTGTGGCACCCGGCCGTCGCGGCGGCGCGGCGGCGGCCGTTGTGCCCGAGGTGTTCGCGCGCATGTCGTCCGCGCCGGTGGAGGTCGTCCCGATCGCGTCCATTCTGCCGGGAAGTTCACCGCGTATCGACGGCCTGAGTCCCGGACACGTCCGGTTGCTGGCCGAGACCGACGAGCCACTGCCTCCGGTGATCGTGCACCGGCCGACGATGCGAATCATCGACGGCGCGCACCGAATTCAGGCGGCGCTGGCGTCGGGGCGGAAGACGATCGCGATCAAGTACTTCGAAGGCAGCGTGGAAGACGCCTTCGTGCTGGCGGTACAGGCCAACGTGGCGCACGGCCTCCCGCTGTCGATCGCCGACCGCAAGCGGGCCGCGGAGCGCCTGCTGACGTCGCATTCCGGCTGGTCGGATCGATTGATCGGACGCATTGCCGGTTTGTCGCACAAGACAGTCGGCAAGTTGCGGCGGTGTTCCGCCGGGGAGAATTCCCACCTGAACGGCCGGTTGGGCCAGGACGGCAAGGTGTATCGGCTGGAGCTGTCCGAAGGCCGGGACCGCGCGGCGGATTTCATCGCGAACCATCCGGGGGCCTCGTTGCGCGAGATTGCCAAGCACGCCGGGATCTCGGTCACCACGGCCAAGCGGGTGCGCGACACCTCGTGCCATTCGGCCGCGGTTCCGGTGGGCCGCACCGCGGCTCGGCAAAGCGATACGGCCGGCCAGGCGCACGCGGTTCCGGTGCAGCAGCTCATCTTACGAAGCTTGCTCAACGATCCGGCCTTGAAGTTCACCGACGCCGGGAAGGCGTTGCTGCGGCGATTGGCCGCGGGCGCCGCCGACATTCGCGCATGGGAGCAGCTGGCTGTGCAGGCTCCGCGCCACACCTGGGGCGCCTTGGCCCAGCTGGCGCGCGCCAACGCGCGGACCTGGCAGGAATTGGCCGACCGGCTGGAGAACGCTGGTTCGTGAGGGCGCCTGTCCTGACCGGTCGGCTTCCGGATCCCCAGGGGCGGAGCGGGTTCCGGCCGTCTGCGCACACGGGAGCGGGCTACCGAAATCGTAGGGTGAATCAATTGAGTACGGCATTGCCGGTTGCTAACGTCCTCGTTGCCAGCCCGTCCTGTGCGGCGGGGCATCGAACTCCTGGTGGGAGAGCGGTCGGAGGGGCATGCGTAATCGAATCGGCAGGCTCGGCATCGGGTGGGAAACGGCCACTCAGCTGGCGGCGTCCTGCCTGCTCGGGGGCACCGCCGGGTGGTCGCTGACGGCCGCGGGCGCGGCCGCCTCCCGGCTCGCGGACACCTATCACGTCGGGCTGGCCGGCGTCGGTGCACTGACTTCGGCCTTCGCGGTGACCTATGCGGTATTTCAGCTTCCCGCGGGTGCGCTGATCGACCGGTTCGGTGTCCGGCGCGCCGGCGGCAGCGGCCTGGTGCTCGTTGCCGTGGCCTATTCGATCGGCGCCCTGACTCCGTCATTCACCTTGGCGCTGGTGTGTCGTGCGGCGGCAGGCGTAGGCGCGTCCATGTGCTACGTCGCCGGCGCGGAGGCCGCCCGGCGAAGCGGTACCGGGACGATGGGGCAGGGACTGTTCGGCGGGTTCGCGGCCGCGGCGGGCGGCGTTGCGCTCGTCGTCGTGCCCGCTACCGTCGGGTGGCTCGGCTGGCGGGCGAGCTGGCTCACCTGTGTGGCCATCGCCTGCGTAGGCCTTGCCGTCCTGCTGACCCCGGCCACCGCGGCGTTCGCCGCGGGGCGGGCCGACCGTGCGACTCGGCGGGAGAGGCCAAGCGGCGCTGCGATTTTGGCGGATACCCAGCTGTACCGGCTGGCCGCCGTGCACACCGTTACCTTCGGTGGCAGCATCGTGCTCAGCAACTGGACCGCCCTGATCCTGCAACGGACCTGGGGGATGACCGGAACCGCGGCCGAAGTGACCGCCTCGCTGATCTTGCTGACCACGGTGGTGAGCCGCCCGGCCGGCGGCTATCTCGCTCGCCGCCACCCGCTGCGGATGCGCGGCTGGACGGTCGGCTCGTTGCTGATCGGCGGCGCGGCGGTGCTTGCGCTGGCGCATCGTGGCCCGTTCGCCGTCGCCCTGTGTGCGGCAGTGATTCTCGGCGTCGCCTCGGGCCTGCCGTTCGCCGCGACCTTCGCCTCCGCGCAACGCCGTCATGCCGAGCAGCCTGCCGCGGCGATCGGTCTGATGAACGCCAACGCCAACTTTCTCATCGTCATCGGCACGCCACTCGTCGGCGCCGCGCTCGAAGGTGGTCATATCGCGCTCACCTTGGCCGGCTTCGCCGCGGTGTGGGTGGGGCCGCTGCTGGCCCTGCCGAAATACGACCTGGCCGTGCCCGACAAGGACGACGTCGAGGAATCGCCGATCGGTACCGCCCGATCGGACTGACTCGTATCGGCGTCGATATCGACAAAACAATATGGGGGCTCAATTCATGCGTATCAACCACTCACGCCTGCAACAACGTATGCGCGATTTCCGGCTCGACGCCGTGGTCAGCAGCACGGCGGAGAATCTGCTCTACCTCACCGGGATCGACAGTGTGCATCTCGGCATGTTTCCGCATTCCGGGCGTGCGTTCGCCGCGCTGCCCGCAAATACCGGCGACGGGGCGATTTTCGTCTGCGGCGGCTGCGAGATAGACCAATTTCTCGATGCCGACGAGAAGATCGTGGAAGCCGTTGCCTACGGCACATTCTTCCGGGAGGTGCCGGAGGAGGTGACGATGACCCCCGAGGACGAGTGGCTTCGTCAGGTCACCGTGGCTTCTCGGTTCGACGACGCGCTTTCGGCGCTGGCCTACGCGATTCGCACGGTCTGTCCGGGCGGCGGCCGGATCGGACTGGACGAGGACGGGGTTCCGAGCGCGTTCTTCGATGCGCTGGCCGAACGGTTGCCGCGGTGGGAGATCGTCGCGGCGGCCGGGCATCTGCGGTATGTGCGCCAAGTGAAGACCGAACGGGAACTGGAGTTGATCGCGGCCGCCGCGGCCGTCGGCGAGAACGCGATTCGCGCGACGATCGCCATCGCCGAGGAGGGAGTGACCGAGCGGGAGCTGGTTCGCGAATTCAATCGTTCGGTCGCCGCGCAGGGAGGCGCCGCGAAGTTCACACTCATCAGGATCGGAGCCAACGCGGTCGCGGGCCAGCGCCGTGCCACCGGGACGGTGCTGCGCCGCGGGCAAGCGATCTGGTTCGACGTCGGCGCGGTGGTCGGCGGCTACTGGTTCGACATCGCGCGCGTATGCACCCTCGGCGAACCCGACGCGCGGCTGGACAAGTTGTATAGCGCGGTGCTCGCCGGGGAACAGGCCGCGGTGGAACAAGCCCGCCCCGGCATGTCGGGCGCCGAATTGTTCGAGCTCACCACCGACCGCGTCCGGGAATCCGGTATCCCGCACTACCGCCGCAATCATGTCGGTCATGGAATCGGTGTCGAGGTCTACGACCCGGTACTCATCCGGCCGGACAGCACCACCGAACTGGAACCCGGCACGGTCGTCAACATCGAGACGCCGTACTACGAATTCGGATTCGGATGTGTCCACGTCGAAGATCCGTTCGTGGTCGAGGCCGACGGGAATCGATTGCTCACGACCTCGACTCGGGAATTGATCGTTCTGCCCTGACCACTCGTCGAAGGTCACCCAAGCTGTTTTTCAGGAGAACTCATGATCTACGAGAATGTGCTCGAAACGCTCGGCGATACGCCGGTCGTCCGCTTACGGAAGTTGTTGCCCCGGCCCACCGACCGCATATATGTCAAGCTCGAAGGAGCCAATCCGTCCGGAAGCATCAAGGACCGGGCCGCGCTGCACATGGTGGAATCGGCCGAACGAAAGGGTTATCTCGGTCCTGGGGCGACCCTGATCGAATCCACCTCCGGCAATCTGGGTAAATCTCTGGCTCTCATCGGGGCCGTCAAAGGCTACCGGGTAATTCTGGTGGTGGATCCGAAGACTCCGCAATCGGTGCTGTCCTACGCGGCCAGCCTCGGCGCGGAACTGGACATGGTGAGCAGGCCCGACGGCAACGGCAGCTACCAGAAGACGCGGATCGAGCGAGTACGTCAGCTGCTGGACGAGATCCCGGGTGGGCGGAACCTCGATCAGTACAACAACCCGGACAACCCGAAGGCCTATACCCGTTTCGCCGCGCCGGAGATCGTCAAAGACTTCGACCATTTGGACGCGCTGGTCGTCGCGGTCAGTACCGGCGGCCATATCACCGGATTGAGCAGTGCGCTGAAAGAACATTTTCCCGCGCTGCACGTTCGTGCGGTGGACGCGGTGGGCTCGGCGGCGTTCGGGCATCCGTTCGCCCCGTACAAGATGCGCGGTATCGGGCTGAGCTGGATTCCGGCGAATCTGCGTAGCGACCTGGTCGACTCGCTGCACCGCGTCGCCGACACCGAGGCGTTGTCGATCTGCCGGGCGCTGGCCGCCGAAGAGGGCCTGCTGCTCGGCGAGTCGGGGGGCGCCGCGGTCTTCGCGGCGCTGACCTATGCGGCGGCGAACCCTGGCCAGGTGGTGCTCGCGATCGCTCCGGACAGCGGCGTGAACTACCTGTACGAGTCGTATGACGACCAGTGGTTGCGTGGACAGGGCATCGTGCCCGGCAGCCTGTTCGGCACGTCCGCGGCAGTGCTGCGGCACACGGTCACGCCGATGTATCCGCCCTCCCCGCCGGCGACGGGCAACCCGGTCGACCGGCCGTTCGGGGAGGTGCGGGCATGATTCGCACGGGAGCGGACTACCTGCGCGGTCTGCGCGACGGGCGTGAGGTCTGGCTGGCCGGGCACAGGGTGCCGGATGTGCTGGCGGAGCCGGCCCTGGCCGGCGTCGCACACAGCGTGGCCCAGCTCTACGATCTCCAGCACGACCCGGCCCTCCAGGACGTGCTCGTGGATCAGGAAGACGGACAGCTCGTCCCGGTCTCGCTGGCGGCGCCGCGGGACGCGCACGCGCTTCGCCGCCGCGGCGCGGCGTTCCGCGCCACCGCCGAGGCCACGTTCGGATTGCTCGGGCGCTCACCCGATTTCGTCAACACCGCGGTCACCGCCTTCGCCTCCGCCGACGCGTTCTTCGCCTCGGTCGATCCGCGGTTCGGGCGCAATATTCGCGCGTTCCACGCGCAATGCCGGGCGAGCGATCTGTTTCTCTCGCATGCCACCATCAATCCGCCCGCCGATCGGGGGCGCAGCTCCAACGACCAAGACGACCCGTACATCCATCTGCGGATAGTCCGCGAAACGAGCGAGGGCGTGGTCGTTCGTGGCGCCAAACTGATCGGCACGCTGGTGCCGATCGCGGATGAGATCGTCGTGTTCCCGCTGCCGAAATACCATCCCGGCGATGAGGCCTACACGGTGGCCTTTTCGATTCCGGTGGGGACGCCGGGCGTGCGGATCGTCTGCCGGGAACCGTTCGTCAGCGATCCGGGGCGACGGGTGAGCAACCCGCTGGGCGCGTACGACGAAATGGATGCCACCTGCATTTTCGACGACGTCACGGTGCCGTGGGACCGGGTGTTCTTCTACGGCGACGTCGACGCCGCCAACCGCTTGTACGACGTCACCACGGCCCGCCATCACACCGGGCAGCACGGCATAGTCCGTGGCGCAGCCAAGGCCGAGCTGCTGGTCGGCATCGCCATCGCGCTCGCCGAAATGTCGGGAACCAACGCGTTTCTGCACGTGCAGGAGATGCTCGGGGAAGTCCTCGGTTCGCTCGAGCTCGCGAAGGCGGGGGTATTGGCTGCCGAGGCGAACGCCGCGCCCTCCGCGTGGGGGACCCATACGCCGGCCATCGAGCCGATCATGGCGCTGCGCTACCACTTTCCCAAACTGACCGCCCGGATGATCGAGGTCATCCAGATACTCGGCGGCGGAAGCCTGCTCGGCACCCCGGCCGAAGAGGACTTGCGCAGCGAACTGTGGCCCGCGATCGAACCCTTCTTCCGCGGCCGCGGCGTATCGGGCGAGGAGCGGGTTCGTCTGCTCAAGCTCGCCTGGGACGCCACCGGAAGCGCGTTCGGGCAGCGGCAGATGCAGTACGAGCGGTACCACTCCGGAGACCCCGTACGCCTGGCCGCCGCCCAGTACTTCGGATACGACACCACATCCCTGCTCGACGGCGTCGGCCGGGCGCTGAACCCCCGGCCGGTCCTTGCGGCGGCCGAAAAACGAGTGGAGATGGCCGAGTGAGCCGGATGTTCGTGCCCAGACGGCTGCTCGTGCTGGCCGGCGCGGCGGCACCCGCGTCCCGTACCCGCGCCGTGTCCGAGCTGATCTGCCGCACCATCGCGGACGGGGGAAGCCGGCCGATCCTGCGCGACCTGGTCGACCACCCCGTTCCACTGGTGCACCACAACTCGGGTCGTTCGGCGCTGGCCGATCTCAGATCTCAGGCGGCGCAGACCGAAGGCATGGTCTGGGTGACCCCGTGCTACCACGGCAGCTACTCCGGGATGCTCAAGAACTGCCTGGACCAACTGCGCCGGGAAGATCTGCAGGGCAAGCCGGTCGGCGTGGTGGCCGTCGGGCATTCGCTGAGTGCCGTTCAGGCCTGTGATCACCTCCGTGCGGTCGCGCGGGCCCTCGGCTGCGTCAGCGCGCCGACGCAGGTGGTGGTCACCGAGGCGGACGTCATGGACGACGCCGACGGCGCCGACCTGGAGAACTGCTCGATCGCCCGGGTGCGCCGGATGATCCGGGAGATCCACCTGCTCGCCGAAGTGACGTGGGGGTTGCGCAACGACGCGAACGGCGAGGTCGTCTACTCATCGAGGAAGGGCTCATGATCGATCTACGCCCGTCCGCGCCCGTACGGGAGGACGCCGAGGTAATCGCCCGCACGGACGTGCCGCACTACACGCTGGTGGAGCTCGCCGCACCGCGGATAGCGGATCGTCTCGAACCCGGGCAATTCGTTTCCGTGCCCGCACCGCCGGACCAGGGGCCGCCGGGCCGGTGGATGCTGTCCCCGTCGGCGGTCCGGCGGTCGCCGTCGAAGGCCGGGGTACTCCGATTTATCGTCAACCGCGGCAACACTTTTCGAACCGCGTTCGATACCCTGCGGCCCGGCGATCGGGTTGCGCTGATCGGCGCGCTCGGCTGCCCGGTGCGGCTGTCCGAGGCGCCGGGGCCGGTATTGATCGTGGCCGTGGGGCACGGGGTCGCCTTCGCCTGCCATCTCGCGGAGGAGCTGGCCCGGCGGGACCGTCCCTGTGCGGTGCACGTGTTCTTCCCCGAACCGGTGACCGAAACCGCGGCGCCCTGGGTCGCGGATGTCCCGGACCGGGCAGCCATAACCGCTGCGGCGATGCCGGATTCGCAGCACTGGACGCCCCGGCTGCGCGCCTTGCTCGACGCTGTTCGACCAGGACAGGTCGTCGTCGCGGCCGCCACGCCGATCGCGCGGTCGATCGCCGGCGAATGCCGCTCCCGGACGGTGCCGTGCCTGGTCCTGACCGAACCGTTCATGGCGTGCGGCATCGGACTGTGCCTGACCTGCGCCGTGCCGGTGCGCGATGGCGAACTGCGACAACGGTTTGCGCGCGCCTGCGTCGAGGGGCCGGCCTTCGCGGCGGACGCCATCGACTGGGAACTGCTCGCAGCCGCGGGGAGGCCGGAATGAGCGCGCAAGCCGACACCGTCGATCTCACCGCCGACCTGGCCGGCCTGTCGCTGACCACACCGATCGTGCTCGCGTCGGGTACCGCGATGTACGGCAGGGAGATCGGCGCGTTCCTCGACCTCGGCCGGGTCGGCGCCGTGGTGACGAAATCGGTCCTCCCGCGCCCGTGGCCCGGCCTACCGCCGGTGCGGGCGGCCAGGACCCCCGCCGGCCTGCTCAACGCCATCGGTCTCCAGGGGGAGGGGATAGACGCACTGCTCGACGAGCAGTTGGCCTGGCTGGCCGAACAAGGCGCCACCGTCATCGTTTCCCTGGCCGGGCACTCGATCGATGACTACGCCGCGGCCGCGGCGCGGATCGCCGCGCACGAATTACCGGTCGACACTGTGGAACTCAACATCTCCTGTCCCAATGTGGCCGACCAGAACAAGGTCTTCGCCAGGGATTCGACCTCCGCTGCCGCAGTCGTCGCCGGCGTCCGGGCTGTGCTGCCACATACTCGACTGTCGGCCAAATTGAGCGCGGACGTCCCGGACATCGTCGAAGTGGCCGGCGCCTGCGTCGAGGCCGGCGCGGACGCGTTGAGCTTGATCAACACCCTGCTCGGCGCGGCCATTCATCCACGGACACTGCGACCTTCGCTGTCCGCCGTCTTCGGCGGGCTTTCCGGGCCCGCGATCCGGCCGGTCGCCGTGCGGTGCATCTGGCAAGTCCATCAGGCTATGCCCGGCGTCCCGATTCTCGGCGGCGGCGGGGTTCGCAGCGGGCAGGACGTCGTCGAATTGACGGCAGCCGGGGCGTCCGCGGTTGCCATCGGCACGATCAACTTCGAAGAACCCGACGCCGCGGTGCGCATCACCGCGGAGCTGCGCGCATTGCTCGCCCAGCACGGGTATCGGCGATATCGAGATCTGATCGGCGCCGCCCATCGCGGCCGGGTGGCGAGCGAGGCAGGCGCATGAGCGAGCTGGCCGAACTCATCCGCGACCAGGCGCTGGTGCGTGGCCGGTTCACGCTGGCCTCCGGTGCGACGTCCGATCATTACTTCGATCTTCGCCGAATCAGCTTGCATCCCAGGGGTGCCCAGCTCATCGGCGACGCGATCATCGACTACGCGGGCGAATGGGTCTACGACGCGGTGGCCGGACTGGCGCTGGGCGCCGTACCCGTGGCCCTCGCGGCGATGACCGCTGCCCGCGATCGCGGCAGGCAGGTACCCGCGCTCATCATCCGGAAGGAGCCGAAGCAGCACGGTCTGCGGCGGCGGATCGAGGGCGGCGACGTCCGGGACAAACGGATCCTCATCGTGGAGGACACGTCGACCACCGGCGACTCCACGTTGATCGCGGTCGATGCCGTCCGGGAGGCGGGCGGCACGGTCGCGGGCGTGCTGCTCCTCGTGGATCGCGGTGGCGCCGAGGCGATCAGCGCCGCGGGGATCGCCGTTCGCTCCGTGTTCAGCGCCGCCGACCTGCTGTAGCCGAGCACGACGCGCCGTGGGATCGCGCGAACCCGTTGTGGCACAGGCCGCTACGATGACGCGGTACTGCCCGGCCGATCGAGAAGGAGGGAAAGTGCAAGAGATCCAGCTCGACGGTGAGGTCGCTCCATCCCTATCGCCGGTTCGGAGCATCGCGGTTTTCACCGGCTCCTCGATCGGTAAGCCTCCGGTCGCCGACCGCGTGCGGGTGTTCGGACGTGCTCTCGCCCAACGCGATATCGCCGTGGTCTACGGTGGCGGACATGTCGGTTTGATGGGCGTGCTGGCCGACTCCGTGCTGGCGGCGAACGGCACGGTCGTCGGCGTGATGCCGGTTCACCTGATCAACCAGGAACTGGCACATCGGGGGCTGACCGAGCTGCACACGGTCGAGTCGATGCACGAGCGCAAGGCGGCCATGGCCGCGCGCGCGGACGCGTTCGTCGCGCTGCCCGGCGGCACCGGCACGCTGGAAGAGTTCTTCGAGGCATGGACGTGGGGGCAGCTCGGGCTGCACAAGAAGCCGGTGTGCCTGCTGGATGTCGAGGGCTTCTGGCACCACCTGCTCGCGATGCTCAGCCGAATGGTCGATGACGGCTTTCTCGCGCCGCACTTGCTCGACGCCCTCATCGTGGCCGAGGACGTCGAGTCGATGCTCGACCAGATAGCCGCCTGGCGCCCACCGGCCGATAAATGGGCGTGACCGACGGACGGCTCAGTCGCCGACGGCCTGCGGCCGATTCGACCTGTCCGGCAGCCGGTCTCGCCATTCGGCGATGCGCGCCCCGGCTTCCGGGATCGCCTGCTCCCACTCCTCGATGAAGTCGCCGACGAACGCCCGCATCACCCGGGTCCGCTCCTGCGCCAAGGCTTTTCCGGTCGCCGTCAGCATGTCCGACTCCAGGCGGAAGAGCTTCTCGTAAAAGTGCGCGAGCACCGAACTGGTCTTGCCGGGCGAGTAGGCGTCGGACGGCAGAACCTGTGGCCGCCACAGTGGCTCGCCCAGCCCGCCGCCGTAGGCGAAAGCGCGGGCGATGCCGACCGCCCCGATGGCGTCGAGATTGTCGGCGTCGTGCACGATCGCCGCCTCGATACTCCAGTCCGGCGGCAACCCCTGCCCGAACGAGTAGGCGGAGGTCTGTTCGATGACCTGCCGGACCCGATCCCATTCCCGCGCAGGCACGTTCAACTCCGACAGCAATTGGGCCGTCATGTCCCACGCTTCCGCTATGGACACGTGCTCCTTGTTCTCGCGTCGCTCGATGATCCGATGACAGTCGTGCAGATATACCGACAACAGCGCTATCTCGAGGTCGCCGCCTTCGGCGCCGGCCAGTTTCCGCGTCAGGCCCGCCACCCGGTCCAGGTGCGACATATCGTGCGCCGGGTCGGCGGCGGCGAACAGCTCGAGCACGCGGTCACGAACGTCGAGTGTCGAGGACATTCTTTCCTCCATAGAGATGGCACCAGCGGGCCGCGAAATTGCGCTGACGGTCGGTCGGCAGCCGGTTTATCCCGTCCGGTCCACCGTTCTGGACGCCGTACGCGGCCGCGACGGTGAGCGCGAACAGCTCGGTGTACACCAGGTCCAGCGTATTGCCGAGAATACTGTTGTGCACGAAATTGACCGGCCTGCCCTCGTTGAGCAGCCAGGTGTGCTTCCCGTCCAGAACTATTTGTGCGAGATATTTCGACACGCGCTCGATCCGGCCGCCGGCGTCGAGATCTTCGACCGGGAATTCCACCTGTTTCGAACTGCCCGAGGCCAATACCGTGTCGTCGTTGAGCAGTTCGAAGTCCGCAACCGTGAGTGAGCGGTGACCGCTCACCCCGACGATGACATTGCAGCTCCGCAGCAATCGGGTCCGGCCGTGCACCTCGAAGCCGTCGGTCGCGGCGCCGGCCGATGCGATCGGATCGAGGTCGTACACGTGGACGCGCGCGCCCATCCGCTTCAATCCCTGCGCGGTGTATCGGCCGATTCCGCCGTAGCCGAGCACCCCGACGGTCTGGTTGCCGACCAGCCGGTTGAGTTCGGAACGGAACAGCGCGTCGACCGAGTGCGCGACGCCGTCGCCGACTCGCCGATCCTCGAGCCGCTTCAACGGACTGTCGGCGATGGTGTAGATCGGAACCCGCCGGTCCGCGACTGCCTGATAGCGCCACAGGCCCTGATTCGTATCCTCGACGATCGCCGAAACTCCGGCCTGGGCAAGGTCTTCGGTGATCTCCGCGCAGTATCCACCGACCTCTTGGACGACCATGTGCCCGCCATGGGACCGCGCCGCCGCCAGCACCGCCGGGGCGATCTCGGTGATCGACTCGACCGTCCGCACCGGGATCCCGCGTTGGTGCAGCTCCAGCGCTGCCGCGGCACTCAGCGAGTAGGGCACCGGTATCACGGCGATCAGCGCGAAGGATTCGGCCAGCCGCTGCACGTACTCGACGGATGTCTCGAGCAGATGAGTGACGAGAATGAGGCCGGCCCCCGGGGCGGGCGAATGCTGCTGCACCTCCGCCATCAGACGCAGGGGTGCGACTCGTGAGTCGACTATCTCAGGAGGGCGCGATATGTTCATCTTCGAGGCTTTCGGTTCGCGTTATGCATGGCATCTTGAATTGTTTGGCGAGATATGTAGTGACCGTGGCGATCACGAGTGGTACGACGATGACGGCGCCGCCGGCGCCCCAGCCGCCGCCCGCGATCAGATTTCCGGAGATCGCGGCGCCCGCGGCAGTGCCGAGCAGCACCATCGAGACGAGCCAGGCGAAGACTTCGGTTTCGGTGCCCGGCAACGTCTGGGTCGAGATCGCGACGAAGGCCGCGGCGATTGCCGGCGCCAGCGGAACTCCGGCCACGAACACGGCGGCGCACATGAGCGGCAGCGGCGCCGAGCCTGCCAACCCGAGGCACGCCGTCGGGACGTAGCCGAGCATGAGCGCACCGCAGAGCAGGGGCAAATGGTCGACGGCCGCCGAACGCGGCGTCCGCCGGCCGTAGCTTATCCCGCCGAGCAGCGCGCCGAACGCGTTGGCGCCGAGGATGATTCCCGATTGCCCGGGGCTGTCGTGGTCGTTGGCGAACGCCACCGCGGTCAAGTTCAGCATCCCGAGCGTGGCGCCGATGAACAGAAATGACACCAGAATCGCGTCGACGCTGATCCGCCCCAGCGGTCCCCACCAGCGGATCGGCTGGTCGGTGGCCCGGCGACGTGCCGTCCAGCGTGCCACCGGGTCGATGAGACAGTAGGCGACGGTGCCGGCGACGGACAGTGCCGTCACGAAAACGAGGCCGAACGACGGATCGACGAGAGCGGCGCACCCGGCGGCCAGCAAGGGACCCACAATGAAAATGAGTTCCTGAAGTCCGCTGTCCAGCGCGAAGGCCGAATGGACCAGCCTGTCGTCGCGGAGCACCGTGGACCAGATCGTCCGCAGGCACGCTTCCAGTGGCGGGGTGAACAGCCCGGCCACGATGACGCAGCCGAATACCAGGATCTCGGTCCGCACCGGATCGACGAACGCGAGCACAATGTATCCGCAGGCGGAAACGATCGAACTGACCACCAGGACGGGCACCTGCCTGGTTCGATCGACCGCCCGGCCCAGAATCGGACTGCCGATCGCCGTGGCGATCCCGTAGGCCGCCGCCGCGAGTCCCGCCCGCCCGTAACTGGACCCCGATTGCGTCAGATAGATGAGGATCGCGACCGTGCCGCTGCCGTTCGGGATCCGGCCGATGAAGTTGGTGGTCAAGAGCGAACGGACGTGACGAGTCCGCAGCAATTGGTTGTAGGACATCATGCGGGAAGCTCTGTTTCCAAGGCGTATCCATTCCGTCGGCAGCGCTCGCCGACATGAACTTCGCGATCGGTTATCTACCGCTGCGATAGCGCGCTATCGCGCTTGCCGCAAAGATCGGCTGGATTCGAAAACTGCTCCAGGACAGCACAATAATCAACCCCCCGTGCACGCTTGCGAGCCGTGTTGATACTGAATGGAAACGCTATCAGGACCGTGTGGAACGGGCAATCACAGCACTCTGTACCAAAGTTGCGCCACCGTAGTCACCATGCGCTGTCGCCCCAGATGCTTCGATTGGATTCGGGCTCCTCGATGCCGCGATCTGACTCATGGTGGAGGCGTTGATCGTCCATGTGTGCCGGGTTGTCGCGGACGAAGGTGGAGACCGCATCGATCGTTGGATCTTCACGCAGTTCGCGCACGGCATCCTCGACGCGGGGCTCGGCGTCGAGGATAGCGGCGTTGTAGGCCTCGACGATAATTCTTCCCTCAGGGGTGGAGACCGCGAGGAGGCGGTGTTGGGCGTCCACCACAACATGGATGCCATCGATCGTCGCATTGCCGCGGATCTCTTGGAGTGCAAGGTTGGCGCGCTGCACCTTCAGGCCGAGTTCGTCGTGTTCACTGGTTGGCATGATCGCTCTCAGGGATGGGTGATGGTGCTCGGGAGTGGGTCGCCGCCGGTTGCGTCCTGGGCGAACCAGGGGGAGGACGCGGTGATGGCGAGGTCTCCCTTGCCGTTGTCGACCAGGGTGAAGCCGAAATCATCGAGGGTGCGCGCGCGTCCGATGAGCTGGGGTGTCGCCTGCTCGTCCACGGCCACGCGCCAGCCGAACGTCTTCCAGATCCCGAGAATCAGCCGGAAGTATTCGCGAAGCTTTCCCGGCTGGACGCCCACAACCCAATATTCGGCGTTGAGGAGTAGCGGCACATCTGGTTCGGTAGCGTCGACGGCGGCGACCACGAGTGCGTCGCCGAAGACTGCGTGTTCGTAGCCGGGGTGCTGCCAGGACAGCGAGATATCGTCGGGCAGGTGCCGCAGTGTGTCGGTTAGGTATTGCAGAATCTTTTGCCGTGCTGCGGATTCGGAGGAGCTCGGGACAGTCGTCATGAGACTCTCCCGCTTCCGGAGATGATCATCCCCATGTTCGTCAGGGCCGGGTTGCCGTCATCCCAGTACGAGCCGTGTGCACTCCCGATCCAGCCGCCGCCGTTGGAGAAGAACGTTCCCCACCCGGGGGTCCGTTGTGGTTCGGGGCCGTGCGGGGACAGTGACGGCGCTCCGGCGACGGGGTCCCATGCCGCCGCCGTGTAGTAGATGTGGTCATGCACCTCGCCGGATGCGACACCGGTCAGGCTCATATGTTCGGGCCGGTCGACGTCGAGGCCGGGGCTGGCCACCAAGACCAATTTGTCGGCGTCGAGAGTGCGACCGTGGCTGGCGGCTTGACCGATTACGGTCGTGCCGTAGCTGTGTCCCACAACGGTATTCGCCGACCGGGCGCCGTCATGGGTGACCCGCAGTCCGTTCTGGAACTCATCCAGCGGCAGCGCGGCATTCCTGGCATAACTGCTTCCGATCGCGGCCGGAATGGATTGTGGTGCGTCATATCCGATCCAAGTCACCACCGAGGTCTTCTTCGACGGGTCGGCCAGCTCCGCGGCCCGGCGCATGACATCAGACCGATTGACGTCGACAGCGAAACCTTTGGCGTCCGTAGTCGAGGCAAAGGTACCGGGAACATAGGTGCAGATGTTGTCCGCGGTATCCGGATTCCGGAAGGCAACGGCGGCGTGGCCCTTGTCATCGACCAGCGAGAGCAACCGAGGCACACCGTCTTTGGATTGGCTTTGCTCGTAGATGTTGTTGTACCCATCCAACTCCTTACGGGCTGCGGCGATGCGAGTCAGCCAGGAAGAGTCGTTGGCGTTGGCGTCGCGGTTGCGGATCGCCTTGTCGTGGTCGGCGATGAGGCGGTCAAGTCGCTGCTGGGCTTTGTCGCGAAGATCGTTGAGGTTCAACCGGTTGTAGTGGTCGCGGTCGGCCTGCGGGATACCTTCGCGGTTCCCGATGAAGTGGTCTCTTTGATAAAAGGCGTCCTTCTCCGCGGGGGACAGCTTCAGCCAGAAGTCGTGCAGCATCTGCGGATCGGTGGGTAACTGGGTCCGGCCGTCGAGAATCGCCTGGACCAGCGGGGCGGCCGGGTCCTCCCCGGGATGGGCACGAAACTGCTCCAGTAGCTGCAGGTCGCTGCTGATCGCCTGTGCCGCTTGCGTTTCGGCATCGCCGAACGAGGTCATGAGCCATTGCACGCGCTGCTGAAAGCTTGCCGCCTGGTTATCGAGTCGCTGCTGCAAGATCACTCTGACCGCCGGGTCCGGCCCATCGGCGCCTATCGGCATCGGTGGTGCGGTGACGGTACCGTCGTCATGCCATTGCATGCCCGCCAGCGGAATCTCGCGATCCACGATCGCCAGCAACGCTGTTCGGGTCTCGGTCAGGTTCTTGCTGCCGGCGGCACAGTGGTCGGCGATCGAGAGCACAATGGCGCCGACATGATTGGAAGACATTTGGTGCGCTAGAGCGCTGGTCTGTGCGGACTGGGCTGATTTCCCCTTCCACGAATCCATCGCATGGTCCACATCGCGACTCATCTGATCCACCCGGGTCGAGAATGTGTCGTTGCCGGTGGTCAGTTCGTCGGCGAGGCTGGACATCGCGATCAGATCGCAGGCTCGGATACGGCTGATGGTCTCCATCGCCTTGGCTATGCCTGTCCGCGGAGGTAGGTGCCCAGTTGCTCGGCGTTGGCCCGCTCCATCCCGCTGAAGGACTGCCTTGCCGCGGACATCGTCTTCGACATGGTCTTGATGTGCCCCCCGATGAAAGTATAGGCATCGGACACGATGCGGTTGACTCGCGAAAGTGGTTCCTGTAGAGCCGAATTAGGCATCCGAACCGCAGTGTTGATTCTGATCGCCAGAACGGCCTCGGCATGCCCGTCGAGTTTTTCCGCCAGCTGGCCCAGTCTGACGAGATCGACGAAGAAACCATCACCCGCCGGGCTAGCCGACGTGACTGGGCCCAACGAATTATCAAGTGGCACGGTGTGGCTCCCCTCGAAACACTTCGAACACTCCGTGAAGTCCGGACTGTGGGATCACTTCCGGAACCGTACAGAATAGCGCCGTGCATCAGAGGATGGCAAGGTGGTCGCCGCCCGAAGTAGTGATCACGAAGCGCCGGAGAGGATTTGGGCGTCGGGTGCGGCCGCTACCCGGGCGACGGCGGTTCGGGCGGTCTGTGCGTCGGTGAGTGGGGCGTCGGGTGGGTAGTAGTCGGCGGATCGGGTGCCGGTGAAATAGTCGCCGAGCCAGCCGAGGGCGAGGGTGCGCAGGGTGGTGATGTTCACCGATTCCGGTGTGCCGCACAGCAAGCTGCCGAGGGTGTCGACGCTGGTTCCTTCGGCGTCGGTATGGACACCGGTGCTGATGCGGATGCCGACATAGGAGCGGTGCAGGAGAGACTGGACCGCGTTCGTGCCGCTGCCGAAAGCGTTGCACAGCGACGGGGGACCGGAGACGGTGAGGATCGGCAGCGACGTGCTGTCCAGGTCGGTGAGGGCGCGATCGGTGTTGTCGCCGACGAAGGACTTGACCGGGTCGAGCAGCACCAGCCCCTGCAATCCGCTAGAGCTGCCGGGATGGTCGGTGCGCAACCGATGGGCGACGTACTCGACGGCTTCACCGCCGGCGGAGTGGCCGACGAAGGCGTACCGCCCGGGCAGCCGGAGCTCCGGCCTGCCCGCGTGCGCGGCGGCCGCGGCGAAGCTTCGGGCCAGCGCGCTGCCGGGGTTCTGTGCGGAGGCGAACAGGTTCGCGATCGCGCCGAGGAACTCGGTATTGCCGGTCAGGTTCTGCAACGTGCAACCCGCGAAGTCGAGGAAGGGCAGGCTCGGCGTGAAGACCAGATAGCCCGCATCGGCGAAAGCGGTTGCGAGACCGGCGATATTGACGTTGCTGCGGGCGAAGCCATGCTGCAGCCAGATCAGGCCCCTGGGCGTGCCGACCGGCAGCCGCCAGTCCACCGGAACGGCCATGTCCGTTCCAGCGCAAGGGATTGCGACGGTTTCGTGCGTCGTCGTGGGTTCGGCACGCGCGGCGGGTCCGGTGGCGAGGGCGAGACACAGGGTGATGGCGGCGACGGCCGGACCTCGGAGATTCATCATGACTCCAGTGACGAGCACGCTGTTTCTTGATGCGAAATAGCGTTTCCTACTTGGCGTCCATTAGCGCTCGAGTTCCCAGTGCTGTCAACCGGTGGGCCGGGACTCGTCGAACGGCACCGACCTCGGTCCGTCCGAAATCTCGTGTGCAACTGTTTCATATAGGGAAACGGCGTTGCCAAAATGTGGACCCCGCAGGTACCGTCTGAACAGCGAGCAGTCGGGAGTCGCCGCACGCGGTGTACCCAACGGACGGAAGGTGTGCCGGTGAGATCGGCGTTGTATGTGCCGGGCAGCCGTCCCGAACTCTTCGGCAAGGCGATGTCGAGCCGGGCCGATGTGGTGCTCATCGACCTCGAGGACTCGGTTCCCCCGGCCGCCAAGGACCGGGCCAGGACCGCGGTTGCCAACTGGCTGAACGAGACTCGCGCGAGCGGACCCCGGATCTGGGTGCGCGTGAATCCCGGCTCGATCGGCGAGGCCGATCTGGCGGCGGTCGCGGTGGCCGGTGTCTCCGCGGTGTGTCTCGCCAAGACCGAGTCCGCCGACCAGGTGCACGCCGCGGGTGCGGTGTTGCGGGAGTTCGAACCAGCTCCCGGCGGCATCCGGATCTGCCCGATCCTGGAAAGCGCGTCCGCTGTGCTGGCCGCTCGCGATATCGCCGCCGCCCCCCGCGTCGACCGTCTACAGCTCGGCGAGGCGGACCTCTGTGCCGACATCGGCGTCGAGCCCGGCCCCGACGACCGAGAGCTCTGGGCGGTGCGCTCGCAGGTCGTGCTGGCCAGCGCCGCCGCGGGCATCGCACCCCCGCTCGGCCCGGTCCGCACCGACTTCGGTGACCTCGGCGCACTGCAGGTCTCCACGATGGCGCTGGCGCGCATGGGTTTTCGCGGGCGTGCCTGCATCCATCCCCGTCAGGTCGCGGTCGTCAACGACGTTTTCACACCTGCTCCGGCCGAGCTCGAACGGGCGCGGGCCTTGGTGGCCCGGTTCGATGCCGTGGGCGGGGCGGTGCTCGATGACGCGGGCCGGATGGTGGACCTGGCGGTGGTCCGGCGGGCGCGGCGGTTGCTGGCGGATCAATGATCGCGCAGGAGGGCCCCCGCGCCGTCGACGCGATCGTGGATGCCGTTGTCGCGCAATGCCATCCACCAGGTCGCCGCGTTGATCGCGATGACCGGCTTGCCGAGCCAGCGCTCGGCCGCGTCGGCCAGGCCGACCATGGACAGGTTGGTGCCGCACTGCACCAGCGCGTCGACGCGGTCGCTGTCGACCTCGCGCAGCGCATCGCGCAACCGCGCCTCGGTGACGTGCGCGATGGAAACCGCGGTGGGACAGCGTAATCCCTTGATCGCGGCCACCTCGAAGCCCAGCTCGCCGAAGAACCGCACCACGTTCTGGTCGCCGATCGGTTGATAGGGCGTCACGACTCCGATACGCGTCGCCCCGTTCAGTGTCAGCGCACGCCGGCAGGCTTCGGCCCCGGTGGCTACCGACAGCCCGGTCGCGTCGTGGATCTGGCGGACGAACTTCTGGTTGCCCTCGACGCCACCCCAGAAGGTCTCCGCGGACATGCCCATGACCATGTAGTCGGGCGCACAGGTCAGCACGCGCGCACAGGTCGCGTCCATTTCGGCGCGGATCTGGTCGAGCAGCCGGTCCATGCCCGCGTCGTCGCCCATGTTCTGGTCGCGGATGTGGATGCGACCGAAGTGCGTCGTCACTCCGGGCACGCTCATTCGGGCGAAATCGGGCTCCACGACGGTATTCGTGGACGGGGCGAGTACCCCGAACTTCGCTCTCCAGCCCAATACGTCAGGCACGGTCTCTCTTTCGGCTCGGATTTCTTCGTTGGCGGACAGCGATTGTCACTCGATGAACAGGTCGCGTCGCCGCAACGGCGCGGTGGCGAAGCGGCCGATCACCTTGGGCGTGGTCAGCCAGCGGACGTGCGCCCCGTTCCGGGCGGGGGTGACCGCGCGTTCGGCCAGCCAGGGCGCGACGGTGTCGACCCGGTCGGCGAGAATGTTGAATATCCTGCGCGCCCTGGCCAATTCCGCCGGATCGGTGTAACCGTGGGTCAGCAGATCGGTGACCACCATGCCCGGACTGAGCAGGCCGACCGAGACGCCCGCCGGGACCTCCTTGGCGAGCGCCTTGGTCAGGTAGGTTAGGGCGCGCTTGCTGGCACCGTAGACCGCGAGTCCGGGAACCGCCCGGCCGTCGCTGCCGAGGCCCTCCATGTTCCAGACGTGCCCGCCGCCGGCGTTCGCCATGCCCGCTATGGCGACGGCGGAGCCGTTTATCGCGCCGATCAGGTTGGTGGCGATCACTTTTCGTGTCTCGTCGGCAGACAGCTCCCAGACCGGGGTGCGGACATGGGAGATGCCGGCATTGTTGATCCACACATCGATCGGACCGAATCGTGCCGCGGCCGCGTCCCAGAGTGCTTGCAGCTCAGCGCGTTCGGTGACATCGGCGGCCATCAACAGCGCGGTGCCGGGCAGTTCGTCGCGCAGCCGATCCATTCGCTCGATATCGGTGCCGCACAATGCGACTCGATGGCCGCGGTCGAGTAGCGCGCGGGTGATGCCGAGGCCGATGCCGCGGGTGCCCCCGGTCACCACGACGGTCCTGGCAGGCCGCGGCCTGCTCATCGGCGGACCAATACGCCGTGCAGCACGGCGCTGAGGCGGTTGTGCTCGAACAGTTCGTAGACCACGGCGAGCTCGGTGCCCGCACCCATACCCGGTGCGGCGTCCACCATGAATTCCCGCCCGGTGATCCGGCTGCCGTCGGCAAGGTGCAGCACCGGGTAGTTGGCCCGGCCGTAGGCGGTCGCGTTGCCCCAGGCGCCGGGTCCCTCGTGGAAGGAGCGGACGCCGTCGCGGCGCACGGTGGCCTCGTAGGTGCGGTGGACCGCCCCGCTCCAGGTCACCCGGTGCTCGGCGGTCAACAGGCTCAGCGGAGTGATCTCCAGGTCGACTCGAACGGTGCCGCGGAGCTGCTGATCGGCGCCCCACAGCTCGCAGTCGCCGGCATAACCGCATTCGTCCTTGGTGGGCAAGATGAACGACGCCGCACCGCAGCGGGTTTCGTGCTCTACCAGTTCGCCGGCCAGATCGGGGTTCCGGGTGTAGACGCCGTTGAACACGCCGACGATGGCCGGCCCCTGGGACAGCACCGAGGAATACACCTGGGTATCGCCCAGGGTCTGATTCCAGGTGTTCAAGCCCACCTGCCAGCCCGGACCGTAGTAGTGGGCATCGACGAATCCGCCGTAAGGCTGTCCGGCACCGTAGAAGTCGGGACCGGTATAGAGCCGATCGTTGTCGGAGTCGATCACCCCGAACGCGAACGGCGCGCCGAGGGCGAACCGCCCGGCGAGCTCGCCGCCGCCGGTGAGGCTGCCATCCATGTAGTAGGTCGTGGTCCCGTCCGCGAATACTGACGAACGGCGGATGTCCTCGAAACCGCGCCAGACCCCGTCCGCGGCGAACAGCGACGGCCTGCCGACCCATTCACCGGCGATGCGTTGCTGCCACTGGCTGGGAGCTTCGGCGGCGGTCATCCGAGCAGCTCCGTCCGTACCCGCTCGGCTTGTTCGTCGCCGAGCAGCCGGGTCACCTGCGCCCACACCGGATCCACCTCCGGACTGAACAGATTCGCCCGGTTGGCGCGGTCGCGGGCGGCCAGATCGCCGTCGACCGCGGGAACTCCCTTGTCCACCAATGTAAGCCAATGCTGGAGATAGTCGTCGACCGTGGCGCCCAGGGTCTGGAAGGCGGTGTCGGTGGCTCGGCAGACGACCATCCACGGCGACATCATCGCCCGCTGCCGGGGACCGACCGCCGCCGCCGACACACCCTCGATCCGCCAAGCCGCCTCGAGCAGCGGTGTCAACGGCAGGAACGCGGCGTCTAGATAGGCGAGGTGCACGGCGAGATCGGTGCGCGGGATGAGGTCGAGGTGCATCGCGTGATATTCCGCCGACCGCACCGAGTCCAGGGTGAAGTGCGGGACCGCGGAATCGGGCGGTGTGAAGGCGAAGATCATGTGGCTGTCCAAGCCGATCGCGGGCACCACGAGATCGACGGCGACGAGCTTGTCGATCGGTTCGCCATGAAACACCCGCAGCCTGCCGACCGGTTCCGGCGACGTGCTGCTGGTCAACGAAATATCCTCGGCGGGAACCAGTTCCAGAGAAGTGCTCAGCCGACGCAGGGTGCGCTCGCTGAGTTCGGCGGGCAGGCTCATTGCGGTGTTCCTCCAGTGCGGGCCTTGTGTACCCAGGCCTGATCGAGTTCGGGGTTGTCCCGGCGGGCGGGCGAGGCGATGACGGTAGCCGTGCGGCGCGGTCCGTCGCCGGTGATGACGTCGTCGTCGCCGAGCCACCAGCCGTCCTTGATCAGCTGGGTTCGTCTGCGCCGGTAGGCGATCTGGAGTGCGTCGCTGCGCACATGCAATTCGTCGGCGAGATCGAACGGGAGCAGCTCCGGGCGCTGCGATTCGACCACCGGTTTGTCCTGCAGCAGAATGTCTTTGATTCGCTTGCGCGCGTCGGCGTCGGCCCAGCGACCGGTGAAGAAGTTGCGGTAGCCGAGGATCTTGATCAGCGTGCGGTCCTGCGAGAGCGGGATATTGAAGTCGTAGAGCAGCAGATCGCCGATCGGCAACCGGATATGCAGCTTGACCACGTTGGGCAGATACCATCCATTGGTCACCGTCACGAATTCGGGGCGGGGCTTGTTCCTGGACAGCAGCCCCCACAGCCCGCTCGGCGGCGGCGGGCTGAGCCGGATATCGGCTTCCGCGGACCAATCATCCTTGCGGACGGTGAAATTGGGAATCTCGGGTTTGTCCGGATTGCCGAACCTGGTGCCGTGTACGAACGGGGTGTGCGAGGCATCGACGACGTTCTCGAAGGTCCGTTCGTAGTTCGCTTCGACCTCCATCTCGAACTGCACCATCCGGAAAGCCGGATCGTCGTGCACCGGGATGTCCGGTATGGGTGGGCGTTGCGGTTCGGGCACATCGCCGAGGAAGGCCCAGACCATGCCGTAGCGCTCCTGGGTGGGGTAGGCGTCGACCCTGGCCTTCTTCGGGATGAGCCGGTCTTCGGAGTTCGCCGGGATGCGCACACAGGCGCCTTCGGCGTCGTACTGCCAGCCGTGGTACGGACAGGCGATACAGTCCCCGGTGAGGGTGCCCATCGACAGCGCACCGCCGCGATGCACACACAGATCCGACAGGCAGACCGCCGTGCCCGCCGTGGTGCGATACAGCACGAAGTCCTGACCTAAGCAGGTCACCTTCTTCGGGGTCCGGCCGACGCGGTCGGCGAATTCCAGCGCGTACCAGAAGTTTTTCAACATTGTTCGTGCTCCGATCGTTGGGGTCGCAACACACCCGCCTCGGTGAATTCGGTGAGTTCGGCGCGGGCCGCCGCCGAACCACGCAGGTGGGTGCGCAGAAACGCCGAGCTGAGCCGGGCGAACGGGGCGAGCGCGTCCGCGTCGTCCGGGCCGTCGAGGAAGGCCCGCGCCGCGGTCGGGTCGACGTCGGCGATGCCGAAATGGTTGGCCTCCGGCACGACCGCGAACAGGTGATCACCCGGCGGCAGGGCTTCGTCGAATGTCCTGGCCACCGGGTCGGGGCGGTGCTCGCCGTCTTCGCCGTACCGGTCGGCACTGCCCTTGATCACGCCGTCGTTGGTGCCGACCCCGAGCAGTACCGGGCAGTCGACCTGGGCGGGCAGCACGGTGCCCGCGGGCCAGCCGAGCATGGTCGCCACCATCGTGTGCGCGCCCCAGGCGAAAACCGCGCGGACCGTGGGAAAGAAGCGTGCGGACTGGAGCACGACGGTGCCGCCCGCGGAGTGCCCGCCCAGCGCGACGCGATCCAGGTCTAGAGCGCCGGCCAGCGGACCGTGTTCGTTCAACTCCGTGACAGCGGCCAGGATCGCGCCGATGGCCGGACAGGTCGGGCGGGTGCCGTAGGCGTCGGGGCGGGCCGCGTCGAGGTCGACGCCGACGGTCAATCCGCGCTGCCCGCCGAACAACTCGGCCACCCGGTCGAAAGTGACGACCACGAAACCGGAGTCGGCGATGGCGGTGGCGAACCGGCGATAGGAGTCCTGGCCGACGTTCACGCCGGACAAGAACAGCACCACCGGATACGGTGCGGCCGCCGGATCGGGGGCGAAGACTCCGGAGAGCCGTTCGGTGTCGGAACCGGTGGCGATCGCGGGGTAGTAGACCTTCAAATGCGCGGTGTCGAAGGGAGCGTCGCCCGCCGTGCGCGCCGACCACCAGAGCGAACGAACAATGCTCATGCGACCGGCCTCGGCAGGACTCGATCGCCGCCCCACAGGGCACGCACCAAACGCTGGGTGACGTCCGGCCCGAACATCCGCTCGCCCATGACATTCGCCGGATCGCGTTCGGCGATGTTGCGCCGGATCGCCAGATCCCGGTCGGCGAGGGCCGCCCGCTGCCCGGCCGGGACGGGTTCGGCCGCGTCGACCCAGCCGAGCCATTGTTCGACCCGGGCGGTGAGCAGCTCGGCGACGGTAGCGCGATTGTCGCTGGTCGCCGGGAAGGAGTAGCAGTACGCGGTGGGGGACAGGCTGGCCCGGATGAAGCCGGTGCGGCTGGTGAACCAGGTGAAATCGGGATGGTCTTCCTTGAACGCCAGCCACGGCGGATCGTTCTCGGCGTAGTAGCTGTCGAAGTAGGCGCCGTCGCCGACCAGGTCGCCGCGCGGGATCGCGTCGACGTAGAACCAGCCTTGCGGCCACAGCAGCAACGCTATGCCGAGGTGCGGGACGTTGATCCGTGGTCCGAGCCATGCGGTGAGGTGCAGGTTGACGAAACCCGTTGCGGGGTCGCCGATCCAGGAATGCACAAGCCAATCGATGTCGGGCCCGGAGTAGGCGGCCAGGCTGCCCGACGGGCCGGCCGCCGGGTCGCCGTAGCTGTCCAGCTCCTCGGTGGACGGGTCCCTGGCGAGTTCGAAGCGCTCGGCGATCCGGGATTTCAACCCGCTCAGCAACTCTCGCCATTCCTGGAAGGTTGCGGTGACATCGGTCCTGGCGGTCGCGTCGACCATCTGCTCGACATGCTGCACGGTTTCACTCATGGTCGCTCCGGGTTGTGTTGTCACTGAGCTTCTTTCGTCATGGCGTCCAGCGGCCACGGCGGCCGGTCGGCCACCAGATCGGTGCCTCTGGATACGCTGCGGCGCACGGCTTCGGCGGGACGCACGATCGCGCGTGCACTCGTCGAGCCGGTCGGCACGCCGGTCACGATCGGATGGCTGATCACCCCGGTGAACGGCCCGCTCCACTCGGTCCACAGGGTGAAATCCGGGCTGAGCGCGTAGATCGCGCCGACGAGCCCGACGGATTCGGCGGTGCCGGCGGCCACCACGTTGAGCCGGTTCTCCGCTGCCCGCTCCGCCAGTCCGAGCCGCAGTTCCCACGATTCGGTGGGGGAACAGGGGACCGCGACGACGTCCGCGTCCTGAATCGCGGCCAGGCGGAAGGTTTCCGGAAACAGCGCGTCGTCCCCGACGACGATCGCCATTCGGCCCCAAGGCAACTCGAAGACGGTCAGGCCGTCGCCCGGATCCGTGAACCAGGGATGTCGTTCGGTCGGGTGCAGCTGCGACTGGTAGCCGACCACGCCGTCCGCGTTGATCAGCACACCACGGTGCGTCTCGGCATCGCGCACGCTGAGCACCGCGTGCGCCGTCGTGTCGTGCAGTGCGCGAACGGCTTCCGGAATGGGCAGGGTCGCGAGTTCCGGCAGCACGATGAGGTCGGCACCGTCGGCGGCGAGCCCGGCCAGCACCGTGGTGTCGGCGATCGACACCGCGGCCGACAGCGTCGGAGCCCCGGCGGGTGCGCGGCGTTTGGGCGTCACACCGGACAACGGAACGTAGAGCTCGGGCCTGCGTGCGGCCAGGATGTCGGTGCCGTCGCCGCGGACCTTGTTGTCGGCCAAGCCGATATCGATGTCGGCGACCACGATCGCCTCGTCGGTGACCGGTGCCATGGCGACCGGAATGCCGTCCGGGCCGACGATCTGGCTTTCGCCCGCGCCGTGCAAACGGTCTGGCGGCACGCCGAGCCGGGCGGCGATCGCAGGTAGCTGCCCGGCCGGAAGGAGCGGACCGACCTTGTTGGCCGCCACCACCCATACCCTGTTCTCGGCGGCGCGTACCGGAATGTGCAGGCTCGCTTCATCGATGGCGAACGAGTTGAGGCTGTTGAGCAGCAGTTGCGCACCGCGCAGCGCCAGCGACCGGGTGACCTCGTTGATCACGCCCTCCATGCAGGCGTACATCCCGATGCGGCCCAATGGCGTGGCGATCACCGGTGATTCGCCGCGACCGGCGTCGAGATAGTCGTTCTCCGCGCCCATCAGGATCTGTTTGTCGGACTCGCCGAGTAGCTCGCCGTCGGGTCCGAACAGCAGACCGGTGCCGGTGGTGCGGCCGCCGGCGCGGGCCAGCGTGACGCCGATCTTCACGTAGAGCCGGTGCCGGCGTGCGCGCCGGGCGATCGCGGTGAGGAACGGGTCGCCCCCGGTGCACGCCATTCGGTGCGCGTGTGCGCGGTCGGCGTACCAAGATAAATGGTTACAGAATTCGGGCAGGACAACCAGTTCCGCCGCCGCGGCGGCGGCCTCGTCGATCACCCGGAGGCAGGCGTCGAGGTTTACCGCGACGTCGGTTCCGGCGGCGAGTTGTGCGGCCGCGACTCGGGTCATGGACCAGACCCTTCCACTCGAATCTGTGTTTCGTACAACGAAACGTTGTTTCCATCGTGGTCTCGATTCTGTACCCCGGCGAAGGATCTGTCCAGGGGCGGTCCGACATTTCACGCGACGGTAATTCGGTTAACCGTCTCCTTTTTCGCTTGCCTTGACACTGGTCGGCGCCGCGGGTTCAATATGGCAATCGTGAAACTGCGTTTCCCTCAGTGGAACGCGAGTGGAGGTTGAGGATGACGAGGCATCGCGCATCCCTGGGAAACGCCGGCCTCGGTCGCCGATCACGGACTTCATCGGAGCGAATCGACAACCGCGCCAACGGGACTCGAAACGGTATGCGCGAGTCCGCCGGTGCCGGCGCGGCCGTTCTCTGTGCGATCGCAGCCGGTCCGGTGGGCGGTGCACAGCTCGCCCTGCTCGGAAAGCCGTTGGGGGGTGTGGTCGGCGTGCCGGGTGCGGTGGTCGGCTACATCGTCGCCACCGCCGCCGGGCTCGGCCTGATCATCGCGGCCCTGTGGCTGTGGCGGAGGGGGGCGACGGCCGCGATGGCCAGCGGGTGTGGAGTTCTCGCGGGCGGCGCGACCATTGTCGCGGGTGCGGTCGACGGCGTCGTGGTGTTCACGATCGCGGTCCTGGTGGCCGGCGCGGCAACGGGGCCGTTGCTGGCCATAGGTCGAGCGCTGGCGTTCGAGCTGGGTCGCATGGGTCTGATGTGCACCTGCGCGGCGGCCGTGGCGGGGATGGCCGCCGCCGCGTGGCTGGCCGGGCGTTGTTACGAGAACCCCGGCGAAGGGCTGATCATCGCGGGTGCGCTCACCGCCGTCCTCGGGCTGGCAACGGGATCGGTTGCCGTGACCCGCGCCGCGACCCTCCCGCCCGGACGGCACGCGACCGTCGGCGCGAGCGTCCGGCCGGCGTTACCCCTTTATCTCGCTGCGGGACTCGCGATCGGTGGCACCACGCTGCCGGCGTTGCACCTGTTGCTGTTCCGCTGGAACGAATTCGGCGCCGAGCAGTGCCGGTGGTTGTCGTTCGCCGCCGCGCCGGCCGTTATCGCGGTCATCGTGCCTTGGCAGCGGGCGGAAGCGGTGCCGATGCTGTCGATCCTGGCGGCAGGCGGGACGTTGCTCGTCGCGATCGCGCCGGGACCGGTGACGCTGGCCATCGGCCTCGCGCTGACGCTGTCGCTGAGTTTCCGGGCGGTGGCAGCGCTCGACGAGGGTGTGCGCCGGGCCACGGCTCGAGCCGATCGAAGCGCGGCCGCGGGCGTCACCGCCGGGGTCGTGGTGATCTCCGGGGCGGCCGGTCTGGGATCGGTGGATCTCCTCGGCCGGCTGATCGGAACCGGCTCCGCGCTGACCATTTCGGCGCTCTGCGTGCTTGTGACGGTGTGGTGGCCCCTGCGACCCAGCGCACGACAGCGAAGGCCGCTGGCTGTCGAGGGAGGCATGTCATGAGATTTCTCGCCGGCGTGCTCCGCGCGGCCGTAGTCGGAGTGCTCAGCGGATACCTGGCGGTGTCGCCGGGCACCGCCGCGGCTGGCGGACCGACCGAAATCCAGGTCAGCGCGACCACCGACCTGACCGAGGGGCAGCGAATCACCGTGAGCGGTCGTGGCTTTCAGGCCGGTCTCGCCGCGGTCGCGGTCGGTATGTGCAAGCAGGATTTCCGCAACGGGCTGAAGGATTGCGACCTGGACGGCGGCGCGACCTTCGTCAACATCGGCGGCGACGGTACCTTCGGCCCACTGACCCTGACCGTCCACCACCGGTTCCACGACATCGACTGCACCGAGCAGCAGTGCGTGATCGCCGCCGCCCCGCTGCCCGGCACCGAACCACCCGCGATCATCGCCGCCAATTCTGCCGCGGTATCGGTAAATTTCGCCGGCTCTCGGCTTTCGGCGGCGACTCCGGCGCCCGTCTCGACCGCGACGGTGCACATCGACGCAGACACCGAAGGCCCGTCCACGGTGCTGTGGGCGGTCACCGCGGGGCTGCTTGTGCTCGTCGCCGGCTTCGCGCTCGCCGATCGGCGGCGATTGTGAAATCCATCAGGAGGAAGTATGAAGCTCATCGGTACCCGGCTCGGGATCTTCGCCGGCCTGTCGGTCGTCGCGATCGCCGTCGTCGGCGGCGCCCCCGCGGCACTGGCCGCGCCCGCACTACAGGTGAGTCAATCCACCGGACTGGCTGCGGGACAGACGATCACGGTGACCCTGGACGGTCTGCCCGCGAACATGCCCGCCGTGGCGGTCGGTCAATGCAAGCCGCAGATCACCGGCCCGGGGGACTGCAACCTGCCGGGCTCGATGCTCGGCGCCGCCGACGGGCAGGGCACGTGGCAACCCAGCGGGGACAAGCGGTCGATCGCCCTGGTGGCCGCTGTCGGTGGCACCGACTGCACCGCCGCGCCCGGCGCGTGCACGATCAGCGTGACCAGTCTGACCAACGCCACCGAGATCATCGCCTCGGTTCCACTGACCTTCGGACCGGCCGCGGAATCCCCGAAACCGGCTGCGGCACAGAACAACGCGGTTGATGCCGATGATTCGGACGACAATACCGCCGCGGTGATCGGGGTGAGCGCCGCCGCGGTGGTGATCATCGCGGCCGCCGCCTTTTTCGTGGCACGGCGCCGCAGCCGGAACAACTGAGGTCACGGATGGTCCGGGGTGCCCGCCACCCGGTACCGTTCACCCGCCCCCACGGACGGAGCTATTGTCCGATGCCCACCGACAACCCCCGCCTCACCCACGTCGTGCTGATGAAGTTCCATGACCGCGCCGACGCGAAACAAGCCGGCGAACTGCTCTCCGCACTCGACGGCACAGTGCCGCACATCCTCTCGCTGACCATCGCCCTCGACGAACTGGCCACCCCCGTCTCCTACGATCTGTGCATGACCACCACGCACCTCTCGGCGGCGGAACTGACCGCCTACCAACAGCATCCAGCACACCGAGAGCTGGCGCAGTGGCTGGTGCCCCGGCTCGCGGCCCGAGCCGTAGTGGACTATTTCGACATGCGTTAGCACATCAGCGAGATCGGCCATATGACACCGTCCATCGATGTGCCCGGTACTGGGTCCAGCCGATGAGGCCGAGCAGGCATACCGGGCTCAGCACCGACGTCGCGATCACGGCGGAGGTGAGCGGAAGGATGTAGATCAGTGCCACCGCGGTGACACTCTCGATGCTGAGCCCCGCCGTCCAGATCAGCGTCAGATTCCGGTGGAGACGTCGAAACCCGCTGTCGCAGTGCCAATATCGGTCGAACTCGTCCGGATCGGGCACGATGTCGCGACGGATTCGGGCGATCAGCGGCCGCGCGGTCACCAGGCTCGCGGCGGCCGCGAGTCCGAGGAGGAAGGTGATCGCGAAGTCCTTGGCCAATTCCAGCCGGGGGTCTCCGGTCCACAGCGCGATCGCGACGCCCACCGTGAAGCGCACCAGCACGAGCACGCCGAGGGTGGTGACCTGCCGGGTGCGCGCGTACTGCACGGCCAGCACCAGCACCGATACCCCGGCACCGCCGACCAGTGCCCACACCGGCGGCCAGCCCGCCGCGGTCAGCGCCAGATAGCAGCCGACCGGTATCCCGATGTTCTCCAGAACCGCTCGGGCCGTTCGCCGGATCGCCGGGCTCGCCATGGTCAGGCTCGACTGCCGATCAGCTTGTGCAGCAGCGCGTTCAGCATCCCGGCTTCGTAGGGCTCCAGTCCCAGGCGAGCGGGGTCGTTGAACTCCAGCACGGAGCTGCCGGCGAGTTCCAGGGTCCGGCGCCCCGCCGCGGTCAGCCGAATCGGTACCGGACGGCCCCGGCCGCCTTCGCCGCGGCGCTCCAGCAGTCCGCGTTGTACCAACTGGGTGATAACCGCCGCCATGCTCTGTGGCCGGACGAGCACTCGACGGGCCAGTTCCGATTGCAACAGGTCCGGGCCCGCGGCCAGCTGGGCCAGCACCCCGAACTGGACGGGTGTGAGCCCGTGCTGTTCGAACAGTTCGGTGAAGCCGTGTGCGACGGCGTGATAGGCGCGCACCAGCGTCCAAGCGGGCAACGAGTCCAGGCGGTCCGACGTCCAGGTTCGCTCATCCATGGTGGCAAAGTATCAGTTGACTGATATATATGTCCGCGTATCGTGGCATTAATATCATATGTCTGATACTTGGAGCTGGTTATGCGAGTGGTCATCATCGGTGCCGGGATCGGTGGTCTCGTGCTGGCTCGTGCACTGCGGGACGAGGGTGTGCGGGTCCGGGTGTACGAGCGCGACGCCGCGTTGGCCGATACCGGTGGCTACCGCCTGCACCTGGCCCCGGAGGCCTGCGCGGCCTTGCGGCGGCGGGTCCCCGCCGCGTTGTATCAGGCGTTGCTGGCCAGCGCCTCGGGTGCGGCATCGTTTCGCCGGTTCAGTGTTTTCGACCATCGCCTGCGCCGTTTGCTGTCGCTGCCGCGGAACAGCCCCGGCGACCATCTGTTGATCGGCCGAATCCCGCTGCGCCGCTTGCTCGCTCACGATCTCGACGATGTGCTGGACCTGGACTCGCACTTCATCGGCCACACCCGGTCGGCCGGGGGAACGGTCACCGCCCACTTCGCGGATGGCCGCACGGCGATGGCCGATGTGCTCGTCGGCGCCGACGGCGCGCGTTCCCGGGTGGTCACCGAGATCTCCGGCCGACCAGGCGCCCGCACCTTGGACGCCTGGGGTATCGCCGGGCGCACCCCGTTGACCGACGAAAGCCGCGCCCTTCTACCGGCCGAACTCGACTCCGGTCCCGGATTCGTTGTCGGCCCGCGCGGTACCGCGGTCTTCCTGTCGGTGCACGACCCGGCGGTCGCGCCGGTCAGCCCGCGTTCCTGCCGCGAGATACCCGCCGTGGCCGAGCCCGGATATGTCCTCTGGGGGCTGGTGACCAGTGCCCGGCGAACCGCCGAGTCGAACGCCGTCGACACGGCGCTTGCGCTGCTGCCCGGCTGGTCACCGCGGTTGGTATCACTGATCTCTCGATCCGAGCCGGCCGAGGTCACCACCTTCCCCTACCTGGCCGCCGATCCCCACGAAACCATGACCCCGTGGCCCGCCGACAATGTCACCGCCATCGGCGACGCGATCCACGCCATGCCACCGACCGGCGGACGCGGCGCGACCACCGCCATCCTCGACGCGGACCTGCTCGCCACCCTGTTGTCCGAGGCCCACCACGATAAAAGCACACCTGCCTTGGCAATTCACGACTTCCATCGGCAGCTGCCCGGCTACGCGTTGCCGGCGCTGCGGCAATCGCTTCAACCGTTGCGCTGGCAGCGGGCGGCCGCCAGATCTCCGTTGTTCGCGGTCACCCGGGCCGCGCTCGGTGCGGTGGGAAGCTGGCAGGGACTTCGTCAGCGCGTTCGGCCGGACGCCATTCACCGGGCATCCGGATAAGCGCCGGCGGGTAGTCCGGCGCCGCCGGCGCGGAAGGCGCCGGGGGCATGCGTGACGATTGACTGAGTGTATTCGAGCAGGCCTTCCTCGGCGTATTCGCGGCCGAAGCCGCTGTTCTTGGTGCCGCCGAAGGGGGCGTGCAGGGACATGCCGGTGCGGTTGTGGGTGTTGACGAAGGTGAAACCCGCTTCGATGCGGGAGGCGACGGCGAAGGCGTGCTCCTCGTCGGCCGACCAGACGGATGCGGCCAGGCCGAGTTCGGAATCGTTGGCGCGAGCGAGGACTTCGGCCTCCTCGCGGTAGGCCAGGATCGGGACGGCGGGGCCGAATTGTTCGAGGCGGACCAGGTCGGCGTCGTCGGGTGCGCCGAGTACGAGTACCGGGTCGAGGAAGTACCCGTCGCTGTCGGGCGCTGAGGCGAGCGGGATGACGCGTGCGCCTCGGTTCCTGGCGTCGGTGACGAGCCCGGTGACGCGCTCGGCGGCCGCGCGGGTGACGACCGGGCCCATGGTGGTGCTCTCGTCGGCCGGCTCGCCGACGATCAGGATGCGTTGTGCGGCCGCGATATACGACTCGACGAACTCGGTCAGCCTGGTTTCGGGTACGTACAGGCGTTTGGCGGCCATGCACACCTGGCCTGCCGTGGCGAACGAGGCGAGGACGAGTCGCTCGAAATCGCCTGGCGTCAGCGCGAAGTCGTCCAGGAATATGGCCGGGTCGTTGCCGCCGAGTTCGAGCAGCACGGGGGTGAGTGCGCCGCCCACGGCGGCCGCGATCGCACGTCCGGCCTGATCGCCGCCGGTGAAGGCGACCTTGCGCACCAGGGGGTGCGTGATCAGGGCCTGCACGGTATCCGGTCCACCGTGCAAAACCCTTGTGGCGGGCAGGAGTTCGGCCGCCGCGGACACGGCGAGCGGAGCCAGCGGCGATGGTTTCAGGATGACCGCGTTTCCCGCCGCGAGGGCGGGTCCGAGCTTGAGCATCGCGAGAATGATGGGCGCGTTCCACGGCGTGATCGCGGCGACCACGCCGAAGGGCTTCCGGGTCAGCGTGATTCGGCCCCGCGAGCTGTTCGTGTCGTGCGCGCGCAGGATTTCGGCCGCGTGCTCGCGAACCCAGCGCAGATAGGTGGCGGCGAAGCCGATTTCACCGCGGCAGTCGGAAACCGGTTTACCGGATTCTCGCGCCAGTAGCGAGGCCAGCTCGGGTGTACGCGCATCG
Source organism: Nocardia sp. NPDC006044 (assembly GCF_042871115.1). Taxonomy (NCBI): domain Bacteria; kingdom Bacillati; phylum Actinomycetota; class Actinomycetes; order Mycobacteriales; family Nocardiaceae; genus Nocardia; species Nocardia sp. NPDC006044. The sequence continues at coordinate 750,353 of NZ_JBIAID010000004.1, forward strand.
AGCTCGTCCGCGGCGTGACCGAGCGCGGTGAGCCGAGTCCCGACCGGCTCCCGGGACCACTCGCGAAAGTCCCTGTGCGCGTGGCGCACTGCGGCGTCGACTGCTTCCGGCGGCGTCGAGATCACCGCGCCGACGATCTGCTCCGGATGGGCGGGGTTCTCCCGCTCGATTCTCATGTCCGTGCCCCGAACGAGTCGAGCAGGCACGCTCGACGCAGATACGCGCGGGCCGCGGCCGGGTCGGCGGCCAGTGCCCGCAGCTGCGCATGATGGCTGCCGTCGCGGCTACGCAACCGGTTCCAGTTGTCATGGCTGGTCCGTTGCACGTGTTCGATGGCGACGGTACGGCGATGCGCCGCAACCTCGTCGAGCCGCTCGTCCGGGGCGCCGCCGAGGACCTCGGCCAGCGTGGACGCGAACTGGACGGCGTCGTGGATGCCGCTGTTCATGCCCATGCCGCCGAGTGGATTGTTGAGGTGTGCCGCGTCGCCCGCCAGCAGGACCCGGCCGTGCCGGAATCGGCCGGCGACGCGCTGATGCACCCGGTACAGCGTGGAGTGCGCGATGTTCCACGACCTGCCCAAGTCGGCGACCGCAGCCAAACGCTCTGGCAGTCTGCGCAATTCGTATTCGTCGTGGGTGTCCGCGGGGGTCGGCAACAGCACCCGCCAATGCTGCGGGGTGCGCAGCAGCACCAGCCACTCGTCCGGATCGAAGATGTAGTTGATCGGCGCGATGCCCGGCAGCGCCCGCGCCAGATCCTCCTCGACCGAGGCCACCAGGAACCGCTCCGGATAGGTGCTGCCCTCGAAGCCGACGCCCAGCCCGTGCCGGACCGCGGAGTGCGCACCGTCCGCGCCGATCACCCAGTCCGCGCGAATCAGTCCGCCGTCGGTGCGCAACGCCACCGAATCGCCGGTGCTGTGCAATCCGTCGACCCGGCAACCGAAGCGCACATCGACCCCGTCGAGGGCGTCCAACAGGATCGGGGTGAGTTTGCTCTGCTCGCATTGCACGCGGAACGGAAACGGGGTGTCTTCGGCCAGTACGGCGAGATCCAGGGTGGCGATTTCCCCGCCGCCACGGTCGCGGTACTGGAAGGTCGACGCGACTATTCCCCGCTCCAGCAACGCATTCAGCACGCCGAGGTCGCGCAGCATCTCCAGCGTCGGCGGATGGAAGGTGGAGGCGCGCGACTCGGTGGCGAGTTCGTCGCCCTGCTCGAGCACGGTGACCGGAATTCCGCGCCGGGTCAGGGTGAGTGCGGCGGTGAGCCCGACCGGTCCGGCGCCGACCACCACGATCGCCGGGGTGGTCATGACGTGTGCAGAGCGAAGCGGCCCTCGACGCCGACCACGCGGGCGCCGGTGAAGAAGCGCAACGTCTCCGCGGTGCCCTCCTCGCCGAGTCCGGACAACCCCCACGCGGGCCGCGGCGTCATCAGGTGCAGGCTCATGATCGAGGAGCCGTTCACCTTCACCTCGCCGGCGCGGATCCGGCGAGCGACGCTCAGCGCTCGTTGCTCGTCGGCGCCGCAGACGTAACCCTCCAATCCGTACGGGACCGCGTTGGCCAGCGCCACCGCCTCCTCGAGGTCGCGATAGGTGACGACGCCGGCCACCGGGCCGAAGACCTCCTCGGCCAGGTCGCCGTCCAGAAGTGTTGGGGCGAAATAGTTTCCGACCTCGGGCGGGTCGCCGAAGCCGTGCGCGACCCGGCCCTCGAACGACGCCCGCACGGTCCGTACGTGATCGGCGTGCAGCAGCGGCCCGAACTCGGTCAGCGGATCCATCGGCGCCCCTATCCGTAGTGCCGCGAGTCGCTTCCCGATTCCCTCGACGAGATCGCCCGCGCGCTCGGCGGGCAGGATCAATCGGCCCAGCGCACGGCACCATTGGCCGTTCAACGTGGTCAGCAGTTCGGCGGCGATCCGGGTGGCGGTGTCGAAGTCGGCGTCGGGCAGGACCACCAGCGGATTGTTCCCGCCGAGTTCGAGCTGACACGGCCGCAACAGCGCCGCCGACGCGGACGCGACCGAGCGCCCGCCGGCCAGTCCGCCGGTGAACGAGACCGCAGTGATCCGCGGCGAGGCGGCCAGGTGCCCGCCGACCTGCGCACCGCCCTGCACCAGCTGGAACATTCCCGCGGGCACGTGCTCGGCGATCGCCCCGGCCAGCACCACCGAACTGTAGGGCGCCAGTTCGCTGACCTTCAGGATCACCGGGCAGCCCGCGGCGAGCGCGTTGGCCACTTTGTGCGCGGCCATGGGGGCGGGCGCGTTCCACGGGACCAGGCACAGCGCCGGGCCGAGCGGTAGCCGGTGCACCTCGACGCCGTCCCGGTCCTGGCGCAACGCTCCGGTGCGGAGTTGTTCGGCCGCGAGCCGGAACGAGCCGGACACGATCGCGGCGAGCGGAACCGTTTGGGTGATCGGTACACCGGTCGCGCGGGCGTCGAGTTCGGCGATCCAGGGCAGCCGCGCGTCCAGGTCGGTGGCGATCGCGTCGAGCATGGTCGCGTCGATCCGGCCGGTCGCGGCGTCGGCGACCGCGAGCGCGCGTTCGACGCGGTCGGCGGCCGTGGCGACCGCCCGGGCTACGGTCCGGCCGGTCGCCGGATCCTGTAGTGCGACACCGAGATCGATTTGCGGCGTGCCCCAAACGTCATCGATCAGGTCGGTGACCGCGGGGAGTTCGGCGCTCATCGGTCCGCGCTCGCCGGTGCGGTGGCGAACAATTCGTTCGCCTTGGCGTCGGTGACGATGCGGGCCACCTCGAGCATGCCGCGCTCGGCGGGAAAGGTCATCACCAAGCCCATCGCCAGATCGCGCAGCGCCCGCCCGGCCACGCCGCTCATGGCCGCGGCGGAGGTCCCGCCGGCCTTGAACGCGCCCAGCGCAACCCGGAAGCAGGCCTCGGTGACCGCGCCTTTGCCCAGGCGCCATTGGGTGAACACTTCTGGCTTGGGTTTGATCGGGGGCTCGGCGGTCTCGATCATCAGCTGATAGCGCAACCACAGGTAGGCGGTCTGCAACTGTTCGGTCATCTCGCCGATGAGCACCTGGTGTACCGGCGAGGAGGCGATCGGGGCGCCGGTGTCGGCGAAGGTCTTCGTGGTGGTGGCGGCCAGTGTCTCGTCGTAGACGTGCTGCGCGCAGCCGGTGTAGACCGCGGCGATGGCGAGCTGGTTGCCGACAAAACTGCCTCTGCTCATGGTGAGCATCTTGGTGAAGGCGCCGGGTACGGCCAAGGCTTCGTCGTCCGGGACGAACACCTCGTCCAGGCGGATGCCGTTGTTGGCGGTGGCGCGCATCCCGAGTCCGTCCCACGGGGCCCGCACCCGGACGCCGGGCGCGTCCCGGGGGACGAAGAAGGTCGCGAGCCCCTCCGCGGTGTCGTATCCCTCGAGCTTGGCCGAGGTGAGATAGAAGTCGGCGATACCGGTCGCGCAGCCGAATGACTTCTCGCCCCGCAGGATCCAGCCACCGTCGGCCTTGCGCGCGGTGGTCGCGATGGTGATGTTCGCGGCGGCGGTCTTGACCGCTTCGGAGGCGAAGTTCGCCAGCCAGCGCCCCTCGGCCATCCGGGTGAGCACCTTCTCGGCGAAGCCTCGCACGACGGGAACCTCGTGGTCGGCGAACAAGCCCGCGTCGATCGCCTCCAGTGGCAGCAGTCCGCGGGAGGCGCTGGTGTTGTGGAAGAAGAACGCCAGCGCGGTGGAGGGGCAGGCGGTGCCCATGGCGAACGTGGCCGCGGCCAGGTCCCGGAGCGTGCCGCCCAACCCGCCGAATTTCTCCGGCACCACCAGTCCCAGCAGGCCCGCGTCGCGGAGCAGTGCGACATGGCCGGGCGGAAAGGCGCCGAGCCGATCTGCTTCCTCGGCGGCCGCGCGCAACGCGGGCAGAACCGCGTCGACCCGTTGGGCGCGTTCGCGTTCGGCGTCGGTCATGTCCTCGACGAGTCGTTCACCGATCATCGGACTATCCCCTCGTGGTACGTGCGGTCGTGGTAGATGAGCGGCGCGATGGGCCGCGGCGTGGCGGCATCCTGCACCGCGCCGACGATGATGGTGTGGTCACCGGCGGGGTGGCAGGCGGTGAGCACGCAGTCGAGCCAGGCGACGGCGTCGGTGAGGACGGCGGCGCCGGTGCTCGCGGTATCCCATTGCCCGGTGGCGAAGCGATCGGTCGCCGCGTTCCAGACGGGCGAGGCGAAACGGCGGCCGATGTCCTGCTGATCGTGCCCGAGGACATTGGCCGCGAAAACGCCACTGCGGCGGATCATCCGGCACGTCGTGCTCGTGGAAACCAGGCATACCGAGATCAGCGGCGGCTCCAGCGCCACACTGGTGAACGAGCTGGCCGTCATGCCGTGCCTGCCACCGTCCGCCCGGACCGTGGTGACGACCACGACCCCGCTGGCCCACTGCGCCAATACCGCGCGGAAGTAGTTGGGTTCCACCGTGACATCCGTTTCGATAGTGGAAACACTGTTACGCACACCGTAACGTCCGATATCGGCGTGGCGCAAGCGGAACCCAGATGGCGATGGTGTTTCCCATCGGGAAATCCACCGCTTACACTCGGGGCGTGTCCGAAACCGAATCCGACAATCAGAGCCGGTCGATCGCCGCGGTCGAACGGGCCATGGATGTGCTGTTGTTGTTCGGCCGTAGCGGCCGGGCCGATCTCGGCGTCACCGAGATCGCCACCGAGCTGGGCATCACCAAGGCCGCGGTGCATCGAATTCTCACGGCACTGCGCAATCGCGATCTCATCGCGTTCGAACCCGCCACGCGCCGTTACGCACTCGGGCATGCCGCCATCGCGCTCGGCCGGGCGTACCTGGCGCGCACCGATCTCCGGGTGATGGCGGCGCCGGAGCTGCGCAGGCTGGCCTCGGTGACGGGGGAGACCGCCACGCTCTCGATCCGCCGCGGCGACACCCGGATGTACGTGGATCAGGTTGTGCCGGAACAGGAATTGCGGATGGAGGTCGCGCTCGGCGTGCCGTATCCGCTGTATGCGGGCAGTTCGTCCAAGGTGATCCTGGCGCTGCTGCGCAAGGACGAGATCGACGAATACCTGGGCCGGCACGAATTGACCGCGTTCACCGACGCGACGATCACCTCGGTGCGTAAGTTGCGCACCGAGCTGAACGCCACCAAGAAGCGTGGTTACGCGATTTCGCTGGGGGAGCGGCAGATCGGGGCGGCCTCCATCGCCGCGCCGATCCTCGACCACGACGGTGGGGTCGTCGCCGCGATCAGCGTGTGCGGGCCGCTGTCGCGTTTCCAGCCGCGGATGGACGAGTGTGTCCCGATGCTGCTGAAAGCGGCCGGGGCGGTATCGGCTCAGTTGGGTTACACGCCATAGCCGGAGCGGGGCTCACAACTGTGCCCCGGGTTTGAGCACGCCCAGCGTCGCGGCGGCGAGCACGCTGCCCCAGATCAGCCACACATAGGGCAGGCAGCCGTCGACGCTGCGCCGCAGGGTGCGCTCGACGGGTTCGCTGGACCCTTCGGTCATCAGGGTGCCGAACGCGGGACCGAAGGGCCGCAACGTCATTCGGATACCGAGTCCGGCCGCCACGGCGACCGTGTACAGCAGGATCTTGGCGCCGAGCCAGCGCGGATTGGTCGTCACGCCGAACGGATCGTGGGCCAGCAGGGCGTAGCCGCCGGTGCCGGCCAGCCCGGCGATGACCGCGAACCGGATGAACAGATCCGCTCGCCGGACCGAGGCGAGACGGCCGTGCGTGCGGTGCGTGAGCACGGTCAAGGTCAGCCAGCCGGCACCGAAGATCCAGACCAGGACCACGAACCACCAAGGGAACAGGTCGATTCCGAACACCGTCGCGCCGTGCGGCGCCAGCGCCATCAGCGTGACACCGCTGGGCAGGAACAGGACCAGGCAGATCTTGGGTCCGAGATCGAGGCCGCTCATGATCGCCAGCGCCGTCGCCCGGGCCGAGGCGCTGAGTTCGGGATCGATCACGAACCGGCTGGAATAGAACACGCCGAGGTCGCCGCCGAGCCAGAATACAAACAGCACCAGATGCAGCACGATCCACCAGCCGTATGGGTGTTGACCCATGGAGTCCCCTTGTCGCTAAGCGAGTTCCGCATCGGCTGCGGTCCCGGAAGTCAGTGGTGGGTGATCGTCGGCGTCGGCCGCGCGCAAGACCGCGAGCGCATCGTCGAGGCTCAGCACGTCGGCGTATTTGATGTCGAGATCGAGCAGGCTGGCCTCGTGTAGCGAGGCGGCCCGATCGCCGCAGGCATCGGCGACGACCAGCGGCCGGAACCCGTGCTGCAGCGCGTCGGTCGCGGACGCGCGCACGCATCCGCTGGTGGTGAGGCCGACGATGACGAGCGTGTCGATCCGCTCGGCGGCCAGCGTCGCGGCGAGCGGAGTGGCGTGAAAGGCGCTGGGGTACTGCTTGGTGATCACCAGGTCGCCGGGTGCGGGAGCGGGGTCGCCGAGGAAGTCGCCGAGCGGGCTGCCTGCCTCGAATACGCGCAGCGCGGGCACCTTGCGGCGGAACAGCCCGCCGTCCGGCCCGCCGGGCTCGAAGCGCACCCGGGTGAAGATCACCGGCAGGCCGGAATGCCTTGCCCGCGCGACGATTTCGGCGGCGGCCCGCACGGCGTCCTCGACAGGTGCGCGCAGTGGTGAGCCCTCGGTGAGATAGGCCGCGCAGAGGTCCACCGCCAGAACGGCGGGGAAGCGTCCCGCGCCGAGGCGGGCGCTGTAGCCGGAACGGCGGTAGTCGGCGGCGCGCTCGGTCATCGGTGCTCGTCTCCTCAGATGATGCCGTCGGCGGCGAGCTGCCCGATGGCGTCGGGGTCGAGCCCGAGCAGGCCGCCGTAGACGGTCTGGTTGTGCTCGCCCAGTTCGGGGCCGGGATGCCGGATGCCGCCGGGGGTTTCGCTCAGCTTCGGGAATACGCCGTGCATCGGCAGCTCGCCGAATTCCGGGTGCGCGAGCCGGACGATGGCCTCGCGCGCGGCGAAATGCGGGTCGGCGAACATGTCTCGCGCGGTGAAGATCCGTCCGGCGGGCACGCCGGCGGTGTGCAGCCGATCGAGCAGCCGGTCGGTCGCGACGGTCGCGGTCCACGCGCCGATCAGGTCATCGAGTTCGGCCATCCGCGCCCCGCGGGCGATGTGGGTGGAATACCTTGCGTCGCTGGCGAGTTCGGGTCGTCCCATGGCCTCGGCCAGCCGGGCGAAGACGGTGTCCTGGTTGGCCGCGACCAGGATCAGCTCGCCGTCCGCCGTCGGATAGACGTTGCTGGGGGCGACATTCGGCAGCACCGGACCGGTGCGTTCGCGCTGATATCCGGTGATCGCCCATTCGGGCAACAGCGATTCCATCATGGCCAGCACGGCCTCGTAGATGGCCGAGTCCACCATCTGGCCGCGCCCGGTATTGGCCCGGTGGTGCACCGCCGCGAGGGTGCCGATGGTGGCGAACACCGCGGCCAGCGAATCACCCAGGGAAATACCGGTTCTGGCCGGCGGGTGATCGGGATCGCCGGTGACGTAGCGGATTCCGCCCATGGCCTCGCCGATCGAGCCGTATCCGGCGCGCGGTGCGTAGGGCCCGGTCTGGCCGTACCCGGTGACGCGGGTCATGATCAGTCCGGGATTGTCCGCGCGCAGCCGATCGAATCCGAGACCCCAGCGCTCCATGGTGCCGGGCCGGAAATTCTCGATGACGATGTCGGCGTGCCCGATCAGCTGCCGGGCCAGCCGCTGCCCGGCGGCTTGGCGCAGGTTACAGGTCACCGACCGCTTGTTCCTGGCCACGACCGGCCACCACAGGGACTTGCCTTGGGACTGGTCGCGGCCCCACTGGCGCATCGGATCACCCGTGCCGGGGGCTTCCAGCTTGATCACCTCGGCGCCGAGATCGCCGAGCAACTGACCGCAGAACGGACCCGCGAGCAGCTGTCCCATCTCGACCACCCGCAGATCGGCAAGCGGCCCTGTCGATTTCGTCGCTTCGGCTGCCATCTCGCAGTCTCCATCTGTTGCGTTCCCGGACGCCCTCGCCGATTTCGCGAGGGTCGGATCACGATCGGCGAAAGTGGATACAATGTATCCCTGAGTGAAACAACGGCGCAAGGCGAGCTCAACGATGGAGGGGCAGTGAAGGTCACGTTGGTCGAGGTCGCACCGAGAGACGGCTTGCAGAACGAATCGGCGATCGTGTCGGCTGCCGACAAGATTCGGCTGGTAGAGCGCAGCGTCGACGCGGGTTTGCGCCGGATCGAGGCGGTCAGCTTCGTCGATCCGCGGCGAGTGCCCCAGATGGCGGACGCGGAGGCGGTCATGGCCGGTGTGCCACGGGTCGATGGCGTGTCCTACGCGGGCTTGATCTTCAACGAGCGAGGCCTGGACCGGGCGCTGGAGTCCGGCGTCGACGAAATCAATGTGGTTGTGGTGGCGACGGATTCGTTCAGCATGCGTAATCAGGGGTGCTCGACCGCGCAGGGGGTCGAGCGGTGGGTGAAGTTGGCGGCCAGGGCACGCGAGGCGGGGCTGTTCCGCACCGTAACGATCGCCGCGGCATTCGGCTGTCCGTTCGCCGGGGAAGTGTCCGAAGCCGCTGTGCTGGAACTGATCCGCCGCGTCGCCGAAGCAGACCCCGACGAGATCGCGCTGGCCGACACGATCGGCGTCGGTACACCGGATCGGGTGCGGGGGCTGGCCGCCGGTGCGGCGCGGTTCGCGCCGGACGCAACCCTGCGATGCCATTTTCACAACACGCGAAATACCGGTTACGCCAACGCGATAGCGGCGCTGGAGGCGGGCGTCCGAGTGCTCGACACCAGCACCGGCGGAATCGGTGGTTGCCCCTTCGCGCCGGCGGCGACCGGCAATATCGCCACCGAAGACGTTCTTTACACCCTGGATCGGATGGGCGTCGAGACCGGCGTGCGGATCGAGCCGGTGATCGAAACCGGTGTGTGGCTGGGTGAATTGCTCGGCAAGCCGGCGCCCGCCCTGCTCGGCCGGGCGGGTCTGTTCCCGCCGCGCTGATCGATCAGATCCGCAGCAGCGACATCAGCTCGACCAGGTCCGGTTGCCCAGCGAGATCCAGCACCGTCTCGGTGATCCGATCGATCCGGCTGCCGGACAGCACCTGCTCGGTGTTCAGGCGGAATTTGGTGGCGAGCTCGCCGGCGGACAACGGATTGCCCGGACCGCCGCGGTTCACCTCCACTCGTTCGGTGCGCACGCGTCCGTCGCGCAGCCACGCGGTGAGCACGGCGGGGAACTGATGCGGAAAGATGGCATCGCATCGCGCATCCGCCACACAGGTGACACGGTCGGCCAAGGCCAGCCGTTCCGGGTCAGCGGCCGCCCGGTCGGTGAAGTCCTGATGGAAGACGCCGAGACCACCGCCGCCGAGCAATGCGGCCGCCACCGTGTACGGACCGGAGAACGCGGCGTGGTAACCGGATTTCGGGCGGATCTTGTCCGCCCGCGGTTCGCCGATGGTGCGGAGTACGGCGGTCGGCGCACCGAGTTCGAGCCGCTCGATGTCCTCGGCGGCGACGCCCCCGGCCCGCAGCCGCAGCGCCGCGTCGATGCCCGCGTGGGTGAAATGGTTGCAGGGATAGGGCTTGAAGAACACCGTCGGCAACTCCCACCGCGCACCGAGGCCGTCGACGATCGCGGCCGGATTGCTCCGTTCCCCGCAGAACGCCTGGAGCAGACCGAATCTCCCCTCGAACACGGTCGGCGGCCCGGTCAGCCCGGCGCACGCGAGCTGCGCCGCGACCACCGCCGCGTGTGCGGCCCACCCGCAGTGCACCCGTTTCACGGTCCCGCCGGTTCGGTTGGCCTCCAGCAGTCCCGAGCCCATGCTCGCCGCGATACCGAGCGCGTGCCCGACGACCGCCGCGTCGGCGCCGGCCAGCATCGCCGCCGCGGCGGCCCCGCCGAGCGTGCCGCAGATCGCGGTCGCGTGCAGTCCACGGTCGAAGAAGATCGAATTGCCCAGTGCGGCGTCATAACCGGCCATACCGACCCGGACCGCGATCTCCACCCCCACCGCGACGGCGTCGAGCAGGGCGTCCCCGCCGGCGTTTCTCGACTCGGCGACGGCGAGCGCGGCCGGAACCACCGTGGCCGACGGGTGCAACACCGACGGCAGGTGGGTGTCATCGAAATCCAGCGCATGCGCGAGGGTGCCGTTGAGTAGCGCGGCGCTCGCGGCGGGCCGTCGACCGGTCGGTCCGAGTGCGGTCGCCTGCGGTGTGCCGCCCCACTCCTCGACCACGGCCGCCACCGCGGCGGCGGCGGGTGTGCCGAGCGCCGCGACGCTGTTGCCCAGCACGTCGAGGATTCGTCGTGCGGCGTCGGTGCGCAACTCGTTGTCCAGCCCGCGGTCGCGGACGGATGCGGCGAAGGCGGCCAGCCGCTGGACGATCGTCGTCTGGCTCATCGGCTCACCGCCGCGAGCGGGCGCACGGGGGAGCCGGTGCCGCCGACGATGCGCAATGGCGCGAGCAGGAAGGCGAATTCGCGCAGGCCGCTCGCGGCGAGCTCCTCGAGCGCGAGATGTTCGATGATGTAGATGCCGAACTCGACCAGCAGAACCCGGTGCACCGGCAGGACGCGGTGCCCATCACCGGGCGGAATGCACTCGTAGGCAGTGGTATCCGCACCGGTCGCGATCACATCGCGAACGCCGAGCCAGTGCGCCGCCTGGACCCCGAGTCCCGGCACGCCGGTTTCCGCGCCCAGGTACGCATTCGGATCGCCGAACAGTCGCGACCAGCCCGTCCGGATGAGCACGACATCGCCGGTCCCCACCCGGACGCCCGCCTGCCTGGCCGCCGTCTCCAGATCGTGCGGGGTGATCTCGTAACCGCCGGGGAGCGTGTCGACCTCGTGCAGCCGGGCGATATCGAGCAGTACGCCGCGGCGCAGGAGGCCGGGCAGGTGCTCGGCGCCGCAGCTGCTGAAGCTGCCGCCGCGCTGGGCGTCCTGCGCGTCCACGCCGCCGTGCAGCGCACCGTTGTGGCTGACATGGCTGAGTGCGTCGATGTGCGTGCCGACATGCCCGCCGGTGACGATGATCTCGCTGGCGGCCGAACCGCCGTCCGGCCGGACGGTGTCACCGTGCCTGCGCGCCAGCGTCATTCGGAAGCCGGGATGGTTCGGCGAGCACGGCATGCCGGTGAAGAAGGGCTGACCCAATTCGATCAGCCGCAGGTTGCCGCGGATGGCGGTGATCAGCGGATCGCGGTCGTCCGCGGCCGGATCGGGTGCCTGTTGCTGCCGGGTGGGTTCGGTGCCGGTCATCGAATCACCCCGGCGGCGCGCAACTCGGCCAGCCCGGCCTCGTCCACCCCGTAGCGCTGGAGCACTTCGTCGGTATGGGCGCCCAGAGGCGGTCCGGTCCAGCGTATTTCGCCTGGAGTGTCGGACAGACGGAACAGGATGTTCTGCATCCGCACCTGGCCGAGTTCGGCGTCGGGCAGCGCGATGATCGAGCCGAGGGCCTGGAACTGGGGATCGGTGAACACGTCGGCGGCCGTGTAGATCGGCGCGACCGCCGCCTCGGCCTGGTCGAACGCGGTCAGCACCTGCTCGGTGCTGTGCCTGCCGATCCAGGCGCCGACCGCGGCATCCAATTCGTCGGCGTGCGCGGCGCGTTCGGCCCCGGTGGCGAACCAGGGTTGCTCGATCAGGTCGGGACGGCCGACCAGCCACAGCACCCGCTCGGCCACCGATTGCGCGCTGGTCGAGACCGCGACCCAGCCGCCGTCGGCGGTGCGATAGGTGTTGCGCGGGGCGTTGTTCGAGGATCGGTTGCCCATGCGCGGCTGTAGTTCGCCGAGTTGGTCGTAGGCGATGATCTGCGGTCCGAGCAGGGTGAGGATCGGTTCGATGATGGCCAGATCGATCTGTTGCCCGGCACCGTCGCGTTCGCGTGCCCGCAGTGCGGTCATGATTGCGAAAGACGTTGTCAGGGCGGCGATTCCGTCGGCGAGGCCGAACGGTGGCAGGGTGGGCGGCCCGTCCGGTTCGCCGGTCACGGCCGCGAATCCGCTCATCGCCTCGGCCAGGGTGCCGAAGCCGGGACGCCGGGCATACGGCCCGAACTGGCCGAATCCGGTGACCCTGGCCAGGACCAGCCGCGGATTGAGCGCGCGCAGTTCGGGATAGCCCAGGCCCCACCGTTCCAGGGTGCCCGGACGGAAGTTCTCGATCACGACATCGGCGTCGGCGACCATGCGCCGGAAGATCTCCTGACCGCGCGGTGCGCCGAGATACAGCGTCACCGACTGCTTACCGCGGCCGAGCAGCTTCCACCACAGTCCGGTCCCGGCCCGCTGAGCGCCGTGGCCGCGCACCGGGTCGCCGGCCGGATGTTCGATCTTGACGACCTCGGCGCCGAAGTCGGCGAGCAGTGTGGCGGCCAACGGGCCGGCGAACAGTGTCGCGATGTCGAGTACGCGGATTCCGGCCAGGGGCTGCGGCGTCATCGGTCCTCCCTTGCGCCGCAACCTGTTTCCTGCACCGAAACGTCGGTGCGCCGCCGCGGCGTTGACTACCAGCGCATCGTACTGCGAAGATCGAGAAATTGGAAACAGCGTTTCGTATAGAGAAACTGGAGGGCGTCGTGCCCGAACTCCTGATCCGCAATGCCAGGGTCGTCCGTGCGGGCGACGCCGCGCCGGACAACCACGAACCACTCGACATCGCCGTCTCGGCGGGTGCGATCGAGGCGATCGGTCCGGATCTGCCCGCCGGTGCGCGGACGCGGGTGGTCGACGCGCAGGGTCTGCTCGCCTTTCCCGGCGTCGTCGACGCGCATCAGCACTGGGGCATCTACCGCGAACTCGCCGCCGACACCGAAAGCGAAAGCCGCGCCTGCGCGCAGGGCGGAGTCACCACGTCGCTGAGTTATCTGCGGACCGGCCGCTACTACCTGAACCGTGGTGGGTCGTATCGTGATTTCGTCCCCGAGGTCCTCGACCGGATGGCGGGCCGATCGTGGGTCGACTACGGCCTGCATCTGGCGCCGATGACCGCCCAGCACATCGACGAAATCCCCTACCTGGTCGAGGAATTCGGCATCACCTCGTTCAAGATCTTCATGTTCTACGGCGGCCACGGGCTGCACGGCCGATCCTCGGATCAGTCCGAGTTCCTGATGATCCCGCCGGACGAGCGTTACGACCTGGCCCACTTCGAGTTCGTGATGCGCGGCCTGCAGCGCGCCCGCGAACGATTCGGCGACCACCTCTCGTTGTCGCTGCACTGCGAGACCGCCGAGATCATGGCCGCCTACACGGCATTGGTCGAACAGGACGGCACCCAGAGCGGGCTACGCGCCTACAGTGCCTCGCGCCCAGCGCATTCCGAGGGGCTGGCGATCACCATCGCCTCCTATCTCGCGCACGAGACGGGGCTGGCCGACATCAACCTGCTCCATTTGTCCTCGGCCAAGGCCGTCGAGGCCGCGTTGACCATGGCAAAAGCCTTCCCGCGGGTGAACTTTCGCCGCGAGGTCACCATCGGTCATCTGCTCGCCGACGTCGACACCGCGCACGGCATCGGCGGCAAGGTGAATCCGCCCTTGCGTGAGCGTGCCGACGTGGAGGCGCTGTGGCGGCACCTGCTGGCCGGCGACATCGACTGGGTGGTCAGCGATCACGCGTGCTGCCGGGACGAGCAGAAGTTCGGCGCCGATCGCGACGACGTGTTCCTGGCCAAGTCCGGTTTCGGCGGTGCGGAGTATCTGCTGCCCGGTTTGGTCGGTGCGGGATTGAAACGCGGCCTGCCGCTGGGCCGGATCGCCGAACTGACCGCGGCGAATCCGGCCCGGCGCTACGGGCTGGCGCGAAAGGGAACCATCGCTGTCGGGTTCGACGCCGATATCGTGCTGATCGACCCCGCCGCGCGCTGGACGGTCCGGGCGGCAGTTTCGGAATCCGCGCAGGAATACACACCTTTCGAAGGCTTCGAGATGAACGCCGCGGTGACCGACGTGTTCCTGCGCGGCAATCACATTCTCCGGGACGGCCACCTGCAAGGCGATGCGCACGGCCGGTACCTGCGCCGGGGCCGGCCGTGAGCGTCGGCGACTACTGATAGGTGGGATCGGCCCACTGTCCGACGGAGCGTGAACGGACCGGTTCGACCGGGCGGGGGGCCAGACTGTGCGGCAGGTCCGGGCCCCAGTTCGTCGGGGTGCCGGACACCTCGATCCTGGCGTTGTCGGTATACCAGTCCACGAGATCGGCATCGGAACGAACGATCCACGTGCAGCCGCGCTCCGCGTCGGCGGTGAAGTCGCCGTGGCGAATACGCGCGGGCCGCCAGAAATACGTTCCGGGCCACATCTTTCCGAAGTTGTAGTCGAACCCACCGTCCAGGCAGTAGGCCTCCTCGCTGCACGGGTGATGCGCCAAGGGTGCTTCGCGCCACCCCGGCTTGGCCTTGATCAGGCGGGTGTAGAAGCCGGTCTCCCGATCACGATGCAGGAGCTTGATATAGAGTCCCGGAACCGGAGTGCCGCCGAGATCGAAGCGCATCGGGCTCCCGTCCTTCACGTCGATCCACGGCATCGTCGCGGTGTCGAGCACGACCAGTTCCTGGTCGTCGCGGACGAAATCGCGGTCACCGTCGGCGGGCTCGAACCCGAAGGCTCCGCCTTCACGGAACAGCAGGATCTCGGTGTCGGCGGCGACCGAAATCGGCGGCGTCCATACACCTTTCGGCGCCATCCAGAAGCCTTCGGGGCCGAGTTCGGTGTCGCCGATGGTGACCCGCCCGGACAGGACGAACCATTCGGTCGCGGCGTGATGCACACCGGCCGGCCGCGACCAATCGCTGGTGAAACGGACCTTCAGCGAGGCGGATCCGTCCTCCTCGTCGTAGCTGAGGTTGCGCTGTTCGGCACTGCCGGTGGCGTGCTCGAACTCGGCGGTGTGCTGGATCAGATCGCGTTCATCGATGAGTTCGACATGTGGACGCATGAGCCCTCCTTGGGCGAGCGATAATAACGATACAGAATGTACTGGTTATTAATATCCAAAACAAGATGTATCGTTTATCGGGTGAGCAAGCCGGGACGCCCGGTCGGCCCCGCCGCCGACACCGAGGAGATCGTGTTGACCGCCGCCTTGGATCTTGTACTGACCGAAGGGGGTTCGGCATTGACGCCCCAGCGACTGCACGCGGTCACCGGCGTCGCCCGGACGACGATCTACCGGCACTGGCCGACGCCGCGCGACGTTCTCGCGGCGTTGATCTCGGTCGCCCCGCATCCGTCGGCGGAGCCGAGCGGTGATCCGGTCGCCGACCTGCGCGCCGAAGTGGACCTGCTCTGTGATCGACTGCGGGACAAGCCGGTCGGTGCGTTTCTGCGTGCGCTGGTGACCGCGTCGTCGACCGACGCGGAGTGTGTGCCGCTGCGGCGGCGCTACGTCTCGGATCTGCTCGCGCCGATCCGCAGGTCGGTGCGCGCGATCGGGGACACCGGCGACGACGAAGCCGATGAGGCGGCCATGGCCATCGTTTCGCCGCTGCTCGTCGATACGCTGCTACTGGACCGGCCCGCCGGGCGGGCCCGAGCCCACCGCGCGGTCGACGATGTGCTGGCCCGGCGGCTGGGCTCGATCCGATGACCAACGCGGTCGGCCCGCGGGGCGTCTTCGGTGTGATCGTGCCGAGCACGAATACCGTTGTCGAACACGACTATTGGCGTGCTGCGCTGCCCGGGGTCGCCTATCGGGCCGGTTCGATGTACATCCCGGATCCGGTGATGGGCAACGACGACGACTTCCGTGCCCTGCTGGGACAGATCCGCGCCTCGATCGACACCGCGGTGCGGGATGTGCTCACCGCCGAACCCGACCGGCTGGTCATGGGTATGTCCGCCGAGACGTTCTGGGGCGGGGTCGCCGGGAACGCGGCCTTCGAGCAGCGCCTCCGTGACCGCACCGGACTGCCCGTGACCACCGGCGCGAGTTCCTGCCGCGCCGCCCTGCGTGAGCTCGGTTGCCGGCGTATCGCGGTCTTTTCGCCGTATCAACCGGTCGCCGACGTCGAGGTGGGTCGCTTCTTCACCGAGGCAGGCTTCGACGTCGCCGCGATCACCGGATTGCGCTGCCCGACCGCCATGGATATCGCCCGGGTGGGTGCCGACCGGTTGCGGGAGGTCGTCGCCGGGATCGACGGACCGGACGTCGAGGCGATCGTCCAGGTCGGCACCAACCTCTCTTTCGTCGGACTCGCGGACCAACTGGAAAGGGAGCTCGGCAAACCCGTCCTCGCGATCAACGCCGCCACGCTCTGGTACGCGCTGCGTGAGCACGGGCTCGACGATCGGGTCGAGGGAGCCGGGCAGTTGCTGCGCGCACACTGACCTCGGCGACGGCCATCGGAAACCGATGACCGTCACATATTCGAGGGAATCAGGGCAGGGTTTGCAGGGTTCCGGCGGAACGCTGGGATTCGTAATAGGCGCCGCCGGGGTAGTAGTCGGCGCTGGTCTTGCCGGAGACGAAATCACCGGCCCAGGCGACCGACAACGTTTGCAGTGCGGAGACGTTTTTCGCCTGCGGGGTGCCGCAGGCGATCTTGTCCGGGGCGGGTGCGCTCGATGCCTCGACATCGATGTGCGATCCGCTGGTGAGCCGGACACCGAGGAATGGCCGGGAGATCTGCGCGATCAACTCGCCGGTGCCGCTGCCGTTGCGGTTGCAGGTGTAGGGCGGGGAGGAGACGGCCAGAATCGGCAGCGTGGTGTTGCTCAGGTGGTTGAGCGCGCTGCCGAGGTTGTTGCCGACGAAGCTCTTGACCGGATCGAACAGGATGAGGCCACGCACCGACGCGAACGCCGCGGCGTAATCGGCGCGCAACGCCTGGGTGACATAGGGAACCACCTCACCGCCGGCCGAATGTCCGGCGAAGACCATGGTTTTCGGGAGGACGAGCTCCGGGCGTTTCGCTTTGTTCTTCGCGTCGGCGAAGCTGCGGCCCAGCTTGTCGCCCGGGTCGGCGGCCTTGCCGAACAGATCGGCCACGTTGTGCAGGAAGTTGGTGTTGTTACCCAGATTCTCCACCGTGCAACCGAACGTGTTCGCCGTCGGAAGGGTGGGTGCGAATACCAGGAAGCCCTGGGCCGAGAACTTTTTCGCGGTGTCCGCGACCGAGTCGTTGGCGCCGGCGAAGCCGTGTTGCAGCCACAGCAGAGCTTTGGGTGTCCCCGCAGGGAAGTACCAGTCGCTGCTCTGCCGCAATGTGGTGAACGCGCAGCGGATTTCGACGGTGTTCTCCACCTCGGTGACCGCGACATCGGTGGTGGCGGTGGGGATGGTGAATGCGGTGGCGGCGGCGATGAGGCCGAGGGCGACCAGCAGGCGATGGATGTTCAACGTAACTCCGGTGTTTCACTGTGAGAAACGGTGTTTCGCTTCTCGGAAACCAAATCTGTGGCTCGGGTGCCCGCTGAGTCAAGGCACGCGACTGGGGAAACAAGTCCCGGCACCGAGTGCCGCACCCGGCTGTGCTGTCTCGGTGGATGCCCAACTATGCAGGGCGGCAACGGCATTGCCGTGTGCATACACGACTCGTACGAGCTGAGCGCGATCAGGCGAGGGGAAATCTCGGCGACGGGTCCGTTGTCCCCAGTCGATCGCGGTGGCGACCGGAGCAGCTGGCCGACAGCCGGTCCGATAGGCGGACTCATTGCTGTACTCCCACGGTGAACCCGACCACCATGGGCCTTCGTAATTCTGCTCTTGCGTTCGGCCATCGATGAGTGGTTGCCGAAATGAGCGAATGATGTCGCGAACCTTTGCGGGTCAGCGCGGCTGAGACGCGGGAAGGACGGGGGATGGCAATCTTCACCGTGACTGTGGATTGGGGTGAGCGCAGCGAGCAGCTGCGGAGGCTGCACGCGGATTTGAAGTCGGTGCGCAGCTTCATGCTGGCAGAAGCGCCGTTGCCGGTGGCGGTGGGTGCGGTTGAGCCGGCGCAAGCGGGGCAATGGGACAGCGTCACACCGACTTCGCTGACGGTGACGCCGGTTGCGGGTGTGTCGAAAGCTACGGTGGCAATTCCCGATACCGTCAAGCTGATTCGCCTCGACTTCGAATTGCGAGTGAGTCTCGGGGGTAATACCGCCACCTGCTTGGCATTCCGGCAACTTTTCGGCGTGGGGGACGGCGGTGCGTTGTTGCCGCAGCAGTATTCCTTCGCTCAGGTCGAGGTGACACCCGGCACGAGTGGTCCGCCGCACGCGCCGACCGTGGCGTCGACCGCGCGTCGATCGTTTCTCGGTTCGTCCCCGGTGGTGGATGTGCGGCCCGGCACCGTCGCGGTCAACTGTGAGTTCCTCGACGTCACGGAGCTGTGGTGGGCGACGTGGGCCGGCCAGGATCGGTTCGGGTGGTATCTGAATCCGGCGTTCGGCGGACGACCGGAGCGGCTGCGGGTGCTGGCCTGGACCAGCGGTGCGGCGCCGATGCTGTGGTTCGTGTCGGTGTCGGACAAGGCGGTCGGCGGCAACGCCGAGACCAGGCCCGCAGCCGAGGCCGGAGCGTCGACGCCCGCATCCCGACCCGGCGCCGACATCGTGTTCTTCCGCGCACCCGCCGGCTTCAATTCATTTCCGTACTCCGCGACCAAGGAGGGGTTCCTCACCTCCCATCCTGCCAAACCGGAGCGGGTCCATGGCATCACCACGATGTTCCACCTCGCGCGGTGGTTGCTGAGACCGCAACCGCCGACCGTGATCGCGGCGGAGGTGGCCCGGGTCAAAACCGCCGGCGGCCTACCTGTGCTGCCCGAACTGATGGGCATGCGACTCGTTCCGAAGACGTCGCCGCCGCCGCGGATAGACCCGCCCGAGCCGCTGGATATGGTCGCCGAGGATGTGCGCTGGGCTTTTCGTCCGGTCGGCGTGGAGGAGGCGTTGCGGCACGCGCCCGCAGAAGACATCGCGGTGCTGCCGCTGGGGTTCGACGGCTTCGGTGAGCTGCCACGTGGTGGATATGCGGCACTTGCCAAGCCCGACTCGCTTGCCCCCGTACTGCGTAGCATCTGGAGCCTGCTCTGGATGCGCGGCGCGGTGCACATCAAGGACACGACGACACCGGCAAGGAACAGTGAGATCTGGCTGCTGGGCAACAGCGGAGCGAATATCTCGATGTCGAACTGTTTGACCAAGAACGCGGCATCGGTCGATCGCTTCATCAGTTGTGACGCAACACCGGCGGAAGCAACGAAAACCGAAGCGGGAAATCTGGTCCCGGCGGTGATTCCGGCGATCAAGAGGGCCACCGAAGTCCGGAAAGGACTGTCGAAGACACTCGAGGTTTTCATGATCACCACGCCGAATATGTGGAACAGCAAGGCCGCCTATGAACATCGGAAAGCTCAGATCAAGGATTCGAAGGCGAGCGTGAGTTATCTACCGGCCGATGCCGAATGGGACGACTACTGGAAGTATCCGCCGACCGCCACGAGCAATCCCTTGCTGTTCGAAGTGCTGTCGAACTGGGACGGCCACGGCCTCGACAAGAGTCACCAGTTCGGCACGGCCCACGGTCGTCAGTTTCTCTTCTGGCACGAATGGTCGGTCGACGGCGGACATCTGGAGCTCGTGCCGAATCCGCCACCGGCCCCGCCGACACCGCGGGTGCGTAGCTGGCTGGAACAAATTCTCCAAATGTGACGCCAAAACATCTGTGGCGCAATAGGTCTCCGGGAGGGTGACATGAAGGTCGATTTCAAGCAATTCGAAGGAACACTGCCCTACGCAGCTCAGCTGTACGGCGTGTACCAGCCACTACTCGGCTGGAAGTCCAAACGGCTGCAACGTCGTTTCGAGCCCGCGCTGAGTTCGGTCGGCGAAGGTGCCCTGGTGCAGACGGCGATCGGCATCGTCCCGGTCATCACCCAGGAGCCGCCGCCGCACTTGACGGCCCAGGGCGGCCCCGTCGACCTGCTGGCGAATCCGCCGAAGGTGTCGCTCGGCACCGCGGCTCCCGCCACGGCAGCGAACGCACCCGATTCGCTGGACAGCGTGTTCGCGAGTCTGATGCGAGACAAGTTGAAGCCGTTCAAGCGCGGCGACGTGGCCCAATGGCGTCCGCTGTTCGCGGCCGAGCAGTTGCAGAAGGTCCTCGACGAGGCGACGACGAAAGTGACCACCGCCCATCTGACGGCTGTCCGGGCACTCGACCGAGTGGCGCCGGCGGACGCGGAGTCCGACAACGCCTTGCTGCTGAACAAGCTCAGCCGCGAATCGGTGGTCGCGGGTTCGGTGCACGCGCTGAATCAGACCGATCAGGTGAAAGCCCTCGGCCAGCTCTTCTTCGCCGATCCCGACCAGACCGTTGCCGCGAAAGACGTCAGCGGTCTGTTCGATCCGCTGCAAACGCTCGACCCGACCAACGGCGGCATATCACGAGTGTCGTTGTCGCCGATCGGCATCGTGCATCTGTTCCGTCAGTACTTCTTCGAGTTCGCGTCCTTTCTCGGGACGCCGGTGCAGCACGTGTGGCTGAGCCCGGGTGGCACCGTCGAACTGGTCGAGGTGGCGACCCGCAAGACGACAGTGGAGAAATTCACCGAAACCGCGCTGGAGCAGATTCAGAAGACCGATACCTCGACCACCACACAGGACGAATTGTCCGACGCGGTGCGCGAGGAAAACCAGCAGAACACCAAGCTCGGCGTCGGTGTCACGGCGTCGGCGAGCGGCGGGGTCGGTGCGGTGTTCACCGCGCAGGGCAGCACCAGCCTGAACTTCGAACTCGACACGTCGCTGAAGCAGGCGAAAGAGCAAACGCACAAGCAGACCCGGCAGCAGACCCAGGCGACGTCGAGTCAGATCAAGAGCAGCTTCAAATCCACGCTGCGGGTGGTCACCGAGAACACCGACACCAGCAGCAAGCGCTACGTACTTCAGAACACCACGAACAAACTGGTGAACTACGAGTTGCGGCGCAAGATGCGTCAGGTCGGGGTGCAGTTGCAGGACTTGGGCACCCAGTTGTGCTGGCAGACCTACGTCGACGATCCCGGCGCGGAACTCGGGATCGCGAAACTGGTGCACATCGCCGAGCCGCCGGACCTGAGCCGAGTGCAGGCGCCGCAGTTGATTCCGGCGCCGCAGCCGGAGGTGCTCGGCACCCCGGTGTCGCTGAATGTCGAATGGTTCTTCGAGGATCGCAAGTACGGCTTCGTCGGCATCGGCGGAACGTTGCAGCTGGTGCCGCCGCAGACCGGATACATTCTCGACCGGGCCGAGGTCGTGGTCACCTCGGGGGAGCACTGGGCGTGGGGCTACAAGAATCGTGACGTCCAGCAGATCGACGACGGTGCGGGTGGCAAGGAGGCCAGCGTCACCTCGATCGACGTCGGCGTGACGACGGCGCCCGGTGGTCTGGAAACCGATGACCACCCGAAGTTCACGCTGCAGGTCACCCCGATCTGGCGGCCCTCGAAGAAGCTGGTCCTCGATGTGACCGCGAAGAACAACGCAAAACTCGCCGAGGTCGACGCGGAGAAGACGCGCCTGGCGCAGGAGGCCTACATCACCGCCGCGCAGGACCGGGTGAAGGCGGCAAGCAATATCACGCCACGGGCTTATACCGACCTGCGCGAGGAGGAGCGGATCGTGGTGTTCCGCAACCTGATTCGGCAACTCACCAAGGAGGTCGGCCTCGACGCGGAGCAGCCACAGGTGCGCCACGTGGTGGCCGAGCTGATCCAGGCAATGTTCGATACCGACTCCATGCTGTATTTCGTCGCCCCCGAGTGGTGGATCCCGCGGGCGCGGCAACTCAAGATCTTCAACTGGACGATCTCCGAAAAGTCGCCCCAGGACGTCGGTTTGGGTACGGCCTTCCCCGACTTCGACAAGAAGCAGACGGTGTCTTGGGGCGGCGCCAACGCCAATCGACCCGACAATTACTACATCACAGGCGATTCCACGCCCGCACGGCTCGGCAGCTCGCTCGGCTGGGTTCTGCAGCTCGACGGGGACAACTCGCGCAACGCGTTTCTCAACGCGCCGTGGGTGAAGGCCGTCGTGCCGGTGCGGCCGGGGCGTGAGCTGGACGCGGTGAACTGGTTGCAGCGCAACGCGGTCGAGGGCACCGATGGGCTCGACGATCTGTATCAGGCGGGCACCCCGGCAGCCGCACAACTGGTGCTCAACGCGCTGAAGGAGTACCCGTGGCCCGCCGGGAGCCCGCAGCGGCAGCGATACGACCGGATCACCGCGGCGGAGCTGACGATTCGCGACGCGATCTCGTACCTGGCGATAAAGATCAACGCGAAATACCAGCTGTCCTTACAAAAGGTTCGAGACCAGGAAGACCCGACGGTCAGCTATCTGCCTACCGACAAGGTGTACGAGACCGGATTCGACCATCTGCAAGGAGGTTTCGAGGCGTCGGGGTCCAAGCCGTTCGCGGTGTTCGATCAATGGATCGAGGTCATGCCGACCGAACAGATCGTCGCCGTCGAGGTCAAGTACGACCCGAAGACCGGCCAGCAACTGCCGCCCGACCCGTTCCCGGTTGCGTAGTCGCAGTGCCCGCACGTCTGGCCAGGCTCGCCCGAGCCTGGCCAGAGGTGCGGTAACGACCTGGGCGCCACCGGATTCCGCAATGTCGAACGCGCGCAACAACTATCGCAGCCGACTTGCTCCGTACCGCTGTGCACGAGGTGGCGCAGGCGCTGAAGTAGCGCATTCCCGAACGGCAGCGGCCGAACGCCGATCGATGCAGGCACTGCGCAGGCACCCAGGGCGGGTTGCTGTGAATGACATGCCTGAGCTATTCGGTGCCACCCCGCGCCGAGAATCGGACAGTCGGCGGGGATGGTGATTCTTGGGGCGAATAGGTCGGCGGGGTAGTTGTCGGCGATGATTCGTGACGTTCTGTCTGCCTGTTCACGGAGGAAGTACTTGAGGAAGTTCATGGGTAAGGCGCTCGTCGCGGTGGCGGCGGTCGGTCTTGCGGGTGGGTCGGTGCTGGGCGCCGGGTCGGCCAACGCGGTCGATTCGACGGACGGGACCAGTCTTTTCGGTGCGATCGCCTTCAGCGAGGAGGAGTGGTTCTACGGCACCAGTGTCGATGCGGTGAGTGCCGAGGCAGCAATTACCGAGGCGCTGGACAACTGTAATTGGAGTGGCGCCGCCGATTGCGCTGTCTTGGTGACCTGGGCCGACGGCTGTGGTGCGCTGGTCTATATCGATGACCAAGCGATGTACGGCGTCGGCACGGGTGCGGGCCCCGACCGTTCGACCGCGCTGTTCGCGGCGCACACCAGCCTGGGTCGCTACTACCCGCGGGCGCTGCTGGCCAATGTCGGATCCGCGGACCTCGCGGGGACCGGAGTCACCGAGGTGCTCTGCACCGCCAACGTGTAACTCGACGCGGCGGTCCGAGGGAAATTCCGCCTGCGGCAATCGATTTCCCTCGGACGTCCGCGCCGAGTGCCGTCCGCGGTGTTCGTTTGCCCGTTGTCAGGCAACGGATTCGCGTGGTCGGCGATACCGGCGCAGCCAGCCGAACATGATCGATGCGAATGCCGCGGTCAGGCATGCCGGGCCGAAAAGCCGGTATACGACCCATACTTCGGTGGACAGGCTATAGGCGACAACCACATTGACGACGCCCAGGATCGCCAGGTGGCCGATGGTGATCGTTTGCAGGCGAGACCAGATCTCCGCGGGCGCGCTGAGCCATCTGCCCAGTGCCGCATGCATGACGTTCGCGCCCCACCCCAGCTGTGAGGCGATCAGTACTCCCGCGCACAACCAGTAGAACGCGCTGGGTCGCCACTTGAAGAAGATCGGGTCCCGGAACAGCACGGTGAGGCCGCCGAGCTATGTTGAAGCCCCACTTCACTATTCGGCGTGACATCGGCGAGAGTCGATCCGGCCGGCCGGTCGCCGGCGTCACCGGGTCGCCGGGAACAGCCGCGGTGCCGCTCGGCTGACCATCCTGCATGAAGTCGAACTCCTCTCGGGCGGCTCGCCTCCACGATCACCCCGATCATCGAGCCGCGGAGGCGAGTGTATGGACTCACCCGGAACGGAAAATCATCCTCGAGGACGATTCGGGGATGATTCCCGGCCGCCGGCGCATCGGGTCACCGACGGTTCGTAGGATGGGTCATCCTATGTTTGAGACCGAAAGATCGACCGACGCCGCGGACGTGCGGTTCACTGTGCTGGGCCGGGTCACCATCCGTCGCGGCGGCGCTACCGCGGTGTCCGAACGCCCGCGGACCCAGGCGGTGCTGGCCGCGCTGTTGTTCGCCGCAGGCAGGCCGCTGACCGCCGCTCAACTGGTGGATGCGGTCTGGGGTGCGGATCGACCCGCCGACGCCGTCGCCTCGCTGCGCTCGCACGTGCGATTGTTGCGCAAGGTCGTCGAGCCCGACCGTGCTCCCCGCACCGCCTCGATACTCGTATCGATCGGCGATGGCTACGAGCTGCGTGTGCCACGCTCGGCCGTGGACGCCGGTCGGGCCGAAGCGCTGGCCGAGGCCGCGGAAACCGCGCGGAAGACCGGAGATTTCGCGCACGCGCACAGCCTGCTGGGACGGGCGCTGGAGCTGTGGCGCGGCGAAGTGCTCGCCGGCGTGCCGGGACCGCTGGCCGCCCAGCAGCGACGGCGCCTGTCCGAGCTGCGCGCCGATCTGCTCGAATCCCGCCTGGAACTCGACCTGCGGCTGGGCCGCCATGATCAGGTGGTCGGCGAATTGGCCGCCGCCGGTACCGAATTCCCGTTTCGCGAGCACTTGCGCGGACTGTGGATGACGGCGCTGTATCGCTGCGGGCGACGCAGCGAGGCGCTGGCGGTGTACACCCAGACCCGCGCGATGTTGGTCGACGAACTCGGTATCGAACCCGGCCCGGAATTGGCGGCCCTGCACCGTGGCATCCTCGAGGACGACCTGCCGCCTGCCGCGACGCTGCTCGGTGCGGCAGGCACCGTATCCGTCGCACCCGCCGACGTACGCCCCGCGCAGCTCCCCAGAGGGATCGCGGACTTCACCGGACGCGAGACGGTGGCGCACGAATTGTGCGCCATCCTGACCGATTTCGCGGCCTCGCCGCCCGTGGTGGTGCTCACCGGAATGGGCGGCGTAGGAAAGACGACCCTGGCCACCCATATCGCTCGCCAGGTCCGCACCCGGTTTCCCGACGGTCAGCTCTACGCTGACCTACGCGGCATGGACGACAGCCCGGCCGACCCGGCAGCGGTACTGGCATCGTTCCTGCGCGCCCTGGCCGTGCCCGACAGCGACATTCCACGGACAGCGGCCGAACGGGCGGGACTGCTCCGCGGACTCCTGACCGGTCGTCGGATGCTGCTCGTTCTCGACAACGCCGGCAACCTCGACCAGGTGACTCCCTTGCTGCCCGGCGAGCCCGGATGCGCGGTCTTGATCACCAGCCGTGCGGTGCTGGTTCCGCTGCCGGACGCCACGATCCGCCACTTGGACGTGCTGTCGGACACCGAGGCACGAAACCTCCTGAGCCGCATAATCGGTGCGCAGCGCACCGCCGCGGAGCCCGAGGCGGCGCAGTCCATCGTCGACGCTTGCGCCCACCTTCCGCTGGCCATCCGCATCATCGGTGCGCGCCTGGCGGCCCGGCCGCACTGGAGTGTCGCCACGGTCGCGGCACGGCTGGCCGACGAACAACGACGACTCGCCGAATTGCGCTGTGGCGATCTCGCGGTGGACGCCAGTTTCACCGTCGGCTACCGGTTACTGGATCCGGCCGGCGCACGAGCCTTCGTCATGCTGGCGGCACCGACCGTACCGGACCTTCCGGTCGCCGCCGCGGCCGCGATCCTCGGCATCGACGACGACGCGGCGACGGGCATCTGCGACTCGCTGGTCGATCTCGGTTTGTTGCAGTCCACCGCGCCCGATCGCTTCAGCTATCACGATCTGTTGCGTCTGTTCGCCAGGGCGGTCGCACCGGACGGTGACCGCGAACAGATCCTCACCCGCCTGCTCGACTTCTACCTCGCCACGGCGAAAAACGTTACCCGCCATCGCAATCCGGGACACCGCCTCGACTACATACCGGCCACGAACCACGTCGGCCGTCCTATCGTCACCGAAGCCGAGGCACACCGGTGGCTCGGCGACGAACGCTCCACCGTGATCGCCCTGCATGGTCAGATCGCCGCGAATCACCCCGGTTTGATGCCTACCGCCGTGAATGTCGCGTTGCTGATGGCCACCGGCATCGATGCCTCGGCCGAGTCCGGTCAGCTCGCCGAGGCACTCCGGCAGTTACTCGCCGTAGCCGAACGACTCGGCGATCAAGACAGCGAGGCGCGGGTTCGCCTGGCACTCGGGCTGGTGCTGGCCTTGGATCTCGGTCGCGGCGAGGAAGCGGTGACCGTGCTCGAGAGGGCAGGAAAACTCTTGCGGCCCAACGGAAACACGATGTTGCTGGCATTCGTCGAGCACGTGCTCGGGGCAGCCGAGTTGAGCACCGGGAACATGATCGACGCTGTCGCGCACAACGGGGCGGCCGCCGCGATCTTCCGCGACCTGGGCGATGCCGCCTGGGAGGGGTGGGCGTGCGCCACCCTGGCCGACAGATGCGGTGACACCGCGCAATGGGATCGAGCCGTCGAAACAGCCCAGCGGGCACTGCGATTGGCCGCCGAACTGGGGGGCGCCCCTTTCGAGTCTCTGGCGCTCGGGCAATTGGGACGGGTGGCGATACTGCGGGACAACGATCCCGAGCGGGCGATGGCGCTCTGCGCGGAGGCGGTCCGGGTGGCCCGCTTACATGAACGCCGGCTGTATCTGGGCTGGGCGCTGTATCGACTCGGCGAGGTCGCGCTGTACTGCGGCCGGTTCACCGCGGCCGAGATCGCCGCCGCCGAGGCGGTGCGGATTCTGACTGAAACGACCGACCCTATCCGGCGTGACCACGCCCTGCACTTCCAAGCCAGAGCGGTCGCCGCGCAGGGGCGCGCGGCAGAGGCGGCCGAACTCGGTGCGGACATCGCGGAGTCGTCGAGTCTGCTAAGCCGAACGCTTCCCCGGCCGGATCGGTTCGCCGTCCATTCCCCGGCGCCGGAGGTCGAACCGACGCGGTCCTGACCGGCCATGCGAGCCCGGCGGGGCACATTGCCGCAGGTGAGGCCTCTGTTCATTCTCGGCTCATCGGTTGCTCGAGCAGCCTGCGCAAGATCGGATCGGCAAGCACGTCGCATCGTCCGATCGGAGTACCACCGCAATGAGCCCCCTGTCCGTTCGCAGCGCGGCAGCCGGCGTCGCATCCATCGATCTGGTCACCTACCCCTGTTCGGAATGGGGGCGAGGGCTGCCGGAGACGGTGCGGGCCGCGCACTATCTGGCTGAGCGCGGTATCCGGGTGCGGCAAATTCGCGGCGCGTCGTTCGAGAGTTCGATCCAGCTCCTGCGCGAGCGTCTCGCCGGGCCGCATCGACCGGACGCCGTGGTCTGCGTGGGCGGCGACGACCTGATCGCGGTCGCTCTACAGGCGACCGCTATCACCGGGACACCGCTGGGGTTGCTGCCGCTCGGCCGGAACAATCGACTCGCTACCGCGCTGGGTATTCCGTCGGATGACCCCCGCGCGGCCGCCGAGATCGTGCTCGCGGGCCGCCGGCGCGGTATCGACCTCGGCGTGATCGGGTCCGGCTCGGACACCGCGACACCGATTCCGGCACGATGGTTCGCCACCGCCGTGCATGCCGCCGCAGGTGGTGTCGCGGTCGGCCGCCACCGCCACAGGTGGCCGCGCGTCGAGCCCGAACTCGAGTCGTTCCGGCTCGAAATGTCCTGTGCGAGTGGCGGTTCCCCGGTCGTCATCGAGGCCTGCGCGGTGCTGGTGACGGTGGGCCGCGGCCGTACCCGACTCGCAGACGGGCTGCTCGAAATCACCGCGATCGGTACGGTGGCCCACCGTGCGTCCGCGCGATTGTTCGCTGCTCTCGCCGCCGGGCGGCCAGTGGTCCATCCCGCTGTCAGTCGCTACCGCGCCGCGGCCGTCACGGTGGGCGCGCCGGGAGTCGATGTGGCGGCGGACGGTGTCCTGCTGGGCCGATTGCCGGTGACTATCCGGACTGTTGTCGCGGCCCAGACCGTGCTGGCCCCGTGAACTCGACTGGCGGGTCGCGCGGCCCGCCCGCCTTTCCCGTTTCGAGTGCACCTCTGAATTCGTTGAAAGACAAGGAATCCCATCATGACTGCCAGCGTGCAGCCGGAACTGCTGACCTCGTTCGACCCGGCGACGGGCAAAGCGCTGACTACCTACCGTGTCGATGACGAAGACGCGGTACGCGCGGCCGTCGCCACCGCCCGCGCGGCCGCCGCGATGTGGAGTGAACTCAGCTTCGCCGCCCGCAGAAAACATCTCCTGCGCTGGTCCAGTCTGCTGGTCGCGAAGTCGGCGGAACTGTGCGACCTGATCCACATCGAGACCGGCAAGCCTCGCGGGGACGCCTTCCTGGAGTTGCTGCTCGCCCTCGAACACACCGCGTGGGCCGCGAAGAACGCCGCCCGGGTGCTGCGGCCGCGGAGCGTGCGGACCGGTGCGTTGATGGCCAACTTCTCGGCCGCGGTCGAGCAGCGGCCGCTGGGCGTCGTCGGGGTGATCGGTCCGTGGAACTATCCGCTGTACACGCCCAACGGGTCCATCGCCTACGCCCTGGCCGCCGGCAACACCGTGGTGTTCAAGCCCAGTGAGCACACCACCGGCGTCGGAAATCTCCTGGCGGCGACCTTCGCGCAGGCGAATCCGGAACTGCCCGAAGGCATTTTCACCACCGTCAACGGTTACGGTGCGACCGGCGCCGCGCTGGTCGCCTCCGGGGTGGACAAGATCGCCTTCACCGGCTCGACCGCCACGGGCAAGCGCATCATGGCCGCCGCCGCGGACACCCTGACCCCGGTGCTGCTGGAGTGCGGCGGCAAGGACGCGGTGATCATCGCCGCCGACGCTGATCTGCCGGCCGCCGCCGACGCGGTCGCCTTCGGCGCGACCAGCAACAGTGGTCAGACCTGCATCGGGGTCGAGCGCGTCTATGTCCTCCGGCCGGTAGCCGAGCAATTCCTGGCCGAACTCACCGCAGTTCTGGCCGACGTGCGACCCGGTATCGGCGCGGCGGCCGCCTATGGCCCGATGACGCTGCCCGGCCAGCTCGCGGTGGTGCGCCGGCATGTCGAGGACGCGCTGGCGCACGGCGGCACCCTCGTGCTCGGCGGTCCGGAGTCGATCAAACCGCCCTATGTCGAGCCGGTGGTGCTGGTGGATGTCGATGAGAGTTCCGCCGCGGTATGCGAGGAAACCTTCGGCCCCATCATTACCGTGCGCACCGTCGACAGCATCGATGAGGCGGTGCGGCTGGCCAACAACAGTGGGTACGGCTTGGGTTCGGCTGTTTTCTCGCGTCGGCACGGCCGCGCCATCGCCCGTCGACTGCGAGTCGGCGCGACCTCGGTCAACTCGGTGGCGGGCTTCGCCGCGATTCCCGCGCTGCCGTTCGGTGGCGTCGGCGACTCCGGGATCGGGCGAATTCACGGTGACGCCGGGCTGCTCGAGTTCTCCCGGGCGCATTCGATAGCGGTGCAACGATTTTCGCTACCGGGCGCCGAACTGCTGTCCTATCGTCGCTCCGAGCGCACTTTACGGCTGTTGAGTACGGTGGTGCGGCTGGTGCACGGTCGCAGGTAGGGCGAGGTCTTCAGGGGCGACGCGGACATCCGCGGTCGATCTCGCGTCGTCTTCTCCGTGTGCCGCGATCCGCGCCGGTCGCACGGCTTCTGATTGGTTTGGGGGCGGTGGGCTATCCCGGGTGAGGGTTCCCGCGCGCAGGGCGGGGCAGTGAGGAGTTGTGGTGTTGTCCGGTGTGTGGGAAGCGGGAGGGTGGGGGCTGCTGGCCGGATCGGCGCTGTTGGCCGGCGCGGCGGTCGGCTATGTCGGCCGGATACCGACGCGCATGGTCGCGGCGATCATGGCGTTCGGCAGCGGCGTGCTGTTGTCGGCGGTGTCGTTCGAGCTGATCGCCGAGGCCCACGACCGAGGCGGCATGGTGCCCACCGCGATCGGCGCGGTCGGTGGCGCGATCATCTACACCGGCGCGAATCTCGTGCTGGCCGCGCGTGGGGCGCGGCATCGCAAACGCTCCGGCGACCAGCAACCCGCCGAAAGCGAGCAAGCCGGTTCGGGGACCGCGATCGCACTGGGCGCCTTGCTCGACGGCGTGCCGGAGTCGATCGTGATCGGCACCAGCCTGCTCGGCGGTGGCACGGTGAGCGCGGTCACCGTCGCCGCGGTCTTCATCAGCAATGTGCCCGAAGGACTTTCGAGTGCGTCCGGGATGCGGCGTGCGCGCCGGAGCCGGAGATATGTCTTCGGGCTGTGGGGTGCGATCGCCGTCATCAGCGCGGTTTCGGCGATGCTCGGCTACGGGCTGCTGGGCGAGGCATCGCCGGCGCTGCTGGCCGCGATCACCGCCTTGGCCGGCGGTGCGATCTTGACCATGATCGCCGACACGATGATCCCCGAGGCCTTCGACGACGCTCAGCTGATGATCGGCCCGATCACCGTCGCCGGGTTCCTGAGTGCGTTCGCCCTGTCCCACCTCGGCCACTGACCGCGGCCAGGGCGACTTGCTCTGTGTGGCAGCGTTTCTCGGCGAAGGTCGACGATGTCCGCCGGGCGCTTGGATCTAGCGATGTCGCTGATACGAATTGCGTGAGTGCCGTAGTGCCGGAAGCGATGTCCGGCGGTGGCGTCGTTTTCGCGCCGGCGCGGAGCAACTGTGCACCAGAGGTAGCTCGCGCAGATCCGGCAGCGCTAGGCGAGCGGCGACAAGGTCACTGAATCGCGTGCATTTCCCCTCGAATTCGCGGTGCTGGACACCCAGCTCATAGAGTTCGGCGAGAGCTCCCAGCATCTCATGGTGTTCGGGTCGACTCACGCACACCGCATCGGTGCCCGGCTCGGCCAGCCATAGCCGCACGTTCTCGTGTGCGACGATCAGGCGAACCAGGGCCGAGAAAGCCGACGAGCGGTTGCGTCCGAGTCGGACATCGGCGAGGAAGGCCGCCATCCGCTGGTCTTGCCGCGCGAGTAATGCTGCGACGTGTTTTGTGGGATCGGTCATGTCCACAAACCCTTTGTCCTGCTGTCGGTTCCTTTCTGTCCGGCTATACCCGCGCACGGAGTCGGCAACCGGAACGGCTACGGAGGTTCGGTCGATTGACGAGGTCGGGTTCATTCTCGGTTTTCGCGGGGAGGAAGCGGTTCGGCCAGTAGGTCACGCAACGTCAGGTGGACTTCGTGCAGAAAACTGCTGATCTCGCCCAATTGCGCTACGGAGTATCGGTCCATGACTCGGATGAGGCGGGCCGAGAGCGGGTCGAAGAACTCGTGCGCGACTGCGGCGGCTTGTCCGCCGGTGTGCAGCAACACCTTTCGGCCATCTTGCCCCTCTCGGCTGCGGCGGATGTAACCCGCGCTCTCGAGTCGGTTGAGCATGTTGGACGTGGCGCCGGGGGACAGGTGGATCCGCTTGGCGAGCGCGGCGGGGGTCAGCGGTTGCCCGAGCAGTTCTTGGTTGGCGATCTCGGCCAGGGCATTCGCGTCGCTCGCGTGCAGCGACAGCCAGCCGGCGAAGGCGCGGCGCAGATTCTCGTAGTCCACGGCGTGGCGGCGTAAGCCGTCGATCAGTTGCTGTTCCAGCCGCTCGCGGTCGTCGGTCACTGCCGTCTCCTTCGTCGTGCTGGGTGACCAGGCCACTTGCTTTCACGGTGAAACGACCTTAGCATCGGCAAAAGTTGTTTCACCGTGAAAATAGTTTGCGGTGTGATTCTTGGATTCGAGGGCGAAAGGGGTCGACGGCGCATGACGGACGAAGGCCGGTCGGCCATCCGGCGATGGCTGGGATTGGTGGCCATCTCGCTGGGGGTGGCCCTGATCGTGGTGGACACCACCATCGTGAATGTCATCCTGCCCTCCATCATCGAAGAACTCGGTGTGACCTCGGTGCAAGGTCAGTGGGTGCAGGAGTCGTACGCGGTGATCTTCGCGGCCTTGCTGCTGGTCGCCGGGCGGGTCGCCGATCTGGTCGGCGCACGCAGGATCTTCCTCATCGGCATCGCGTGCTTCGGGCTCACCAGCCTGCTGGCCGGAACGGCGGACAGCGGCACGGTACTCGTCCTCGCCCGTTTCCTGCAGGGCGCCGCCGCGGCGCTGATCCTGCCCACCTCGTTGTCGCTGCTGAATCAGACCTTCACCGGCAAGGACCGCAACCAGGCCTTCACCGTGTGGGGTTCGACCATCGGCATCGCCACCGCCATCGGGCCGCTGCTGGGCAGCTGGCTGGCCGAACATCTTTCCTGGCGTTGGGCATTCGGGATCAACATCCCGTTGACCGTGGTGGTGTGCGCGGGTGCGCTGGTGTTGCTGGAGCCGTCGAAGCGGCAACCCGGTCGAGTCGATGTCCTCGGCGCGGTGGCGTCGGTGGTCGGCTTGGGTTCGGCGGCATTCGGATTGGTGCAGAGCCGCACCTACGGCTGGGGTGCCACCCTGGCTCCGGTGGAGGTGGCGGGATGGCACTGGAGTAGTGGTCCTTCCCCGGCGCTGGTCGCCCTGGCCGTCTCGGCTGTTGTGCTGGGGGCGTTCGTGTTTCGCCAGATTCGGCTCTCCTCCGGTAACCATCGCGTGCAGCCCCTGGTGGACGTGGGACTGTTCACGATCGCGTCGTTTCGCAACGGCAATCTCGCCAGTGCGGTCATCGCACTCGGTGAGTTCGGCCTGGTGGCGGTGTTGCCGTTGTGGTTGCAGTTCACGCTCGGCTACAGCGCGGTCGAGACCGGCCTGACCGTGCTCGCCATCGCGGTCGGCGGATTTCTGGCCAGTGGGATCAGTTACCCACTGTCGGATCGCCTTTCGCCGCTGGCGATGCTGCGGATCGGTCTGGTCCTGGAGGGCGTCGGTTTGATCGTCCTGGCGGCGGCCTCGACGATCGACGCGCCGTGGTGGCACCTCGGCGTACCGCTGGCCGGATACGGTGTCGGCGTCGGATTCGCGACAGCCCAGGTGACGAACGTGGTCCTGGCCGAGGTTCCGGCCGATCGCGCGGGGCAGGGATCGGGCGTGCAGAGCGCCTTCCGGCAGCTCGGCTCTGCCCTCGGCATTGCCGTCCTGACCACCGTATTCTTCACCACGCTGAATTCTGGCCTGCGAGAAAGGCTCTCGGACTCGGGTCAGCCCGCCGGCACGGTCGACCAGCTCGCTCAGGCGGTCACCGACAGCGCCGGCGCCGCGATCGGACCGCTCGGGCAGAACCCGCAGACCGCCGCCGTCGCCGATGCCGCCCGGCAAGCGATGACCGACGCCATCGCCTGCACCGGCTATCTGGCCGCAGGTTTCGTGCTGCTCGGCGTGGTGGCGACCTTCCTGATCCCGCATCCACGCGCGAGCGCGGACGGCGCCGCATCCGAAGGCAAGTCGGAAAGGTTTGCGGGCAAACAGAATTGACACCTTCAATCGCCTACACGACGGAAAGGTCATCGTGCAACCAGGACAACCGAGCCGGACTGCGATGAGCGCCGCGCAAGGACGTGCGCTACATCAGAGCTCCGATCACCCACGAGTGTTCACCGACCCCTTGGCGGTACCGCTCGCCAAGGCGGCACACAGCGCGCTGGGCGAAGCCGCCGGGGATACCGAGGTCCCGCTGGAGGCACGGCTGTTCCTGGCCATGCGCCATCGCTTCGCCGAGGACACGCTCGCGCGCCGGGCCGATGGTCTCGCGCAGGTCGTAGTACTCGGGGCGGGACTGGACACCTTCGGATTGCGTAACCCCTACCCAGGCGTCGTCGTCTACGAAGTCGACCATCCGGACACCCAGGCCTGGAAACGGCAGCGAATCACCGACGCCGGGATCGAGGTGCCCGACTCGCTGCGCTTCGTCGCCGTCGATTTCGAATCCGACTCGTTGCCGGACCGACTGTGCGCCGCCGGATTCGATGCCGCGGCGCCGACCTTCTTCCTCTGGCTCGGCGTTGTGCAATACCTGAGCGATGCCGCGCTCGACGCGACGCTGCGATTCATCGCCGAACGTCCCGCTCCGACCTCTGTGGTAATCGACTACGGCGAGCCCCCCTCGGCGTTGCCACCTCGGCGCCGGGCAATGGTGGAGGTACTCGCCACGATCATGGAAGGCATCGGTGAACCATGGTTGTCGTTGTTCACCGCGAACGAAATCGCCGACAGGCTAGCCGGTTTCGGCCTGAAGGTGGTCGAGGACCTGGACTGGCCGGCCATGATCGAGCGCTTCGTCCCCGGCAGCACCGCCGAGGATCAGGTCGGCGCGCACGTCCTGCTCGCCGAGCGCGTCGGCAGCAGTGCGCACCCGTGACGACTGCAGCTCAGCGGGTACTGCGGCACGGTCAGCGATTTCAATCTCCGAAAGAGGGGTTATGAATACTTCGGCAGCGCAGCCGGTCACCCGCGGGTGGCCATCGCGGCGGAATCTGATCGAGACCGGCACCGAGGTCGTGGCCGCGGCCGTCGCCGGTTCGCTGGCCACCGGACCTGGCTCGCGGTGGTACCAGCGCCTCGACAAGCCCGGTTTCCAGCCGCCCGGGGCGGTGTTCCCGATCGCTTGGACATTGCTGTACGGCGATGTCGCGGTGACAACCGCGCGGGCCCTCGATCGAGCCGACAGGTTGGATGCGCGAGCGCTGCGTCGCGCTCTGGCGGTGAATCTGGCGCTCAATGCCGGCTGGAGTTGGATGTTCTTTCGCGCGCACCGCCTTCGAGCGGCGACCGCGCTGTCGGCAGCGCTGACGGTGAGCAGCGCCGATCTCGCTCGGCGAGTCATTGCCGAGGATCGAGCAGGATGGGCATTGAGCGCGTATCCCCTCTGGTGCGGGTTCGCGACGGCGTTGTCGGCGAGTCTGTGGAGACGCAATCGTTGATGATGCCGGAGTAGCGGCAGGCCATCGCGACGTTGCCGGTGACTTCCGCGACATGAAGAAGGACCGCGAGGTGTGGAGGCACCTCGCGGTCCTTTTTCTCAGCGCTTGGCTGACAAGAGATAGTTGCCGGACTGTACCCGGCCAGGTTGTGCGCTCATGCCATGTCCGGGCATTCGAGAGCGCACGCAGGTGTCAGGGTAGGTGGTTGACCAGGGAGTTGGCGATGCGCTGGGCGTCGTCGCAGGAATTGAATCCGTCGGTGCCGCCCTGCGGCTTCCAGGTTCGGGACGCCAACAGCAGAATGTCACCGCCGAAAGACGCGGGCACCGCGATGTAGCAGCCCAGTTTGTGCCCGTCCTGCGCCGCCCGGAATTGCTGAGACTTCCGGCCGGCCACCGTGACCGAACTGAAGTCGACGTATTTGCCGGTCTGCCGCAGCTCACCCACCGGCGTGCCATAGGCCGAGACGAAGAACTCGAGGGCACCGTCGGCGGTCTTCCATTTGCAGGACTTCTCGCTCGGCATACCGGAATTCGTCACCGGTTGCTCGCTGGCAGGGTTCAATCCCGCACCCGCGAGCGCGGAATCGGAGATGTCACAGGGGTTCCAGCTGCCGGCGGGCCGATCCGTGTCGGTGCCCGGTGCCGCAGCCTGGGGTGCGGGTGCCGCCTGAGGTGCGGGAGCTCCTTGAGGTGCGGGAGCCGCCTGAGGTGCGGGTGCCCCCTGCGGTGCGGGTGCCGTCTGGGCTTCGGGCGCGGCATTCGTCGCCTGCGCCGGAACCGATGTGGGTGCCGCCGCAGTCGAGGTGACCGCGTTCTTCGAGGTGCTCGGCGCCGCCGTGCTGTCGTTCGAGGCGGAACATCCGGCAACCAGCAGCGCGGCCCCGAGCGCCACCGCTGCGGCGCTGATCGATCGTGTCTTCTTGCGGCTCATGCATGCATATTCGCGCAACGGAAAAATGTTGTTACACAACCTTTTCACACTGGCCAACCTGGCCCGTTGCCCCCACCGCCGCTGAGACATGCAGCGAATCCACGAGTCTCGTGTCCAAAGGCGGTATCGACCACCACGCAGTCGCCAGGCAAGTGTGGACTGTGATTAGCAGCACTGCCCGTCGGTGGGGATTAGCAGCACTGTCCGTCGGTGGGCTTACAGCACAACGGGATTGGCATCGCGTAATCGGACCCGCGGATCGCCCGTCGACCGGAGGAGGAGTGGAACGTGGTCGACAGGCGATCGAGTGCCCGTGACAAATACGGTGTCAGGCACGAAGCTCTAACGCGGGATTGCCCGGGCAGCCTGGTCGAGTACTACCGATCCCTTGTACTGCTGATGCACCCAGCCTTCACCGGCGATGATGCCGGCGTTCCACGCGAGAATGCAGGCACCTTGGCACCAGAACGGGGTGGCACCCAAGTCCGGCGAGCAGACAGCATCCTGGGGGACACACACGTCACGCACGTAATCCTCGGCTCTGAGTTTGGTGGAATTGCTGCCGGAGATCACGGGCAAGAACTGGCCCACTCCCTGCTTGCCGGGCGCCGCGCCACCGAAGCGGACCAGGTTGTCGTTCGCCACGCGGTCGCCGTCGGCAACCAATAGCGGACTCCACAGATTTACTGTCGCGAGGGCGGCACGGTCCTGGAGGACGCGGTGCATGACCATCGCCCCCTGCGAGTATCCGGCGAGGATCAACGGTTTCTGCGCGCATTCCGGTCGAGACCGATAGTCATCGAGCAAGCTCTTGGTGTACCGCACGCCGGTCGCGATCGAGCTGAAGAATGCCTGCGGCGCGAACGACAGCGTCCACACGCTTTCGGCCTCGTAGATCACGGGCACCACGCGCAACTCCTGACCGTTGAACCCGTGATTTTTGACCTCGTCGTACATTGACGAGTACGCCGACCACATGGTGTCTCCGAGCCCGTACCAGGAATTGGATGGCTCTCCGGAGCCGCGGGCG
The DNA here is from genome assembly GCF_042871115.1 of Nocardia sp. NPDC006044. Classification (NCBI taxonomy): domain Bacteria; kingdom Bacillati; phylum Actinomycetota; class Actinomycetes; order Mycobacteriales; family Nocardiaceae; genus Nocardia; species Nocardia sp. NPDC006044. The sequence goes on from NZ_JBIAID010000004.1 coordinate 787,313, forward strand.
GCGATCACGACGACGCTGGCCTGTTTACATGCCTGAATCATCGTGTTCAGCGGTGTGGGCGGGCCGGCGGCGTGCGCCGTCGGCGGACTGGACGTCATCACCAGAGTGAAGCCGACAGCGACGGCGAGCAGCGCTGTTGGCAACAGTCCTTGGCGACGTGGCGCCTGTCCGTCGGGGCGGCTCCCGGTGGCGGACCGAGGATGTGTGGAGCGGGTGCGGATAGATTCCATGAGCAGAGCTCTCTTTCGGTGCCGGGCGGAATGCGTGTGGCAGTTCTGGCCAGAAACACGCAATGGGCTCGGACTTGCTCAGGCTTGGCAGATGGACGGAATGAATACCGAAACCGGCAAGCCTTTGGCTACGGCGTCGACAATTCCGTGGATACCGTCTTCGGTCTGACGGCAGAACTGGTCGGCGAATGTTTGTCCGTCGTGCAGTGACTGCGCGGCATTCATGCAGGTGCCACGGATGAACGCGGAAGCCGCGGCAGCGGCGCCGGCAATGACAATGCCCGCACCCGCGCTGACGAACACGCTCGCGAGTGCAACCGCATTGACGTCATCGACCATCCGGTTGCAGTACTGGTCAAGCGACTCGGTGTTGCCGAACTGCGGGACAGGAATCGGTGAGACCGTAGCCGGTCCCGCACCGTCGATCACCACAGTGGTGTCCGTCGGATACGTCAGCCAGCCGTCGTAGCAATCGCCGTTGACCTGGTAGGTGCCGTTCGGCAGTTCGCCGAAGCGCAGTTCGCCATTGCCGCCACCGTTGAGCCGGACTCGCCCTTCAAGGGCACGGCCATCGCCTCGTACGTGCACGACACACAAACCGTCGAGACCTGTTGGATTGGTGCCAATTCGGCGGCCGAGGATCTGCACCTTGATGATGCCTCGTGCTTCGGTCGAAATGAGCACCTGGCCATTCCATCCGGCCCCTGGTCTTGCAGCTTCGTGATGTGAAACGCTGTCAGCGAGCGCATTCGGGGCAAGCGCGAGTCCAGGAATAAGGATCATGGTTGCCACGACAACGCTCGCGGCCACCTGGCGCGCCGCCGTCAACATCTTGATCAATTGCCCTCTCCAACCCGCCTTTTCGGCCATCGAAGCCGTGCATCAATGAACCAACAACCTAATCGGCAAACTCCTGCACCACAGTCGTTCAAACCACCGACAGAGCGCTCGCGTGGAGCTGCAATCCGTGTATCTCGTGGGTTGACAGGATGATTCACCTTCGCCGACGGGACCGAGCGCCGTCGCTATCTGTCACGGTGCAGTGCGGTGGAGGTCAGATGCTGGGTGGGTCGCAAAACCGGGGGTAGCGCAGAGAACGGGTTTCGAAGACAGCCCCTCAGGCAGCTAACAGGTACGTGATCGCTGCCAGCGCCGCGCCGAGGATCGACCCGACGATCACCTGTCCCCGTGTGTGGTCGCCCAGCCAGACACGGGACCACCGTTGCAGGGCACCCGCAGTGCCCAGTGCTCGGGGTTGAACGACATAGGTGATCGATAGTTGTGATGCCAGGTTCGCGAACAGCTGCTGGAAGTAAGTTGGGTCTTCTGGTCTCACGATAGCGGTAATGCGCTCGATGTCATAGCGGCGCAACAGTTTCAGACCATACCCCGCCATGGGGGCCTCGCACTCGTTCGGGTTCGAGTTCACAACGTACTCGACTCGGCAGAGGCAGATTCCCGAGATCGGCTGCCGCCCATCGTTTGCGACTGGCCGAACACGCGAGGGCAGGGCACGAGCGTGCACCGAACACCAGGCGGCGCCATCATCGGACTTGTAGGCTCTCCAGCTGTGAGCACACAGGGGGCGGGATCGGTTGCCGCAGATGGCCGGAAGAAGCGATGGGCACAGTTCAGAGGGGTCGCCGCCGTTGTCATCATCGGCCTGTACATTGTTGCGCTGGCCAGGTTGGCTGTCAGTGCGGATTGGGGCGACCTGACCGCAAGTCGTCTGTTCGGCCTGACTGGTGTCGTTGCCGGCCTGCTCTGCTTGATTTCACTCGGGCAGGAAATGGGTGTGGCAGTTGGTCCGCGGAGACGACGGACAAAGCGTAGAAGGGCTGTCGCGCTGCTCGTGGCCGCCTTGGCCCTGGCGGGCATCATCACGTCGATCATCCGCACAGGCACGGTTTTCGCCGACCCTGCGGGGCAGCTGATGATGCAAACGGCTGCGATTGGCACCCTGCTGATCGCCGTTACCGAGAAGCCCTCACGAGATCGGTTGTAGCCTCTGGCCTCCTTCGTCCGAACGCCCGGAACTCGGTGTTGGCCGCCATGGAAAAGCGGTACCAGCCAACGGATCTGGACGGCAAAACAACGTCTGTCGCTGTGCCGCAGAAGCATGTCCGCGTCGCGGCGCGGGGACTACGGCAGATCAGGCCAGGCCGGCTCCGCGGTACGCGGCAGGGTGTGGATCATCTCGCCAGGCGAGGGCTGAATATTGTTTTGGGCCACGAGTTTTGGGATGTCGCGAGGCGGGACGGTCGACCGCACCCCGCACACGGGGCATTCCAGATAGTGCTCGTTGCTCACGGTGAAGAGCGGGACGAAGAACAGTGAGAACTTGGTGACGAACTTCCGCAATCCGTGCGGGCCACTACACCGGCAAGTGCCACAGTAGACGGTGAGTGTGGCGAGCGTGTGAACCTGCCGCTGCCAGCCGTAGATGAGCACCGAAACCTCCTGGGTTGCAACAAAAGAACCGCGAAGTATACGACGCCACGAGCAACAGGTGGTAAGTGGCGACCCAGTCACCCGACCGCGACCGGCGGCGGTCGGGCGCGATGGACCATGCGCTGGAGATCCGCGGTCAACGCCTTCGCGATCACCAGCCCAACGCCCAAACCTTACTGACAGAAATCGCCGGAAACACCATTGACAAGACAGACCCGATCGTGGAACGCCGGCGACGCAGATGATCCGGAGATGCCAGGCGACTTACGAGGATTGTACCGCTCGGGCATGATCTAGAGCACATGGAGGAACCAAGTTGGAGCGGTGTGCGTCCAAACCAGTTGACGAACATCGGACTGTGCGGAAGGAATGTTGTTGGCACCCAACGCAGCAACGGCGCCTGTGCTGATCGGCATGGAGCTGGACAGGTTGAGGCTACCGGTCAAGATAGAGGTCGATCGATCCCTGCATCAGCGTCGTGAACCGAGCCAATTCTCGGCTGAGGCGATGAGCGGATACTGGGCGGCGGTCTGGCGGCAAGAAGCCCCGACGATCGCCTCGGGGCAGTGGGAGCGGCTCAGCATGAGGCCGACCCGCCGTGCGAAGCTGGTCGCCCTGCTCGGTGCATCATCTTCGACGGAGTTCGCGAAGATTGAGTCCGCTGGGGTGTCGGTTTACGAAGCAAGCGGACCCGCAACCGAATTCGATACGCCGTCGGTGACGGTGCGCGCAGAGCTGTCAGGGTTGACCGAGATCGTCATCGAGCCGCGTTGGGCGTCGACGGCTCAGCCCTTCGAGATCGGTCACGACATCCTTACGTGTATAGACGAGATCCGTAAGCAACGCCCGGTGTTCGATGAGTCGGGCCAGTGGGCGGCACGATCCGAGGACGAGCTGGAATCCGAAGTCGTGCAGCACCGCTTCTACCTCGAAGGGATCCCCCGGTGACAAAAGACTTTTCGATGGATCTGAACAAGATGGTCACCGCGTCGGCGTCGTGGCAGGAAACCGCCACCGACCTCGAAGCCGCGGCTCGCGGCACACGGTCGATCGCGGAAAGCCATGGCGATATCAATTGGTCGATCTTCGATGAGGTGTGGCAAGCACAGAAGAAATCCGCGGAGTGGTTACGAGACCGGTTGCGGGAGGGAAGTAGCGAAGCGACCTCGATCAGCAACGTGTTGACGCACGTAGCCACTGTTCTTCAAGAGAAAGATGAGAACTTCGCCAATGTCTTGATCAAGCTACAAGAGGGGCTGTAGTGACGGAGACGAGCAAGACCCTTGATGACCTCGATAAGGTCCTGAGGCAGTTTTCGGCGAAAATCGACGAGATCCGAAACACCCCAGACGATGTCGATGAAGCGTTCCGGCTCGCGGCCATAGCCGCAGCGGCGCAAGAAGGTGGGGCCTTGCTTCCCGGGGTTGGAGTGGCGGTGGGTGCGGTCTACGGGGTTCTGACCGAGGATTCGCTGACCGGTGTGATGCAGGACAACAAAGAGAAGATCAAGGCCGGCATCCGAAAGGTCCTCGAAGAACTCAGCGGGGCCATCGACGGCTTGCGCGCTCCGGTCGCGTTTGTTCAAACCGCAGGGGAGTGGCTCCATGCGAAGAGCAAGATCAGCGAGGCGCGCAACAACTACCCTCTGCACGGTAACCTCACTGGACAGTGGCTGGGGGCTTCGGCGGCCGCTTACGGTAACGCCGCTGCCGTGCAACAGACAGCGATGGAATCGGCGATGACCGTGTGCGATACCGCCAACAGTGCATTGCGCGACTCAGCCGACGGCGCCTGGAAGTTCTACTCCGGCATCATCGAAGACATCGCCGCATACCTGACGAAGTTCAGCGGTGCCATGCTGAAGATCGCGTCTTTTGTCGCGATGCCCATCGGTGTTTCCGACGCGATCGACTTCGGCACGGATCTGGTCGACAAGGTCGGAAAACACGGCCTCGCGCTCGGTGCGGTCCTGCTCAGACAGCAAGGAATTCTCGACACCCTCACGGTCGCGACGACAAGCCCCGCCGGCATCAACAACGGGAAATGGCCGCAGAGCGCATCCACCGACTTCGACAGCCAGTCACCGGACAAAGACAAGTGGGATCCACGATGACGCGGCGGGCCGCGTTCGCGGCGGGGGTGGTCGTGAGCGCTCTGCTGTCTGCCTGTGGGCCGGGCAACGACCACGCCGGGCCTGCGCCCAGCATGCACAGCACGCGCGAATTGTGTGCCTACCCGAAGGAATTCCTGTCCAGGTGGTACAAGGTCACTGCGTTCGACGTCACGATCCACCCGACCACCCGCAAGGACGGAGACATCGAACAATCAGCTGGATGCCTCTACCAGAACTCCGACACCAGCCCCACGAACACCGACGTTCTACCGACTCGATACGTGGGGGGTGTGTCGCTCGGACTCGATGAGGGCCACAATAATCTCGGCTCTACCGAAGGTTCGAATGACCGGACCCGCACAGTGCAGGGTGTCCCCGTCGCGGGAATCATTGCACCGAAAACCGCTGATGGTTCCCGATATCTGACGCTGTCGGCGGTCATCGAAGGGTGGCGAGGCGAACTCGAGATCTATGTCAAGGACGAGAATGCCCCACAGATCGACGACGGCGCCCAGTTGGTCGTAAGCATGATTCGTGATCTACGAGGGTGATGTCGAACACCCGGAACAAACGCAAATGACGGACGCCGATAGGGTTGGCGACCTCTGCTGGACGAGCACACGCTGTGACGAAACTCTTCGATGGCCTCAGTGAGGCGATGCGAGAAGGACCTGGATCGGGCCGGTGGAGTACGGCCGATCGGTAGGCCAGATTCCGTATCCACACCGGCAGATTCCCGTCGGCGATCTGGGCCGACAACTCGTGCAGCATGGACAGAATGGCGCCCGCCTCTGCGAAGGTCAGTTCGTTGAGGAATGCCTGTTCGTTGTGTCCGATGGTGCAGTCCGGGGCCGGACGGTATTCGTCGCCGTATAAGCATCGAGCGTGCTCGGTCAACGTGGTGTGCACGCTGCAGAGGCTACGGGCCGGGCATCGAATCCTGCTGGATTTGGCTTTTGTGCTGGTAGCGTCCGTTTCGTGACGCTTCGAGATCTTGTTGCCCGGGCGGTGGCGGTCGGAGCGACGCCAGGTGTTCCGGCGTCGGAAGCCGAGTTGGCGGCCGCGGAAGCACGGCTGGGAGTGCGCTTCGATTACCAATATCGCGAGTTGATGGCGATCGGGAGCGGCATCGAGGGGCTCAGGTCGTGGTTCTGGTATCCGGTCGCGAGCTCGGTGTCGGGAAACGCTGGCTGGAGAGCGAAAGTTTTCTGATCGGTGAGTATTTCCATCCGTCCGATGAGCCGTTCCTCAACGAGGAGAGCTATCGCGGTGAACCGGTTCGTGGCAGGTTCCATCCGGCTCCGGCCGGACGAAGACATGTGTTGATCGGTGAGAATATCGATCTGCCTGGGTCGTTGGTCACGAACTTTCCGGTGTCGGAGCCGGCGCCCAGCAGTGATATCGCCTATTGCCGTTGGGAGCCGGAGATTTTCGGGGATGTGGCTCAGACCCTGACCCAGCTGATCGAGGAGATCGAACGCCGCAACGCCGAAGAAGACCCCGATGACCTGCCGCCCGAGCAATGGGACCGCTCCGGGGCATCGACGGCGTTGGTGAACTTGCGCGACGGAATCTCCGAGGAGCGTGTGCCAAAGATTCGGCATGCGTTGTCGGCACGCCGGCGCCAAGAGTTCGACGAGCGAGCTGTCGGGGAATCGATCAGCAGGCTGCGGGAGATGGTGTGGTGCGACGGAGCGGAGCCGCAGTTCAGCTACACCGATATCGAGCATGATCTCTGGGGTCCCGGCGTCCCGCGAATACGGGCGGCGGCGACGTTCCCGCAAGGTTCGGGCCTTCCCGCTCGTGAGGCGATAGTCGGTGTGGTGAAGGAGAATACGGTGTGGCGGGTCGATTTCCTGTCATGGGCCTGACCGACCGTCGAAGATGCAGTCGGCTACACCGAGTCCGCCGCCCGCACGGCGAGCCATCTCAGGCTTTCCGTCCGCCATCCCCGTATCGCTGGTGTCGGCGAAAAGATAAGCTACGTGACTCTGTTCATGATCAGATGACGGACAGGCTAGGCCGTCCTGATCGCACCCGGCCCAGGAGATATCGGGTTGTGCGTCTGGCTCAGGGCCTGCCGTGCCCAGCAAACCTTTGGGCTGCATCCTCGAAGGTCCGCCAAAGCTTGTGCGACTTCAGTGTGGCGTTGAAGGTCGCTGTAAGCTGCGGTAAATATCGGGCGCTGTATTCCTCGGATTGATTTAAGTCAGTGCTTAAGTGAAAGGTCTTGGGCAGCGTCACTTTCGGAGTCGTCCTATGCTTCGCGCATCCGAAATATCTCTTCGAGTCGCATCCAAGGGCGGACATGCGAATGCTGGGCAAACGTTCCGGGTCACGTGATCCCAAACGTCATCTCTGGGTTCTAGGTTTCATCGCGCCGGCGGCCGCGCTGCTGCCCTCCCAACTAGTGTTACGCACGGGCTGCCCAATCTTCTGGTGGAGCGTTCCGATCATCGTGTTCATCGTTATCCCGATACTGGATTGGCTGGTGGGGGAGGACTGCAACAATCTGCGCGATGAGGATTACGAGGAGCTGTCGAACGATCGATACTATCGGTGGTGCACGTTCTTGTTCCTGCCGGTCCAGTTGATCGGCCTGCTTGTCGCGTGCGCCATGTGGTCCGGTGACGAGTTGAGTGTGGTGGACAAGCTGGGTCTGGCGGTGTCGGTAGGCTTTGTGAGTTTTATCGGCATCAACGCCGCCCACGAGTTGGGACATCGGGTCGAGAAACTGGAGCGGTGGCTGTCGAAGATCGCGCTGGCACAGTCGGGTTACGGCCACTTCACCGTCGAACATAATCGCGGGCACCACGTTTGGGTGGCCACACCCGGCGATCATTCGAGTGCGCGGTACGGCGAATCGCTGTGGGAGTTCTTGCCCCGCTATCTGGTGACCGGCTTTCGCGCGGCGATCAGGCTGGAAGGGGAGCGGCTACGCCGAAAGGGACAGGGGTGGTGGAGTATTCACAACCAGATCCTGCAGACATGGTCGATCACCGCGGTACTTTTCGGTGGACTGCTTGCGGTCTTCGGCTGGTCCATAGCGCCGTACCTGTCGATACAGGCCGTGCTCGGCATGGCGTTGCTCAAGACGATCGGCTACATCGAGCACTATGGGCTCCTGCGCGAGCGCAAGGCCAACGGTTCCTGGGCTCGCTTCTCGCCCAAGGACAGCTGGGACTGTGACTGGCTGGTCACCAACGTCTTCATCTTCAATGTACAGCGGCACAGCGATCATCACATCAATACCGGACGCCGGTATCAGACGCTGCGCAATTCCGAAGAGGCGCCGCGGCTTCCGGCCGGCTACATCACTATGGTCGTGTGCGCGGCGATTCCGCCATTGTGGCGGCGGGTGATGGATCCGCGGGTGCTCGCGCACTACGAAGGCGATATCACCAAGGCCAACATCCAACCCCGCAAACGAGCCACGATCCTGGCTGCTCACGGACGCGACGAACACGGATTCGGAGTCGCGTTTTCTGATCCGTGGGCTGGTCCAGCGCAGCCGGGCGCGGAACGGTGTGCCTGACCTTCGGCGCTCGAGCTTTTCGATGCGGAGCGAATCCTGCACGCGACGGCAGTGATTCGCGGTGCTTGCAAATAGCGAACTGCCGACTGGCGCTACCTTGTCCGCGCGCAGTCGTTACACTGCATTCGCGCCGGCTGAGGACAGTTGGGAGAAAGCGCGTCGGAGGTGTCGCGAATTTCAACCGCGTGGCGTCCTTGCCGGTCGCGAATCCCGACATCACCGCGCCAGCCGGATTGTGGTGCGGCGGTACCCAACCGGCGTCCCACGCGGCTGGGTGCCAGCAGTCATCGTGAGGGATCGTCGCGCCGTCACTCCGGGATCTGGACAGCAGGATTGGAACGCGCACTCGCTCTGCTCGGCGAAGGGCAGCGGGTCATGTCGCACACTTGCCCTCGGATCTGCGTGTGGCGGTAGACCGCGGCATTGCTATGTGACGCCCGACACTCTAATTTAGGAAAGAGATGTTCTCTTTCTTCGGAGGTGTGAGTGTCCATCCGTGACATGATGTTTCGATCCCTCACGGTGCAGCGCCTGCCGGCCGTCGTATCGGTCACCGCATGCCTGGTCGCAGCACTGCTGAGCGTGACCGGACCGCGGGCCGCGGCGGTACCACTCACCGCCGACGATCCGTTCTATTCCGCACCGGTCGGATACGAAGCCGCTGCGCCCGGCACGATCCTGCGCTCACGACAGGTACAGGTCAGCACCCTGCGGCTGCTGCCCACTCATATCCAGGCCTGGCAATTGCTCTATCGCACAACCGATTCCCACGGAGCCCCCTACATCGCCGCCTCTACGGTGATGGTTCCCGACGGGCCGCCTCGGCCACGTCCGCTGCTGTCGTATCAGACCGCGGTCGACGCTGTCGCCGACATGTGCCGTCCGTCGGTGGCGTTGCAGCAAGGCGTACCCATCGATTTCACGAACCCGAACGGTCCGATCGGCATAGCCGCCCCCAGTGTCGAAATCCTGCTCGCCGCAAGCGGTCTCGAACGTGGGTGGGCGGTGACCATTCCGGACCAAGGTGGCACCGACGATCACTTCCTGACCCCCGAGGAACCCGGTTACGTTGTGCTGGACGGTATCCGGGCGGCTGAGCAGTTCGGGCCGCTCGGCCTGGCGGGCGTAGATACCCCGGTCGGCCTGTACGGCTACTCCGGTGGCGGTGTCGCGTCCACCTGGGCGGCGGAGATGGCCCCGCACTACGCACCGGAACTAAAGCTCGTGGGTGCGGTTCTCGGCGCGCCGGTCGCCGACTTGGCGGGCACACTCATCTCGATCAGCAACACTCCCACGGGTGGCCTGCTGCCCCTGGCCGGAGCGGCGATGTCGAAAGACTCTGCCGAATTCGCCGACACCTTGAGCCACTACCTGACCCCGGCGGCTCGGCAGCTGATCGACCGGGCGAAACGCCAGTGCACCGGCCAGATCGTCATCGACGCCGACCTCGACAGCATCGGCCGATTCCTCGCCCTACCGGACTTCGCACGCTATATCACCGTGCCCGTCGACGTGTTTCTCGCCGACCCGGTCGTGGCACGAATGATCGAACAGCGCTCCTACACCAAGCACACTCCGACCGCACCGGTCTACGAATTCAACGGGGTCTACGACGAGGCGAGCACCATCGCCGGAGCCGACGCGCAGACCAGCGCGTACTGCTCTCGCGGAGTATCGGTCACCTACAGACGGGACTCGTTTCCCATCCTCGCGCACGGCCCAGTGGCGGTACTCGGCGCACCCGACGCCTTCAACTGGCTGCAACGACGCATGGACGGCGAGCCTGCCCTCGCCGGCTGTGACATCCAAACGGTGCCGTCGACGCTGCTGAACCCTGGCGCCCTCGACACCTTAGGCGCCGCCCTCGGCACCGCGATCCGCACACTGCTCGGGTTCGCACCGGGGAGTGGTCGATAGCTGCACGGCACGCGGGATCCAGCTGAACGAAATCTGTTGCTGTGTAGGCTGAGTCGCGGTTCAAAATGGATGCGGCATCGACGAACTCTGAGTGGACCGCCGAATGTGTCCGGTGCGGGCGCGTACCAGATCTGCTGTGAGTTATGGCGGGAGGTCGGCGAGCAGGCTGCGGCGTGCGGTGTCGACGTGTTGTTCGGCGTAGCGGGCGAGGGTCTCGGGATCGCCTGAGCGAAGCAGTGTCGCGAGTTCCCGGTGTTCGGCGACGACGCGATCGCGGTAGTGGTTGTCGGCGGTGACGCGGTGCAGTTGGAAGAAGTGGACCTGGGAGCGGACCGCATCCCAGGCCCGGTGCAGGCGCTGGTTGCCCGCGGCGGCGTAGATGCGGTCGTGGAAGGCGAGGTCCAGGGCCAGCAGCCGGGCCGCGGGCGCGTTCGCGGCCAGTTCCGCCGCCATGCGGTCGACCAGTTCGTCGAGTTCGTCGAGTTGATCGGGGGTCGCGGTGTGCCGTGCGGTGATCGCGGCGAGTCGATCGAGTGCTGCCCGCAGGGTGTAGACCTCCTCGACATCGTGGGCGGTGATCTCGAGCACGGTGGTGCCGCGGTGCCAGCCCCGGCGGATGAGCCCTTCGCTTTCCAGTAGCGCGAGGCCCTCGCGAACCGAGCCTCGGCTGATCCCCAGTGCTGCGGCCAGTTCCACCTCTCGCAGTGGTGCGCCGGGTGGGAATTTCCCGGTGAGGATCGCCTCGCGGATCAGATCGGCCGCCTCCTGCGCCAGACCACGGCGGGCTGCCTTGGGAAGGGATGTATCCATGTCCTAATGTTGACATTCGGACATGGGTGCGCGCAAGCTGGATTACGAGGGGAACACACAAGGAACCGATTCGAGGAAGGTGTCGCGTCATGCGCCCTGCAGTCCACCTGGCAATCCCGGTCGAGGATCTCGACGCCGCCCGCCATTTCTACGGCGAGGTGTTGGGTCTCGAGCAGGGTCGAACCAGTAGCCACTGGATCGATTGGAATCTGAGTGGGCATCAATTGGTCACCCACGTCGTCGCGCGCGCCCGGGCACAGGAGGGCGCCAGCGAGGTCGATGGGCATCACGTACCGATCCCGCATTTCGGTTTGCTGTTGTCCCCGCAGGGTTTTCACGAGCTGGCCGACCGGTTGCGTGCCGCCGGAACCGAATTCCTCATCGAGCCTTATCTGCGCTTCCCCGATCGCCCCGGTGCGCAATGGACGATGTTCTTCCGCGATCCGTGCGGTAACGCGTTGGAGTTCAAGGCGTTTCTCGACGAGTCGCAGGTGTTCGCGCGATGAGGCGGGTGCTGATCACCGGAGCCTCCCGCGGGATCGGGCGGGCCGCGGCGAGCGCGTTCGCCGCCCGCGGCGACCGCGTCGCGGTGCACTACGCTCGTGACCGAGCCGCAGCCGAGCAGACCCTGCAGGCACTGCCCGGCTCGGGCCACGTCATCGTGGCCGGCGACCTCACCGACCCCGACGCCGCGCAGCGGATCGCCTCCGATACCGTGCAGGCGCTGGGTGGCATCGACGTTCTGGTCAACAACGCGGGCATGGCCCCGACACCCGGCAATGCCCATCGTGTCGCGGAGGTGGAAGCCGCTCAGTGGCAGCAGGTCTGGCAGCACATGCTCGAGGTCAATGTGCTCGGCCCGGTGCATTTGACCTACGCCGTCGCACGCCACCTCATCGCCCGCGGCGCGCCAGGGCACATCGTCAATGTCGGGTCGCGCGGCGCGTTCCGCGGCGAACCCGACTATCCCGCCTACGGTGCAAGCAAGGCCGCCCTGCAAGCGTTCGGGCAATCCATGGCGATAGCGCTCGCCCCGCACGGCATCAGCGTGGCATCGGTGGCCCCAGGCTTCGTGAGAACCGAACGCCAGGAAGCCAAACTTGCTGCGCCCGAGGGTGATACCCTGCGCGCGGAAAGCCCCTTCGGACGCGTCGGCACCCCCGACGAGATCGCCGCCGCCATCGTCTACCTGGCCTCACCGCAAGCCACCTGGGCATCCGGCGCCATCCTCGACCTCAACGGCGCCTCCTATCTACGCCCTTGACCTGGCATCGGCTACAGCGCACTCGCCGACGCGGTCTTACTGCCTTCGACAGTGCCCCCCGAAGGCCGATTACCCGGCCAAGACCTCGGCGCAAGACAATAGACCAGCATGGGGGCGGGGCAGCAGCTAATTCCCACCCGGGCCATCGCGAGCTGAAGTGCACGCTCATCAGTGTGGACTGAACCGTGCGAACCTTCTACTACTGCCGCTATTCGCGTGTGCCCCGCGACGGATTCCGGCAATCAGGCCCTAGTCCTGGGCAGACAGGGGCGTCCGGTGGGCCAGAGGAACGTCCGCGTTGTTCCGGGGCACTAGATGATCTGGCCGTGAGGAGACGAGAAGAAGACGATCCGGGTTGCTCCCGCGGTGATCGCCGGTATGTCGAAACCGTTAGACGGGGCCGCTTTTGGTGGTGAGCGCTTTGTCGCAGGCGGCGAGGATTCGGCCGAAGACATGGCCGACAACGGTTCTGGCGACCTTTCCTACAATCGAGCCGACGTCGACGGTGCTGGTCCAGACGACTCGGGTACCGCCGGGCACCGTCGTGAAGGTCATGGTTGCGCCTTTGTGCGATATCGGGGGGACGCTGCGTTCGACGACGTAGTCGAATGACCGGGGCGGGTCGTAACGGGTGATGCGTTCCCGGAACCGGCCGATCAGCCACGTGTGCGCCCGGACCGCGCCGAGCCCCCATGCCGCGGCTTCGCCGGGCTGGATGAGCCTGTCACGCAATACCCAGGCGGTGCGCTCGTAATTCGTGGTGTTCGAACACCAGTCGAAGACTTCCTGCGGCGGTGCGGCAATCGTGCGCTCGACAGTGATGGTTTCCATATTTCTCCCTAGGCGTTGCTCTGTATGTCACTGCGACACCGCCCGGCCCTCGACCGTGACACCCGTGCGGTGTGGTCTCCGTCACGAAAGTGGCACGGTTGCGGCCTGATTCGGCACTGACCCGTCCCCGGGATCGCCGGCCTCGACTTCCTCTTCGTCGAAACCGTACGGCACGTCGGCGGTTTCAACGCGGACATGCTTGGTGCCTCTACGGTGGTAGCTCTGTTTCCGCCGTGATGACCGAGGGTCGGTTTCATCACCGGCACCGCTCGCGGCAGAGGCCCTGGCGAGGAAGGCGGCGACGGTCAGGCCGAGCAGGCACGCGGTGATGGTTTGTACCCGGTAGTCCAGCACGGCGATCAATGCTGAACCACCCAGCAGCGCAAAGCCCGTTGGGCGTGAACATGATCGTGCTGGCGGTCGCGCTCACGCGGCCGAGCAGTGCGTTCGACCCGGACTCGACGTGGCTGCTGTGGTCGTCGAAGAAGCGCCTGGACCACAGAGGGAAGACGGCCGGTCAAGTAGTGAGCGGCTGTCGTATGAACAGCTGATACCGAACAGCGAGCGTTTCGAACAAAATGGGATATCGGCTGCGGCACGGGGATTCGCGCAGCAACGGCCGATCACGGCACAGACCGATCATGCTCATCGCGTGCTGTCGGCGTGGTTCGATTGTATGTGGAGGCCTTGATGAGACGGCTTATGGATCTGCTCGCGGCATTCCTTATCGCCGGTGTGGTCTCGTTGGGTATCGTCCCGACTCCGGCGATGGCAGATTCGGGCCTATCGTACGGATACGATTTTCCTACCGGGCTACCTCAGTCGTTCATCGCGAAGCAAGGGGCTTTCACGCCGGCCAACGCAGTGGGTGAGATCACGCGTGACTTGAACCGATTCTTCCCGTTTCGGTCCGAATGTGGTCCTCTGACGCCGGGGCGTGTGTGCAATCTGGAAAATCTGGGTACCAAGAACCCGATCAGGGTCGTCTTCGTGAATGGCTCGGTATTCAGGTTCGTTTCGTTGCCCGGGCATTTCGAAGGCGAAAATCGTTATATTACCTTTACGTTGTATCTGAAGAAGCAATCGAACTTTCCGTCGCAAAACCCGTTGTATCTCAAGGTTTCGGCTGAAGGGCCTTGGACTCCGGGAGCGCAGACGAGCGTGACGACTGGTCTTGCGTACGGATTCTGGAAGCAGTTCGCCGAGAACATCGGAGCCCGGGCATTTCGCTGACGCATACAGTTGATCCCGATCAGGCCGGGTTCGGGGGACCCGGTCATGCCTCGCGTAGTCGGCGACCCTTCGCCGCCCGGCGACCGGTCGTCGGTAATGATCACGGTGGATGCCACGGCATCTGCGGGTTCGGTCACCTATTGGCTTGTGACGGTCGCCGCAGTACGGCAGCGAAGCTGCTCGGCGTCGATTTTTCCGGCGAACCCACCAGGCACGAGACGTTACTGGGCGACGTTGTCTCGCTTCGGCGACGCCACCCTCTTGGTCGATCGCTACCGGATCGAGCGGGTGCTCCTGTCGGGCGACGCGGCGCACATGCATCCGCCCAATGGTGGACAGGGCATGAATCTCGGTATCCAGGACGCGTTCAACCTAGAGGTGCCCGCTGTGCTGCTGCGGCCGGACGGCCACGTTGCGCGACGGCCATCGTGAGGCCGGGTTGAGCAACGGCGTGACTCGGGCACTGGCCAAGGTGGTGAAAGCTGACCCGCTTGACGAGAACGCAAGCCGAGGGGGCAACGGAGATTCCCAGAGGCTCAGCACATCTCGGCACCGCTGCGGACTCTGGCCGGACCGTTCGGGCGCGGTTCGATGTCTCTTGCGTTGAGGTGGCAGGCCTCGAAGCAAGGTCGGTTCTCGGGGGCGGCTCCCGAGAAGGCGCCGTTGTGAGCCGATTATTGGTCGCGCGGATTGCCAGAGGGAGGCAGCTTCACAGTTCGCGGCCAAACCCCGTTGATCGATGGGGTCGCTACTGCCGACGCAGCGAGGCGATGGCGTTGGCGAGCAGATCTACACCCTCGATGATGGCGGGTTCGGTCAAGCCGCCATACCCAAAGACCAGACCTCCGGGGCCGTTCTTTGTCACCCAATAGGGTGCCAGGCCGTAAATTCCGACGCCCTGCTCCGCCGCCGCATCCGCCACTGCGACCTCGGTGAGATCGGGCGGCAGCCAGGTCATCACATGGAGTCCGGCGGATACTCCGATCGGCACGAGGTCGGGTATCTGTTCGGCCAGCCTGCCGACGAGGGTGTCGCGCAGCTGCCGGTACCGCGGCCGCATCCGGCGCAGGTGCCGGTCGAACTCGCCCCGCGCGACGAAGTCGGCGAAGGTCAGCTGATCCAACACGGGCGAACCGCGATCGTCGTTCACCTTGGCCACCGACGTCGGCTCGACCAGACGGCTCGGCAGGATCAGCCAGCCCAGTCGTAACCCAGGCGCGAGCGTCTTGCTCGCCGTGCCCGCATAGACCACGGACTCCGGCGCCAGGCCCTGCATCGCGCCGATCGGATCGCGGTCATAGCGGTACTCCGCGTCGTAGTCGTCCTCGATGATCAGGGCGTCGTGGGCGGTGGCCCATGCGATCAACGCGGCCCGTGTCCGCGCCGAAGCGACTGCGCCGGTGGGAAATTGATGGGCGGCGGTCACCAGGACGACGTCGGCACCTGACCGTTCGAGTGCCGCCACATCGAGCCCGGTGTCCGATACCGGCACACCGACCGTCTCGAGTCCGGCTTTGATTGCGACCTCGCGAACTTCGTTGTCGGATGGGTCCTCGACCGCCAGCCGGCGATATCCGGCCGCCGCCAGTACGTCCAGGAGCAGCCGCGAACCTTGGGCGAAGCCGCTGCAGATCAGCATATTCTCCGGCCGCGCCGAGGTACCCCGGACCCGATTCAGGTAGTCGGCCAGTGCTTCACGCAGCTCGGTGCTGCCGCGCCCGTCCAGGTAGGCGAGGCTGCTGTTCGGCGTCTCGTTGAGCACCTTGCGAATCGAGCGCAGCCAAGCGGCGCGCGGAAATCGGGAGACATCCGGCTTGCTGTACCTGAAATCGATCCGCGGCGGACCGCCGGCCGCCGTCTTCTGTTGTGCGACTGGAGAACTGGCCACGGTCGGCGCCACCTGCGTGTAACCACCGGTCCAGCTGACCAGATACCCCTCGGCGACCAACTGCTGGTACGCCTCGACGACCACGCCCCTGGAGAGTCCGAGATCGGCGGCGAGAGCCCGGGTCGCCGGCATCACCGTGCCGGTCCGCAACAGTCCCTGCCGAATCCGATCACGGATGCCGATCTCCAATTGCCGGTACAGCGGAACAGACGCGTCGCGCCGTAGCTCGACCAACAGTTCGCCGGAGGCGAAATTGGTACTGGAAAGGCGCATAGAAATGGACCTTATCCATAAACCACTTCGCTGTCATCGTTGTGCGCAGACCACTTTCGACAGGAGCACCCGATGACCGCCACCACACTCACTCTCGAACTTCTGCATCCGGGACAGCCCGGGTACGACGAGGCACGCACGGTCTGGAACGCGATGATCGACCGGCGGCCGAGCGTGATCGCCCGCTGCCACAGCACCGCGGACGTCGCAGCGGCCATTCAGTTCGCCCAAACCGAGGACCTGGAAATCGGCGTACGCTGCGGTGGCCACAACATCGCCGGACTCGCGGTGCCCGAGAGCGGGCTGATGATCGACCTGACGCCGATGAACGCCGTCCAGGTCGATCCCGAGCGGCAGGTCGCCTGGATCCAGGGCGGTGCGCTGCTCGGCGAACTGGATCGTGCCACGCAGGAATACGGTCTGGCCACCACGGCGGGCAACGTCTCGCACACCGGCGTGGGCGGACTCACTCTCGGCGGCGGGATGGGCTGGCTCGCAAGGCAATTCGGGCTCGCCTGCGACAACGTGATCTCCTACGAAGTCGTCACCGCCGCAGGCGACGTCGTGACGGCGAGCGCGAGCGAGAACCCCGAGCTGTTCTGGGGATTACGCGGCGGCGGCGGCAATTTCGGCATCGTCACCGCGTTCGAGTTCCGTCTGCACCACATCGGTACCCGCACTCTCGTCGCCGAATTCACCTACGACTGGGCGGAGGCCTTCGCGGTCCTGCGAGGTTGGCGTGATCTGAACGCTACCGCGCCCCGGCAGGCCACCTTCACCGCGAGCATCGTCGGTCAGGAACTCACCGTCGGCTTCGTATGGATCGGCGACCCACAAACAGCCGCCGAACTGCTCGCGGCCTTCCGCAACCTCGGCCAGACAGCGGCCGAGCGCATCGAAGAATTGTCGTACCTGACCTTGCAGAGCCGCGAAGACAGCGCGCAGGGGCACCGGTTCCGCCGCTACTGGAAAGGCCACTACTTCATGTCGCTGCCCGACGAGGCGATCCGCGCCCTGCTCGGCAACCCCGGCGTCGGTGCCAGCCTCCAAGCCTACGGCGGCGCGATCGCCGATATCGCCGACGACGACGCCGCGTTCAGCCACCGAGACACCCAGTTCGAGTTCGTCACCGCCACCCGCTGGAACAACCCCGCCGACGACGCCGAACAGATCGCCACGATCCGCGCGTACGCGGCCACCCTCGACCGTTACGCCGGCGGCGCGTACGTCAATACCCTCAACGGAGAGGGCGTCCACCGCGCCTTCTCGCCAGCCAAACTCGCCCGGTTGACCACGCTGAAGAACAACTACGACCCGACCAACATCTTCCACCTCAACCAAAACATCCGACCGACCCGCTGACCAATGTGTCTTGCGATGGGTCCTACAGATCGTCAAGCCCAGCGAACGACTTCAGGACATCGACACCGCGAAGTGGATATGAACGCTGCGCCGGCAGACCTCGCCAGGGCCGGGCGGGCTGAACGACAAAGGCACGAAAGACAAACGCTCGCGCCGGATTCCGATCATCGAGGAAATCCGCCCGATGGTTCTCGCCCGGATCGCGGCAGCCGACGGCAGGCCTGACGCTCGCCTGTTTCTCGGACCGCGCGGCGGGCGAATTCAAACCGGTGTCCTCCGGCGCGCCATCCATTGGCCGGACGTGGTCGCAGCCCTGGGATACGAGCACCTGCGCCGGCACGACCTCCGGCATACCGGACTCACCTGGTTCGCCGACGCCGGAGTCCCGCTGCATCGGCTTCAGCAGATCGCCGGGCACACCGACCCGCGGATCACCCGGCGGTACCTGCACCCCGACATCGCCGCGCTGCAAAACGACGGCGACTTGCTGTCACGGTTCCTGACCACGCCGAACAACGGACCTCAGCTGCCCGAGCTGCTGGCGCGCAGGGGTCAGGCCGATTGGTCCCCAAACGGTCCCCAACTCCGAGTGGTCGAATAACGACGAAACCCCTCCGACCGAGGTCAGGAGGGGTTTTTCTCTGTCGGGCTGACAGGATTTGAACCTGCGACCACCTGACCCCCAGTCAGGTGCGCTACCAAGCTGCGCCACAGCCCGTTGCCGCCCATTGCTGGGCGCTCGAAGAGATTACCTCAGGTTGGGGCGGGGGAGCGAATCGCCTGGTTAACGGCGTGGCGGTGGGGGTGGGAGGGGCTGAATCCTGGTCGGGCGCAGGGGGTGTGACGGGCGTCCCGGGTGGGTGGGGCGATTGAGGGCGGGAGGTGGGGGCATTTCCGGTCAGTACGAAAACGGCCGGGACCCGCGGGGCCGGCGGAATGGAAGGAGGCGGCCGGTATGAGTCGGGAGCGGCGGCTGGTCGAGGCGTTTGTGCAGTTGGCGGACTCGCTGGTGGAGGATTACGACCCGGTGGACGTGGTGCAGGAACTGCTGGATCGCGCCGTCGAGTTGCTACCTGTCGATACCGCGGCGGTGTTGCTGGCCGGCGACGGCGAGGACATGAAGGTGCTGGCGACGACCAGTGAGGCGACGCGCTGGCTGGAGTTACTGCAAATCCAGGCGCAGGACGGGCCGTGTGTGCGGTCGTACCGCACTGGCGAGCGGGTCATCGTGGAGGATCTAGAGGCGGCGCGGGGGGAGTGGCCCGCGTTCGCGAAACAGGCTCTGCTGGACGGCTTTCAGTCGGTGTACGCGTTGCCGCTGCGGTTGCGTGCGGATCGGGTCGGCGCGCTGAATCTGTTCAGTGCCGGCGCGGAGCGGCTGAGCGGGGACGATCTGCTGGTCGGGCAGGCGCTGGCCGATATCGCGAGTATCGCGATTCTGCAGGCTCGGCTGCTGGCCGGTCATAAGACGGTCAACGGGCAGTTGCAGCTGGCGTTGCAGAGCCGGATCGTGATCGAGCAGGCGAAAGGCATGCTCGCGGCGCACGGTGATCTCGACCCGGAGACCGCGTTCGATGCGCTGCGCGGCTACGCCCGGCACACCCGGGTGCGGGTGCCGGAGCTTGCCCGGGCTGTGGTCGATCGGACCGCCGACCCGGGCAAGATCTTGGAAAAGCACCGCACGCGGTGAGCGTCACATCCGTTCGTGCACGGTGAGCAGTAGGTGGTCGAAGCGGGTGCGCAGCTCGACCATGGAGCTGTCCAGGGTGGTGACCTCGGAGACGAGCTGGGTGGCGAGCGCGCGCAGCTTGGTCCCGGTTTCTTGGGAACGCCAGGTGAGCACCCGGAAGGCCTGGTCCTCGGTGATCCCATAGATGAGCATGAGCGCGCCCTTGGCCTGTTCGATGGCGGCGCGCGCGGAGTACAGCTCGGGGAGCGCGCCGTCGAGGGTCTGCCTGCGGTCTTCTTCGAGCGCGTTGGTGAGGTCGATGTAGTAGCCGGACGTGCCGATCACGTCGCCGTTGTCGTCGCGCATGTCGTCGCCGACGACGAGAATGTGATGCAGCACTCCGCCGGTGTCGATGATCCGGTGCCGGCTGCAGAACGGCTCGCCGGTCTCGACCGTGCGCGCGATGGTGTTCGCGACTTGATCGCGATCGTCCGGATGCTTGTGCGACAGCAGCAATTCGGTGGTCGGCCGGACGGTGCCCGGTTCATAGCCGTGAATGATCGCGACCTCGTCGGACCATTCCCACCGCTGGTCGGCCAGCCAGAAACGGAAGGTTCCGGCGCTCTGTGATCGGCCCGTTCCCAGTACTTCCTCGGCCGGCCGAACCGTGTCGGATTCGACGGGCCGGGCGAGCCCCTGAGCCTCGCCGGGCATGCTTTCCGGTACCTCAACAGACTGATCCAACAACCTGCCCCTCTCCACCTAAGACCGATGTCAGTATCAATTTCGGTTTCGGTCGGCTGGCGGGGTCTGGGGCAGCGCGGTCCGGTCGAGAAGATTACCTGGGGGTACCGACAGTTCGTCGGCGAGGCATCCCGAGACCCTTCAGGCGCGGCGGGCGACGGTCAGGACGTCGGGTACCAGTGGGGAGGGGAGCGGCCTGCGGACGGGGCGTTGCTCGGTGACCCGGAATCCGGCCGCTTGGACCAGGCGCCGCATCGCATGAGGCGACGGGAAGTACGCGACGTTCTGCATCGGGGACGGCTGTAACAGCTGCGCGAACCGGTGGCGTGGATTGATCAGGACGATGGCGAGCAGCCCACCGGGAGAAAGGATTCGGTGAAATTCGGCCAGCGCCGCCGGATGATCGAAGAAGTGGAAGGCATGCGTCGAGACGACTGCGTCGACCGCGCCGTCGGGCAGGCCCAGGTCCTCGGCACGCCGATTGAGCCAATTCACCTCGCGGGAGCGCGCTTTCGCCTGCCGGAGCATGCCGACGGAGGCGTCGCAGCCGTAGATCACGTCGGGCTTCAGTTCCTGCTGCACGCGCGACGCGAGAATCCCTGTGCCGCAACCGACATCGGCGATCCGCCGGATACCGCCCTGCCGCAGTTGGCCGATGATCTCGTCCTGCGGCGGCCGGTAGGCGACCCGTTGCACCAGCGGGATGTTGTATACGCCTGCCAGCCGATTCCATCCGTGGGTGACGAGACTGTTGAAGGCACGGGTCGGGGTGTGCGGCATGGCGGCTGACATCGGTGTCCCTAAGTTTGTAGGTGTCTGGGGTTGGTGCCCTGGATGCCCAGGGCGGTGGGGTGTAGCTGATCGGTGTGTGCCTGTTGTCGAGGCTCGAAAGGACTGGCTGCCCCGCCGTGCTGGACGCTCCGGTTGCTGATTGAGAGCTTGTTGCGGGTCGTCGCTGTTTAGGGATCTGCCGGCGGGGTTGTCCACGGGCGCAACAAACTTCGACGGTCAGGAGCAGGTGAGTGACCACTCGCCCTCAGATATGGGTCGGGATCGACGTCGGCAAAGCAGCGCATCACGCGTGTGCGGTCGACGACGCCGGCAAGACGGTGTTCAGCCAGAAATTCGGCAACGACCAGACCGCGATCGAGGCGCTGATCGCCCGCGCCGGCCAGGGCGCCGATCGGGTGCGGTGGGCGATCGATTTGACCAGCCCGCTGGCGTTGTTGCTGATCACAGTTCTGCTGGCGGCCGAGCAGGCGGTGACGTATGTGCCGGGCCGGGTCGTGAACACGATGACTCACGGGTTCCGTGGTGAGGCCAAGACCGACGCCAAGGACGCGAAGGTGATCGCCGAAACCGCGCGTATGCGCCGCGATCTGGGTCAGGTGGTCATGCCTGACGAGCTGGTGGTCGGGTTGACGCAGTTGACCCGTTATCGCACCGATCTCATGTCGGATTGGGTCGCGGGCGTGAATCGGTTGCGTGATCTGCTCGGATCTATCTTTCCCGCGCTGGAAGCCGCGTTCGACTACTCGAACCGGACCCCGCTGATCTTGGTCGCCGGAATGTGTACTCCCAGCGAGATCCGCGCCGCCGGAATCGACGGCGTCGCAACACATCTGACCGAGAACGGGGCCTGGAAGCCCGGCATCGGCAAGACCACAGCCGCCGCGGTCGATGCCGCCGGACGCCAAACCCTGGCCCTGCCCGGCGAAGCTGACACTGCGATGCTGGTCAAACGCATCGCGGCCAAACTCCTGGACCTCGATCGCGAGATCAAGGACACCGACAAACTCATCACCACCCGCTTCCGGGCCCATCCGTGGGCCCACATCATCGAGTCTCTGCCCGGTATGGGGCCCGGCCTGGGCGCGGAGTTCCTCGTCGGCACCGGCGGTGACCTGGCCGGTTTCTCCAGCGCGGGCCGGTTGGCGTCCTACGCGGGTCTTGTTCCCGTTCCTCGGGATTCGGGCCGGGTCTCGGGCAATCTGCACCGGCCCAAGCGTTACAACCGGCGCATGCGCAGGGTGTTCTACATGGCCGCCCTGTCGAGCCTGCGTAACCCCGATGGTCCCTCGCGGCGGTTCTACGAACGCAAACGCGGCGAACGACAGATCCACACCCACAGGCCCTGCTGGCGTTGGCCCGCCGCTTGGTCGACGTGCTGTGGGCTTTGCTTCGAGACGGACGCGCATTCACCCTCGAAAACCCGGGATCGATGGCCGCTGCGGCTTGACACGGTCATTGAGAGTCCCTTCGGTGTACTGACCTCCAGCCTAATCTGTCTGAGACAACTTAGGAAGCCTTGGCCGCGTGGTGGTCCGAGCCGGCGCTGAGCGGTTTCGCGATGTCCTCCAGCGAGCGGCCCTCCGCCTTGACGCCGTACGCCAGCTCGACGAGTCCGGCGGCGAACATCGCGGTGGCGCCGATGGCGAAGGCGAGCGCGATCTTGCCGGCGTCGCCGTCGGCGGCCAGCTTCGAGAACACCAGCGGGCCGGCCACGCCGCCCGCGACGGTCCCGATCGCGTAGAAGAACGCGATGGCCATGGCGCGCGTCTCCATCGGAAAGATCTCGCTCACCGTCAGATACGCCGCGCTGGCGCCACAGGAGGCGACGAACAGCACCGCGGTCCAGCACGCGGTGAGGGTTACCGCCGACAGCGTCCCGGCTGCGAAAAGCCAAGCCGTGCCGAACAATAGGATTGCCGAGCCGAGATAGCAGCCGGCGATCATCGGCTTGCGCCCGACGGTGTCGAAGAGCTTGCCGAGCAGCAGCGGTCCGAGGAAGTTGCCGAAGCAGATCACGGCGAAGTAGTAGCCGACCCGATCGTCGGCCACGTGGAACGACTTCGACAGGATGAGCGCGTAATTGAACGTGATGGCGTTGTAGAGGAACGCCTGCCCGATGAACAGCGAGAGGCCGAGCACGCTGCGCTTCGGATAGTGCTTCGCCATCACCTCGGCGATCTCGCGGAAGCTGATGGTGCGCCGCTGGTGGATCTCGATCCGCTGATCGGACACGTCTTCCAGCTCGCGGCCGGTGTCGGCGCGGACCTGCGCTTCGATGTCGGCGACGGTCCGTTCGGCCCCGTCCTCGCGCTCGTGGATGAACATCCAGCGCGGGCTCTCCGGCACGTGCCTGCGTACCACCAGGATGACCAGCCCGAACACCGCGCCGAGCGCAAAGGTCAAGCGCCAGCCGATGTTCGGCGCGAACAGGTCGGTGTTCAACGCGACGATGGACAGCAGCGAACCGCCGACCGCGCCGAGCCAGAACGTTCCGTTGATCACGATGTCGATGCGCCCGCGATACTTTCGCGGGATCAGCTCGTCGATGGCGGAGTTGATCGCCGCGTACTCGCCGCCGATGCCGAAGCCGGTGAGGAAGCGGAAGATGACGAACCACCACATCGAAAACGACAGGGCCGTCATGGCTGTCGCGAACAGATACACGGCGAGGGTGATCAGGAACAGCTTCTTACGCCCGAATCTGTCGGTGAGCCAACCGAAGAACAGTGCGCCGCAACCGGCGCCGGCGACGTACATCGCCGCCGCCAGCCCGGAAACCTGTGCGGCAGTAATGCTTATGCCGCTGCCCGGTTCGGAGAGCCTGCTCGCCACGCTGCCGACGACGGTGACCTCCAAGCCGTCCAGGATCCACACGGACCCGAGCCCGATCACCACCATCCAGTGCCAGCGCGACCATGGCAAACGATCCAGTCGTGCCGGGATGTCGGTCGATATCGTCTTCACAGCCACCCGCCTTCGGTCAGTGCGGTCCGAGTACCCGAGGGGCCGGCAAGTATTCAGGGCGGTATAAGCGGCCGTGGCGCGCAGGTGTGATCGAAAGCGTGCGGGGTAACGCGAGGACATCATCAGCGAAGAGGAAGGTGCCCGTGACGAGGACCAAGCATGATCACACCAAGGCTCCGCTGGTCGAGGCGCTGGCGGACTACCACGAACGCGGCCGGTACGGCTTCACGCCGCCGGGGCACCGACAGGGCCGCGGTACCGACAAACGGGTGCTGGAGGTGCTGGGCGCGGACGCGTTCGGCTCCGATGTCCTGATGAGCGCGGGCCTCGACGATCGGCTCGCCCGAGGTGGCTATCTGCGCGAGGCCGAGGAGCTGATGGCCGACGCGGTGGGTGCGGAATCGGCGTTCTTCTCGACCTGTGGCAGTTCGTTGTCGGTCAAGGCCGCGATGATGGCAGTGGCCGGCGGGCACGACGGTGGGCTGCTGGTCGCGCGGGACAGTCACAAATCGATCGTGGCGGGCTTGATCTTCTCCGGCGTCCGCCCGCACTGGATCACCCCGCGCTGGGACGCCGAGCACCACCTGTCCCATCCGCCGTCGCCCGAGCAGGTCCGCCGGGCCTGGGAGGAAAACCCGGACGCGAGCGGCGCGCTGATCGTCAGCCCGAGCCCGTACGGCACCTGCGCGGACATCTCGGGTATCGCCGCGGAGTGTCACGCTCGCGGCAAACCGCTCATCGTCGACGAGGCATGGGGTGCGCACCTGCCCTTTCACCCCGCGCTGCCGACGTGGGCGATGGACGCGGGCGCCGATGTCTGTGTGGTCAGCGTGCACAAGATGGGCGCGGGCTTCGAACAGGGCTCGGTCTTCCATGTGCAGGGCGATCTGATCGATCGAGCCAGGCTCAGCGCGTGTGCCGACCTGCTGATGACCACCAGTCCGAACGTGCTGATCTATTCGGCCCTGGATGGCTGGCGCAGGCAGATGGTCCAGCACGGACGCGAAATGTTCGACGCCGCGCTCGGTGTCGCCGACGAGGCGCGGACCGCACTCGCCGAGATCCCCGGCATCGCCGTGCTCGAGCAGGAACTGCTCGGCTCGGAGGCGTCACACGACCTGGATCGCATGCAGGTGCTGATGGACGTCTCGCGCACCGGGGAGTCCGGATACCGGGCCGCGGATTGGTTGCGTGAGCACCGGCTCATCGACGTCGGGCTCAGCGACCATCGCCGTATCCTGGCGACGCTGTCCGTGGCCGACGACCGGCACTCGATCGCCGCGCTGGTCGACGGCCTCACCGCGTGGCGCAAGAATGTGAAAGACCCACAACCGCCCCGCATTTCGCTCCCCGCACCGGGCGAACTCGAGCTCGAAACGGTACTGCTGCCCAGGGACGCGTTTTTCGCCCGCACCGAAGCCGTGCCGCTGGACGAGGCGCCTGGGCGGATCGCCGCCGAGCAACTCACGCCCTACCCGCCGGGCATACCGGCGGTCGTGCCGGGTGAACGTCTCGACGCCGCCGTCGTCGAGTATCTGCGCACCGGCCTCGAGGCCGGGATGAATGTGCCCGATGCCGCCGACCCCGAGCTGCGCACAATCCGCGTCACAGCGCGTTGACCTCGGGGTTCGGTCCCGCAGACCGGCCGATTACGGCGAAACCGACCGGGTATACGTCGCCAAGGAGGTGATCGACATGCCGAAGGAATGGACTGCCAAACAGGAGCGGCAGTACGAGCACATCAAGGATTCCGAGCAGGATCAGGGAGCGTCGGCCAAACGCGCGAAGGAGATCGCCGCGCGCACGGTGAACAAGAACCGAGCCCAGTCCGGCCAGTCGAAGACGGCCAGCCGGTCCTCGGTCCAGGACAAGTCGCCGCAGCAACGTGGCGGGCAGCGCTCGGGAACCAACCGGCCGAAGGGGCCGACCCGGGATCAGCTCTATAACGAGGCCAAGAAGCGCAATATCGACGGCCGCTCGAAGATGAACAAGAGCCAGCTGGCCAAGGCGCTCGGCAAGGGCTGAGTCTCGGATTCGTTCGTAGGGAGAACCGATGGTTGCGCATGAATTGCTCGAACAGCTGCACGAGGATATCGCCGCCGCCGAGAGCAGCGGGGACACCGCGACGGCCGGACGGTTGCGGGCCGAACTCGCCGTCGCGACGGAATCGGACGGGGTCGGCGCGGAAATCCAAGCCGCGCAGGCGGCCTCGACCCCCGACCCGGCTTCGGTCGAGCGGGCGGCGGAGGATCTCGGTCCCGGCAGCTACGAGCAGAACGCGGAAGACGCCGACGAACTCCCGCTCGGTTCGGCGCAGGACGAGGTCCAGGAGCCGCCCGATTGACCGGCTAGCCGGCCTCGTCATCCGCACTAGATCACCAGCAGGAGGTGCCGCGAGTGAAGTCCGCGGTGAAACTCGCCGAACTCGCCAAGCGAGACGGCCTGACGGTCGCCGTCGCGGAATCGCTGACCGCCGGAAATCTGGCCGCGACACTGGGTGCCGCGCCGGACTCGGCCCAGTGGTTCCGCGGGGGAGTCGTCGCCTACTCCACGAAGGTCAAATATCGGGTGCTCGATGTGCCCGAAGGGCCGGTGGTCTCCGCGACGGCGGCCAGCGCGATGGCCGAAAGTGTTCGGGCACTGATGGATACCGACCTCGCCGTGGCGACCACCGGTGTGGGCGGCCCGGATTCGCAGGACGGCGAGCCGGCCGGCTCGGTCTGGTTCGCGGTGGCGACCCGAGCGGGAGTGGACGCCGAGCATCACCAGTACGACGGCGAGCCGGAGGAGGTTGTCGACCGGTCGGTGCGGCACGCGGTCGGTCTCTTGCTCTCTGCGGCAAAGTCGTTCGGCTAGCCCCGCAGACCGAGAGGTTGGGCTACGCTGCGCAGGAGTAGAACCTGTTGCAGAAAGTGGTCGCGCGATGAAGGTGATGTTCGCACTCTGGAGCCCCGGCGACCTCCTCGCCGAGGAGCTGACCGTCCGGCTGGGCGCCGCCGGAGCTGTTGCGGTGCAGGCGAATATCTCCGATTCCGTGGTCGAGAACGCGATGCTGCGACTGACCACGTTCGAGGAACCGGTGTCTGCGGTGGTCGGCGTGTGGCTCCCGGATGGCGGTCAAACCGATGCTGTCGCCGACATTCTCGGGTCCATGGCGAAGCGGATTGCCGGCTGGCACGTCGAGGAGACCAGGCCGATCGAGCCCCCGGTGGTACCGCTTCGTGAACGGGCTCCCGGGTTGGCCAATGTCGCTTTTCTGCGCCGGCCCGACACCCTGTCGCACGCCGACTGGCTGCACCGTTGGCGCACCGAGCACACGGAAATCGCCATAGCCACTCAGGCGACCTTCGGCTACGTCCAGAATCTCGTCCTAGAACCCGTCACCGAGGCGGCGCCCGAGATCGCGGCCATTGTCGAAGAACAGTTTCCGATCGGGGCTCTCACCGACCCGCACGTGTTTTACGGCAGCGCCGGCGACGACGCTGAACTGACGCGGCGCATCGCGCGATTGATGAAGAGCGTCAACACTTTCGGCGCTGATCGAGACATCGACGTAGTGCCGACCAGTCGGTATCTTCTGCGCTGAGCCGAGACAGCGTCGGTGCGCAATCGGGTGGACTGAGCTGTGGCAGCCGGAGTTGTCAGCCGCGCTGCGACATCCCGGCGGTGGTGATCGCCGCCGCAGAGGCCCGCAATGCCGAGCGGGCGGCGCTCACCGCGGGATGGTCGCCGGTTCCGCGTCGATACGCCAGCAGGGTACGCCGTTGCGTCGGCAGCGGTGTCAGCGTGACCTCCGGGGGGCAGGTGAGGGCGCCGAGTTCCGGGACGAGCGCCACCCCTTGCCCAGCCGCGACGAGGGCCAGTACCGTGCCGAAGTCGTCGGCGTGATGACGAATCCGCGGCGTGAATCCCGCTGCCTGGCAGGCGCGCACGGTCATCGTGTGGCACAACGTATCGGGAGTGCCTGCGATCCAGGAGGTTTCGCGCCGGCCGGCCAGCGACTCGCCGGAAAGCGCCGCCAGATAAATGGTCTCCTCGAGCAGCGGCTCGGTGTCCAGTGCGGAATCCGGCTCTACCGGCACGTAGTCGTACTCCTGAACCAGCGCGACATCCAGGGTTTCCGCGCGCAGCGCGGCGGGTGCGGTCGCCGGGTCCAGTTCGGTCACCATCAATTCGAGGCCGGGATGATCGCGGCTCAACGCGACGAGCGCGGGGGAGAGGATGGTTCGAACGGCGGTGGGGAACGCACCTATGCGTAGCGTTCCGGTCAGGTCGGCCCGCGTGGTGGCCAGCTCGGCGGCGGCTTGCTCGAGCACCGCGAGGATAGTCTCCGCGTGCTCCACCAGGGTGCGGGCGGCCGGAGTCAATGTGACCCGGCGGCCGGTGCGTTCCAGCAACGGCACGCCTGCTTCGCGTTCGAGCGCGCTGAGCTGCTGGGATACCGCCGAGGGCGTGTAGGCGAGCGCGTCGGCAACGGCCGCGATGGTCTCGCGGTGGGCGAGCTCGCGCAGCAGCCGCAACTTCCGGATATCGAGCATCAGTCAATCTTATGCTCGCCTGTAGAAACGTGAACTAGACCTAACCGTTCATCGGGGTCAAGCTCGTATTCATGACGCTCGCAGGCTTGTATATCCCTCTGGTCACGCCGTTCACCGCCGACGGCGCGCTAGCCGCCGACGCGTTGGAAGGCCTGGCCCACTCCGCCCTCGCCGAAGGCGCGACCGGGCTCGTCGCGCTCGGCACCACCGCGGAGGCCGCCACCTTGACCGCCGTGGAACGCGCGCTCGTCGTCGAGATCTGCGCCCGCGTGTGCCGGGAACGCCACGGCCAGTTGATCGTCGGGGCCGGCTCGAACTCGACGGCGGCCTCGATCGAGGCGGTCGCCGCGCTCAGCCCGCACATCACCGCGGCGCTCACGGTCGTCCCGTACTACACCCGCCCCTCCGAGGCCGGTGTGCTCGCCCACTTCCAGGCGCTCGCCGCCAGCAGCCCGGTTCCGCTGGTCATCTACAACATTCCGTACCGCACCGGCCGCATCCTCGGCGCCGAGACGCTGCGCCGGCTCGCCGGGCACCCGAACATCATCGGCGTGAAGCACGCCGTCGGCAGCATCGACGATGCCACCATCGAGCTGATGGCCACGCGCCCAGCCGATTTCGCCGTCCTCGCGGGCGACGACCTCTACCTCTCGCCGCTGCTCGCCCTCGGCGCGGCGGGCGGCATCCTCGCCTCCTCGGCCCTGCGCACCGGGTCGTTCGCCGCGCTGATCGCGGCCTGGCACGCCGGACGGATCGACGAGGCCCGCGCCCTCGGCCACCGCCTGGCCGGGCTGTCCGCCGCGCTGTTCGCCGAGCCGAACCCCACCGTCATCAAGGCGGTCCTGGCCGCCCAGGGCCGCATCCCGAGCCCGGCCGTCCGGCTGCCGCTGCTGCCCGCGAGCGAGGCCGCTACGACCGCCGCGCTGACCGCGCTGGAAAATTCTTCTACCGAATTGCCCGCGAAATTGCTGGTGTAGGAGGCGAAGAGGTGGAACGCTGAAGCGGTGAACCTTCCTCCGGATAATCAGGCGACGGGGCCTGACCCGACCGCCGACAAACTGGACCCGGCGGTCTTGAAAGTAGCAGGCGTGGTCGTGCTGGGCGCGATCATGTCGATCCTCGACATCACCGTCGTCAACATCGCGCTCCCGACCTTCCAGGCCGAATTCGAGACGAGCTACGCCATCGCGGCGTGGACGATCACCGGCTACACGCTCGCGCTGGCAACCGTCATTCCGCTCACCGGATGGGCGGCGGACCGGTTCGGTACCAAACGCCTGTACATGGCGGCGTTGACCTTCTTCGTCCTCGGCTCGGTGCTGTGCGCCACCGCGTGGAACATCGAGTCGCTGATCGCGTTCCGCGTGATCCAGGGCATCGGCGGCGGCATGCTGATGCCGCTCGGCATGACGATCATGACGCACGCGGCCGGCCCGCAGCGCGTCGGCCGGGTGATGGCGGTACTCGGCGTGCCGATGCTGCTCGGCCCGATCTGCGGCCCGATCCTGGGCGGCTGGCTGATCGAATTCCACTGGCAGTGGATCTTCTTGATCAACGCCCCGATCGGCGTCATCGCGCTGATCCTGGCCTACGTCGTGTTCCCCGCGGACAAGCCGGAACCGTCGGAGTCGTTCGACTTCCTCGGCATGCTGCTCGCCTCGCCGGGGCTCGCGCTGTTCCTGTTCGGCGTCTCGTCCATTCCGGGTGAGGGCACGGTGCTCGCGACAAAGGTGTTGCTGCCGGCCATCATCGGCGCGCTACTGATGGTCGCGTTCGTGTTCCACGCGCTGCGCACCGAGCATCCGCTGATCGACCTGCATCTGTTCCGCAACCGGTCGCTGACCTTCGCGGTGCTCACCATGGTGCTGTTCGCGATCGCGTTCTTCGGCGGGGCGCTGCTGCTGCCGACGTACCTGCAACAGGTGCGGGGCGAATCGGCGTTGCAGGCCGGATTGCTGCTCATCCCACAGGGTTTGGGCGCGATGGTGACCATGCCGGTGGCGGGCAAGCTGGTCGACAAGATCGGGCCGGGGAAGATCGTGCTGGTCGGCATCACGCTGATCGCGGTCAGCACGGTGTTCTTCACCCAGCTCACGGTGGACACCGCGTACCCGCTGATGCTGGGCGCGCTGTTCGTGATGGGCCTCGGCATGGGCTGCACGATGATGCCGATCATGACCGCGGCCATCCAGACGCTGAGTCATCAGCAGGTCGCCCGTGGTTCGACGTTGATGAACATCGTGAACCAGACGGCGGGTTCGATCGGCACCGCGACCATCTCGGTGGTGCTGACCAACTTCCTGAACAACAAGGAATTCGCCAAGCCGGCGATCGCGGCGAACGCCAATCCGGAGTTCGCGAGCAAGCTGCCGCCGGGCGTGCTGGAGACCGGATTGAGCCAGGCGTCAACGGCATTCAGCCACACCTACATCGTGGCGCTGGTGCTGATCATCCTGACCCTGATCCCGGCGTTCTTCCTGCCTCGGACGAAGCCGAAGAATCCGGAGCTGACCGACGCGGTCGCGACGGTACACGTTTGATCGGTGTGCGCCGAGATCGCCTGCTGGGCAGGCGATCTCGGCGCACGACGGTCAGCCGTGTAGATCCTCGATCGTCGCCGCTTCGTTCCTGGACAGGTTGATGCCCAGGTTCGCCGCGGCCCGGTCGAGATCGTCGTCGTCGCCGTCGCGCATCTCGATCGCGGCGCCGTCTGAGGACAGCACCTCGACGTTGAGGCACAGCGACTGGAGTTCCTTGAGGAGCACCTTGAACGATTCCGGAATGCCGGGCTCCGGAATGTTCTCGCCCTTGACGATCGCCTCGTAAACCTTGACCCGGCCCACGATGTCGTCGGACTTGATCGTCAGCAGCTCCTGCAGCGTGTATGCCGCGCCGTAGGCCTGCATGGCCCAGCACTCCATTTCACCGAAGCGCTGGCCACCGAACTGGGCCTTACCGCCGAGCGGCTGCTGGGTGATCATCGAGTACGGGCCGGTCGAGCGGGCGTGGATCTTGTCGTCGACCAGGTGGTGCAGCTTCAGGATGTACATGTAGCCGACCGCGACCGGGTACGGGAACGGCTCGCCGGAGCGACCGTCGAACAGCGTCGCCTTGCCGTCCGCGCCG
Source organism: Nocardia sp. NPDC006044 (assembly GCF_042871115.1). Classification (NCBI taxonomy): domain Bacteria; kingdom Bacillati; phylum Actinomycetota; class Actinomycetes; order Mycobacteriales; family Nocardiaceae; genus Nocardia; species Nocardia sp. NPDC006044. The sequence continues at coordinate 819,053 of NZ_JBIAID010000004.1, forward strand.
ACCATCGCGTCGCCGTCGCGATTGGGCAGCGTGGAGCCGAGCAAGCCGGTGAGCTCCTCGTCGCGGGCGCCGTCGAATACCGGTGTCGCGATATTGCTGTTCGCGGGCGCGGACCGCAGCTCCGCCGGTAAGGTCTCGGCCCAGTCCGGCGTTCCCTTGATCTCCCAGCCGGTCTTGCCGATCCACCCGAGGTGGGTCTCCAAGATCTGGCCGATGTTCATCCGACGCGGCACACCGTGGGTGTTCAGGATGATGTCGACCGGGGTGCCGTCCGGCATGAACGGCATGTCCTCGGTCGGCAGGATCTTGCCGATGACACCCTTGTTGCCGTGGCGGCCGGCGAGCTTGTCGCCGTCCTGGATCTTGCGCTTCTGCGCCACGTACACGCGCACCAGCTCGTTCACCCCGGGCGGCAGATCGTCGTCGTCCTCGCGCGAGAACACGCGAATGCCGATGACCTTGCCGGACTCGCCGTGCGGCACCTTGAGCGAGGTGTCGCGCACCTCGCGCGCCTTCTCACCGAAGATCGCACGCAGCAGGCGCTCTTCCGGGGTCAGCTCGGTCTCACCCTTCGGGGTGACCTTGCCGACCAGAATGTCGCCGTCCCGGACCTCGGCGCCGATCCGGATGATGCCGCGGTCGTCGAGGTCGGCGAGCACGTCGTCGGAGATGTTCGGGATATCGCGGGTGATCTCCTCGGCGCCCAATTTCGTATCCCTGGCGTCGATTTCGTGCTCTTCGATGTGGATCGAGGTGAGCACGTCCTGTTCCACGAGGCGCTGCGACAGGATGATCGCGTCCTCGTAGTTGTGGCCCTCCCACGGCATGATCGCGACGAGCAGGTTCTTGCCCAGCGCCATCTCACCGTTCTCGGTGCACGGACCGTCGGCCAGCACCTGGCCCGCTTCGACTCGCGCACCCTCGTCGACGATCGGCCGCTGGTTGACGCAGTTGCCTTGATTCGACCGGGCGAACTTGCGCAGGCGGTAGCTCTTGCGCGTGCCGTCGTCGGCCATCACCGTGAGGTAGTCGGCCGAAACCTCCTCGACCACACCGTCTTTCTCGTTCACCACGACGTCGCCCGCGTCGATCGCCGCCCGCAGCTCCATGCCGGTGCCGACCACCGGCGCCTCGGACCGGATCAGCGGCACGGCCTGACGCTGCATGTTCGCGCCCATGAGGGCACGGTTGGCGTCGTCGTGCTCGAGGAACGGAATCATCGCGGACGCGACCGAAACCATTTGGCGCGGAGACACATCCATCAGATCGACCTCGGTGGGCGCGACGAACTCGACCTCGTCGCCGAAGCGCCGCGCGAGGACCTTGCTGTCCAGCAGCCTGCCCTGCGCGTCGACCGGGGAGTTGGCCTGGGCGCGGATGTAGCGTTCCTCTTCGTCGGCGGTCATGTAGACGACCTCGTCGGTGACCCGGCCGTCGACCACCGTGCGGTACGGCGTCTCGATGAACCCGAACGGGTTGACCCGGGCGAACACCGAAAGATAGCCGATCAGACCGATACTCGGGCCTTCCGGCGTCTCGATCGGGCACATGCGGCCGTAGTGGCTGAAGTGGATGTCGCGGACCTCGATGCTGGCGCGTTCCCTGGACAGGCCGCCGGGGCCAAGGGCGGACAGCCGGCGCTTGTGGGTGAGTCCGGCGAGCGGGTTGTCCTGCATCATGAACTGCGACAGCTGCGAGGTGCCGAAGAATTCCTTGATCGACGCGCTGACCGGGCGGATGTTGATCAGGGTCTGCGGAGTGATGGCCTCGATGTCCTGGGTGGTCATCCGCTCGCGCACCACGCGCTCCATCCGGGACAGGCCGATCCGGAGCTGGTTCTGGATCAGCTCGCCGACGGTGCGGACGCGGCGATTGCCGAAGTGGTCGATGTCATCGACGCCGATCGGCACCTCGGCGCCGCCCGCGGCGGTCATGGTCTTGTCGCCGCGGTGCAGATGCGCCAGGTATTCGATGACCGCGACGAGATCGGCCTCGGTCAGCGTGGCCGAATCGATCTGCAAACCCAGTTTCTTGTTGATCTTGTACCGCCCGACCCGCGCCAGGTCGTAACGCTTCTCCTTGAAGAACAGGTTCTCCAGCAGGGCCTGCGCGGACTCCTTGGTCGGCGGCTCGCCCGGACGCAACTTGCGGTAGATGTCCAGCAGCGCCTCGTCGGGGCCTGCCGTGTGATCCTTTTCCAGGGTCGACATCATGATCTCGGAGAAGCCGAACCGCTCGACGATCTGCTCTGTGGTCCAGCCGAAGGCCTTGAGCAGCACGGTAACCGGTTGACGACGCTTGCGGTCGATGCGGACGCCCACGCTGTCGCGCTTGTCGATGTCGAATTCCAGCCACGCGCCGCGCGACGGGATGACGCGGGCGCTGTAGAGGTCCTTCTCGGTGGTCTTGTCGACGGAGTGGTCGAAGTAGACGCCGGGGGAGCGCACCAGCTGGGCGACGACGACGCGTTCGGTGCCGTTGATGATGAACGCGCCCTTGTCGGTCATCATCGGGAAATCTCCCATGAAGACCGTCTGGCTCTTGATCTCACCGGTGTTGTTGTTGATGAACTCCGCGGTGACGAACAACGGCGCCGCGTAGGTCATGTCCTTGTCTTTGCACTCGTCGATGGAGGCCTTGACCTCTTCGAAACGCGGGTCGGACAGCGACAGCGACATGGTGCCGGCGAAGTCTTCGATCGGGGAGAGTTCGGCGAGCACCTCTTCGAGGCCGCCGGCCGTGCTGTTCTCGCCGCGCGCGGCGGCGCGCGCCCGCCACTGCGGTGTGCCGATCAACCATTCGAACGACTCGGTCTGCACGTCGAGCAGGCCGGGCACGTCGAGCGGCTCACGAATCCTGGCGAACGACACCCGCTTCGGGGCGCCGGGAATACCGGCAATTTCCTGGGCTGTAGTGGTGACTTTCTGGGACGAGACTGACACGGTGCGTCCTTCCGCGACCTCACACTGCTGATGAATTGCGTGTGGTCACCTACCCGACGAAACTCGCACACCCGCGACGAGTGAACAGAATGGGTTTGTGTGGGTTGGACAGGAGGCAGCCAGCGCAACGTCCCAAGTTACTCGCTGAATCCGCGCAGCACAATAGGCATTCGAGAATTAGGTTCACGTAGTAACCACGTCGAATGTTTTTCGCCTATGGGAATAGTAGCCCCGGGAAGTTCTCCGCGTCAAGACTTTCGGCGAAAATTCGCCGATTCGGCTGGTTGAATGCCGAGGATCAGGTGTTCGTCTCGTCCAGGAAGTCCAGCACGAGCGGGCTCGCGACGGCTCGGAATTCGTCGAAGTAGGCGTGCCGGGCGCCGGGGATCAGCCGCATCCGGGCGTGCGGGATGCGCTCGGCGAGCAGCGGGGCGTTCGCGGCGGGATTGAAGCGGTCCTCGGTGCCGTGCACGATCAGGGTGGGAGACGCGATGTCCGGCAGGGCATCCCAGGCGTCGTGCCGGTTGCTGGCCATGAGGTGACGGCGTTTGGCGTAGGCGGGCATCGCGGGGTCTCCGAGGGTGTTGTACGGACCTGTGTTGTGCGCCAGCCACTCCGGGGTGTACATCAGCTCCAGCAGGGCTTGCCGCGCCGCCTGCGGGTCGGGATCGATGAGCGACTGCCGGATCTCGGGGCCGCGTTCGATGCCGTGTTTGCCGCCGGGGGAGGTGCAGCCGAGGATCAGCGCGGTGACCCGCTCGGGATAGCGGGCGACCAGCCACTGGGCGACGCGACCGCCCATGGATGTGCCGTAGACCGCGGCCCGGCCGATGTCCAGGTCGTCGAGCACCGCGACCACGTCGTCGGCGAAACCGGTTGTGCTGTAGGGCTCGTCGGGCTTGTCGCTGTCTCCGGTGCCGCGCCAGTCGAGGGTGATGGTGCGATACCGGGTCTCGAAGTCCGTGCGGATCCCGTCCCACCAGTGATGGTTGTTGGCTTGACCGGCCAGCAGGATCAGCGCGGCGCCCGTCCCGGCGGTTTGGTAGGCGAGGCGAACGCCGTTGGCGCCCTTGGCATATGGCACGGAATTGCTCCTAGCGGGTCGGTTGTTGGGTGGGGCGCAGGCCGTCGAGCACGAGTTCGAGGCTGCGGCGCCACGCGGGAGTCCCGGTCGCCTCGCCCAGCAGGGACAGGGCCCAGATCAGATGCACGACGTCGTCGTCGCTCGCGTCCGCGCGCACCGCGCCGACCTGCCGGGCGCGTTGGAGCAGCGTCGACAGATGCGACATACCGCGATGGCAGGCCTCGGTCAGCTGCGCCGCGGCGGGATGGTCGCCGGTGAATGCCTCGAGCAGTCCGCGGTCGGTGGTCATCTGATCGAGCAGTTCTTCGATGAATCCGCTGAACGCGACCCAGGCATCGGGCTCGGCGGCGGCCCGCGCGGCGAATTCATCGATGGCGGCCAGGCGGGGTGGCAGCAGCGCCTCGATGAGCGCGTCGCGGTGCGGAAAGTGGTTGTACAGCGTGCCGATGCTGACCCCGGCCCGGCGCGCGATCTCCTCCAGTGAGCCGTCGAGCCCCTGCTCGGTGAAGACGTCGGCGGCCTCCCGCAACAGCTTCTCGCGATTGCGGGCAGCGTCGCGGCGCATCGGTTTGGTCATGAGGCCCATCCTACAAAAGTCGAGGGGCTCCTCGACTTCGTGCTATGTTATGAAAATGAGGACCCCCTCAATCTTTGGAAGGAGATTCATGTCCACCACACCAATCGCGCTGATCGTTGGCGTCGGCCCTGGGCTCGGCATGTCGATGGCCAGGCGTTTCGGCAGCGAGGGTTTTCGGGTCGCGCTGGTGTCGCGCGGCGGCGCACGGCACGGGGACTATCTGAAAGACCTTGCCGCGCAAGGCATCGACGCTGCCGCCCACGTCGCCGACGTCACCGATCGCGACCGGCTGAAGGCTGTGCTCGCCGAGGTCACCGCCGACGGTGACATCGAGCTGGCCTACTACGGCACGGCGCCGGCGCAGCAGCCCGTGCCGATCACCGAAACAGACGCCGCCGCAGCGCAATCGGCGTTCGAATGGGTGTGGCCCGCGGTCGACATGGTGCACGAGGTGCTCCCCGCCATGCTGACTCGCGGTGCGGGCGCGCTGTTCTTCGCGGGTGGTTTGTCGAGCGTCCGGCCCATGCCGATGCTCGGCCAGCTGGCCCTGCCGTCTGCCGCGATCCGCAACTACGCGCTCACCCTCAACGCGGCCCTGGCCGGGCAGGGTGTCTACGCGGGCACGCTCACCATCGGCGGCCTCATCGAGCGTGGGGATATCCACACCATGGTTGCCGCCGACCCGGGCCGGTTCGGTTCCCTCGAAGGGCACACGCTGAACCCGGACGACCTCGCCGCCACCGCCTGGGACATGTACCGCAGCCGTGACCGCGCGGAAGAGGTCTTCGACGTGTTCAGCGGCTGACCGAGTTCGGGTTCAGCCGTCGGTGAGGATTCTGGCGGCGGCGTCCAAGCCCTCCGTGGTGCCGACGATCACCAGCAGGTCGCCAGCCGCGAAGACGAAATCCGGTCCCGGCGACGGGATCACCGCTCCGCCGCGCATGATTGCGACGATGGAAACTCTTGTTCGAGTGCGCATTTCGGTTTCACCGAGCGGGCGGTCGACGTACGGGGAGCCGCCGAGGACGGAGAACTGGCGGGTGTTCACGCCGTCGAACTCGCGGTGTTCCTCACGCAGCTGCGCCACGAGCTGCGGGGCGCCCAGCAGATTGGCCAGCGCGGCCGCCTCCGATGCCGACAACGGGATCTGGTCGGTGGCCTCGGGATTGTCGGACTTGCTGACGATCAGGTAGATCGTGCCGTCCTTGTGATCGATGACGCCGATGCGGCGGCGAACGCCCTTGACCGGAAAGTCTTTACGCACACCGATACCCGGCAGGCGCGTCACTTCAACGTTCACTCCTCCAGCGTAGCCGCGCGTGCGCGGCGGGGTGTGATGCTGATCATGCCGGGCCTTCGCCGCGCTCCGGCGGGCTTTCCGATCCTCCGCTACTCAGGCGGAACGGCTCGTGCGGCGGTGCTGGCGGCCGGAACGAAGTCGCTGTGCTGCAAGCACTGCAACAGGCTCCGGCCGCTGCGCTCGCGACGAACTGGTTGAGCGTCGTCCTGCTTGTCCCGGTAGCGCTCAGTCCGACGGGCCCACGAGGTGATAGCGCACGGTGGGGCTCCACAGGAAGAAGCCGTTCACGCCGGCGGCATCGGCGGCGTCGATCTGCGCCCTGACCTCGCCGGGACCGTAGTCGACGCCGAGGCTGAAGTCCTGCAACCAGGGGACGACCTTGGCGGAGGTGCCCTGCGTCTGGGTGCGGAAGTCGTGCAGTGAGCGGTAGATGATGTCGTAGGGCTGCGAATTCGGGTTCGAGACACCGTATTCGCCGGCGTTCCAATGCGAGGGGTACAGCATCGGCGCGATGTAGTCGACGTACTTGGCCATCAGCGGAATGTCTTGCGCGATCTCGTCGGGGCGGGTGGACGCTATCCCGAACACGGCGGCGCTGAGATCGGCGCCGGCGTCGTGCACGGGATCGCGGCTCTCGTGCAGGAATTCGGCGATCGACACGGTGGGCGTGGTGGTCGAGCCGGGGAAATTCATCTGGGACAGGGCGCCGTCGGGGCGTCTGATGTAGTCGTACATTATCCCGTCGAAGCCGAGCTTCGCCGCCTCGACCGCGAGATCGATATTGTATCTGCGCATTTCGGGATTCGCGAAGTTGGTGAAGGCGATCGGGCCGTACTTGCTGGAATACGGCTGGCCGGAGGGAGTTTGCACAACCCAGTCCTGATGCCCGCTCTGCCACGCCCATTCGGCCATGGTCTTGTCGCGGAAGGCGACGATCCGGCCGACCACGCGAATTCCCATGTCGTGCAATTGCCGTAGCGCGGCGGGAGCGTCGTAGATGGGCGTGACGGCGCCCGATTCGCGGGCCAGCGGCACCTGGGAGTCGTAGCCGACGACGCCGTCCTCGTCCTTGATATCGAGCTGCACGGTGTTGATGCGGCCATCGCGGGCCATGTTCAGTACGTCCTCGCGGAGTCCGTCGTCGGACCAGCCGTAGGCGGTCACGTGTACCGCCTTGATCCGCGGCTGCTCGACGGCCGCGGTGATCGCCTGCACGGCCTCATTGCCCGCCGCGTCCACGGCGACGACCTGGGCGCCGGTCTGCGCGCGTGACATGGCTATCTCGAACGTGCCGTCGTCGGCCGGCGTCACGGTCTGGGTGCCGGCCGACACGCGTTCGGCCCCTTCGGCTTTGCCGCGCAAGGTGACCGGCTGACGGTAGGAGGCCACGCCCACCGGCTGGGTCAGCGTGAGCGCGGGCGGCTCGTTGTCGACCGTGAACGTCTTCGACACGCCCGGACCGGTGCGGAGGAAACCGAGGAAACCCGGCGGGATCTCGGCGGTGAACTTGTGCTCGCCGTCGGGCAGCGCTCCCGGCCGGTAGACGACCGTGTTGCCGTCGATCGTGCCCGAGACTGGCGCACCGTCGAGCGAGAGGCGCATGGCGGCGGGGTCATAGGCGCCCGCGTCGACCCGCAAAGTCATGGTGGACATGGTCGTTGCGCCGACCAAATTGTTCGGCAACCCGGTGACGGTCAGGCCCCGGGGCTCGGTGCGCACCCAACTCAGGGTCACGGAAGCGATAAGAATCAATAAGACCGAGATAACCAGGACTGCCGCCAACCGCCGGTGTCCTGTAACGCCTAGTCTTTCTAGCAACGCGCACACCAACTTTCGTCAGAAGATCGCTCAACTATCGCGGGTTCGGCCCGCGCCCGTCCCTTCTTTGCCCGAGTTCCTTACGCAACGAAATGGTCTACCTCGCGTACTGTTCGCACGGTGGCGAAGAACGCGACTATCGGTGTTCGAGTTGTGTTGTCGGTGCTGGTGCTGACGGCCGCGGCGTGTGCCGCGGACCCCGGCCCGGCCAATCTCGCGGGCCCGATGGAGAGTTCGCCGCCATCGAGCAGTCCCGCACCCGATCCGGCCGCGGTGGCGGCCAACGAACTGGGCGTGGTGCCGGTCCTCATGTACCACCAGCTGGCAGCCGTGCCGGACAGCGAATACGACCAGACACCAGCGAAATTCCGCGCCGAGCTCGAGCGGCTATATCGGGAGAACTACCGTCCGGTGACCGCGGCCGCCTACGTGTCCGGCGCCATGAATCTGCCCGCGGGCACACATCCGGTGGTGCTCACCTTCGACGACTCGACGCGCAGCCAGCTCGCGTTCGCCGCCGACGGACAGGTCGCGCCGGACACCGTCATCGGCATCCTGGAACAGTTCCGGACCGAGCATCCCGACTTCGCGCCGACCGCGACGTTCTACGTCAACAATCAGCCGTTCGGTGACGATCCGCGCGCCCTGTCCTGGCTGGCCGCACACGGTTACGAGATCGGCGCCACACCGCGACCCACGCGAACCTCGCGCAGCTCGACGGCACCGGAGTCCAGCGCGAGCTGGCGGACAACGTCCGCGCGATCGGGTCGGCGGCGCCGGGCCGGGTGCGGACGATGGCGTTGCCGCTCGGTATTTCCCCAGCCGACCGGGGGCTGGCCACCGCGGGTAGCTGGGACGGCACGAACTATGCGTTCGAGGCGGTGATGCTGGTCGGGGCCGAGCCGGCCCCGTCGCAATACGCCGACCTGGATCCGACCGCGATTCCCCGGATTCGTTCCGGCGGTACGACGGTCGACTTCGACTCGACCTACTGGCTCGATCGGCTCGCCGCGCATCCGGAGCAGCGCTACACCTCGGACGGCAATCCGCAGCAGATCTCCTTCCCGGCGCGCCTTTCCGGGACCCTGAACCCGCGGTGGTCGGTTCAGGCCAGGCAGTACTGATCGGACAGCGCAGGAGGTCGGCCGCACCGGAGTGCGGCCGACCTAGATGCGGGTTCAGTGCCTCACCGCGGCGAGCGGGCCGCTAGTTGTTCGAGGACGGCGACCATCCGATCGATCTCCTCGCAGGTGTTGTAGAAGGCGAACGACGGGCGCACCGTCGCCTCCAGGCCGAGGCGACGCAGGATCGGCTGGGCACAATGGTGGCCGGCGCGGACGGCGATGCCCTTCTCGTTCAACGCCTTTCCGACCTCGATCGGCTCGTAGCCGGCCAGCACGAACGAGAGCACGCTCGCCTTGTCGGCGGCCGTGCCCACCAACCGGATACCGCGGATCGCCGCGACCCGCGGTGTCGCGTACTCGAGCAGTCCGTGCTCGTAGCGGGCGATGTTGTCGATGCCGACACCCTCGACGTACTCGATCGCGGCGCCGAGACCGACCGCGTCCGCGATGTTTCCGGTGCCCGCCTCGAATCGCCCGGGCGGCGGCTGGAACAGCGAACGTTCCAGGGTGACATCGCTGATCATGTTGCCGCCGCCCTGCCAGGGCGGAACGTCTTGCAGTAGCTCGGATTTGCCGTAGACCACGCCGATTCCGGTGGGGCCGAACAGCTTGTGGCCGGAGAACACGAAGAAGTCGGCGCCGATGGAGCGTACGTCGATCCTGGTGTGCGGGACCGATTGTGCGCCATCGATCAGCGTGACCGCCCCGGCGCGCTGGGCCTCGGCGACGATCTCGCGCACCGGGGTGATGGTGCCCAGCGCGTTCGAGACATGGGCCACCGAAACGAGTTTCGTGCGATCGGAGAGCAGCTTGGTGTATTCGCCGAGCATCAGCTCGCCGTTGTCGTCCACCGGAATGACCTTCAGCACAGCGCCGGTCTCGGCGGCCAGCATTTGCCAGGGGACGATGTTCGCGTGATGCTCCAGGTGCGAGATGATGATCTCGTCACCCTCGCGAATGTTCTTGCGGCCCCAGGTCTGTGCGATCAGGTTGATGGCCTCGGTCGCGCCGCGGACGAAGATGATCTCTTCCGCCGAGGACGCGCCGATGAACCGGGCCACGATATCGCGGGCCTGCTCATAGGCATCGGTCGACCGGGCCGCCAATTCGTGTGCGGCACGGTGGATGTTGGAGTTCTCGTGCTCATAGAAATAGGAAATGCGCTCGATCACCGAGCGCGGCTTCTGTGTCGTCGCGGCGTTGTCGAACCAGACCAGCGGATGGCCGCTCACCTGTTCCCGGAGGATCGGGAAGTCGTTGCGCACCGCGTAGACGTCGAACGGCGGATGGGCGTCGGGCAGGCGAGTCGACGATGCAGGTGCGGTCGGCGACGCGGCCGAGTCCAGGAAATAGAAGCTCGGGGCGGCGGACGGCTGCATGCCGCTGTCGGGAAAGCGTTGGGGTGACAGCACTTCGCGCAACGACGGCAGTGCGGTGAGGAACGGGTCGTTGTGTATGCCCGCCGTGCTCACGGGCGGGTGCGCGGGCGGGCCTGCCGCGTCGGCCATCGGCACATCTCGTCCCCAACCCGGCACCGACGGTTCCGGCGTACTGCCGCCGGGCGGCGTGGTGCCTGAAAACCGCTGTGCGCCAGACGGCGACCCACTATTAGGTGCCGCGCCGTTGACGCCAGGAACAGACGGCGCCGGAGTGCGGCCGCCCGGTGGCGTGGTGCTCGAAAACCCCGGCGCCCCGGCCGCCGTCGCCGTCGGCACCGGCGAAGGCACCGGCACATTCGGCGGGGAGGTCGGCATGTCCGGCTGCACCATGCTCACGCCCAGCGGTGCGGCGGGCGAACCCGCCGCGGCCGACGGCAGCGCCGAAAAGAACGCGCCGGCAAGGCGATTCAACGTCGCCTCGTCCGGCAGCATCCATTCGGCGCCACCGTCGTCCGCTGGGCGCGAGAGGTCAGCTCCGGTAGGTCGGTGCGTAGTCATGGAACTTGCCCACCTCGGCTCCGTCGAGCACTGCTACCGCATCGTCGGTAAGGATCGCCAGCGAGCAGTACAGCGACACCAGATATGACGCGATCGCGCTGCGATCGATACCCATGAACTTCACCGACAGGCCCGGTCCCTGCTCGCCGGCCAGCCCGGGCTGATACAGGCCGATCACGCCCTGCCGGGCTTCGCCGGTGCGGATCAGCACAAACTTGGTCTTCCCGCGTTCCACCGGAACCTTGTCCGAGGGGATGATCGGAATCCCGCGCCAGGTCAGGAACTGCGACCCGAACATGCTCACGGTCGGCGGCGGCACCCCGCGCCGGGTGCATTCCCGGCCGAACGCGGCGATGCCCTGCGGATGGGTGAGGAAGAAGCCCGGCTCTTTCCAGACCTTGGTGAGCAGGTTGTCCAGGTCGTCGGGCGTGGGTGGCCCGGCGATCGTCGAGAGGCGCTGTGTCTTCGTGGCATTCGCGATGAGACCGTAGTCCGGGCTGTTGATCAGCTCGCCCTCTTGGTGCTCCTTGATTGCCTCGATGGTGAGCCGCAACTGTTGAGCAATCTGATCGTGCGGGCTCGAATACAGATCCGAGACGCGGGTGTGCACGTCGAGAATCGTGTGCACGGCCTTGAGCCGGTACTCCCGCGGGTCTCGTTCGTAGTCGATAAAGGTCTCCGGCAGCGGAGACTCGTCGAAGTTGTCGCACTGAATATCGACGGTTTGTTCGTGGGTGACCCGGTTTCTCCGGTAGATACCGGCTTCGACGGGCACCCAGTTCAGCAGATGGACCAACCACCGAGGGGTGATCGACTCCATCTGCGGAACGGACTTTGTTGCGTTGGCGAGTGTCCGGGCGGCGTCATCGCCCAGCGCCATCGGCCGTGGAACAGCTTTTGTCATCGAACCACCTTGGGATCGGCAAATCCACCGTTACCAGCTCGCCCATGCTAGCCCCTGCCTCCCGACTTGCCCGGATAGGTCCTATTGCCCGCCTTGCGCCGCGTGCCGCGGCTCCGTCGGCGCGGTCAGCGGGTGGTGCGTTCGCCGCCGTTGACCGCCAGAACCTGCCCGGTCACCTGCCGCGCCGCAGGCGAAGCGAGGTAGTGGACCGCGGCGGCGATGTCGGCGGGGACGCCGGCGCGGCGCGTGTGTGCCGCGGCGATGAGCGACGCGCGCCGCTCGTCGGTCAGTTTGTCGCGGAAGAACTCGGTGGCGCAGATGTAGCCGGGGGCAACGACATTCGCGGTGATACCGTGCGGTCCCAGCTCGGCGGACAGTTGTGTGTTCCACGAGGCGAGACCGGCCTTGGCCGCGCCGTACGCGCCCGCACCCTTGTCGGCGGCGATCGAGCCGATGTGCACCACGGCGCCGGGCGTGGTCAGTCGGTCGCGCAGCGCCGAGGTCATCAGTACCGCGCTGATCAGGTTGGCGTCCAGGTTGGTTCGCCAGGCGGCGGCCAGACCGTGCAGATCTGTCGGCGCATCCTGGTCGAAGTCGGTGTTGCCGCCCGCGTTGTTGACCAGCACGTGGATCTCGTGGGGGAGCAGGTCGACCAATGCTTCGATCTGGGCCGGGTCGGTCGCGTCGCAGACCTGTGCCGTGACGCCGAGTTCTGCTGCGGTCGCGTGCAGCGGTTCGGGCCGGCGTCCGGTGATCACCACCGCGTCGCCCTCGGCCGCGAAGCTCTGGGCGATCGCCCGCCCGATTCCGGTGGCTCCGCCGGTCACCACGACGTTCCGTCCCATGGCTGTCTCCTCGGTTGTGCGTAGATCGAGTACATTTAGGTCTAAACGTACTCATCGTTTAGACCTAAATGCAACCGAGGAGTGGCATGGACGAGAACGACCCGGTCGACGCGATCGCCCTCGCCTGGCTCCGCGAGCGGCCGGGCACACCGGTCGACGGCATCGGTGTCGTGACCCGAATATGGCACCTGGCCAAGCTTTTCGGCGACGATCGCCGCCGGGTGCTGGCGGTGGAAGACACCGACGCGGCCACTCTCGATCTGCTCAGCGTGCTGCGCCGCAGTGGCCCGCCGTATCAATTGACCACTCGGGAACTCAAGGACCGCACCATGCTCACCGCCGGTGCGATCTCTCAGCGGGTCGCGCGCGCTGAAGGGGAGGGGCTGGTCACCAGAGCGCCGCTGGACGACGGTTCGCGTGCGGTCGTCGTCTCGCTGACCGCCGCCGGTCACGTCATGATCGAGCGATTGGTCGACCACGTGCTCGGCCGCGAGTACGACTTGCTCGCTGCCTTGACCGCGGAGCAGCAGGCCGACCTGACGGAGTTGCTTCGGATTCTGCATCAGGACCTGATGACACGACTCGGCGCCCCCAAGGTCACCCAGGTCGGCTCCGACGACGCCTGACCGTGCGAAAGCTGTTGTGGGTCAGCTAGATAACCCGCGCTCAGCGCAACGCGAGCGCGAGGAAGAAATCGACGCGGTCTTCGAGTCGCGAGAGGTCGCGCGCGGTCAGTTCCTCGATGCGCTGGATGCGGTACCGCAGGGTGTTCACGTGAACGTGCAGCAGGTCCGCGCACTTGGTCCACGAGCCGGAGACCTCGAGGAACGTTTCCAGCGTGTGCACGAGGTCCGCGCGATTGTCCTGGTCATAGGTGATGAGCGGATCGAGCAGGCGGAGCCGGAACATGCGGCGGACCTCGTCGGGGACCGAGGCGAGCAGCAGCATGTGGGTGGCCAGTTCGTCGTGGCCGACGACGCTGGCCGGTTGTAGTCGGCCCGCGGCCATGCGCCGGGCGTAGCGGGCCTCCTCGACGGCGCCGCGCAGGCCCTCGCCGTCGACCACGCCGCTGACGCCGACGGAGAGCCGGCTGCCGCGTAGGCCAGGTTCCAAAGCGGTTACCGCGCGGTTGATTTCGTCGATCACCGGGGTGTCCGGGCCGGCCGGGATCAGCGCGATCGCCTCGCCGTCCACCACGCCGGCGGCTGGTCTTCTGCCGTAGAGGATTTCGCGCAACAGCACGCGTAACTCACCGGGGCGCAACGTGTCATCGGCGGCGGCCGCCACCGCGATATAGGTTTCCCCGGGCCCGAGCCCGGTGAGTTCCAGCCGCGAGATGATCTCGGTCGGCTTGGCGTCGGACACGATCAACTCGATGAGTTCCTGCGCGAGCCGCCCCTCGGCGCTCTGCCGGTCGTCCTGTCGCGCCCGTTCCAGCGAGACGACGGCCGCGAGTTCGCCGGCCAGCGCGCGGCGCTCCTCGGGCCACTCGGTGTAGTCACCCTCGAAGACCAGGAACCAGTCCGCGGCCCGCGAGGTCCGGTGCTCATCGACCGCGAACAGGGAGAACCGGCTTCCGCCATGCAGAAATGCCAGCGGTAACCGCCGAGCACTGAGGAACGCGGCGGTCACCTCGATCGGCGGCGGTGTGCCCGGTCCGGCTACTGCCCGTCCGGTCGAGGACACCACCCAACATCGCATGCCCAGATCGCGTTCGATGAGCTCGAGCACGGAACCGAGCCCGGCGCCGGAGACCAGCTGCCGATGCCGATCCAGGATCGCGGTCAGATCGGCCGCCCGCCCGGTCGACAGATTGCGGGTGATCTGCTCGGTGACCGCGGCGAACGCGACGGTCTCCGGCACCCGGAACAGCGGAATCCGATGCTTGCGGCAGGCTTCGACGACATCCGGCGGCGCACCGCCGTATCTGGCGTCGCCGGCGGCCATCCCCGCCACCCCGGCCTGGGCCAGCGCGCGAACGAACACCTCGCTGTCCGCGGGATCATGCCGCCATTGCAAGCCGGTGAGCACGAGCTCCCCGCCGGACAGGTAGCGACCGGGATCGAGCATGTCCGTGGTCACCACCCAGCGCACGAACCGGTCCAGCTCTTCCTCGCCGGTGACGAGTTCCAGTCCCAGGTCCGCCATGGTCAGCAGTGATCGAAGGCGCACGCTGCGAAGGCTAACAGTCGCACCCCTGGTAAACGCCCTTGGACATTCGCACAAAGAGTTGGGTGTGAACTGGCGCACAGTTCAGATTTCTCGTTTCTAGCTGCGGTGTTCCCCGGCGGGTGTACTTGCGGAACAGAGTGGTTAACCCCGACAGGAGATCAGATGGCAGGCGACATCGGATGGCTCAACTCGCTGCCACCGGACCGCGCCGAGCAGGAACTGCTGACCTGCTGCGCGTCCCGGCAGTGGGCGCAGAAGGTGGCGGCGGCGCGGCCCTATCCGGATGCCGAGGAGGCCATCGCCGCGGCCGTCGCCGCGGTGTGCGAGCTGAGCTGGCCGGATGTCGAGGAGGCGCTGTCGGCACATCCGCGCATCGGCGACCGGGCCAAGGCCGAGTTGTCCGAGCGGGAGGCGGCGTGGTCGCGCGGCGAGCAGTCCGGCGCCGCGAGCGCCGACGCCGCCGTGCGCACGGAGCTGGCCGCGGGCAACCGGGCCTACGAGGATCGGTTCGGCCACGTCTTCCTGATCCGTGCCACCGGCCGCAGCGCCGAGGAGATGCTCGCCGAACTGCGCAAGCGCCTGGCCAACTCCGAGCTGGACGAGCGGATCAAGGTGCAGAGCGAACTCGCCGACATCACTCGGCTGCGCGTCCGAAAACTGCTGGGGGACAGGTGAGTCTGTCCACCCACGTGCTGAACGCGGTGACCGGCCGTCCGGCGGCGGGCCTGCGGGTTCGGTTGTCGAGCGCCGACGGCACCGTGCTCGCCGAGCGCCGCACCGACGACGACGGCCGGATCAAGGACCTGCCCGCGCCCGAAACCGGCACGCACCGGCTGACTTTCGACACCGGCGAGATCAGCCCCTTCTACCCCTCGGTCGCCATCGACTTCACCGTCGCCGACCCGGCCGCGCACTACCACGTGCCGCTGCTGCTCAGTCCGTATTCCTACTCCACCTATCGAGGTAGCTGAACAATGTCGATCAAGCTCGGACCCAACCGATATGGCAAAGCGGAAACTCATGTCGTCAGGGTGACGAAAAACGGTGGCGTGCACGAGATCCGGGATCTCAATGTCGGCGTGGCGCTGTCCGGCGACATGGACGACGTGCATCTGACCGGCGACAACGGCGCGGTGCTGACCACCGACACGCAGAAGAACACGGTCTTCGCCTTCGCCAAGGAGCACGGCATCTCCTCGCCCGAGGCGTTCGGGGTGCTGCTGGCCCGGCATTTCGTCGATTCGCAGGCGACCATCCATCATGCGCGGGTCAGCGTGCAGGAATACGCCTGGGAGCGCATCGTGCTCGGCGGCGGCGACGAGCAGCACTCGTTCGTCCGCTCCGGTCAGGAGGTGCGTACCGCGCGGGTGCACTACGACGGCGAAAAGGCCTGGGTCGTCGCGGGTCTGCAGGGTCTGGTGGTGCTCAACTCGACCGGCTCGGAGTTCCACGGGTACCTGAAGGACAAGTACACGACGCTGCAGGAAGCCTACGACCGCGTGCTCGCCACCGAGGTCAACGCGGAGTGGCGGTTCACCGGCGAGCCGGGCGACTGGGACAAGACCTATCGCGAGGCCAGGCAGGCCCTGCTGGAGGCGTTCGCCGAGACCTACAGCTACTCGCTGCAGCAGACCCTCTACGCGATGGGCGAGCGAGTACTCAACGCGTGCCCGGAGATCGGTGAAGTCCGGCTGTCGCTGCCGAACAAGCACCACTTCACCGTTGATCTGTCCGCCTTCGGGCTGGCGAACGACAACGAGGTGTTCTACGCCGCCGACCGCCCGTACGGCCTGATCGAAGGCACCGTGCTGCGCGAGGACGCGCCCGCCGCCGGTCCGGCGTGGGAGTGACGATGGACTTCCTGCGACCCACCAGCTGGGCGGACGCCCTGGACATCAAGTCCGGCCGCCCGGACGCCACCCCGATCCAGGGCGGCACCGACATGATGGTCGAACTGAACTTCGACAAGGGCCGGCCGAGCGCGCTGCTCGACCTCAACCCGTGCCGGGAGTTGTTCGAGTACGAGGAGATCGACGGCCAGATCCGGATCGGCTCCGGCGTGCCGTACGTGCGGATCATCAACCGGCTGGGCAACCAGCTGCCCGGTCTGGCACAGGCGTCTCGCACGGTCGGATCGCCGCAGATCCGCAACCGCGGCACGGTCGGGGGCAACCTCGGCGGCGCCTCACCGGCCGGGGACGCGCATCCCGCGCTGCTCGCGGGCAACGCGGTGGTCGAGGTCGAGTCCGCCGCCCGCGGCGCCAGGATGATCCCGATCGACGATTTCTACATCTGGGTACGCAAGAACGCGCTCGAGGCCGACGAGCTGATCCGCGCGGTCTGGCTGCCGCCGGCCGAAGGGCCGCAGTACTTTTCGAAGGTCGGCACGCGCAACGCCATGGTGATCGCGGTGTGCTCGTTCTCGATCGCGCTGTACCCGGGCAACGGGACGGTGCGCACGGGCATCGGCTCCTCCGGCCCGACCCCGCTGCGCGCCGGGTCCGCCGAGGAATTCCTGGCCACCCAGCTGCCGTGGCACGATCCCGCGCCGCTCACCGACAAGGTGCTGCGCGAGTTCGGCACGCTCGTCGCGGCCGCCGCCAAGCCGATCGATGACGTCCGCGGCACCGCGGACTACCGCAAGCACGCCCTCTCGGTGCTGGCCCGCCGCACCCTGGGCTGGGCATGGACGGACTATCTGACAGAAAGGAAGGCAGCCTGATGCGCGTGACCTTCGACGTGAACGGTTCCACGGAGACCGTCGACGATGTGTGGGAGGGCGAGAGCCTGCTCTACATGCTGCGCGAGCGGATGGGCCTTCCGGGCTCCAAGAACGCCTGCGAGCAGGGTGAATGTGGTTCCTGCACGGTCTATTTGAACGGCACGCCGGTGTGCTCCTGCCTGGTCGCGGCCGGGCAGGCCGAGGGCTGTTCGGTGCGGACGGTCGAGGGCCTGGCGAGGGGCGCGAAGCTGGATCCGATGCAGCAGGCGTTCGTCGAGGCCGGTGCGGTCCAGTGCGGTTTCTGCACACCGGGCCTGATCGTTCAGGCGCACGACCTGATCGAGCACAATCCCGAACCCTCGGACGCGGAGATCCGGGAGGCGCTGGCCGGAAACCTCTGCCGCTGCACCGGATACGAGAAGATCCTGGACGCCGTACGGCTCGCGGCGGCGCGGAAGGCGGGGGCGCGATGAGCAAGGTCGTCATCGAAAACGCTTACCTCGCACCGGTGGTCGGCCCGGAAATCGCCTCCGGGTACCTGGTGATCGCGAACGGCCGGATCGAATCGCTCGGTGCGGGACCGGCGCCCATCGTGCCGGACGCGCAACGCATCGACGGCACCGGCTGCCTGGTCACCCCCGGACTGGTCAACACCCACCATCACCTCTATCAGTGGGCGAGCCAGGGGCTGTTCCAGGACGCGACGCTGTTCGAATGGCTGACCGGGCTCTACCGGCTCTGGGCGGGCATGGACGCCGAGGTCGTATACGGCGCGGCCGCAGCGGGATTGGGCTGGCTGGCGCTGACCGGCTGCACCACCAGCAGCGATCATCACTACGTGTTCCCGAAGGGCCGCGGCGACCTGTTCGACGCCGAGGTCCGGGCCGCGCGCGAGCTCGGCATCCGATTCCACCCGTGCCGTGGCTCGATGGACCGCGGCCGGTCCGACGGCGGCCTGCCGCCGGACGAGGTGGTCGAGGACCGCGACGAGATCCTGCTGAACACCGCGGAAACCATCGACAAGTACCATGATCCGTCGTTCGACTCGATGCTGCGGGTCGCCGTCGCGCCGTGCTCGCCGTTCTCGGTGAGCGAGGGGCTGATGACCGACGCGGCGCTGCTGGCGCGCACCAAGAACGTCCGGCTGCACACGCACCTCGCCGAAACGCTGGACGAGGAAGAGCACTGCCGTGAGCAGATGGGTTGCACGCCGGTCGAATACATGGAGAAGCTCGGCTGGCTGGGCGAGGACGTCTGGTTCGCGCACGCGGTGCACCTGCACGACGCCGACATCCGCCGCTTCGCCGAGACCGGAACCGGCTCGGCACACTGTCCCAGCTCCAACGCTCGCCTCGGCGCGGGCATCGCCCGGGTCTCCGAGTTGCTGCGTGCCGGTGCGCCGGTCGGCCTCGGTGTCGACGGCGCGGCGTCGAGCGAGCTCACCTCGATGGCGGGGGAGATGCGGCAGGCGATGCTGTTCCAGCGGGCCGTGCACGGACCCACCGCGCTCACCGCGCGCCAGGCGCTGGAGATCGGAACACTCGGCGGCGCACGCAATCTCGGTCGTCAGCAAGAACTGGGCAGCCTGGAGGTCGGCAAGCTCGCCGATATCGCGATGTGGCGGGTGGACGGATTCCGGGCCGCGGTCGAGGACCCGGTGTGCGCGCTGGTCTTCGGGCCGACGCCGCCGCTGGCGCGGTTGCTCGTCGGCGGCCGGACGATCGTGGAAAACGACGAACTGCGCACGGTGGCGCACGACGCGGTAGGCCGGGCAGGCGCCGCCGCTCGCCTACGACTGATGCGAGGACAGGCATGACCGCCGCACGCACCACGCGATTCCCGGGAGAGGTCGCCGCACCGGGCAAGGGCGGCATCGGCGAAAGCCCGCTGCGCCCCGACGGCACATTGAAGGTGAAGGGCGAGTTCGCCTACGCCTCCGATCTGTGGATGGACGGCATGCTGTGGGGTGCGACGCTGCGCAGCCCGCATCCCCGCGCCCGCATCGTCAGCATCGACATCAGCCAGGCGCTCGCGCTGCCCGGTGTGTTCGCCGTGCTCACGCATGAGGATGTGCCCGGCCGCAACGTCTATGGCCTCGACATGACCTGGGACCAGCCGGTGCTCGCCATCGACGAGGTCCGCCACCACGGTGAGCCGATCGCGCTCGTCGCGGCGGACCACCCGGAGATCGCGCGCCGGGCGATGGAGGCGATCGCGATCGAGTGGGAGGTGCTGACCCCCATCACCGACCCGCTCGCGGTGATCGCCGATCCCGAAGCCAATAAGGTGCAGGAGCGCGGCGGCATCGCCAGGCACCAGCCGGTGCGGGTCGGCGATATCGCGGTCGGCCGCGCGTTGTCCGATGTGATCGTGACCGGTGAGTACGAGGTCGGCATCCAGGATCAGGCGTTCCTCGGCCCCGAGGCCGGCCTGGTCGCACCGGGCGAGGACGGCGGGCTGGATTTCTACGTGGCCACCCAGTGGATGCACAACGACCTCGACCAGATCGGTCCCTGTCTCGGCCTGCCCGAGGACAAGATCCGGATGACCCTGGCCGGTGTCGGCGGCGCGTTCGGCGGCCGCGAGGACCTGTCGATGCAGATCCACGCGGGCATGCTCGCGTTGTACACCGGCAAGCCGATCAAGATGATCTACAACCGCGAGGAATCCTTCTTCGGGCATGTGCACCGGCATCCGGCGCAGATGCGCTACGAGTACGGCGTGACCAAGGCGGGGAAGATCGTCTTCGCCGAAGTGCAGATCGTGCTCGACGGCGGCGCCTACACCTCGGCGACGCTCAACGTCACCGGCAATGCGTCCTCACTCGCGGTGGGCCCGTACGAGATTCCGCATATCAAGATCGACGCCTACGGGGTGTACACCAACAACCCGCCCTGCGGCGCGATGCGTGGATTCGGTGCGGTGCAGGCGTGTTTCGCGCACGAATCGATGATGGACAAGGTCGCCGAGGCGCTCGCACTCGACCCGATCCATGTCCGTCAGGTCAACGCGGTCGCGCAGGGATCCAAGCTGGCCACCGGGCAGGTCGTGCACGCACCGATGCCGATGGCCGAGATGCTCGGTCAGGCGCGGGACCTGCCGCTGCCCGCACCGCTGGACGCGTCCGACATCCGGAACCTGCCCGGCGGCGCCTCCCAGACCACGCACGGCGAGGGCGTGGTGCGCGGCATCGGCTACGGCGTCGGCATCAAGAACATCTGCTTTTCCGAAGGTTTCGACGACTACTCCACCGCCCGGGTGCGGCTGGAGGTGATCGGCGGCGAACCGGTCGCACTGGTCCACACCGCCGCGGCCGAGGTCGGCCAGGGCCTGGTCACCGTCGAGGCGCAGATCGCGCGGACCGAACTCGGCATCGAGCGGGTGACCATCCATCCAGCCGACAACCAGATCGGTAGTGCCGGTTCTTCGTCGGCGTCGCGGCAGACCTACATGACCGGCGGCGCGGTGAAGGCCGCGTGCGAGGCTGTGCGGCAGCGCGTACTCGCCTTGGCCCAGGGACGTTTCGGCGCCACCCGCGGTCTCCAACTGGTCGGCGGCAAGGTGGTCTCGCGCACCGGCGAGGTGTACGCCGCGATCGTCGACCTGCTCGGTGACGAGATCATCGAGGAGACAAGGGAATACCACCACAAGCCGACCACCGGCATGGATCCCGTGACCGGCCAGGGCGACAGTCACACCCAGCTCGCCCTCTGTGTGCACCGCGCTGTGGTGGACATCGACACCGAACTCGGTCTGGTCAAGGTGGTCTCGCTGGACGCGGTCCAAGATGTCGGCAAGATCATGAACCGCCTGTCGCTGGAGGGCCAGATCCACGGCGGCTCCGCGCAGGGCCTCGGCCTGGCGGTCATGGAGGAAATCCAAGTCCGCGACGGAAAGGTGCTCAATCCGTCCTTCACCGACTACCTGATCCCCACGATTCTCGACATGCCGCCACAGCGGCTGGAGATTCTCGAAAACGCCGACCCGCACGCCCCATACGGCCTGCGCGGCGCCGGAGAGCCACCCACGCTCTCCTCGACTCCCGCGATCGTCTCGGCCATTCGGGACGCATGCCGATCCGCGGGCGGAACCGTGCACATCAACCGAGTGCCGGTGCGTCCGGAAGACATCATCCGGAGCAGTTGATCAACAGGGGCTCCGAACCCCACAACAGAACCGAACCACGCGATCCGGCCGGCCCGGCCGGATCGTAGGTCGGCTATGCCCAAGGGAGGGCACGCCATGACCCAAGTCCAGACCCACTCCTCAGTTCCGGAGCCGGTCACGGGAAAATCACCGCTCGACCGATTCTTCCGGCTGAGTGCACGCAATACCACCGTCTCCCGCGAAATCCGCGGCGGTATCACCACTTTCGTAGCGATGGCCTACGTTATCCTGCTCGTCCCGCTGATCATCGGCGGGGTCCAGGACATCGACGGCAACACCCTCAGCATCGCCCAGCTCACCACCGCGACCGCGTTCTCGGCCGGGCTCAGCACCATCCTGATGGGGCTCGTCGGCAACGTCCCGCTCGCGCTGGCCGCCGGCCTCGGCGTCGTCCCGGTGGTCGCGTTCCAGGCGGCCCCGCACATGACCTGGCCGCAGACCATGGGTCTGGTCGTGCTGATGGGCGTCATTATCGTGATCCTGGCCGCGACCGGGCTGCGCACGATGATCATCAACGCGATCCCGCTGTCGCTCAAGAACGCGATCGGCGTCGGGATCGGCATGTTCATCGCGATGATCGGGCTGGTGTCGGCCGGGGTGGTCGGGCACGGTGCGCAGACCGGACCGCCGGTCACGCTCGGCGTCGCCGGTCACCTTTCCGGTTGGCCGGTGGTGATTTTCGCGGTCGGGCTGTTGCTCATGCTGGCGTTGTTCATCCGCAAGGTGCCCGGCGCCATCCTGATCAGCATCGCCATCGCCACCGTGCTGGCCATCGTGGTCAACTCACTGGCGAAGATCGATCCGAAGACCTGGGGACCGGTGGTGCCGGAGACGCCGAAGGGATTCTTCGCGGCGCCGGATTTCGGGCTGGTGCTGAATATCGACCTGATCGGCGGCTTCGCCAAGGCGGGTGGGCTGGTCGCGGGCGTTGTGCTGTTCACGCTGGTGCTCACCGGGTTCTTCGACGCCATGGGCACCGTATTCGGGGTCTGTGACGAGGCGGGACTGCTCGACGAGCGTGGCACCATGCCGGGGCTGGGCAAGGTGCTGACGATCGACGGTGTCGCGCAGGTCATCGGCGGGGTCAGCGGCGGCGCGGGCAACACCGTGTACGTCGAGTCCGCGACGGGCGTCGGTGAGGGCGCACGTACCGGTCTGGCCAGCGTGATGACCGGCGGATTGTTCTGCCTCGCAGTGCTGTTCACGCCGCTGGCTGCGGTGGTACCGATCCAGGCGGCGGCACCGGCGCTGGTGCTGGTCGGCGCGCTGATGATGACCCAGGCCCGCAAGATCGACTGGGCCGACCTGGAAGTCGCGGTGCCTGCCTTCCTGACCGTCGTGCTGATGCCGTTCACCTACTCGATCACCAACGGTGTCGGCGCCGGCGTCATCGCCTTCGTGGTGATCAAGGCGGCGCGCGGAAAGTTCCGCGAAATCCATTGGCTGATGTGGGTAGTCGGGATCGTGTTCGCCGGCTACTTCGGCATCACGGCCATCGAACTACTGCTCGGCGGATAGAACGGCGAAAAGAACAATGCGTGACCTCGCGGCAGAACTCTTGCAATGGCACACGGCGGGCAAGTCCTACGCCGTCGCCACCGTCATCGGCGTCAGCGGCAGTGCGCCGCGGCCACCGGGCGCCGCCCTGGCGGTGGACGCCGACGGCGTGGTCATCGGAAGCATCTCCGGTGGCTGCGTCGAGGGTGCGGTGTATGAGCTCTGCCGCGAGGCGCTGCGTACCGGGCGGCCGGTGCGCGAAACCTTCGGGTACAGCGACGACGACGCGTTCGCCGTCGGCTTGACCTGCGGGGGGAAGATCGAGGTGTTCGTTCAGCCGATCACTCCCGCGGAACACGGCACGATCGAGGCGCTGCTTCGATCGGCCGAGCCCGTTGCCCTCGTGCGCGACCTGAACACCGGGGCCGCAATGGCTTTGGGGGCGTGGTGGACGCTCGGCGCCGCCTTCGATCCCGTGGTGGTGGCGGAGGCCAGGGCGATGCTCGAGGTGGCCGCCACCGGTGTCCGGGTCATCGGGTGCGGCGAGCGCGAGGTGACGATTTTCGTGGAGTCGTATGTGCCGCCGCCGCGCATGATCGTGTTCGGTGCCATCGATTTCGCGGCCGCGGTGACGCGGATGGGCCGGTTTCTCGGCTATCACGTCACCGTGTGCGACGCCAGGCCGGTGTTCGCGACCCAGGCGCGGTTCCCCGATGCGCACGAGGTCGTCGTCGAGTGGCCGGATCGTTATTTGGCGCGCACCGCGGTCGACGCCAGGACGGTGCTGTGCGTGCTGACGCACGACGCGAAGTTCGATATTCCGTTGCTGGAGAGGGCCTTACGACTGCCCGTGGCGTATGTGGGCGCGATGGGTTCGCGGCGCACGCACGAGGAACGGATGGCCAGTCTGCGCGCCATCGGTCTGTCCGAAGCCGAACTGGCCGCGCTGCATTCGCCCATCGGACTCGATCTAGGCGGGCGCACGGCCGAGGAGACCGCGGTCGCCATCGCGGCCGAGATCGTCGCGGTCCGACGCGGCGGGTCGGCGCGGCCGCTGAGGACCAGTGACGGGCCTATTCATCGGGACTTGGTTCCTGCCTGGTGACGTATTCGGCCGGAACAGCGTACGGCTGGAGCATCATACAAAAGCTTCTTCGTAATGATCGATCAGCTTTGGGTTGATCTCATCTATCCCGATACCGCGTAATCCCTGCATACTTGGTGAAATTCGACACAAAAGGACCCGATAATGCCGTTGATTTTTCTGAACGGCTCCGCCATGCGCGGAGGGCCGCTCAACCATCTGTTGAACGGTGCGCCGTTCGCCGGTGAGGCGAAAACCGCTCCGCGCTACCGATTCTTCTCGGTGGGCGACCGTTTCCCCGGTCTCGAGCCGGCGCCGGATGGTGGCTACTCGATCACCGGTGAGCTGTTCGATGTGCCCCTCGACGTGCTGCGCGAACACCTGCTACCTGCGGAACCGCCCGAGCTGGAGCTCGGTGCGATCGAGCTGGACGACGGTAGATCGGTCCTGTCGATGGTGCTGCGCCGGCCGCCGACCTCGTATCCGGAGCTGATCGACATCACCCGCATCGGCAGTTGGAAGAAATATCGCGAAGGAGCTGAGTGAAGCATCACGCAGGGGAGTCCGGTCTCCCGAAATTCGACGTCAATTGCTCTATTCTTTTCACGGACCTGCCGCTGCTGGAACGCCCCGCCGCGGCAAAAGCGGCCGGCTTCGACGCGGTCGAATTCTGGTGGCCCTTCGGCGAAGACCCCATACCGGGGGATAAAGACATCGACGCGTTTGTTCGCGCGATCGATGATGCCGGCGTGCAGCTGGTCGGGCTGAATTTCATCGATCTGATTCCGGTCGGCCGCGGGCTGGTGTCGGTTCCCGGTGAGGTCACCAGGTTCCGGGACAACATCGAGGTGGCGGTCGGGATCGCCGAACGCACCGGCTGCCGGGCGCTGAACGCGCTGTACGGCAACCGGATCGCGGGCGAGGACCCGGCGAAGCAGGATGCGCTCGCAGTGGAGAACCTGCGGCTGGCCGCGCGAGCCGCGGCCCGGATCGGCGCTACGGTGCTTGTCGAGGCGCTGAATGCCCCTGAATCGCCGCACTATCCGATAGTCAGCGCCGAGGCCGCCGTGCGGGTGATCCAGCAGACCGGCGAGCCGAACGTGCGCTTCCTCTGCGATCTCTACCACCTGGCGCGGATGGACGAGAACCTGATCCAGGTGATCAAGACCTACGCGCGCTACATCGGCCATGTACAGATCGCCGACGATCCCGGTCGCGGCCGGCCGGGCACCGGCGAACTCGACTTCACCACGCTGTTCGAAACCCTCGGCGCCGCAGGCTACGACGGGTGGATCGGCCTGGAATACAAAGACCCCGAGCTGGATTGGAAGTGGATGCAGGCATGAGCAAAATTGGATTCATCGGCCTGGGGATCATGGGTAGCCCGATGGCGGGACACCTGGTCAAGGCCGGACACGAGGTGACCGGGTACGACATCGGCCCCAAGGGACTGGAAAAGCTCAAAGAGGCAGGCGGTTCCGCGGCTGCCAGCGTTGCCGAGGCGGTCCGGGACAAGGACATCGTCATCACGATGCTGCCGCAGGACGAGCAGATCGAAGAGGTCTTCCCCGACATCGTCGAGCACGCCGTGCACGGCACGCTGTACATCGACTTCTCCACGATCACGCCCAAGACCGCCAAATGGACCGCCGAACAGGGCAAGAAGAACGGTCTGCGCGTGCTGGACGCCCCGGTCAGTGGCGGGGAGAACGGGGCGATCAACGCGGCACTGTCGATCATGGTCGGCGGCTCCGCGGCCGACTTCGCGGCCGCCACACCGATCTTCGAGACGGTCGGCAAGACCTTCGCGCTGGTCGGAAGCAGTGGCGCGGGGCAGTGTGTGAAGGCCGCCAACCAGCTCGTCGTCGGCGGTACCTACGCCTTGGTCGCCGAGGCGATCCTGCTGATGGAGAATTTGGGCGCGGACGCGGCCAAGGGGCTGGACGTGCTGGCCGGCGGGCTCGCGGGCAGCAAGATCCTCGAGCTCAAGCGCGAAACAATGCTGGCCCGCAACTTCGTGCCCGGCTTCCGGATCGACCTGCACCACAAGGACATGGGCATCATCCTGCAGGCCGCCCGCGAGGCCGAGGTCTCCATCCCGATGGGCGCGCTGACCGCGCAGCTCATCGCGGCGGGCCGGGCGATGGGCTACGGCTCGCTCGATCACTCCGGTCTGCTGCTGGTCGCGGAGGCGCTGTCGGGCCGGGGCGAGGCATGAGGATGCCTGCCACGCCCACAGTGCTTGCGCGCCACGCGGAATGCGGCATCCGGCTGCCGGACGGCTGGGTGCGCAGCGATAGAACTGCCGACAATGCAGTGCTGCACGCGATGCAATCGTGCGGTGCGCGCCAGAACAAGGAGCGTTGAGCATGGCACGGATGCGTACCGTGGATGCTGCGGTGTTGATTCTCGAGAAGGAGGGCGCGACACAGGCGTTCGGGTTGCCTGGGGCGGCGATCAATCCGTTCTACAGTGCGATGCGGGCGCACGGCGGGATCAAGCATGTGCTGGCTCGCCACGTCGAGGCTGCTTCGCATATGGCTGAGGGTTATACCCGGGCTGTTGCGGGCAATATCGGTGTGTGTATCGGTACTTCGGGGCCGGCCGGCACCGACATGGTCACCGGGTTGTATTCGGCGAGTGCGGATTCCATTCCGATCCTGTGTATCACCGGGCAGGCGCCGGTGGCGAAGTTGCACAAGGAGGATTTCCAGGCTGTCGATATCGCTTCGATCGCTGGGCCGGTTGCCAAGTGGGCGGTCACTGTTCTGGAGCCCGCGCAGGTGCCGGGTACTTTCCAGAAGGCGTTCCGGGTGATGCGTGAGGGGCGTCCGGGTCCGGTGTTGATCGATCTGCCGATCGATGTGCAGCTCGCCGAGATCGAGTTCGATATCGAGACATACGAGCCGTTGCGGGTGCATCGCCCCGCCGCGAGTCGGGCACAGGCGGGAAAAGCCATCGCGATGCTCAACGCATCCGAGCGTCCGCTGCTGGTCGCCGGTGGTGGCATCGTGAACGCCGACGCCGCTGAGTTGCTCGTCGAATTCGCTGAGCTGACCGGTGTTCCCGTGGTGCCGACGTTGATGGGGTGGGGCACGATTCCCGACGATCACCCGCTGTATGCGGGCATGGTCGGTTTGCAGACCTCGCACCGTTACGGCAACGCGACGATGTTGGAGTCCGATTTCGTGCTGGGTATCGGTAATCGGTGGGCCAACCGGCATACCGGTGGGGTCGAGACCTACACCAAGGACCGCACTTTCGTGCATGTCGACATCGAGCCGACCCAGATCGGACGAGTGTTCGCCCCTGATTTCGGGATCACCTCCGATGCCGGTGCCGCGCTGAAGGTGTTCATCGAAGTCGCCCGCGAGCTCGCTGCTGCGGGAAACTTGCGCGATCGGTCCGACTGGGCTGGGCAGGTGCGGGCACGAAAGCAGCTGGGCCAGCGCAAGACCCACTTCGACACTGTGCCGATCAAGCCGCAGCGGGTCTATGAGGAGATGAACAAGGCGTTCGGACCCGACATCCGCTACGTCAGCACGATCGGCCTCTCGCAGATCCAGGCGTCGCAACTGCTGCACGTCTACAAGCCGCGGCACTGGATCAATGCCGGGCAGGCCGGGCCGCTGGGCTGGACGCTGCCCGCCGCGCTCGGTGTGGCGACCGCCGTCCCCGACGCCACCGTCGTTGCGTTGTCCGGTGACTACGACTTCCAGTTCCTGATCGAGGAATTGGCTGTCGGCGCGCAGTTCGGTATCCCGTATATCCATGTACTGGTGAACAACTCGTACCTGGGCCTGATCCGTCAGGCACAGCGGAACTTCTCGATGGATTACTACGTCCAGCTCGACTTCGACAACATCAACAGTCCCGAGGTCGGCGGGTACGGCGTGGACCACGTGAAGGTGGCGGAAGGGCTGGGCTGCAAGGCGATCCGCGTCTTCGAGCCCGAGCACATCGGTCAGGCCTTGGAGGATGCCAAGAAGCTGATGGCCGAGCATCGGGTGCCGGTGGTCGTCGAGTGCATTCTCGAACGCGTCACCAATGTGTCCATGGGCTTGGAGATCGACAACATCGTCGAATTCGAGGAACTGGCGCTGTCCGCCGCGGACGCGCCCACCGCCACCGTCGCCATCGAGCCGGAGCCGGAACCGGTCGGGGGCGGCAGGTGAGCGGGCCGGACGTTCCACGCTCGAGCGGCGTGCGCGGCGGGTGGCGAGAGGGACACTGTGTCGTCGCCCCCGACAAGTTCAAGGGGTCGCTGACCGCGCCCCAGGTCGCCGCGCACATCGCTACCGGACTCCGCCGGGTGCGCCCGGATATTCCCGTCGTCACCATGCCCGTGGCTGACGGGGGTGACGGCACGGTCGACGCCGTCGTGGAGTCGGGCTTCGTCCGCTTCCAGACGGGCGTCGCCGGACCCCTGGGGTTACCGGTGGCCGCCTCGTTCGCGATGAGGGGCGAGGCCGCCGTGATCGAGCTGGCGGAAGCGTCCGGCCTGCGTCGGCTGCCGATTCGGCCGACATTCCAGACCGCCATGACCGCAACCAGTTACGGCACCGGCGAGTTGATCCGCGCGGCCGCCACCCGCGGCGCTCGCAGCGTGGTGCTCGGTCTCGGCGGGAGCGCGTGCACGGACGGGGGAGTGGGCATGATGTCGGCGCTCGGCGTCCGGTTTCTCGACGAGCACGACCGGGAACTGCCGCGCGGCGGTGCGGCGCTGACTCGGCTGGCGCGCATCGATGCCAGCGACATGTTGCAGGTACCGGTGATCGTCGCCTCCGACGTGGACAACCCACTGCTCGGACCGCGCGGCGCCGCACAGGTTTACGGTCCGCAAAAGGGTGCGCGCCAGACCGACATCGACGAATTGGAATGGGGCCTGGCCCGGTTGGCGTCGATCGTCGAACGCGACCTCGGCGCCGATGTGGCGGACCGGCCGGGTGCCGGTGCGGCGGGCGGAGTCGGTTACGCCGCGCTCGCTTTCCTCGGCGCGACGGTGCGGCCGGGCATCGAGATCATCCTCGACCTGATGTCGTTCGCCGAGCAGGTCGAGGGGGCGCGGCTGGTGATCACCGGCGAGGGCTCGCTCGACCCGCAGACCCTGCACGGCAAGGCGCCGGTCGGGGTCGCCCGAGCCGCGGCCGGCGCCACCGTGCCGGTCGTCGCAGTGGCCGGGCAGTGCTCGCTCACCGGCGAGCAACTGCGCGGCGCCCACATCGAGCAGGCGTACGCACTGACCGACCTCGAACCCGACCCCGAGGTCTGCATGGCGAAGGCAGGACCCTTGTTGGAACGACTCGCCGGTGAGATCGCCGGCGCCTGGCTGGGAGCGAGTGCTCATGCATGATCTGGTGATCCGGTCCCGGCGGGTCGCGCTGCCGGAGGGAATTCGCGCGGCCTCGATCGCCGTGCAGGACGGCAAGATCGCCGAGCTGGCGGACTACGACGCAGTGCTGGACGCCGCGGCGACCACCGACCTCGCCGACCTCGTCGTGCTGCCCGGACTGGTGGATTCGCACGTGCACGTCAACGAGCCGGGGCGGACCGAGTGGGAAGGTTTCGCCACGGCCACCAAGGCCGCCGCGGCGGGCGGGGTGACGACGATCGTCGACATGCCGCTCAACTCGCTGCCGCCGACGGTCACCGTGCCGCACCTCGCGACGAAACAGGCTGTAGCGGCTGGGCAGTGCCATGTGGACGTCGCGTTCTGGGGCGGGGCGATTCCGGGGAACCTGTCGTCGCTGCGGCCGCTGCACGAGGCGGGTGTGGCCGGGTTCAAGTGCTTCCTCTCACCATCCGGGGTGGATGAATTCCCGCCGCTGGGGCTCGGTGAGATGGAGCGGGTGATGCGCGAACTGGTGGAGTTCGACGGGTTGCTGATCGTGCATGCCGAAGATCCGGTGCGCCTGCGTGATCCGGTCGACGGGACATATCGCGCGTTCCTGGATTCGCGGCCGGGAGCGGCGGAAAGGGCTGCGGTCGAAGAGGTTATCGCGCTCGCCGAGCTGACCGGCGTGCGCGCGCACATCCTGCATGTTTCGGCGGCGGCTTGCCTCGAACCGCTCGCGGCGGCGCAGGCGCGGGGTGTCCGGATCACTGCGGAGACTTGCCCGCACTATCTGACGCTGTCGGCCGCCGAGGCGTCGTCCACCGCGTTCAAGTGCTGCCCGCCGATTCGTGACGCCGGCAACCAGGACGCACTGTGGCAGGGCTTGGCCGACGGGGTGCTGTCGTGTGTGGTTTCCGACCATTCGCCGTGCACGCCGGACTTGAAGGAAGGCGACTTCGCGACCGCGTGGGGCGGCATTTCTTCCTTGCAGATCGGCCTGCCTGCCGTGTGGACGGCTGCCGCCGAGCGTGGGTTCCGGCTGACCGACGTGGTCCGCTGGATGGCTGCCGCACCCGCTGAACTGGCCGGGTTGCCGCACAAGGGGCGGATCGCGGTCGGCTGTGATGCCGACCTGGTCGCCTTCGACCCGTGGGCGCCGATCACCGTCGACCCGGGCGCATTGGCACACAAGAATCCGATCACGCCCTACGGCGGTCGCGAACTGCGCGGCCTGGTCCACGCCACCTGGCTCCGCGGTCGCGTCGTCGGTAACGGCCACCCGCCCGCAGGCCGCCTCATTTCCTTGCACCACAACCGGATAGGGAACAATGTCTGACTTCACCAGCCTGCCCGACCTGGCGCTGCGCACGAATCGCGCCGGGGTGATCGCCGCCAGCGACGAGTCGTTCGAGGAACGCGAAAACCTCATCAACCCTTGGGAACCCCGCTTCGCCGAGCACACCTTCGGGCCGAAGGGCCAGGAGTACGACGGCTGGGAAACCCGCAGGCATCGAGGACCCGGTCACGACTGGGCGATCGTCCGGCTCGGCATGCCCGGGGTGATCCGTGGTGTGGTCATCGATACGGCGTGGTTCAAGGGCAACTATCCGCCGTTCACCTCGATCGAGGCCTGCCGTGCTCCCGGTTATCCGTCGCCCGCGCAACTGGATTCGGCCGAATGGGTGGAGATCGTGCCGCGCACCGCACTCGGTGGCGACGCGAAGCACGAGCTCGCCGTCTCGGATGACGGCATCTTCACCCACGTCCGGCTGAACATCTACCCAGATGGCGGAGTTGCCCGGCTGCGCGTGCACGGCGAGGTGGTGCCGGACCCGACCCTGCTCACCGGTCTCACCGTGGATCTGGCCGCGCTGGAAAACGGTGCCCGCACGGTCGGCTGCTCGGACATGTTCTACTCGGCACCTGACAACATGCTCGCACCCGGCCTGGCCCGCAATCAGGCCGAAGGCTGGGAAACGGCTCGTCGCCGGGACACCGGAAACGACTGGGCGGTCATCGAACTCGCGGCGCAAGGCGTCCCCGCGTTGATCGAACTGGACACCACCAACTTGCTGTTCAACGCGCCCGGCGAAACTCGCATCCTCGCCATCGATCACCAAGGCCCCGAACCCCTTCCGCCGACCGATGACTCAGCCTGGTACGAGCTGTTGCCCAGGACAACCCTGCAACCCGACACTCCCCACCGATTCCGGCTCACCCCTCCCGATCGCCCCGCCACCCACGTCCGCGTCGACATCTACCCGGACGGCGGGATCGCCCGCCTGCGCGTTCTGGGCTCACTTACCGCCGACGCCGAGCGTGAACTGAACTCCCGGTGGCTCGCGAACAAGCGGTGAGCAGCTACGGGTCCCGGGATGGGCTCTGCTGACGGGTCGCGCTGTGATCGAGACCCGGTCTGCGGTGCGTACGGGTGGGGTCCGCGCCGCGATGGGGCCGACGCAGGTTCGACGGTGTCTGGCACTGTCCCTGAGGAATCCGCGACTCCTCCTCGTGCGTAGGAGATCCTGGGACATGTTCCGTTGCCCCGTCGCCGTGAACTGAGCCGGGTTCGTGTTCCACTGTTTCGATGAGTAGTTCGCGCGGGTGGTGACGATGGTTGACTCGTGGAGTGCCGGTGGGATCGATGTGCGGCGGCGCGATCCAGCCGGTGCGCCCCGGATACTCCGAGTCCGGGCCGAGGACAACGGTTTTCCAGCCGCCGGGGCCATCGTGGATCATGGCGTGGCAGCGGTCGCAGGCCAGTGTTTCGTTGTCGATGTCGGTAGGGCCACCGTTGTTCCAGTCGGTGACGTGGTGGGTGGCGCACATGCTGGCAGGCGCGTCGCAGCCCGGGCGCGTGCAGCCGCGCAGGGCGGCGATCAACGCCATCCGTTGTGCGGCGGTCGCGAGGCGTTTGGTCCGGCCGAAGTGTAGTGGCAGACCGTCGTGGTCGAATACCGCGAGGAACGGTTGGGCTTCCTCGGCCAACTTCAATGCTTCGGCCATCGGTACGGACCCGCCGGTGGCAGTTGTTGCGACCCCGGAAGCCTTCTCGACTTCGGCGAGGCTCATGGTCAAGATCGTCGAAACCGGCAATCCGCGATGCGAACCCAGCTTCTCCGGAGTCACACAGTGTTCCAACAGGGCTTGAACAGCATCGTGGGTGCGTTGGGCAGCGCTGCGCACATCCCGGCGCGCCGCAGCAGCCAGCTCGTCGGGATCGACATATTCGCCATCACTGCACAGGCTTGCGGGATCGTCGGGATTGTTCATCCCCGGCCTGCCGAGTTTCGCGACTACAGGATCCAGGAGCGCGCGCAGGGTCGGCGTGATCTCGCCAGAGATCGGTGACATCCCATCCGACCGTTGACGCCCGATGCGAATACCGCGCATGCGGGCACGATCGGTGTCGTCGGAGAGTTTCCCGTCGGGATCCAAATGCGCCAGGATCGCCTCGCCGACCTTACCGATGTCGTCCGGCGATCCAGTGCGCGCGAAATCGGCCAGAACCTGTTCCGCGGCACCGTATTCCGGGTTGCTCACGCCGCCGGGCACTCGATTCATCACCGCGGCCACCCGGCGCGCGTGGTCGGCCGAGATGTCCCCGGCCGCCTGCCCCGCCGCGGTGTTCGCCAATTCGGGTGGGCGAACGGCGCCGGTGACATCGCGGCGCATACCGAGGACCCGCGTGGCCGCGACCCGGCTGGCGGCCTCCGCGTGCGACAGCCGCAGGGTTTGCATCAGCAGTTTCTTGAGCGTGCCCGCACCGGTGCGCGACGGCAGTCCACGCTCGGACGCCTCGCAGAGCAGCCGATGGCCGACCGAGGCAAGGATCCGGGTCGCCTTCTCCATATCACGCATCAGCTCGAGCAACTGGTCATCGGCCAGCGGCATCAATGGCGCGTCGAGCAGTTCGGTGGCAGCGGCGAGCAGCGGGTCGGCGACCCGTTCCTGCGGCACCTCGCTGCTCGAATCCATGTTCTAGACCCTAACGACCGCGATCACGAATTGCTAGTAAAAAAGCCATCTGAACTGGGAGTTTTCACAAAACGTGTGTGAAGTTGACACATCAGTGGCAGCACGCGCTGATTTCGGATAGCTCGTTGGCCCACCGCTCGCGGTAGGGTCCGATCATGTCGATCAGCATCGGATACCGCCGGGCGCGCCGATGACCGTCTACGACACAACCGGCCGCACGTATTCCCGGACCCGCCACCCGGATCCGCGCATCACGAACACGATCGCGACCGCACTGCGCGGAATGCGCACGATAGTGAACATCGGCGCCGGCACCGGTTCATACGAGCCGAGCCGAACGGTGCTCGCCGTCGAGCCCAGCCTCGTGATGATCGCGCAACGCCCGGTGAGCGCGGCGCCAGCAGTGCGGGCGACCGCCGAACACCTACCGCTGCGCACGGATTCGGTGGACGCGGCACTCGCCGTGCTCACCATTCATCACTGGACCGACCTGGAGCGCGGCATCGCCGAGATGACCCGGGTCGCTCGCCACCGCGTCGCGATCCTCACGTGGGATCACCAGGTGTACCGCCAGTTCTGGCTGGTCCGCGACTACTTACCCGCGGCCGCCGACACCGATGGGAAGCTCGCCGTCGCACTGCCCCGGCTCACGGCCTTGCTGAAAAATGCGGAGATCCAACCGATCCCGGTGCCACACGATTGTGTGGACGGCTTCGGCGGCGCCTACTGGCGCAGGCCCGAAGCGTATCTCGACGAAACAGTCCAGGCGGGCATGTCGATGCTGGCGTTGACGCCGAAACCCCTACTGCGACCGGGATTGTCCCGCTTACGGCAGGACTTGGCGACCGGCGAATGGCACTCCCGATACGCCGACCTCCTCGATCGGCCGGAACTCGACCTGGGCTATCGCCTGGTCACCGCCGACCTGCCGAGCTGACCGGAGGAGACTCGCTCCAGCAACAGGGCGCGCCCGATGTCACCACCGATGCGCACGAGCAATTCGGCCGTCAGCGCCGGATCACCCGCCGTATCCCGATCGGTGTAGTCGGTGAGCGCGTAGACGCCGGCGAAACCACCACGCCCCCAGCGATTTCCCGCGACTTCACTACGCCCCGCAACCGCGACAACCGGCACCGGCGCGGCCCGCCGAGCGACAACCGCCGGCAGCTTCCCGTGTTCGGTCTGCGCGTCGAGACTTCCCTCACCGGTAACGACCAGATCCGTCTCGGCACAATGCCGATCGAAGTCCAGCAGATCGAGGAAGAACTCCGCCCCGGAGTGCATCCGAGCCCCGAGCAGCAGCGCGGCGAAGCCGATCCCACCCGCACTGCCCGCACCGGGCAGCGCGGCAAGCCGGTGGGTCTCCGGAAAACCATTGCGGCACAACATGTCCACTAGATGCCGGAGCCCGCGATCGAGCAGGCACACGGCGGCCGGGTCGGCCCCCTTCTGCGGCCCGTACACCGCGGCCGCCCCTTCGAATCCGGTCAGCGGATTGGTGACATCACCGGCCACCAGCAGGTCGACGGGCGGTAAGCGCACGGCCGCAGCCGTATCGATCGCGGCGATGTCGAGCAGCGCCCGGCCGCTGGGCGGCAGCACCCGCCCCGCGGCGTCGAGAAAGCGAAACCCGAAGGCGGTGAGCAACCCCATACCGCCATCCGTGCTCGCGCTACCTCCCAGCGCCAGCACCACCTGACCCGGGTCCCACCGCAATGCCTGCCGAATCACCTGCCCCAGACCGAGACTCGACGCATCCAGCGCCTGCGGACGGCCACCGGGCAGCGTGGCCAGCCCGCAGGTATTCGCCACCTCGACCACCACGGTGTCCCCGCGCACCGCCAGCGCGGCCCGCCGCGGCGTCCCGAGGGCGCCCGCGACAGTGCACGAACGCCCCGAGAACCCCGCCGCGACAGCAGCATCCACGCTGCCGTCCCCGCCGTCCGCCAGCGGCAGTCGCCTGCCCTCGACACCGGCGTCGGCCAGCCCGAGGGCGAGCCGGCGCGCGACCTCGGCCGCGCTCAGGCTCCCCTTGAACTTGTCCGGCGCAACCAGAACCCTCATCCTTCGAGCACCCTGATCAGCGCCGCCGCCGAGATCACCGTCGTGACCCCGCCGATCCGCGTCGAGATCTGCGCGAACGGCATCAGATTCATCCGGTTCGACGCCGAAAGTATTGCCACATCCCCGGTTCCACCGAGCCCACTGTGGCACACCGTCACCAACGAGGCATCGATCGGATACATCCCGATCGCCCGCCCCACCCAGAACCCGGTGGCGGCCATGGCAATCACCACGCCGATACACGCGGCCACATAGCCCACCGAGATCACCCCCATGATGTTCTTCAACGGCAGATACAGCATGCCCAGCCCGATCATCGTCGGATAGATGAAGTGCCGCGCGATGACCGTGTAGATCCCGCGCACGCTGTCCTCCACCTCGGCCGGAAACACACCGAACAGCTTGCAGAGCACCGACATGATGATCACCAGCACCGGCGCGGGCAGGTGCACGACCCGCTCCAGCAGCGTGGCCAGCACGAAGAGCCCGCAGATGAGCAGCACGCCCAGCGCATGATTGCGACCCGCCCCGGCGGTCTCCGGCAGCGCGGCCGGGGGAGTGATCTCCGGCGCCGGCACCTTCACCAGCTGACCACCGCCGTCGAGTTGCGGCCGCCGATCCCCGAGCCTGCGCAACAACCCCGCGATGATCACGGCCGCGATGTTGCCGATGATCGCCGCCGGAATCAGCTCCGCCACATAACTTCCCGGCTCCCCGCCCAACGCCGACGCGTAGGCCGAGGACAGCGGAATCACCCCTTCCCCGATCCCGCCCCCGATGATCGGCACCACGATGTAGAACAGCGCCCGGTGAAAGCCGTACCCGAACGCCATCGCCACCCCGATCCCCACCGACACCGCGGCGACCGTCCCGAGGACCAGCGGCGGGAAGATGCGAATCAGCCCGCCCACCATCACCTTCCGGCTCATCCCGAGGATGCTGCCCACCACCAGCGTGCTGATGACGAAGTAGAGGAAGTTCGCCTCCTTCATCAGCGCGTTGACCCCGGCCAGCGTATTCGCGTTGAACACACCGAAATACACCAGCACCGACGGCACCATCAGGCAGATCAGTGCTCCGCCACCAATCTTCGAGATCACCGGCAGCCGATTCCCCAGCGGCCCGAGCAGCATCCCGAGCCCGACGATCACCGCCAGCCCGCCGATCATGTTCTTCGGCACCGAGTCGAATACCCCCGCCGTCAGCACCCCCGCGGTGAGCACGATCGGCACGACCAGCGGAATCCCGTCCAGCGTCGGCAGCGTGAACGACCGCGCGGTCTTCGCTTGCAGACTCATGACCGGCACACCATCGAGGCCGCCGACTCGAGCTCCGCCCGCACTTGCCCGCCCACGGATTCCGTCGTCGCGGTCCCGCCCATATCCGGGGTCAGCGCCGACTTCCCCTGAGTCAGCACCGTTTCGATCGCCGCGACCACCGCATCGGCCGCGGCCTGCTCCCCGAGATGCTCCAGCATCATCGCCCCGCTCCAGATCTGGCCGATCGGGTTGGCGATCCCGAGTCCGGCGATATCCGGCGCGGACCCGTGCACCGGTTCGAACAAACTCGGAAACAGCCGCTCCGGGTTGATGTTTCCGCCCGGTGCGATGCCGATCGTCCCGGTACACGCGGGACCGAGATCGGAGAGAATATCGCCGAACAGATTGCTCGCGACGACGACATCGAACCAGTCCGGATGCAACACGAAATTGGCCGTCAGAATATCGATGTGATACTTGTCCACCTCGACATCAGGATAATCCGCCGCCATGGCGGCGACCCGTTCGTCCCAATAGGGCATCGTGATCGAAATACCGTTGCTCTTGGTCGCCGAGGTGAGATGCCCCTTGGGCCGCCGCCGCGCGAGTTCGAAAGCGTACTTCAGGATTCGGTCGACGCCCGTCCTGGTCATCACCGTCTCCTGGATCACCGTCTCCCGGTCGGTCCCCTCGAAGATCTTGCCGCCGATACTCGAGTACTCGCCCTCGGTGTTCTCCCTGACCACGTAGAAGTCCACGTCACCGGGTTCGCGCCCGGCGAGTGGGCTG
The DNA here is from genome assembly GCF_042871115.1 of Nocardia sp. NPDC006044. Taxonomy (NCBI): domain Bacteria; kingdom Bacillati; phylum Actinomycetota; class Actinomycetes; order Mycobacteriales; family Nocardiaceae; genus Nocardia; species Nocardia sp. NPDC006044. Next base: position 856,651 of record NZ_JBIAID010000004.1, read on the forward strand.
CTGATTCCGCGCAGCAGCCGGACCGGCCGCAGGCTCACGTACTGATCGAAATGCCGCCGGAACTGCAACAGGCTGCCCCACAGCGAAATATGGTCCGGCACCACCTCCGGCCAGCCCACCGCCCCGAAGAAGATCGCGTCGAACCCCACCAGTTCCTCGAACCACCGATCCGGCAGCATTTGCCCGGTCGCGGTGTAATACTCCGCGCTGGCGAAGTCGAACTCGGTGAAATCGAGAGTGAAGTCGAATGCGGCCGCAGCGGCCTCCAGCACCCGAACTCCCTGCGGCACGACTTCTTTGCCGATGCCGTCTCCCGGAATGACGGCAATGCGGTGCGTTGAACCCATCGTGGCGTGCTCCGATCTCGTGGATATCGGCCCCGGAATACGTTGGTGTGGGGCCGATCACAACAGTAGGCTCGGATATTCTGCGGCAAAAGCACGCAACGAGAAAGAGACTCTTTCCCGATCGGAAAGACGAGGAGGCCGCCGTGTCGTCCACCGACGACGTCACCTTTTTCGACATCGTCGCCCGTTCCCGCAGCCTGACCGAGGCGGCCCGCGAGTTCGGCGTCTCGGTGTCCTCGGTGAGCAAGCGGCTCGCGCAGATGGAGGCCAGGCTCGGCGTGCTGCTCGTGCAGCGCAGCACCCGGCGGCTGACCCTGACCCCGGAGGGGGAGCGCTACGCCGCCGGCGCCTCGGTGATCGCGGCTCAGCTCGAGGAGCTGGAGGATTCGATCGCCGAGCAACAGCACGAACTGCGTGGCCGCGTCCACGTCCGCTCCACGATCGGCCTCGGCCGCGCCCATATCGCCCCGCTGGTCGCGGAGTTCGTCGAGCGCAACCCCAGAGTGCAAGTGGATCTGGAACTCTCGTCGCTGCCGCTCAACATCGCGGGCACCGGCTTCGACATCGACATCCGGGTCGGCGCACTCCAGGATTCGCGACTGACCGCGACCAGGCTGTGGGTCAACCGCCGTGTGCTCTGCGCGTCACCGGAGTACTTGCGGCGCAACGGAACCCCCGCGGGCCTCGAGGAACTCGAGCGGCACAACTGCATCATCCTGCGCGAGAACGAATCCGACTACGCGCTGTGGCGCTTCCAGACCGGCGACAAGGAACTCGCCATCCGGGTGGCGGGCAACCTGATCAGCAACGACGGCGACGTCATCACCCAGTGGTGCCTGGCCGGCCGCGGCCTGGTGATGCGCTCGCTCTGGCACGTCGAGCCCCTGCTGCGCGACGGCTCGCTCATCCAGGTGCTGCCCGATATTCAGACCCCGAGCGCCGACATCGCCGCCGTGTACGCCGCGGCGGCACCGTTACCGCGCCGGACCCGCGCCGTCATCGATCATCTGAAGGCCGGCCTCGGCCGGCGAATCACCGCGGCGGCGCGGTAACGCCTGTCGCAGAGCCGGTTTCAGCCGTAGAGCGCGACGAACTTGTCCAGCGAGCGCTCGATGTCGCCCTTCACCGCCCGCGCCACCCCGGCCCCGATCGGGCCGAACAACGGCCTGCCACCGAGCTCGATGTCGACCGTCACCTCCGACCCGGTGCCCTTCGGCGCCACCAGCAGCTCGAGCCCGAGCTTGGTCCCGCCCTTGCCCGCACCCGTCAGCAACAGCCGCCGCGGCGCCTCGGCGGCCTTCACCGTCCACGTCACCCGATTCCGCAGCCCCTTCACCGAGGCCACGCCGACCAGTTGCGTGCCGACCGTCAACTGTTCCGGCACCTCGCTGCGCCATGCCTCGTGCATGGTCAGCCACTTGTCCAGGTCGGCCAGATTGGACGTGTGCGACCACGCGTCCTCGGGCGAGATCGGCACATCGACGGAGACCTTCAGCTTTGCCATGGCCGCATAGTATCCGGTACCCGCGGTTCGCCATAGTTGACGTAGGCGAGAGCGCTTTACCTCTCTGGGCGACATTCGGGCAACCACCGCAAGGTTCGCGTCCAGGATCACCCAGACGATTCCGGCTGAAACAAACTGGTCGTTCCAGCAAACTTCTGGTCGCTACCAACCGCTAATACCCTGTTCTCCCACCGGCTTCGGATAGGCGCGGTTGACGGCATGCGCGTGATATGCGGCACCACAGATAGATCCGATGATGTGTCCTCTATCGCCGCGCCGGAAAGCCCCCTGGTCACCGCGTGGCAAGCGGCCGTGATCACCAGTGGCGCAGCATTATTGCGCATCCCGGCGCACTCGTCATCTGATGTCTGCAAACGCAATCATGTGACTGGATCTGGCGAGAACTGGTTGCATAGCTGCTAATGTCGCAGCGTCGGGTTCTGGTAACTGTTCGGACACAATCTGTTGTTCGATCGGTCGCCGGTCCTCCGGCGTGGACCAGATCCGACCAGGGTGTGCTGGTCGGCGTCGCGAGGAAGGCGAGACGAAGCACAATGACGGACAGACCACGCGCTCTCGCGCCTGCGCACTCGCAAGCGCACCCGATCCTCGGCGGCAATCGACGACGAAAGAACTGATGAATCAAGATATCGCCGTGGTGCTTTCATGGATCCTCGCCGCTGCCCTCGTGATAGTGGCAGCAGTCGCGCTGTACGCGGTGCAGTACGCGAAACGGCAGCGGGCAAGGGCCGAAGCACTCAGCAGAGAGCAGAGAGCAGCGGAGGAAGCCGTCGAGCACTTCGCGACCACCACGCTGCCGGCCGTCGCGGAGTCGATCAGACGCTTCGACAGCCAGGCGCCGACGGTGGAAGTGCCGCCGGGCCTGGAGAATTCACGCATCGCGCAGGTGTTGCGGTGGATCGCCGAGCGATACGCCGACGACCTGAGCCTGCTGCGGTCGGAGACCAGGGACCAGACCAACCACGAGGCGCAGCAGGCGATCAAGGTCGCCGAGGACAAGGTGCGCGGCGAGGTGTCGACCGCGTCCAGGCAGGCGACCAGTGCGGCCGTGCGCTCGTTCGGCACGTCCGTGGTCAGTCTCGGCGCCGACGTCAGCCAGGTGGTCAGCTCCGCGCTGCGTGAGCACCGCAACGACGAGGTGTACGAAACCCTCACCCGCATCGACCACACCGTGCAGCAGATGATCCGCCAGGCGCAGTCCTACGTGATCGTCTGCGGCGGCCTGCCCGGCCGGCGCTGGCCCGCCCAGTCGCTCACCGACGTGGTCGGTGGCGCGGTCGGCCGCGTGCGCGACTACCTGCGGGTGCGCCCCACCCAGCTCGACCGGGTGGTGATCAGCCGTGCGGTGGAGCCGCTCGTGCACACCCTGGCCACCCTGCTCGACAACGCGTTGCGCTATTCGCCGCCGACCTCGTACGTGGATGTCTCCTTCCAGGAGGGGCACCACGGCGTCACCGTGATCATCGACGACGCGGGCGTGCGGATGAACGCCGAGCAGATGGAAGAGGCGCGCCAGGTGCTCGCGCACGAGCGCTCGGTCGACATCCACCAGCTCGGCCCCTCGCCCAAGGTCGGCTTCCCCGGCATCGCCGCGCTCGCCCGCCGCTACGGCTTCACCGTCTACATCGACGGCCCGAACGTCTACGGCGGCATGCGCGCGATGGTCTACATCCCCGAGGCACTGCTGATGACCCCGCAGCCCGGCCAGCACGAGGCCGTGCCCGCGCGCGCGGTCGAGATTCCCGCCGAACCCGCTCCCGCAGCGGTCACGACGACCGCGTCACACCGGGCACCGGAGAGCGAAGAGCCCAGTGAGAGTGAGCCATTCGCCGTGCACGAGATCACCAACGGCGGCTTACCGAAGCGGCGCCGCCGAACGGTCGCGCTGGCTCCGGTCGGTCCGCGTACCGAACCCGGCCTCGCCCGGCCCGATGTGGCCGCGGCCTGGCACACCGGTTCGCAGAGCGGCCGCGCTGCCGCCGGCGAACAGTCCGACAATTCCGATCACACGGAAGGGATGACATCCTGATGGCCACACCCGTGACCGACAGCAGCAACAAGCTGGGCTGGCTACTCGAAGACCTCAGCGTCCCGGGCGTCAGATTCTCGGTCCTCCTGTCCGAAGACGGTTTACGGATCGCGCATTCCGCGGGTATCGAACGCGATCAGGCGGAGCGCTTCTCCGCCGCCGCGTCCGGACTGCGCTCGCTCGGTAAGGCGCTCGGCGAGTTCTGCGGGGACGGCGTCAACGGTGTGCGGCAGAACATGACCGAGTACGACCAGGGCATGATCCTGATCACCGCGGCCGGCGACGGCGCGCTGCTCGGGGTCGCGACCACGCCCGAGATCGACGTCGCGCTCATCGCGCACCGGATGAACGAACTCGCCGGCCGGGTCGGACACGAGCTGGGCAGCCAGCCGCGCAGGCGTGTCGATGGTGGCGAATTGCCATGACATCACGGGCCCGGCGTGATCCCGACCTGGTTCGGGCGTACGTGCGCACCGGGGGACGCACCCGTCCCACTCGCGAGTTGGACCTGGTCACTCTGGTCCGTGCCGCAAAGGACCCATCGCCGGGTGCCACGCCCGACGCACGCCGGGTCATCAATCTCTGTAGCCGCCGAGGCACGTTATCGATCGCCGAGATCGCCGCGTACCTCGATCTTCCGCCGTCCGTTGTCAAGATCGTCGCGGCCGATCTGATGGACAACGGCCACCTGGTCACACCTACGCCGGCGGAAAACCTGCCGGAGATCGCTCTGCTCGAGGAGGTACTTAATGGGCTCCGTGCTCTCGCCGTCTGATCGTCCAGTCGACTATGTGCCGGAGACCGTTACCCGTTCCGTAAAACTGTTGGTGGCAGGCAATTTCGGGGTCGGCAAGACCACCTTCGTGAGCAGCGTCTCGGAGATCAAGCCGCTGCGCACCGAGGAGACGATCACCGAGGCCAGCGTCGGCGTCGACGACATGGCCGGCCTGCCCGGTAAATCGCAAACGACCGTGGCGATGGACTTCGGCCGCATCACGCTCAATCCGCAACTGGCGCTGTACCTGTTCGGTACGCCGGGCCAGCAGCGGTTCGTCCCGTTATGGGAGGAACTGGCCCGCGGCGCGCTCGGCGCGCTGGTGCTGGTCGACACCCGGCGCATCGAGAAGTCCGACGAGGTGCTCTCGGTGCTCGAGGAGCGCGGGGTGCCGTATTCGGTGGCGGTCAATCAGTTCGAAGGCTTCAAGAACTTCCCGTTGAGCGAGGTCCGCGACGCGCTGGACCTGGCCCCCGAAACACCGCTCACCTCCCTGGACGCGCGCGACCGGGGCACCTGCCTGCGGTCCCTGATCACGCTCGTCGAATTCCTGTTCCATCGTCAGGAGTCACGACTTTGACCACGCCCCCGCGTTCCTGCCCGGTCCAGCACGGATCACCGATCGACACCGAAGGCCCCCGGGTGTCGCTGTACTCGGAGGAATTCGCCGCCGACCCGCACCTGGCCTACCGTGAGATGCGCCGCCAATACGGCTCATTGGTGCCGGTGAACTTGGCCCCGGACGTGCCGGCCACGCTGGTGATCGGCTACCACACCGCGCTGCGCATCCTCAACGATCCCGAGCACTTCCCGGCCGATCCGCGCACCTGGCAGAAGGGCGTGCCCGGCGAGTGCCCGATCCTGCCCATGCTGGAGTGGCGGCCGAACGCACTGCGCAGCGCGGGCCTGGACCACAGCAAGTACCGGCAGGCCAACGTGGCCGCCATCGCCGAGGTCGACCTGCACAGCCTGCACGCCACCGTCGAGCGGATCGCCATCCCGCTGATCAACGCGTTCTGCCAGGACGGCGCCGCGGACCTGATCAGCCAGTACGCCTTTCCGCTCACCTTCGCGGTGCTCAACGCGGTGCTCGGCTGCTCGCCGGAGATCGGCCAGCAGGTCGCCACCGGTATGGCCGCGATCTTCGAGGGCGTCAACGCGGACAAGGGCAACGCCATGCTCACCGACGCGCTGTTCGAGCTGGTGAACACCAAGCGCAAGGAGCCGGGCGACGACATCACCTCGCGGCTGCTCGCGCATCCGGCCAAGCTCGACGACGTGGAGATGATCCATCAGCTGGTCACCCTGTACGGCGCGGGCATCGAGCCGCAGCAGAACCTGATCGTCAACACGCTGCTGCTCATGCTCACCGACGACCGGTTCGCCGGAAACGTTCTGGGCGGCAGTCTTTCGACCCGCGACGCCCTCGACGAGGTGCTGTTCACCGACCCGCCGATGGCGAACTACTGCGTGTCCTACCCGCGTCAGCCCATCCTCATCGACGGTGTCTGGCTGCCCGCCCATCAGCCGGTCGTGATCAGCATGTCCGGCTGCAACAACGATCCGACCATCAGTGTCGGTGAGTACGTGGATAATCGATCGCATCTGGCTTGGAGCGTCGGACCGCACGCCTGCCCCGCCCGGTCGATGGCCTACCTCATCGTGCAGGACGCCATCGATCAGCTCCTCGATGCGTTGCCCGAGTTGGGACTTGCCGTCGCCCCGGGTGAATTGTCTTGGCGGCCAGGTCCTTTCCATCGAGCGCTGGTCTCCCTCCCGGTAGTCTTCCCTAAGTCACCACCGTTGAACGTGTTTTAAGGAGACCCCGATGGACACCGAGCCTCTAGTCCTAGACCCGGCGGGCACCGACATCCAGGGCGAGGCGGCTCGCTTGCGCGAGCGCGGCCCGGCGACCCTGGTCGAGTTGCCCGGCGGCGTGCGCGCCTGGTCGATCACCGACGCCGACCTGCTCAAGCGGCTGCTCGTCGATCCCAAAGTGTCCAAAGATGCCAGACAGCATTGGCCCGCGTTCGCCAATGGCGAAGTGCCGCAGGATTGGCCGTTGTTCCTGTGGGTCGCGGTGAACAACATGTTCACCGCGTACGGCGCGGATCATCGCCGACTACGTAAGCTCGTCGCTCCCGCGTTCACCCACCGGCGCACCGAGGCGATGCGCCCGCAGATCACCCGGATCGTCGAGCGGCTCATCGCCGAGCTCGCGGCCGTCCCCGCCGGCGAAGTGGTCGATCTGCGTGAGGGTTTCGCGTACCCGGTGCCGATCGAGGTCATCTCCGAGCTGATGGGCGTGCCGGAAACGCTGAACCCCGGCCTGCGCAAGTGCGTCGACGGCATCTTCGACACCGCCCTCGGCCCGGAGGAGTCGCAGGCCAACTACATGGAGATGTACCGCATCCTCGGCGAGCTGGTGGCCTTCCGGCGGGAGAACCCGGGCGATGACATGACCAGCCTGCTGATCTCGCATCGCAGCGAGGACGACGGTTCCAAGCTGACCGAGCAGGAGCTCATCGACACGCTGCTGCTGGTCATCAGCGCCGGCCACGAGACCACGGTCAACCTGCTCGACCAGGCGATCTACGCGCTGATCACCCGGCCGGAGCAGCGGGCCACGGTGCTCGACGGCAAGGTGGGCTGGGCCGATTTGATCGAGGAGGCACTGCGGTTCGAGGCGCCCGTCGCGCACCTGCCGTTGCGATTCGCGGTGGACGACATCGACCTCGAGGGTGTGCGGATCGCCAAGGGTGATCCGATCCTGCCGGCCTACGCGGCGGCGAACCGGGACCCGAAGGTGCACGGCGATACCGCCGACGAGTTCGACGTCACCCGGGTTACCAAGGACCACTTGGCTTTCGGGCACGGCGTGCACCACTGCCTCGGCGCGCCGCTGGCCCGGCTGGAAGCGGCGGTCGCGCTCCCCGCCATCTTCGAGCGGTTCCCGAACATGCGCCTGGCCGCGGACCCGTCCGAGCTGGGCACCGTGGTCAGCTTCATCTCCAACGGGCACGGCAAGCTGCCGGTGATCTTGGAGCCCCTCGACTAGAACAGGATTCGAACCCAGGGGTGCCGCGGGCCGCGACACCCCTTTCGCATGTCTACACCTTGCGCGCCAGCCCGGTCACGATCAGCTGCTCCCAGATGGTCAATTCGCGCTCTTCCTTGTCGACCGCCGCCAGATCCGGCCGCCAGCTCGCGCAGGGCACGATGCCGGGCTCGACGAGCTCCAGTTCGCCGAACAGCGCCGCGATCTCCGCGTCGGTACGCCAGCGTCCGCGCCCGAACGTCGCCTGGAGCTTCTGCTCGGCCGCCGCTGTCTCTCGATTGCCGCCCGAGCGGAAGTGCGAGATGTACACCATGCTCCCGGTCGCCAGCTGGTCGATCCAGTAGCGCACCACCGCGGCCGGGTCCTCGTCGTCGTTGAGGTGGTGCAGGATCGCGCTGAAGATGACCGCGACCGGCCGGTCGAAATCGATCATCTCGACCACCTCGCGATGCTCCCGAATCGTGCGCGGGTCCCGCAGATCGGCCTGGAACACGGTGGTGCCGGTATCGGTGGCCAGCAGCGCGCGGCCGTGCGCGAGGACGATCGGATCGTTGTCGACGTAGACCACCTTGGCGTCGGGCGCGTGGCGGCGCGCGACCTGGTGCACGTTGTCCGCGGTGGGTAGCCCGCTGCCGAGGTCGACGAACTGCCGCACCCCGTCGCGGGCGAGGTCGCGGACCGCACGGATCAGCGCCTGCCGGTTGCCGGCGGCGATCGCCACCGAGCCGGGCAGATTGTTCTTGAAATGGTCGCCGATCGCCCGGTCGACGGCGAAGTTGTCCTTCCCGCCGAGCAGGTAGTCGTACACTCGCGCGATGCTCGGCTTGGATTGGTCGATCACGTGCGTCAGGTCGGTCATGCGGTGCCCCCGATGATGGATTGTGTAGGTCTCATCGTAGAAGGACGCGCGGCGGACCGAACCTCGAGTCTTATTTGAACACAACATGTTTCATCATCGAACGGCCTCCGGCATGTTTGCCGGCCGGGTGGCCGGGTAGGCGACGAGGATGCCGACCGAAGGAGATTTCGCATGACATCAACCGGACCGGTGGGGCGTCTGCGCAGCGTGGTGCTCGATTGCCCGGAGCCGCGCAAGCTCGCCGAGTTCTACATCGGCCTGCTCGGCCTCGAACTGACCGAGGACGAGGACGACACCTGGGTGGTCACCGTGGACGGCGAGGGCAGGCGGACCGTGTTCCAGTCCGCGCCCGAATACCGGCCGCCGCGTTTTCCCGATCCCGAAGCGTCCCAGCAGATTCACTTCGACGTCCTGGTCGAAGACATCGAGCAGGCCGAACCGAAGGCGCTCGCGCTCGGGGCAAAACTGGTGCAGCCCAACGACAATGACCAATTCCGGGTCTATGCCGATCCGGTGGGCCACATCTTCTGCCTCATCTGGCTGTAGCGACCGCCGGAAGAACGCACCGCGAGACCGTAGGGTCTCGCGGTGCGTCGCGCTAGTTCGTGCTCGGACAGTCGGATCAGATCCCGATTAGGTCTAGCACTGAACGAACCCAGTGGCTAACCATGCCGATGATCATCGGAAGCTCCTTTCACCACTTCGGGGAACTGCGTCGTAAACACCAGATTGCCGCAGTCCGCCGCACCCCAAACAGCGATCGCCCGGACGTCCACCGGACATCTCGATCACCGCAGTGTCCGCTTGTGCGAACGCATCGAGGTTTCTCAGGGGAACCGGGTCGCTTTTCTCAGGGAGCGGATCAACACTGTGTGGGCGTGAGTCATCTGGAGTTGCCGTTTCTCGTGCTGTTCGGCACGATCCTCGCCCAGCCGATCGGGCGGCGGCTCGGCGTGGCGCCCGCCGTGTTGATGACCGCGTTCGGCTGCGTGCTCGCGTTGATCCCGGCGGTGCCGGAGGTGCGGGTCGCGCCGGATCTGATTCTGCCGCTGCTGCTTCCGCCGCTGCTGTACGCGGCCGCCCGGCGCACCTCGTGGCGGACGTTCGCGCAGAACTGGGGTGCGATCGCGCTCCAGGCGGTCGGGTTGGTGTTCGCCACGGCGGCGGTGGTCGCGGTGGTGGTGCGGCTGTGCGAGCCGGGTGTGCCGCTGGCCGCCGCGTTCGTGCTCGGCGCGCTGGTGGCCCCGCCCGACCCGGTGGCGGTCGGCGCGCTGGCCGGCCGGCTCGGGTTGCCGCGCAGGCTGGTCGCGGTGCTGGAGGGGGAGGGGCTGTTCAACGACGTCACCGCGATCGTGCTGTACGGGATCGCGGTGCAGGCGGTGTTCACCGGACAGTTCTCCGCCTGGTCGGCGGCCCTGGATTTCGTGATGTCCGCCGTGGCCGGCGTCGCGGTCGGGCTGGTGTTCGGCTGGGGCGGCAGCCGGCTGATGCGCCGGCTGGACGAGGCCGCGTGGCAGGTGGCGCTGGGTTTGGCGCTGCCATTCGCCGCCTATCGGCTGGCCGACGCCTGGGGCGGGTCGGCGGTGCTCGCGGTGCTGGTGTGCGCGCTGTATCTGACCGACGCGGCCTCGGATTTCGGCGACAGCAATTACCGGCTGATCGGCGACTCGTTCTGGTCGATCATCGAAATGCTGGTCACTGGAATCGCTTTCGGCCTGATCGGGCTGGAGCTGGCCACCGTGCTGCGCGACGTGGGGCCGGATTGGCCGCGCTTTCTCGGCGTTTCCGGCGCGGTGATCGCGGCGGTCGTCGGGGTCCGGCTGGCCTGGTCGATGGCGACCTGGGCGCTGTTCGGTCGCTGGTGGCGGCGCCGGGAGGCGGACGAGCCGTACACCTGGCGCGAAACCATGGTGACCTGGTGGGCTGGGCAGCGCGGTGTCGCCACCGTCGCGCTGGCCCTGGCCGTGCCGCTGACCACCGAGCCCGGCGCCGATTTCCCGTGGCGCAGCGGAATCCTGTTCACCGCTTTCGCTTTGGTGCTGTTCACGCTGTTGGTTCAGAGGCCGACGCTGTCGCTCGTGGTGCGCGCGACCGGGGTTCGCGTCGATACCGCGGCGGAGCGGAACCTGGAGCGCCAGCTGTGGGCGCGCATCCTGCGCGCCGAGCTCACCCGGTTGCACGAGGTCGCGCGCATCGAGAACCTGCCCGACGAGGTCTATGACCGATTGCACGCCGGCATCGAAAGACGGCTTGCCAGAGCCGATCCCGACGCGGCCGAGGACGCCAAGGCGGCGGCCGACCGGACCTTCCGGCTCAACCGCAAGCTCGATCGAATCAATCAGGAAGTACTGACGGCCGGGCGCACGGAGGCGATGGCCGCGCGCCGCGAGCCCGGCGTGCCACCGGATCTGGTCGACCGGGTCATGCGCCGCCTCGACCTGCGATCCCCGTAGCGGGCCGACCGGTCAGGACCGCCTTTTGGCATCCGAACAGCAAACAGCCCGGCGAAGCTCCCGAATCCGGGACCGGTCTGCTGCTACCGTCCGAGACCGTGACTACGGACAGCGTGGATGCGGCTCGTTCGGACCGCAGGCTCGGCCTGCGCATGTGGCTGCTGCCGGTGGCCATCCTTGCGGTGTTCATGGCCCTGCTCGGCACGATGTACCTCGACTATGTGGTCGATCCGGAAGCGAATATGCACGATTTCCCGATCGCGCTGGTCAATCAGGACGTCGGCGACACCATCGGCGCCCCGGGGCAGGAGCGGCAGGTCAGGTTCGGCGACCAGGTCACCGAGGGGCTGCGAAAGGCCGTCCCGGCGGACCGGATCGACCTGCAGGTGCTCGCCGTCAACGAGGCCTCGCAGCGGATGCAGGACAACAAGGTCTACGGCACCATCCTGATTCCGAGCGACTTCAGCAAACGCCTGGGCATCCTCGGCGTCGGCAGCGTGATCCCCGGCGACATCGAACGCCCGATCATCACCTTGCAGACCAACCCGCGCAGCGGCGCGTTCGTCACCGAGATCGTCACCCAGATCGGCAACCAGGCCCTCGATCAGGTGAACAAGCAGGTCGGCGCGCAGCTGAGCGAGCAGGTCAAGGCCCAGCTGACCCCGCCGCCCGGCGGCCCGCCCGCGCCCGAACTGAGCGGCGCCACCCGGGTCGCGCTCGCCGAACCGCTGCAGATCGTCGTCGAACCGTTCCATCCGCTGCCCAGCGGCACCGGCCAGGGCCTCACCGCGTTCTTCTACGCGCTGCTGCTCCTGCTGGCCGGCTTGGTCGGCTCGATGACCATCCACACCATGATCGACGCGCAGCTCGGCTTCGTGCCCACCGAGTACGGGCCGTGGTTCGTCCACTTCCCGCCGACGCCGATCTCCCGCTTCCACACCCTGCTGATCAAGTGGGGCGTGATGGTGGTGACGGCGAATGTCGTTGCGGGCGTGTTCCTGGTCGTCGCCAACGCGTTGGGCATGCCGATCGATCATCCGCTCGGCCTGTTCCTCTACAGCGCGCTCGCCATCATCGCCGTCGGCGTCACGGGCCTGTCGATCCTCGCCGCGGTCGGCTCGGCCGGCCTGCTGCTCAACCTGATCCTGTTCATCATCCTCGGCCTGCCCTCCTCCGGCGGCACCGTGCCGATCGAGGCGACGCCGAAGTATTTCGGCTGGCTGGCATCCTTCGAACCGATGCATCAGGTGTTCCTCGGCGTCCGCGCGATCCTGTACTTCGACGCCAGCGGTCCGGCGGGGCTCAGCCGGGGCGTCTGGATGGCGGCGCTCGGCCTGGCCATCGGTCTCGTCCTCGGCGTGGCGATCACCCGCTTCTACGACTACAAGGGCCTGCGCCGCACGGGAGCCGGTCGTCCGGTATAGGCACGTCCTGTCCGGTTCCCGCCACGGCGGGCGTGGCTTCTGCGTACATTGGGTCGGCGAGTCGGCCGGGCGACCACGGTGTCCGCCGAATCCCTTCGACCAGAGAGCGTTTCGTGACTACTGCGCAGTTCCCGTTTCCGGTCCGCGATGCCGAGCGCAAGGTGCTCGACCGAGTCGCCGAGTTGGCGGAGGGATTCCGGGCCGTCGCGGCCGACTACGACGAGCGTGCCGAGATCGCGGTGGCGCACCTGACCGCGCTACACGACGCGGACGTCGACCGGGCGGTCTTACCCGAACGGGTCGGCGGGCTCGGCCTGAGCTACGCGGCCTTCGGGCACGTGGTGTGCACGCTGGCCAAGGCGGATCCGTCCACCGCGACGATCTGGACGATGCATGCCGGCGCGGGCGTAGCCCTCGCGGAATTCACCGGCGAGACGCTCGGTTCGTTCTTCGCCGACGAGTTCCTCGCGGGCAAGCGCTTCGCCAACGCGCTGTCCGAACCGGCCAGCGGCAACCGCTTTCTCAACCCGCAGCAGGACGCCGAGCCGGTGCCGGGCGGCTGGTCGCTGACCGGCGCCAAGCGCTTCGTCTCCGGCTGCGAGATCGCCGAATACCTGCTGGTGAACGCGCGAGTCGACGGCGTCCCCGCCTTCTTCGGCGTGGTGCCCGACGACACCGTCTCGACCATCCCGATCTGGGACACCCTCGGCCTGCGTGCCACCCGCAGCCAGCTGCTGTCCTTCGACCACACCCTGCTGCGTGCCGAATATCGCGGCCGCGCACCGGGATTCGGTGACTTCGCGGTCATTCCCGCCGGCCTCCCGGCGATCTCGCTCGGCATCGCCGACGCGGCCTTGGACGCCCTGGTCGAGCACGCGCAGTCCCGGGTGATCCTGGGCAAGCCGCTGTCGCATCAGCAGTGGGTGCAGTACGAGGTCGCCGACGTGCAGATCAGGCTGGCGGCCGCGCACGCGCTGTACGAGCGCGCACTCTTCGAGGCGGACAACGGAATACCGAGCTTCTTCCCGAACCTGTCCCGCGCCAAATACCTCGCGAACAAGATCGCCGTCGAGGTCGCGCAATTGGGTGTGCGGGTGGGCGGCGCCTCGGGCTATCTCAAACAGTCGCCCATCCAACGTCATCTGCGCGACGCCGAGGCGGGCCAGCTGATGGCGTACTCGACCGAGGTGATAGCCGGCGAGATCGGCCGACTGGTGCTCGGCGTGCCGGAAGGCGAGTAATCTCGACTCCCAGCGCTTGCGGCGGACCGCGCCGCGGCCGAGAGCTGGGAGTCGTCCGATGACCGCCGAACCGGTGAAGATCACCCTGTTCGACCTGGACCACGCCGATGTCCAAGACATCACCCGCCAATTGTCCACGCAGTCACCGGGTTTGACGCCGGAGCAGATTCCGGGCAGCCGCTACGGCGAGCCGACCATGCTCGTGCTCGCCGTAGCCTGCGCCACCCCCGCCATCCACGCGCTGGCCGCGTGGGCCATGAAGAACCGCCGCAAACAGCGAATCGAGCTGCGCGCCAAGGTGTTGTACTCCGACGGCAGCGAGGTGGACCGCTCGGCGATCCTCTCGTTCAGCGAGAGCGACGCCCCGGATGCGCGAGTGATCCAGCAGCTCATCGACGGTCTCGGCCTGCAGGGCCTGCCCGAAGGCGACGATGGCGGAAACCCGTAGCTGGACCGACCTTTCCAGCAACCTCACGCACCTGGGCGCGGTCCGGCTCGCCGATCACCTCGACGAGTTGCTGCACCCGGGCAAAGGCTCACCGGAGCTGACCCTCGGCTGCCTGCACGAGTTCACCCACCACTGGTGCTTCCACTCGGCGGTCGGCTTCGCGATCACCGGGCTGCAATACCGGATGACCCGCGCGGCGCTCAGCGGAGCGGCGGGGGCGGTGGATCGGATTCAGCGCGACGCGGTCGCCTATCAGACCGTGACCGCGGTACTGCGGCCGCTGATCGAGGGATTGGCGCTGTTCGCCGAGTTCGATGCCAACACCGTCCGCAGCCCGGTCGCCACGGCGCCGATGCTGGCCGCCATCAACCTGTTCTCCGGCAAGGCTCCGCATATCCTGGGCCCCGCGGCGGACGGCGATCTCGCGCCGCTGGCCGGCGACCGCGCGGCCACCCTGGCCATGTCCCTGCCGATCAGCGTGCACCTCAGAACGATTCGGGTCAGCGCCGCGGGCGTCCGCCGCAAGGTGAACGTGCTCGCGACCGGGCTCGCCGACGATCGGGACGGATACCTGCTCGGTTATCTCGGCGTCAAGAGCATGTGGCGCGACCTGCGCCGCGGCTGTCACCGGCTGTACGACGAAACCGATCTGGCGCTGGCCGTGCTGCGCGGGTTCTTCTTCGAGGACCGCCGGCTCGTCGAAATCCTGCTCGGCACCGGCGAAAAGGACATGGGCAAGCTGGCCAACCGGATCGTCGGCCACGTCGGCGGCCGGGTCCGCGAACTGGCGCGCGTCACCGAGGCCGACGTGGCACGCGTCGAGGCGATGATCCTCGATCGCGAGCCGACGGATTCGGCGCAATGGGCTGCCCCGCTGCATGTTTCGCCGGCCCGGTGGCTGGCCGGGCAACGCGCCTACGCGATCTTGCTCGCCGAGCTGGACGCCGAGCCCGCACAGGTGGCCGAGTCCGCCGACGCGGAGCTGGCCGAGGGCCTGCGCCAGGCGTTCGGGGTGATGCTCGATCGCCGCCACATCGTGCGGCTCGGCACGGCGGCGGTCGACGTGACCGTCGGGCGGCGCGGCAGATACGTTGTGCGGCTGGGTAAGCGGGTGCTGCTGCGTGGCCGCGCGCCCGACGCGCCGCGCCAATCGGGTTCCGGCACGGTCGAATTGGTGTTCAGCGCGCTGTCGTCCGGGTTGCACCGGGCGATCGTCGTGTACGGCCCGGAGTCGGCCGTCGATATCGTCGCACCGGGCGTCGAACCCGGCGATGCCGGAGAAATGGCGTTGCTGCGCACGCACGCCCACCCCGGCGAGATGTACGTCGAGCTGTTCGAGCGGATGCGACTCGTGGTCGACAGCGTCCTCGACGGAACCCCGCACGCGGATCTGCTCGCCACCGTTCAAGCGCAACTACCCGACGTAGCCCGGCGTCTCTACCTGGACAGCGCCCTGAACACCGTGCCCGACGATCGCCTCGGCGACGTGTGGCGCACGCTCGACGCCGGGGGCGTCTACGCCCTGCTCGACTACGACCGCGACCTCCTCGAAGCCCTGATCGTCCTCGGCGCGGTCGCCCCGCTCCTGCCGTTTCGCGCGCAGCTGCTGAACGAACTGGCCCTGCACGATTTCCCCGACCCCGCGACCATCCTGCGCAGGCTGGTCGAGATCGAGCAGCGCACCGGCTTCGGCCTGGTCAACGCCGACGACACCCACGTGCTCGTGCACGTATGAGCACCGGCCCCGCCACCGTCTTTCGATCACCCGATCGAACCTGAGAATGCAACGGCCGCAGGCCGGCCGGCGTTCACCGGGCGCTGATCGAATGGCCTGGCATCGTTCGCCAGGGAGGAAGAGGCCATGACCAGCACCGACATCAATGCCAGCGAGGCGCACACCGGCGGCCCGGTGGCGTCGCGCGTCCACGAACTGACCACCGTCTTCGAGCGCGGGTTGCAGGAGAACCTGGGTGTCGGCGCGTCGCTGGGGATCCGCCTGGAGACCGCGGGCGACGGCTACACGCGGTACTACCTGGATCCGAACCCGGCCACCATCAACGCCATGTTCACCGTGCACGGCGGCGTCATCGCGACCCTGATGGACACCGCGATGGGCAGCGCCGTGTTCACCAAACTCGGTGACGGCGTTGCCTATACGACGCTGGAGCTCAAGGTGAACTTCATCCGGTCGGTCACCCTGGACGGCTCGCGCCTGACCTGCGAGGCCAACGCGATCCACGTCGGCAGGCGCACCGCGACCGCGGAGGGTCGCATCGTGGACGGCAACGGCAAATTGATCGCACACGGCTCCACCACGATCCTGGTGCTGAACCCGGAGTAATGAAACAGCCCTGCCGCGGAAATAACTTCCGCGGCAGGGCTGATTCGTTACCGGCATCCGGAATTCACGCCAGACTGTGGCATTCCTCGATGAACCGCACCAATTCGTCCAGCCGGTCGGTGCGAGTGTCCACCGTGCGGTCGATCACCTTGATCAGATGCTCGTACGCCTCGGTGTGGTCGTAAGACGCGACATCGGCGATTTTCAATGCCCACCGCCAATATCCGCGCATCGTGTCCGCCAGCGGCATGCGGAAATTCGCGATCACGTCGCGGATCGGTTCCACCGTCGCGTCACCGTGCACCCGCAGGTACCGGCCGACCACATCGGCCATGAAACTGAAATGCCTGGCCTCGTCCCGCGACAGCCGGGTCAGCACCGACGCGAGCACCGGATCGCCGACCACGTCGCGCAGGTGCTGGTAGTACATCTGCGTCGCCTTCTCCTGCACCAGCGCGTAGGCGAAGAACTGCACCGGATGGTCGTAGGGCAGGTCGAACGGTTTCTGTCCCTCGATCGCCAATTCCGAACGTAGCGAACTACGTTCGGCGATGCCGGACGACTCCTGGTAGCGGGTCAGCGCGCGTGCGTGCGTGTCCTCCTCCAGCGCCCAGCGGACGGTGAAGTGGTACAGCTCGCGGTTGTGCACGAACGCCTCCCGGCCGACCGAGTCGTCCACCGGGAAATACCGGTGGTAGACCTCGAAATAGCCGGGTAGATGATCCTCGATGAGCGTGACGAACTGCACCGCCGAGCGCTGCCCCTCGGTGAGCCTGCCCGCGTCGGCCCGCGTCCAGTCGAACGCGGTCTCCACATCCCAGGCCCTGGCCGCGGGGGAGGCGGTGAGGAAGCCGTCGACCGCCTCGGCCACCTCCTCGACCGGGATCAGGGTCGACTCGATATCCATGTCTGTCCTCCCCGTCAGCGGGCGTTACGACACGTCAGCGCGTAATGCTTGGTGGTGTAACCCCATCCGGCGTTGGCGATCTCCAGGTAGTGCCGCAGCTTCGCGGCCAGCCCCTGGCCGTGCGCGTCGATGCGCTCGGCGGACGCGTACACGTTCGCGATCCAGTCGTCGATGGTGCGGCGGTAGTGCTCGGTCAGATCGTCCACCGCGATGATGGTGAAGCCGGCGTCCTCGGCGGCGGTGACCAGATCCGACAGCGGCCGCAGATCGCCCCAGCCGAAGATGTCCTCGCGGACGAACTCCGTGCCGTCCTTGCGGTCGAAGGCGTTGTGCGACGCGGCATTCCGGAAGCAGCTCTCCGAGACATACAGCGTGCCACCGCGGCGCAGCACCGCGCGGGCACGGCGGAACACCGCATCGAGATCGGGCATGTGCACGATCGAGCCGAGCAGCGTGACCGCGTCGAAGCTGCGCGGCGCGAGCTCCAGCCGTTCGAAGTGGCCCACCCGTGTGTGCACCCGCTCGGCGACGCCACGTGCCGTCGCTTGCTCGGCGATGTACTCGTGCTGCCGCGGTGCCGGGCTGACCCCCAGTGTGTCGCAACCGAACTCCTCGGCCATGAACAAGATCAGCGAACCCCAGCCGCACCCGACGTCGAGGAGCCGCTCGCCGCCGCGCAGCCGGAGCCGGTCGGCGACGAAGCGCAGCTTGTTCCGCTGCGCCTGCTCGAGGGTCTCGGTCTGCGAGGTGTAGAGCGCGGAGCTGTATTTGCGTAGCGGATCGAGGAACTGGCCGAAGATATCCGGATCCAGGTCGTAGTGCTGATTGGTATCCGCGGTGACGGTCACGCCGCCGCCTCTCGCAGCGACCGGTCCACGACCGCGACCACATCATTGAGGGTGGACAGGCCGAAAACGTCCTCGTCCTCCATCTCGATGTCGTAGGTGCGCTCGATCTTCGCGACCATGCGCAGCACCCGCACCGAGTCGACGCCGGCCATGCCGCGCAGGTCGACGTCGGGCCGCAATTCGGCCTGGGCGATGCCGGTCTCGGCGGCGGCGATCTCGGTGACGGTGCGCAGGATGTCGGCGGGATCGGTCATGAGTGAACTCCATTCGTAGAGAAGGTATTCGCGGCGGACAGCGCGTCCGAGAGCAAGGCGACCTCGTCGTCGCCGAGGGTGAGTTGGTGGCGCACATCGTCGAGCGCGAACCGCTGGTAGGCGGCGGTGGAGGTGGCGCAGACGGCGCCGTCGCCGTCCAGGATCTGCGCCGCCGCCTGGATCGGCCGATCCGGCGCCGGATCGGACAGTGTTGCGACACACAGGTATTCGTGGTCGACCAGGAGCGGGGTGAGGAACCTGGTGCGTTGCGACACGGTGAACGCGGGGTAGTTGCGCGCGAGCACGATCAGGTTGCCCATCACCTCGTCGCAGATCACCCCGATCAGCCCGCCGTGCACGACACCGGGATAGGACTCGAACTCGCGCCCGAGCCGGAACCGGGCCTGTAGACCGTCCGGGTGCGGGGTGAACGACAGCCGCAGCCCGGCCGGGTTGTGTGGCGAGCAGCCGAAGCAGTGGTAGTCCGGGATCACCGACCACGGCACCCGCACGGTGGCGTCCTGGTCGTCTACGGCGACGGCGTGGTCCATCGGGCTAGGCGATCGTGTCGGCGAGGGCACGGCGGACCTTCGCGTTGCTGGACAGATCCAGCCCGGTCATGTTGGCGAAGGTGCGACGTACCTTGTCGTGCAGCACATCCAGCTCGCCCTCGGCGGCCACCTCCTCGAGGAACAGGTCGAATCCGGTGTCGATGGTCTCGTGCTCGCCGAGCTCGCTGATGCCCGCCTTGAAGGTGCTCACCGGGTGCTTGATCTTGGCCTCGGAGCTGTAGACGTAGAGCGTCTCGAGCACCGAGGGCAGCTCCTCGGGCCGCCGCTCCAGCCGCTCGGTCGCGTAGTGGATGAACTCGCGCGCATGACCGGCCTCGTCGCGACTCGCGCTGAGCAGCAACCCCTTCAGCACCGGCTCCTGCACCCAGCTCGCCACGGCGCGGTAGATGTGGTTGACCGTGAGCTCGGAGATGATGTTGGTCGCCAGGGTGGCCGACGGCGTGCTGCCCGGCGCGTACGGCTCGCGCATGGAGTCGACCGCCTTGTCGTCCACGCTCTCGCCGATCGCGCCGAGCCAGGAGCGGAACGCGTAGTGGTGCTGCACTTCCTGATAGCCCCACACCACCGCGAAGGTGGAGAAGTCGTAGTCGTCGACGAATTCGTTCAGGAAGCCGTGCACGGCGGCGATGACATTGGACTCGCCCATCGTCGCGCTCTTGGCCAGCGTCACGTACTCGGGACGGACCAGCGAGCGGTCGACGGCGTCGAGGTCCAGGTCGGCCAGCTTCCAATGCAGGCGCTCGTAATGGCGGAAGACTTCATAGCTGTGCACAGATGACTCCAGTTCGGTCGGTGCGAAGTGCCTTGGCGGTCAGTGCTTTCGGGCGGAGACGAGGTCGCGGGCGGCGAGACGTTGCAGCTTGCCGCTGCTGGTCCGGGGGATGCTGCGCGGCGCGACGAGGTACACCTCGACCGCGGCCAGGCCGAGTTCGGCGGCGACCCGCGCCTTGATCCGCGTGCCGAGCGTCTCGGCGTGCGCGCCGGTCAGTTCGGATTCGGCAATCAGCGCGATCACGTCCGCGCCGTCCGGGTCGGTGGCGGCCGTGCAGCGGCCCTTGTAGACGCCGTCGAGCTCGCGCACTGCGGCCTCGACGTCCTGGGCGTAGTAGTTCACGCCGCGCACGGTGATCATCTCCTTGCGCCGCCCGGTGACGAAAAGCTCACCGGCGCGCAGATATCCGAGATCGCCGGTGCGCAGCCAGCCGTCGGTGAACAGGCCGGCGACTGTTTCCGGCCGGGCGGTCAGGTAGCCGTCGGTGACCGACGGGCCCTGGATGAGGATCTCGCCGACCGCACCGTCGGGCAGGTCGTTGTCGTTGTCCAGACCGACGACGCGCACGTGCATGCCGTCCACGGCGGAACCGACCCCGGCGACCGCCTTGGCGCCGAGGGCGTCCGGGGAAACCGGTTGCGCCTGTGCGTCATCCGAGAGTGCCGCACGATCGACCCACTCGAACAACGACTTCCGGCCCAGTGGCGGGAAGGCGACGGCGAGGGTGGCCTCGGCCATGCCGTACACGCCGAACATGGTCGTCGGCGCGAAACCCGCCGGCGCGAACCGCTCGCAGAACGCCGTGACCACCTTGTGGGAGATCGGCTCGGAGCCGTTGAACGCGATCCGCCAGTTGCTGAGGTCGTAGTCGGTCACCCGGTCCGGCGGGATCGCGGCGAGCAGCGCCTCGTAGCCGAAGTTCGGCATCGCGGTGATCGTCGTTGCGCTGGCGGCGAATTCGGCCAGCCAGCGAGCCGGATCCTTGACGAACGCCAGCGGCGACCAGACGTGCGCGGGGATGCCGCGCAGGATCGCCGACAGCGTGCCGAACAGACCCATGTCATGGAACAGTGGCAGCCAGAACCCGCCGGTGTCGGCGAGGTCCAGCGCGATGCCGGTCCGGATCGCCGCGAGCCCGCTGAGCACGTTGTGGTGGGTCAGGCGAACACCTTTCGGTGTCGCGGTGCTGCCCGAGGTGAACTGCACGATCGCCAGGTCGTCCGCGCTCAGTACAGGCAGCTCGACGCTGTCGTCGCCCTCGGCGAACAGTGTTGCGGTGTCGACCAATTCGACGTCGACGGCCTCGCCGAGGAGCGCCGCCAGCTCCGCGAATCGATGCGACATGAGCACGGTGCGCATGCCCGCCGCCTCGACGATCGCCGCCAGTTTCTGCGGGTATCCGCCCAGCTGCCGCGAACCGGCAGGCAACGGCAGGGGAGTGCCCGCGCCACCCGCGGCCGCCACGCCGAACAGGCTGATCAGGAACTCGGGCGCATTGGGGCACAGGATGCCGACCGGCTCACCGCGCGAGATGCCGCGCCGGACCAGCGCGGTGGCCGCCGACCGGGAACGCCGATGCAGCTCGGCGTAGTCCACGGTTTCCGACACCGACCAGAACGTGGCGGTCACCCTCGGATGTTCCGCCGCGATCCCGGCCATGCGGCCGTGCAGGGTTTCCACCGATTCCGCAGAATTCATGACTGCCATGACAACAGTGAATTGTGACGGTGCCTTGAACTGATTGTGAATTACGGTGTTCGATAAATAAGCGCGATCGGCCAATCGCTGTGCACGATAAAGGAATTCGACTATGACGCGATAGGAACGGCTGATCGCCGTCGTCGGCAGGTGTCGGGAAGCCCGACGATTGATCGCGGAATTACTTCAGCTATCCGCGTTTATCCCGTTTCCAGTTATCCAGGAGTTGCCGGTGAGTTCCGACCATTCGGCGGTCGAGGAATTGACCCCGGTCCAGCTGGCGGTCATCGAGAGCGTCGCGCCGCATATGCGGCACAACCCGTATGCCGCCTACGCGACGTTGCGCGCCGCGGGCCCGTTCGTGCCCGGCCCGCACGACATGCACCTGGTGACCCGTCACCACGAGGCGCAGACGATCATGCAGGACCCGCGCTGGAGCCACGCGGAGGAACCGCAGCTGCTGCACGGCGACAGCGAGGTCGAGCTGCCCGGCTCGTTCCTGTGGATGGAACCGCCGGACCACACCCGGTTACGCGGCCTGGTCAGCAAGGCGTTCACCGCGCGCACCGTCAGCGGCATGCGCGAGCGGGCCGAGCAACTGGTGGACGGCCTGATGGCGAAGATGCTGGCCGACCGCGACGTCGATCTGCTGGACGCGCTGGCCTATCCGCTGCCGCTGGCCATGATCTGCGACCTGCTCGGCGTGCCCGCGGAATCGCACGATCACGTGCGCGAGATCTCCACGGCCATCGCCCGCGGGCTCGATCCGGACCTGCTGCTGTCGCCGGACGAGCTCGCCGCCCGCACCGCCGCCGTGCACGCCTTTCTCGATTTCTTCGGCGAATTGGTCGAGCAGCGGCGCAGATCCCCGCGCGAAGACCTGATCACCGCTCTGGTGCAGGCCGACGACGCCGGTGCCCGGCTCACCGCCAACGAACTGCTCGGCACCCTGCTGATCCTCGTGGTCGCCGGGCACGAGACCACGGTGAACCTGATCGGCAACGGCGTGCTGGCGCTGATCCGCGACCCGGACGAGTTCGAGCGACTGCGCGCCTACCCCGAATTGTGCGAACCCGCCGTCGACGAGGTGCTGCGCTACGACGCGCCGGTGCACCTCACCACCCGCACCGCGCACGCCGAAATCACCCTCTCCGGGCACACTTTCGCGCCGGGCGACGCGGTGATCGTGCTCTTCGGCTCGGCCAACCGTGACCCCCTGGCCTTCCCCGACGCCGACCGCTTCGACATCGCCCGCTACGCCCGCGGCCGGAAGTCGCAGCGGCACCTGTCCTTCGGGCTCGGCCTCCACTACTGCCTCGGCGCGCCGCTGGCCCGGCTGGAGATGCAGGTGGTGCTGCGCGCGCTCACCGAGCGGGTCGGATCGATGACCTTGCTCGACGAACCGCCGTACCGGCCGAATGTGGTCGTGCGCGGCATGTCGCACCTTCACGTCCGGCTGGACGGCCGATGAGTACAGGAGCCCCGATGAGCACCGCAGTCCCCGCCGAGGTCACCTTCGACGCGTTCGAGCCGAGCGAACGGGCCGACCCGTATCCGGCCTACCGCCGCGTGCGCGACGCCGCACCGCTGTTCCCGTACGAATTCGGGGACGTGCCGGTCACGTTGATCACCCGCTACGAGGAATGCGCGGCGATCCTGACCGGCAACGACTGGGGTCACGGGTACGCCGCGGGCATCAGCCCGTTTCGCGACACCACCGCCGCGATCCCCGGTTCGTTCGTCCGGATGGACCCGCCCGAGCACGGCCGCTACCGCAAGCTGGTGGCCAAGGCGTTCACGCCGCGAATGATGGCCGAGCTGGTGCCGCTGGCCGGGCAGGTCGTGCACGACCTGGTCGAGGCGGCCGTGCGGCGCGGCGAGCTGGACGTGCTGAACGGCCTGGCCGTGCCGCTGGCGGTGGCCATGGTGCCGGTGCGGCTGCTCGGCGCGGATCCCGCCGACGCCGCGCTGTTCCGGCAGTGGCAGCTGGCGATCGCCCGCGGCAGCGACCCGGATTCGCTGCTCGGCGAGGCCGAGGTGGCCGCGCGCGGCACCGCCGCGATGGAATGCATGGGCTACTTCGCCCGGCTGATCCAGCAGAAAAAGGCGAACCCGACGCCGGATCTGCTGAGCGCCTTGGTCGCCGCGAGTGCGGACGGGCAGCTGACCGAGCCCGAGGTGATCGGCATCGCGCTGCTCACCCTGGTCGCCGGCATGGAGACCTCGATCAATCTGATCGGCAACGGCATGCTCGCGCTGCTGCGCAACCCGGAACAGCTTGCGCTGCTGCGCGACGACCGGTCGCTGATGGGTCCCGCGCTGGAGGAGATGTTGCGGTACGACGCGCCGACCCAGTTCACCATCCGGGTCGCGCTGGCGGACACCGAGGTCGGCGAGCACCGGTTCGAGCGTGGCGACGGGGTTGTCGTGCTCACCGCGTCGGCGAGCCGCGACGATCGCGTCTTTCCGGACGCCGACACCTTCGACATCACCCGTTACGCCGGAAACCGGCCCGCCAGGAAACATCTCGGCTTCAGCCTCGGCATCCACTACTGCGTCGGTGCGCCGCTGGCCCGGATCGAGGCCGAGGCCGCGCTCGGTCAATTGCTCGACGAGGCGCCGAATCTCGCGCTCGCGACCGAGGAGATCGAGTACCAGCCGAGCCTGATCCATCGCGGGATCCGGTCGCTCCCGGTGTGGCTGTGAGGGCGTCATGATCGAGTCTCGGCACGCGGTCGTGCTCGGCGCGGGCATCGCCGGATTGCTCGCCGCCAGAGTGCTTTCCGACCATTTCGCGCAGGTAACCATCTTCGAGCGGGACACCATTGAGGGCGTCGATGTGCGCCGCGGGGTGCCGCAGGGGCGGCATCTGCACGGGCTGCTCGATCGCGGCCGCACCATCATCGAACAGCTCTACCCCGGGTTCACCTCCGAGCTGGCCGAGCGTGGCGCGATCACCACCGAGGCACTGGTCGGAACCCGGTGGTATGTCGGCGGATCGCGGGTCGCGCCGAGTTCGACCGGGCTCACCTCGGTGCTGGCGACCAGGCCGCTGCTGGAAGCCGTTCTGCGGCAACGCACCCTGGCCACGCCCGGCGTTCGGCTGTGTGAAGGCGCGGCCCGCGGGTTGATCGGTGACGCGCATCGGGTGCGGGCGGTGTCGGTCTCCGGCGCGTACGGCACGCACGCGCATGCGACGGATCTGGTGGTCGACGCGACCGGACGCGGATCACGAGCGCCCGTGTGGCTCACCGCACTCGGCGCGCAGGCACCGGCGGAGGACCGCCTGGAAGTCGACCTCGGCTACGCGTCCCGGCTGTTCCGGCGCACGCCGGGGCAACTGGGCGAGCACTCGTCGGTGATCGTCTCGACCGGCGCGAACGGCCGTGGCGGCGGGGCGATCCGGGTCGAGGGCGACCGCTGGCACGTCACCCTGGCCGGCCTGCTCGGCGATCATCCGCCGACCGACCCGGTCGGCTTCGCGGCGTTCGCGAACACCCTCTCGGCGCCGGACATCCATGACATCGTGGTCGGCTCCGAACCGCTCGACGAGGCTGTGCCGCACCGCTTCCGGTCGCCGGTACGGCGCAGGTTCGAACGACTCGACGCGGTGCCGCACGGCTTCCTGGTGCTCGGTGACGCGCTGTGCAGCTTCAACCCGCTGTATGCCCAGGGCATGGCGGTGGCCGCGCAGCAGGCCATGGCCCTGCGTGACTGCCTCCGGGCCGGCGCCGAGTTACCCGGCCTGCCCGCCCGGTTCTATTCCGCCGCAGGCAAAGTGGTGGACGTCGCCTGGCAGCTGTCCGCGGGCGCCGACCTCAGCCATCCCGGGGTACTCGGCCCGCGCACGCCGCGGACCCGCCTCACCAATGCCTACGTGGCCCGCGTTCAGCGCGCCGCGCATGTCGATCCGCTGGTGGCGCGGACCTTTCTGCGCGTGGCAAACCTGGTCGAACCACCGGCCGCGCTGCTGCATCCGCGCATCGCCAGCCGAATCCTGTTGCGCGGCAACCGCACACCCGTCGCGGCGCCCGATATCGGCGGACAACCGTCCGTCGACCGCACCCCGATCCTTACCGAGCCGACGAGGTAACGCCCGCAGCGGCGCGGGCACACGCCTCCCGACCCATTCCGAACGACCGGCGGCACCGGCAGATCGCCGGTGCACCGCACAGGAGGGACCACTCGACATGGACTCGTCGCACGCGAGCACGGCTGTCGCGGAACAAGATTCCGTACAGACCGCGATCGCCCAACTGTTCGGCCCCGAAGGCAGATCCGACCCGTATACCCCCGCCCGCGTGCTGCGCGAGGCGGGCCCGGTGCACCAGACCCCGCTCGGCCACCGCGTGCTGACTCGCTACGACGACTGCGTCGCGGTGCTGTCGACCACCGCGTGGAGTCACGCGGAAGAGGCCGCGATGATGCATCCCACGGTGTCGCCGGAGAACGCGGCCGACGAACTGCCCACCTCGTTCCTCTGGATGGAGCCGCCGGACCACACCCGGCTGCGCAACCTGGTGACCAAGGGCTTCACCCCGCGCATGGTGACCCGGCTGCGCCCGCGCATCGAGGAACTCACCGAGCAACTCGTCGACAACGCGCTCCAGGCAGGCGAATTCGACCTCATCGAGACCATCGCCTACCCGCTGCCGTTGATCATCGCCTGCGAGCTGATCGGCGTGCCCGCGGAGGCCTACGGCCAGGTGCATCAGTGGTCGCAGGACCTGGCCCGCGGCTTCGACCACGACTACACACTCCCCGAGGAGGCGCTGAAGGCGCGCAGCGCGGGCTCGCGCGGCTTCATGACCTACTTCCGCGAACTGCTGAACGAGCGGCGGGTGAACCCGAAGGACGACCTGCTCAGCGGGCTGTCCCAGGTCGAGGACCGCGGCGACGTGCTCACCGAACAGGAGCTGCTGGCCACCTGCATCACCACCTTCGTGGCCGGGCACGAGACCACGGCGAACCTGATCGGCACCGGCATGGTGCAGCTCATGCGCAACCCGGACCAGATCGCCGCGCTGCGCGCGCGTCCCGATCTGTGTGCCCACGCGCCGGACGAGCTGCTCCGGCTCGAGCCGTCGGTGCAGATCACCACCCGGGCCGCCACCCGGCCGATCACCGTGGCCGGCCACGACTTCGAGGCCGGGGAAGGCGTTGTGGTGCTGATCAACTCGGCCAACCGTGACGACGACGCCTTCGTCGAACCGGATCGGGTCGATGTCGCCCGCTACTCCGACCCGAAGAACCCCGCCAGGAAGCACCTCGGGTTCAGCCTCGGCATCCACTACTGCCTCGGCGCGCCGCTGGCGCTGCTGGAGATGGAGATCCTGCTGGAGGTGTTGCTGCGCAAGGTCAAGGACATCGACCTGCTCACCGACACTCCGCCGTACAAGCCGAATGTCGTGATCCGGGGACTGGAGGCTTTGCCGACGCGATTCACCCCCGCCTAGTCGACTAGGATCTGACCGAAGGACCCGGAGCCGGAGGGGCGCCGGGTCTTTCGCGGTTCCTGGGTCAGTTGCCGAGGCAAAGCCGCTGTGGTGCGGCGTCTTTCGCGAGGCGGGCGTCGACGCAGCCCGCGGGTAGGTCGCCGGATGCCGCTGTGCCGAAGTTGGCGGTGACCGTCAGCGCGTTGTCACCGAAAGTGCTGCGCTGCACCAGATGATCGTCGGTGAGCCACTCGAAGCCGGTCATCGGCAAGGTACCCGCGGCCTCGTGCAGCGGAGCGAAATACTGTTGCAGCCGGGCGATCTCCGCGCCGTGCGCGATGAGCTGCTGCCGGTCCAGCGCCAGGTTCAGCGGTGTGTTGTTCAGTATCGCGGTCAGCGCGCGCATCGTTTGCTGTTGCGGCAGCTTGTAGTACGCGAGTTCCCAGCGGTCCAGGTTGATCAGCGAGTCGTGCAGCACCGTTTCGTACAGCGGGACCCGGTAGACCGGATCGAACATGGCCTCGGCGGCCGCGGCGGGAAGTTCGGCCGGCTGGAAGAAGAACTTCGGCGCGTCCGCCGGTGCCCAGCCGCCCCAGGTTTCCCTGTCGCGCTGGGCCTTCCACAGCAGATCCGATACCGGCGTCTGGGAGCCGTGGCTGTAGGCCAGCACCGTGCTCGCCCACGCACCCGCCGATTCGGAGCCGAGCACCTGTTTGCGTTCCCCGGCCAGCTTGCGCATACGGGCGAGCCGATTGTCGCGGTCCTGCTTCTTGTTCATCGGGTGGCCGGGGCTGTAGTCGTCGAAGAACTCGCCCGCCGCGTCGACGTCGAGGAAGTAGGTGTTCGCCCCGTTCGCGGTGATGCTCGCGTAGCGGTCGTCGAGCAGGCGCGGATCCTGGGCCAGCGCTTGGGAACTGAGATAGCAGCCGCGGCCGCCGAACCCGGTTTCCGGCGTGCCGTTCGCGTCGTGCACGCAGCCGGTCGGCCACACCTGGCCGGGCCAGCGCGAGCTCGGATTGTCGGCGGTGGCGGGGTCTTGCGCGTTGTCGTACGAATCGTAGGGCCCGGCAAGGTATCCGGCCTGTTTCGCGGCGTCGACGGCCGCGCGGGTCATCGGGTCGTCGCCGGCATCGTAGCCGAGCCACATGCGGCTAAGGCCGAGATCCCGCATCATGCGGATCGCCTCGGGCGTGCGGCCGTCGCCCCAGAGGTAGGCGTGAAATGCGCCGAGCAGCTTGGCGATCGGCGGATTCTCCCGGATCTTGTCGGCGAGGGAACGGAATTGGCCGTGCTGGATCAGCCAGGCGCGGTAATCCTTCGCGGCGGCGACGGGGGAGGCGTCGGTAAGCGCGAAAGTGACGGTGTAGTCCCGGGTATCGGCTCTGGCCGCGAAATCGTGTTCGGCGGTCGCGCGCAGCTTTCCGTCGGTGGACCGCACCGTCAATGTGGTGCCGATGTCCGTGGGAACGAGGTAGCTCACGCCGCGGTCGCCGATGCGGTAGCCCCAGAACGGCATGGTCAGTCCGGAGGTCAGGTCGAGGGGGTTGTCGATCAGCGCGGCGTCGGGGGAGTTCCAGAACGGATCGGCGACCGGCAGCGACAGGCCCTCGCCGCGCGGGAGTTGCAGTGCGGCGGCGGCCGGATCGGTGCCGGTCACCGGCCAGGCCAGCCGCTCGTCGCGGTCGCTTCGCACGTGGACTCGCAGCCGGCCGTCGGCGGTGTCGGCCGCGACGGTCAGTCCCGTCGCCGGGTAGGTCCACGTCGCCAGATCGCCGGTGATCCGGATCGGGCCGGCCGCGCCGAGCCCGCCGTGCGCACCGTCGGACATCGCGATGCGCGTGCCCTCGCCGGTGATGCCGGTGATCGCCAGCGATGTCGTGTCCACGTCCGCCCGGCCGCCCTCGATCGGCAACAGCAGGTGGTCACCGCGCTGCTCGGGTCGCGCGTTCGCGGTGTCGTCGCCACAGGCCGTGATACCCAGCCCAGCGACCAGCGCGACGGTGATGAGGGTGGCCCCGGCCGCGATCCTGCGGCGGGTGCGTTCGTTGCTCCGGCGTCTCATGCCAGGCACGGTGCCGCGGCCGGATGAGAGTTCGATGAGACCGCCTCGGGGTCCCGGGCCTGCGCGGACCCGATCCGTAGTATCCGGACCATGCGCGTTTTGGTGGTGGACGACGAGGACGCGGTCCGCGAGGCACTCGTGCGCGCGATGGACAGCGAAGGGTACGAGACCCGCGCCGCGGGCGACGGCGCCGCGGCACTGGCCGAGATCGAGCGCTGGCAGCCGGAGGTGGTGCTGCTGGATGTGCTGATGCCGTTCATGGACGGGCTGACGGCGTGCCGGCGGTTGCGGGCGCGCGGTGATCGCACCCCGATCCTGATGCTCACCGCGCGGGACGCGGTCGCCGATCGGGTCGACGGCCTGGACGCGGGCGCGGACGATTACCTGGTCAAACCGTTCGATCTGGATGAGCTGCTCGCCCGCGTCCGTGCACTGGTCCGG
This sequence comes from Nocardia sp. NPDC006044, assembly GCF_042871115.1. NCBI lineage: Bacteria > Bacillati > Actinomycetota > Actinomycetes > Mycobacteriales > Nocardiaceae > Nocardia > Nocardia sp. NPDC006044. The sequence continues at coordinate 886,140 of NZ_JBIAID010000004.1, forward strand.
CGCACCTATCCCGACGACGGTGCCGTGCTGTCGTGTGCGGATCTCGTCATGGACACCACCGCGCACGAGGTTCGCCGCGGTCCACGCCTGGTCGAACTCAGCCGCACCGAGTTCTCCCTGCTCGAGGTGCTGCTGCGTAACGAAGGCCAAGCGCTGCCCCGCGAGACGCTCATCGAACGCGTGTGGGGGGCCGGGCTCGGCTCGACGTCGAACTCGCTCGAGGTCTACATCCGCTACCTGCGGCGCAAACTCGAAGCCGACAACGAGCCCCGGCTCATCCACACCCTGCGCGGCATCGGCTACCGGCTGGCCCCGCCGTGAGGTTGCCCGGTTCGCTGCGCGCCCGCGTCGCGCTGTTCTGCGTCGCCGCCATCGCCGTGGCGCTCGCGGGCATGGGATTCGCCGCCTACGCCGTGGTCGCGCACGAACTCGACAGTTCCCTGGACCTCGGCCTGCGCCGTGAAGCGACCCGCATCACCCGGACGATCACCACGGACGCGGACGTCGCCACCGCGTCCGGACCGTGCCGGTACCTGACCGCGCCGAGTTGCGTCCAGGTGGTAGCCGCCGACGGGCACATCGAATCCGCGCACGACCCGAACCAGCCGCTACCGGTCGACTCCGCCACGACGGCGGTCGCCTCGGGCACCCGATCCGCGTTTTTCAGCGATGTCAGCCTCGACGGCTATCCGCTCCGGATGTACACCGCGCCGCTGCGTTCCGGCTCGGCGGTGCAGATCGCGCAGCGCTCGGACCCGGTCGACACCAGCTTGCGCCGCGTCGCCTACGCCCTGCTCGCCGCGGCCGCCGTCGGGATTCTGCTCGCGATCGCGGCCGGTCTCGCCGTCGCCCGCCGTGCCGTCGCCCCGGTGACGACCCTGACCGCCGCCGCCGAACGCATCGCGGGCACCCGCGACCCTCGTCACCACATCACCGTCTCCGGTCCCGACGAACTCCAAAGCCTGGCAACCAGTTTCAACACCATGCTCGACGAACTCGACCAGGCGCTGACCGCCGAACGAACCTCCCGCGCCGCCCAGCACCGGCTGATCGCCGACGCCTCGCACGAACTGCGCACCCCACTCACCGCCCTGCGCACCAACATCGACCTGCTCCGCCGAGCCGCGCGCCTCAGCGCCGGCCAACTCGAGGAAACCGCCGCCGCCCTGCGCGTCCAATCCGAGGAACTCTCCGGTCTGGTCACCGACCTCATCGACCTGGCCCGCGCCGACGACCCGGCAGCCGCCCCTGAGCCCCTCGAAGACCTCCGCCTGGACCTGCTCGTGACGGACTGTCTCTGCACCGCCGAACGCCACTGGCCCACAATCACATTCGACACCGACCTCGTCCCGACCACTATCGACGGCGCGCCCGCGCGCCTCACCCGCGCCATCACCAACCTCCTCGACAACGCCGCCAAATTCAGCCCGCCCCGGGGCCGCGTCCACATCCGCCTGCACGACAACGAACTGACCGTTCGCGACCACGGCCCAGGCATCCCATCCGAGGACCTCCCGCACATCTTCGACCGCTTCTACCGATCCGCCACCGCCAGGACGAAACCCGGCCACGGGCTCGGCCTGGCCATCGTCAGACAGGTCGCGGACCTCCACGGCGCCACCGCAACCGCCGAATCAACCACGGACGGCGCGGTATTCCGCGTCTCCTTCCTCGAATCGGCGGACTGAACAACGCCGATCTCCTCACCGGCCTGGCCCGCGCTCGATATTGCGTCGCCGGATCCGGGCTGTGCTGCCAGAATCAGCCGATGCCGGTCGACCAGAACCTCCTCCTCGCCTTCATGGCCACCACGTTCATCGCGATGATCACGCCCGGCCCGGACATGCTGTTCGTCCTCGGCTGCGGGATGCGGGGAGGTCCGCGAGCCGGACTGCTGGCCACGGCAGGAGTGGCGACGAGCGAGGCGATTCACGTCGCGGTGGCGGCGGCCGGGCTCGCCGCGCTGTTCGCCGCCGTCCCCGTGGCCTTCACGGTTGTCCGGGTGCTGGGCGCCGGATATCTGATCTACCTTGGCGTGCAGGCGATTCGGCGGCGGTCGAGCCTGCCGTCCGAGGACGAGCGGGTGGGGGTTTCCGGGCGGAAGGCGTACCTGTCCGGGCTGTTCACCAACCTGCTGAACCCGAAGATGGTGACGTTCACCATCGCCTTCCTCCCGCTGTTCATCGACCCGAGTCGCGGCCAGATCTGGTTGCAGTTCGTGATTCTCGGCGCGATCATGATCGTCTTCGAGTTCCTCGTCGACGGTGCGGTCGGCGTGCTCGCCGGCCGGATCGGCGGCTGGCTGCGCCGCAGGCACGCCGCGCGCCGCCGGATCGAGGTCGCCACCGGCGGGATCTTCATCGGGCTCGGCGTCCGGCTGGCCGTCCAGCACTAGCCGGCGCGGCCGTCCCCGCTCGACCCGCCGGTCCCCAGATTTGCCGCTGGCGTGCTGGGCCCGGAAGGAGAAATATAGGCGTGCAACCGCCAGCGGACGGCGTCGCGAAGCCAGACCGCCGCCGCCCTGTTCGGGTACGAGATTGGGAGCGGACTGTGCACGACGCCACCGAGACCACCGAGGCGCGGGCGGGCACGTCCGCCGACGAACCCGCCGAGTCCTACACCTGGGAGATCGTCCACGACGGCACGACCGTCGAGTCCGGCGAGAGCTACCTGGGTGAGGCGCACCCGTTGACCGGCAGCACCGCGAGCCAGCACTACGAGATCGCCTGCGGGGTATTCGAGCAGGCCTGCGACTCGGCGGTGGAGGAGTACCGCTACGAGGTGATGATGGCGCGGGTGGAGGGCCGGTCCGAACCGCGCCCGGTCACCGTCCTCACCGTGCTGCTGCGCTACGCCGACGGCGGCGTCGCGGTCTCGATGACCGCGCACCCGCGGCACCGCCCGATCACCGACCAGGACCTGGACGAATACCGCGACTACCTCGAGTGGGCCGAAGCGGACCACCGCCGCTTCCTCGAACAGAAGGCACTCGGCGACGAACCCTTCGACCTGCCATGGGAATCCACGGAGGAGGAGTGGACCCCCGACGAGACGATCGACCAGTCCGATCCTCGCCTGGCCCGGATCGCCGCGCTGGAAGCCGAGGCCGCCGACATCCGCGCCGAGGTGTTCGACCCCGACCATTGCCGCGAACTCCACTTCCGCGCCGACCAGAAACAACGCGAAGCCCGAACCGCGGCAACCGAAGCCGCCGCGGCCGGGGACGCCGCCGCGCTCGCGGCGGCCGAACGTGAACTCGCCCACCGCACCGAACGCGTCACCCGGTGGACCACGCTGCTCGCCGAATCCACCGCCGCCTATCTTCAAGCGGCAGCACTGGACGCCGAAGCGACGCAGGTGCGTCGAGCGTTGCAGGCCGACACGCGACCGGCCGAAGCCGGTGTATCGAGCGACCCTGCCTGACGACCTCACAGCGCCAGCAGCGCGCGCTGCCCGATCCGCGGATCGGCCAACGGGCGCAACGCTATTCGCATGAGGGCAAGGGCGTTGTCGTCCCCGGCTATGCGGTTCGCCTTGACCGCGCCGCAGGCCAGGCATTGGTGGACGAGCTGCCATTCGCCGTTGTCGCGGGCGGACATGCTCCCGCTTCCATCCGTCCTTTGCACGGCTCGGCCCGGTCGCCGGGGACGCGCCGGTCCACGTGGCGGCTGGTCAGGCAGTGCGGGCAGTGGTTGCGGTGGGCGGTGCCGGGCGCGGCGACCGGCACGTCCATCCGGCAGCCCAGGCAGCGGAACGCGTCGCCGGATTCGCCTGCGCGGCCGTGCAATACATGTTTGGCGCGTTGCGGGCGGTGACCCGCCGGCTTTCTGCGTGGCATGGCACACCCCCTACAGATCGCCGAAGACTTCGAGCGGGAACGGCGGTTCGGCGAGCGGGCGGACCGCCATGCGCATCAGGATGAGCTGGTTGTCGTCGCCGCACACGGGGTGCAGCGCCAGCTCGTGACAGCGGGTGCACCGATGCACGACGGCCCATTCGCCGGTGCGCAGCACGGCGATCGACAGCGGCGCCATCCTGGCCCGGCACTCGGAGGTGCCGCCCTCGACGTGGTCGTGGGTATGTCGTGAGTTCAGGCAACTCGGGCAGTGGTTACGCCAGCTGTTGTCGGGGGCGAGCGTGGCGACGACGAGGCCGCAGCGCACGCAGGTGAAGGTGTCGGTGCGCAGCGATGCGCTCGGACCGGGAGAAGCGTTGTCTGACACCCGGATTACTCCTTTGCTGAGGGTTGGGAAACAGCAGGAGCAGGCCGAGCGCGCCTCGAAGCTAGTTAGCGGCGGTTGGCTGTGCGGGCGCGAGGGAACCGATACGGTCCGACCTGGCGCGGTGAGGCGCGCTCGGCGCGGTCCGGGGCATAGACACTCATTTCTGGGCCGTCGGCCCGATCACCGATCTCTCGGGCGCTTCCACCAGCGCGGCAGCAACCGTAGCAACGTCGGCTCGATCGTCGCCACCGATTTTGCCGAGCCGCGATCGGCTCCGATAGTTGCAGGTCACCAGGACCAGGCTGCCCGCGGCGACGACAGCGGCAAGGGCGAACATGGCGGGATAGCCGAAGCCGAGCCGCTCGTTCAGGAACGACAGCAGGGCAGGCACGCCGAAGCCGAGATAGCTCACCGAGTAGAACACCGCGGTCAGCCCGGCCAGGTCGGTCGGGCGGGCGATTCGTTCGATCTCCTGGAGTCCGGCGACGAGTCCGATGCCGTATCCCGCGCCGAGTACGACGGCGGTCAGCAGTGTCGCCCAGAGCGTGAGCGCGCCGGAAGCCCAAGCGGCGGCGGCCATTCCGAGCGTGACGAACACCAGCGAGACGACGGCCGCGCGCGCGGTGCCCGGCCGGTCGATCCGCCGGGCCGCCGACTGGATCGCGAAACCGCAACTGAGCGTGATGACACAGACCAGCGCCGAGAACGCGATCGGCGCGCCGCGCAGGTGCGGTGCCATCAATGCCGGCATGATCGCGTAGGCCGTTCCGGCGGCGGTGAACAACCACAGCGCGACCGGCAGTGCCACACAACGGAATCGGCGATGCCCGGCGGCGGGGACCTTCAGATCATCGATCAGCCGCCCCGGATTCCTCTGGGGGAGTACCGTTTCCGGCGCCCGCGCCACCCACAGCGCGGCGATCAGGCAGAGCGTCACGCTGACCAGATAGGCGAGCCCGTTCGGCCACGGCGCCCACTGCGCCAGCACCCCGGCGAATCCCGCGCCGACCGCGAACCCGCCGGTGAGACTCATCGCCGAGCGCCGCGCCCCGGTGCCGCCCGGCGACGCGGGCCCGAACGGCGGCTGCGCCAGCTCCTTCAGCCAGCTGCTGCCCACCGCCATCGCCAGTCCGAGCGCGATCCCGCACAGCACCCGGCCGGCGGACAGCACCGGCACCGACGCAGGCCCGAACGCCAGCAGTAGCGACCCCGCCGCGCTGATCAGCGGCGCCGGGCGCAGCAGCGCGCGCCGCCCGTACCGATCCGAGAGCGGCCCGCCGATCAGCAGCGCGGGCACGATGCCGAGCACGTAGTAGAACAGCAGCAGATCCACCGTGGTCGCGGGCAGTCCGTGGTTCTTGTACATCACCAGCAGCGGCGTGAATTCGTTTCCGCCCCAGGCGATCGCGAACATCGCCGCGGCGACGCCCCACCATCCCTTCGGCGTGACCCGCGTGGGTGCGGCCTGAAAAGCGGTGGCCTGCGTCGTCATCACAGCCCCCGTAGTTCCAGCTGGTGCACGCCGGACAGGTGCTCGGCCAGCGCGGTGGCGAACTGCTCGACCTCGCCCGCCTCGATCAGCCCGGCCAGGTGTGTGTGCTGCTCGATGATCCGGTCGATGTCGATCGGCCCGCGGCGCAGCGCGACGCTGTTCATCCGCCGCTGCCGCTCGCGCAGCGAGTCGTAGAAGCTCGACAGCAGCGGGTTGCCCGCCGCGATCACATACGAGCGATGGAAGTCGGTGTCCACCAGGGCGAACTGGTCGAGGTCCCCGGCCGCGGCCAGCTCGCGCTGACGGTCCAGCGACGAACGGAACATCGCGGTCAGCGCCGTGCGATCGGTGGTGGCCAGCGCGCGCACGGCGGCCGCCTCGACGACATAGCGGGCGTAGGTGACGTGCTCGGCCTCGTCCGGCGGGATCGGTACCACCAGCGCGCCGCGCTTCGGGTAGAGCTTCATCCACCCTTCGGTCTCCAAGCGCAGGAACGCCTCGCGCACCGGCGTCCGCGACGTGCCGAGGGCGGCGGCGATCTCGCCCTCGCTGATCAGCTCGCCGCCCGGCAACGTGCCGCTCAGGATGCGTTCCTTGACCTCGCGATAGGCCTGCTCCGCTGATGAATACGTCTTAGACACAAGTTGCATCTTAGGCAAGATCAACGGCTTGCCGACTGTGAGGTCTGTTACCCGCGGCCCGGCCGGGCACATTCGCGAGTGCGCTCGGAGAGCCTCGCGGCCGAACATCTTGCGGGCTGGAAGACTCGGGCCACAGCTGAACCGAGGATTCGACAGCGATGAAGCCAATTATGAGAATTATCTTCAAAGATCTAGACCTGATCTTGCAGGATATTCATAATTTGAGGCAGAACGGTCTACATTATGCGGACCAGCTATGACCATTCAGCTATCAACATCCATCGACATTCAGGAGCGCAGGTGAAGATCGGGGTCCCCCGCGAGGTCAAGAACCACGAGTATCGGGTCGCGATTACCCCGGCCGGTGTGCACGAGCTCGCGTCCCGGGGGCACGAGGTGTACATCGAGACCGGTGCCGGTCGTGGCTCGGCGTTCGAGGACGAGGCGTACACCGTGGCCGGCGCGCGGATACTGAACTCCGCCGACGAGGTCTGGGCCACCGCCGACCTGGTGCTCAAGGTGAAAGAGCCGGTCGCCGAGGAGTATTCACGCATGCGCGAAGGTCAGGTGCTGTTCACCTACCTGCACCTCGCCGCCTCCAAGGAGTGCACCGACGCCCTGCTGAGCTCCGGCATCACCTCGATCGCCTACGAGACGGTCACCGGCCGCGACGGCTCGCTGCCGCTGCTCGCCCCGATGAGCGAGGTCGCGGGCCGGCTGGCCCCGCAGGCCGGCGCCTACCACCTGCTGCGCAACGGCGGCGGCCGCGGCGTGCTGATGGGCGGCGTGCCCGGCACTCCGCCCGCCAACGTGGTCGTGATCGGCGCGGGCGTCGCGGGCGGCAACTCGATCGCCATCGCGCACGGCATGCGCGCCGAGGTCACCGTCCTCGACCTGAACATCGCCCGCCTGCGCGAGATCGACGCGCAGTACAAGGGCCAGGTCCGGACCATCATGTCCAACCGGCTCGAGGTCGAGAAGGCCGTGCGCGAGGCCGATCTGGTCATCGGCGCGGTGCTGGTCCCCGGCGCGAAGGCGCCCACGCTGGTCTCCAATGACCTTGTCGCGCAGATGAAGCCGGGCTCGGTGCTGGTCGACATCGCCATCGACCAGGGCGGCTGCTTCGCCGATTCGCGCCCGACCACGCACGCCGACCCGACCTACCGGGTGCACGAGTCGGTGTTCTACTGTGTCGCCAACATGCCCGGCGCGGTGCCCTACACCTCGACCGTCGCGCTCACCAATGCCACACTGCCGTACGTGGTCTCGCTCGCCGAGCACGGCTGGCGCGAGGCGGTGGCGCTGGATCAGGGCCTGGCGAGCGGTCTCAGTACGCATGGTGGTGTGCTGCTGTCCGCTTCCGTCGCGGCCGCACACGGTTACGCCGCCGAAAGCCTGGCCGCGTAACACGTTTCGCAAGGGCGGCCGGCCTTCGGGCCGGCCGCCCTTGTCACGCCGTGGGATTCGTCCGCGGCCGCATGTGCTCGAAGATCAGGATCGTCTCGGTGGAGGCGACCGCCGGATGCTCGCTCAGGTTGTTCAGCACGAACCGGCGCAGTTCGTCGGTGTGCGAGGTGGCGACGTGGATCAGGTAGTCGTCGGCGCCCGCGATGAAGTACACGTTGAGCACCTCCTCGAACTCCGACATCTGCTCGCCGAACTCGGCCAGATGCTGCCGGGCGCTGGCCCGCAGCCGCACCGCGATCATGGCCTGCAGGCTGCGCCCGAGCGCGGCGGGGTCGATATCGGCATGGAATCCGCGAATGACGCCGCGTTCCACCAGCGCGCGCACCCGCCCGAGGCAGGTGGACGGGGCGATGCCCGCCGCGGCCGCGAGCGCGTTGTTCGTCATCCGGCCGTCTCGCGCGAGCTGGTCGAGCAGGATCCGGTCGATATCATCGATCGGCACCCCGGCCGGCGGATGGACCGGCGGCACCGGCGCGGTCGAGCCGCCGGGTGAATCATTCTTACGCATTCCTCGACCGTACAGAATCTTGTTCGTGGAAATCACCTTTGTTGTGAATATTATTCGCCGAATTCGAGTTTTATGAGGGCTTAGCACGCCAGGACATGGCCTTGAACCCCTTCTGGATGTTCTCGCCCGGCATCACCCGCAGTCGCCACGGACGCAGCCGCAACACGCTGACGTGCGGCGACTCGGGGCCGGTCCAGCCGGGGACGCCGATCGCGCCCGGGTCGTAGCCGAGCGGCGCGGGGGTGTTCGTGAACAACTCCCACACCCTGGTCTTCGTCGGCACGTCGTCGACCCATTCGGCCGCGCACTCCGCCGTGCAGGTGTCGTGCGAGGGCGCCCAGTAGTTACACGAGGCATACGGACTGTGCGCGAGATGGGCCTGCTTGGCCGGAGTCCTGCCGGTGACGATCCATCCGGTCAGCTCCTGCCCGTCCCACTCCCAGAGGGGATGCAGGACGCGGCTGCGCGGCCGTCCGGCCGGATCGGTCGTGGACACCGTGCACCACACGATGCTGTGCGCGAGGCCGACGAAAGCAGGTGCGATTTCACCCAATTCGGTCACCTCGTCACCTTATCCGCCGAATCGGTTTTCAGCCCACCGGACGAGCATGCGGCCGGGCCTGTTCCAGCTGCGCGGCGACGGTGAGGATGGTCGTCTCGCCGTTGCCCGGCCCGACCAGCTGAACCGCCAGCGGCAGCCCGTCCGCGGCGATGCCCGCGGGCAACGAAGCCGCGGGATGGCCGGTCACGTTCCACAGCGTCGTGTAGGCCACCATCGGAATGGACCGGAGCTGGGCGCGGACGGTGCTCGCGCCGTCCAGCACGCCGATGCGCGGCGGCCTGCCCGCGAGGGTGGGGGTGAGCAGCAGGTCGCAGTCGGCGAAGACCCGATCGACCTTGTGCGCCAAGGCTTCTCCCTGCCGGATCGCCCATTCCACGACCGGGCGCCGGGCCCAGGCGCCCAGCGCGACGGTCTGCCGGGTGCGGCGTTCGAGGCGGTCCGGATGCTCGACGTGCTCGGCTTCGTCGCGCACGCCGCCGAAGAACTGGGGGAAGAAGGCCTGCAACGACTCCGGGTAGTCCGGGTCCACCTCGAACACCGAATGCCCAAGGTCGGCAAGCAGTTTCGCGGTGTCGTGCACCGCCCGCACGTGCTCCGGATCCGGCTTCGCCAGGGGGGACGGCGGTTTCGTGCTGTAGCCGATCCGCAGGGCGGTGCCGGGCTGCCGCGCGGCCTGTTCGAAGGACATCAGCGGATCCGGCGCGGTGAACCGGTCGCCGGGGGTGTTGCCGCGGATCACGTCGTACACCACCGCGGAATCGAGCACGCCGCGGGTCAGCGGCCCGGTGACCCCGAGCGACCACCAGAGGTGCTCGAACGGCGCGACCGGCACCCGCCCGCGCTGCGGCTTGAGGCCGAACAGCCCGCAGCAGGCGGCGGGGATCCGGATCGAGCCGCCGCCGTCGCTGCCGATCGCCACCGGGACCAGGCCGGCCGCGACCGCCGCCGCCGAGCCGCCGCTGGACCCGCCGGTGGTCCGGCTGCGGTCCCACGGGTTGCGGGTCACGCCGTAGGTGCTCGACTCGGTGAACGGCCACTGCCCGAATTCCGGCATGGTGGTCTTGCCGACGATCACCGCGCCCGCGGCCCGCAACCGGCGCACCACCTCGGCGTCGGCCTTGGCCGGAGTCGAGTTGGCCCGGGTGCCGAAGGTGGTCACCAGGCCGGCGACGTCGATCTCGTCCTTGATCGCGATCGGGATGCCGTGCAGCGGCCCGACGGTGCCCGCAGCGCGCTCACGGTCGCGGTCGATCGCCTCCACCCTGGCCTGCTCGTGCCGGATCTGGGTGAACGCGTTCAGCTCTGCGGCCGCGTCGATGCCGCTCAGCGTGGCGGCGACCAACTCCTGCGCGGACAGGACCCCTTGCTCCAGCAGCTCCCGCTGCTCGAGCACGCCCGCCGAGACGACGTCCTGGAGATCCATCTGCACCGCTCCTCTCGGCCACGCGGCACCGCGTGACCAGCACGACCGAACCCTCGGGCCGAAGCCCCGACAGTAGATAGCCGTATGACCATTCCGCAATCACTACGGATGCGGATCACAAGGAGTTCAGTATTTGGGCGAACCGGGTGGGCGATAGTCCGGATCGGCGGCGCGCATGGCCGCGACGTCGTCGCGATCGCGCAGCGCGGGCAGGCGCCGCCAGCGCTCGTGCAGCCGGGCCAGCGCGTCCCGGTCGAGATCGATGCCGAGGCCGGGGGTGTCGGCGACCTCGATGGCGCCGCCGGTGAAGGTGAACGGTTCGGTGATGACGTCCTCGGCCTGCCACGGGTAGTGGGTGTCGCAGGCGTAGTCGAGGTGCGCGACGGTGGCGGCGACGTGCGTCATCGCGGCGAGGCTGATGCCGAGGTGGGTGTTGGAGTGCATGGAGATGCCCTTGCCGTAGGCGTGGCAGACCGCGGCGAGGTCGCGGGTGGCGTGCAGGCCACCCCAGAAGTGGTGGTCGGACAGCACGGCCTGGACGGCGTTCGCGTCGAAGGCCGGGCGGATCTCGTCCACGGCGGTGACGATCATATTGGTGGCCAACGGCATTCCGGTGCGGCGGTGCAGCTCGGCCATGTCCTCGACGCGGGCGGTCGGGTCCTCGAGGTATTCCACGATGCCGGTGAGTTGTTCGGCGACCGTGGTTGCGGTGGCCAACGACCAGCCTCCGTTGGGGTCCAGGCGCAGTGGGTGTTCGGGGAAGGCCTTGGCCAGTGCGGTGATGGCGGCGACCTCCGCGTCCGGCGGGAACACGCCGCCTTTCAGCTTGAAAGAGCGGAATCCGCCGTGCGCGCTGAACTTTTCGGCCAGCCGGACGACGCCGTCTGGATCGAGAACCGCACCCCACTCGTCGGCCGGAGCGTCCGGTGCCGGGTGTTCGGCCCACTTGTAGAAGAGGTAGCCGGAGTAGTCGACCCGGTCGCGCACTTTCCCGCCGAGCAGGGCATGCACGGGCAGGCCGAGTTCGCGGCCGTGCGCGTCGAGGGCGGCGGTCTCGAAGGCCGACACCACGCTGAGCCGCACTTTGTCGGTGGTCAGCGTGCCGCGCAGGCCGCCCGCGACCGGGTTGTCGTCGAGCAGCCGGATGTCACCGGCGTCGAGCAACCGGATCGCGTTGATCGCCGTGACCGGCATGCCGATCAGCTTCGGCGCGAGTTCGGCTGCGCGGGAGAGGTATTGGTGGTCGCCGTAGGTTTCGCCGAGACCGACGGTGCCGCTGCCGGTTTCGACCTCGACGATCAGTCGCGGCGTGTAGGGCTGATGCACGCCACCGACATTGAGCAGGGGCGCGTCCGCGATGAGGATCGGGGTGAGGCGGACGTCGGTGATGACAGCGGACATGGTCAGTCCCGCTTTCCGTCGATGCGGCGGGGCACGCGCCACGGATTGTCGTCGCGCAGGGCCGGTGGGAGCAGGCTGTCGGGGAAGCCCTGCCAGGCGACGGGGCGCAGGAAGCGGTCGATCGCGGCGGCGCCGACCGAGGTTGTCGTAGGTGCGGTAGTGGCCGGATAGGGTCCGCCGTGCTGCTGTGCCCAGGTGACGGTTACGCCGGTGGGCCAGTCGTTCCAGATGAGCCGTCCGGCCAGCGCGGTGAGCGCGGGCAGTAGCGGACGGACCTCCTCGATCTCGCTGTCCTCCGCGAAAACTGTTGCGGTGAGGCCGGGTTCGAGTTCGCCGAGCAGCGCGGTCAGCTCGGTGGTCTCCGCGTACTCGACCACGAGCGCGGCGGGGCCGAAGCATTCGGTGCGCAGCAGTTCGGATCCGGCCAGGAAATCGGCGGCGGAGATCTTCAGCAGCGTCGGGGCGAGCAAGTCGTCTTGCAGATCGGGGGCGGAAAGCGCGGTGACGGAGGGATGGTCGCGCAGGTTCGTCACGCGCGTGCGGAAGCCCTCGGCGATGCGGTCGTTGAGCAGCCGCTGCCCGGGGGCTTCACGAACTGCGATACGCAGTGCGTCGGTGAGACCGTGGCCCGCCGGCAGCAGCAGCACACCGGGCTTGGTGCAGAACTGCCCGGCGCCGAGGGTGAACGAGCCGAGGAAGCCCGCCACGATCTGGCGGCCGCGGGCTCGAACCGCTCCCGGCAGCACGACCACCGGATTGACGCTGCCCAGCTCGCCGTAGAACGGGATCGGCCGGGGCCGCGAGGTCGCGATGTCGAACAGCGCGCGCCCGCCGGGCACCGAACCGGTGAAGGCCGCGGCGGCGATGGCCGGGTGCCGCAGCGCGGCGGTGCCCGCGTCGATGCCGTGGATGACCTCGAAACTGCCGGCCGGCGCGCCCGCCTCGATCAGTGCGTCCCGCACGATGGTCCCGGTGCGGGCCGACAACCGCGGATGTCCCGGGTGCGCCTTGAGCACGACCGGGCAGCCCGCGGCGAGCGCGGCGGCGGTGTCACCGCCCGCGACACTGAACGCGAACGGGAAGTTGCTCGCGGCGAATATCAGCGTCGGGCCGATCGGGACAACGCTGCGGCGGATATCCGGCCGCGGCCCCATCGGCCACTGCGGGTCGGCGTGATCGACGGTGGCCCGCAGGAACTCGCCGTCGGCGAGCACCTCGGCGAACAGCCGCAGCTGAAACGTGGTGCGCGCCAGCTCGCCTCGCAACCGCGGGCGTTCCGGGAGCCGGGTTTCCCCGGCGGTGAGCGGCACCAGTTCGTCGGCCGCGGCGTCGATGGCGTCCGCGACGTGCGTGAGCCACCGTGCGCGCTGGGCCGGCGTGGATTCGGCGAGCCGGGCGGCGGATTCCGCTGCCGCGTCGATGATGCGGGACAGGTCGTTCGGGTCGGTATCCATGATTCCTCCGAAAGGTCAGGCGCGGGTGGCGTATTCGGCGACGGTCCAGGCGCGCGCTCGGTCGCTGAGGGTGACGCCGAGGCCGGGACGTGCCGACAGGTGCATGCGTCCGCCGACGATCTCGAGCCGCTCCTCGAACAGCGGGTCGAACCATTCGAAGTGCTCGACCCAGGGTTCCTGGGCATAGGCGGCGGCCAGGTGGACGTGCACCTCCATCACGAAATGCGGTGCCAGTTGCAGGTTTTCGCTGTCGGCCAGCGCCATCACCCGCAGGAACTGGGTGATGCCGCCGATCCGCGGCGCGTCGGGCTGCACGATATCGGCCCCGCCCGCCCGGATGAGCCGGGTGTGCTCGGCCACGCTGGTCAGCATCTCACCGGTCGCGATCGGGGTGTCGAATGTTGTCGCGAGCAGCGCGTGGCCGTCGAAATCGTAGGCATCCAAAGGCTCTTCGATCCACACCAGCCCGAACGGCTCGAACGCCCGGCACATCCGGCGCGCGGTCGCCCGATCCCACTGCTGGTTCGCGTCGACCATCAACGGCACGCGGTCGCCGAGCTTTTCCCGCACCGCGGTGACCCGGGCCAGGTCGACGGCGCTGTCCGGATGCCCCACCTTGAGCTTGATTCCGCCGATGCCCTGTTCGAGGGACTCCGCCGCACGGTCGAGGACCTCCTCGATCGGCGCGTGCAGGAATCCGCCGGAGGTGTTGTAGCAGCGCACCGAATCCCGGTGCGCACCCAGCAGTTTCGCCAGCGGCAACCCGGCGCGCTTGGCCTTCAGATCCCACAGCGCGACGTCGAACGCCGCGATCGCCTGCACCGCGAGCCCGCTGCGTCCGACCGACGCGCCCGCCCACATGAGCTTGTCCCAGATCTTGGCGATATCGCTGGGATCCTCGCCGAGCAGCACCGGGGACAGCTCCCGCGCGTGCGCGAATTGCCCTGGTCCGCCTGCGCGTTTCGAGTAACCCATGCCGAGGCCGGCCAGCCCGGACGCGGTGGTGATCTCCGCGAACAGCACCGCCACCTCCGTCATCGGCTGCTGGCGGCCGGTCAGCACCTTGGCGTCGCTGATCCCGGCCGGCAGCGGCAGCGCGACCGAGGAGATGCTGACCTCGGTGATCCGGTCCAGTGTCGCCGCGCCGGTCATGCCGCGTCCGCACCGGCGACCGTGGCGATCAGCGTCGCGAGTTCCGTGCGTTCGTCGTCGGTGAGGTTGGTCAACGGCGGCCGCACCGGCCCGGCGGGGCGGCCGATCGCGGTCAGCCCGGCCTTGATGATGGAGACCGCGTATCCGGGCCGCCGGTCGCGAATATCGAGGTAGGGGATGACGAACTCGCGCAGGTGCCGGTAGACGGTGTCCCGATCGCGGGCCCGCACCGCGCGATAGAACGCGAGCGCGAATTCGGGCAGGAAATTGAAGATCGCGGAAGAGTAAGTGGTGACACCCATTTCGGTGTACGGCAGCGCGAAGGTTTCCGCGGTCGGCAATCCGCCGATGTAGGTGAGCCGGTCGCCGAGCCGGGCGTAGATCCGGGTCATGGTCTCGATATTGCCGACGCCGTCCTTGAATCCGACCAGGTTCGGGCACCGTTCGGCCATCCGGGCCAGCGTCACGTCGTTGCAGGTGGCGTTGGCGCGGCTGTAGAAGATGACGCCGAGCGAGGTGGCCGCGCAGATCGTCGCGACGTGCTCGATCAGGCCCTCCGGGCCGGCCTCGGTCAGATACGGCGGCAGCAGCAGAATGCCCTCGGCACCGGCGACTTCGGCCGCGCGCGCCTGCTCGACCGCGGCCGCGGTCCCCGCGGTGGCAGGCGCGATCACCGGTATCCGCCCGCCGGTCTCGGCGACCGCGGCCCGCACCACCTGATCGATTTCCGCGGGCGTCAGGGAGAATCCCTCGCCGGTACCGCCCGCCGCGAACAACCCGGCGACGTCGTATTGCGCCAGCCAGGCGATGTGCTTGCGATACGCGGCCTCGTCGAACGCCAGGCCGGCGTCGAAATGCGTGACCGGGAACGACAACAGTCCGTTGCCCAGTGCGGGCCCCAGCTCGTCAGCGGAGAGATGCGACATGTGTTTCCTTTCGATGATCAATGCGCGGGTGGCAGCGAGTCCAGCAATCGCACGACCCGCGGCAACGCCGGGTTCGCGCAGTTGCGCCGCCACACCGCGTACAGGACAACCGGATCCTCGACGCCGTCCAGCGGCCGGAACCGCACGCCGTCGGGGTGCAGATGGCTCGCGGTCTCGGGCACCAGCGCCAGCCCGCGACCCGCCGCGACCAGCGCGAGCATGGTGTGCACCTGGGTCAGCTCGTGCGTCGACGTATAGGGCACGGCCGCAAGGATTCCCGCGACCAGATCGGCGAAATATCGGGCGGGGCCGGGCGCGTACACCAGCAGCGTCTCCCCGCCCAGCGCCTCGGCCGCGATCGGGCCGTCGCCGGCCAGCGGGTGACCGTCCGGCAGGGCGAGCATGAGCCGCTCGGAATGCACCAGCTCGCAATCGAATTCGGTCCGGTCGAACGGCGGCCGGGCCAACGCCAGGTCCAGCGTGCCGCTGCGCAGGTTCTCGAACTGATCGGAGCTCACCATCTCGCGCAGCACCACCTCGACGCCGGGCAGTCCCTGCTCGATGTGATTGAGGAACCGTCCGAGGAACCCGAACCCGGACGCCGCGGTGAACCCGATCCGCACCGTGCCCGCCCCGCCCGCCGCGACCAGCCGGGCGGTGCCCGGCGCGCCCTCGGCCAGCGCGAGCAGCCTGCGCGCCTCGATCAGGAACACCTGTCCGGCCGGGGTCAGCTGCGCCTGCCGCTGGCTGCGGTCGAACAGCTCCACCCCGATATCGCGTTCCAGCTTCTGGATCTGCCTGCTCAGCGGCGGCTGGGTCATCCGGAGCCGCTCCGCCGCCCGGCGGAAGCTGCCCTCGTCGGCCACCATGACGAATCCGCGAACCTGCTCCAGTGAGATCATGGCTGCCAGCCTGCCCGCCGCGGCGCGAAGATGCGGCTGATCCAGCAGCCACGGGCGAGTCCCGCGGTCCTCGATGCGGCGGGTCATGCGATCGGCAGGTCGATGATCTCGACCCAGTTGGGGTTGCGGCCGACCGGGACGCGGTGCACAGCCGTGAGCGCACCTGTGTCCTGGGCGATGGCGTAGCTCGTGATCGCGCCGGACTTCTGTCCCGCGGCCACGAGGAAGCGGCCGTGCGGATCGATGGCGAAGCCACGCGGCTGGGACTCGGTGGGGGTGTGGCCGAGCGGTTCGAGCGCGCCGGGCATGCCGTCGACGCGGAATCCGGCGAGGGTGTCCGAAGTTCGCTCGGACACATAGAGATAGCGTCCGTCGGGTGTGAGGTGCACGTCCGATGTCCATGGACTGCCGGAAAAGCCCTCTGGCAGTACCGAAATCGAGGACACCGGGGTCAGCGTGCCGGTCACCGGATCGAACAGGTAGCTGCCGACCGTTCCGTCCAGCTCGTTCGTCACGAAGGCGACGCGGCCACCCGGGTGGAAGACGATATGCCGCGGTCCCGCACCGAGTTCGGTGCCGACGGCCGCGGGTCGATTGGGCGTCAACCGGCCGGAGGTCGCGTCGAACCGGTACTGCAAGAGGTGATCGCCGCCCAGAACCGCCGCGAACACATACTGATTCGACGGATCGGCGACGATCGAATGCGCATGCGGCGCAGTGCCGATCACCGCAGCCGGTTGCGCCGCGACGACGCCGCTCGCCGAGATCGGACTGACCGCGATCTGGTTACCGCTGTAGGAGGCGCTGAACAGGAACCGCCCCGTTCGGTCGGTAGCGAGATACGCCATGTTGTCCGGCAGGGGAGTCGTGGCCGATGCCGCCAGCCGCCCGCTCATCGGATCGATGGCAAAAGCCTTGACCGAGAACGGTTCCGACCGCAGTCCGGCGTAGAGGAACCGCTGGTCCGGACCGACGGCCAACGGCATCACCGTCCCGTCCACCGGCACCGACTCCACCGGTGTGAGCACACCGGCGGAGTCGAGCGCCAGCACCGAGATCTCGCGACTGTCGGCGTTCGACACGTAGACGACACTGCGCATCCCGGTCTCGGACATCTGGGTCACGCCTGCTCCACGGCGCGTCCGCCGACCCGCGCTCGCAGATCAAGCTCGATCTGCTCCAGGCTGCGCCCATTGGTCTCCGGCACGAACCGCTGCACCAGCACGAACATCACCACGCTCACCCCGGCGAAGCACCAGGCCGACTTGGCCAGTCCCAGATGGTCGTTCATCACCGGGAACAGGAAGGTGATGGCGAACGTCGAACTCCACAGCACCACGCTGCCGACCCCCATGCCCACGCCGCGCACCCGCAGCGGGAACACCTCGGCCATCATCACCCAGACCACCGCGCCCCAGCCGAGTTCATAACCGGCCAGATAGACGTTGAGCAGGATCAGCGTGGTCAGCCCGGTCACCGTGTGGTTGTCCACGGTGAGCACGATGACCCCGAGCAGCAACAGCGACAACGCCATACAGACGTTCCCGAGCAGCAGCAGCGGTTTGCGTCCCCACCGGTCGACCACGAAGATCACCCACGCGGTGAACGCCACCTTGACCACGCCGAGCACGATGGCCGCCAGCAGCGAGGTCGAGTTGCCGAACCCGAGATCGGTGAACATGGTCGGTGCGTAGAGGTTTACCGCGTTCACGCCGGAGAACTGCTGCCCGACAGCGAGAATCAGCGCGACGATCAGCGCGGGCCGCGCCCACGGCGCCCACAGATCGCGCAGGCGGCCCTTCTGCTGCACATCCAGCTGGTTCACCGTGCGAATGTTGTCGAGCTTGCCGTCGATCTCGTCCGATCGATGCGTGCCGGCCAGCACGGCCCGCGCCTCGTCCTCGCGGCCCGCCTTCACCAGCCAGCGCGGCGTCTCCGGCAGCACCGTCATGCCGAGGAACAGCACCGCCGCGGGTATCGCGGCGACGCCGAACATCAAGCGCCAGTTGCCGGATCCGGACAACGCCCAGTCGACGATGTAGGCGATCAGGATGCCGGACACGATCATCAGCTGGTTCAACGTCGACAACGCGCCGCGCGCCCTGGTCGGCGCCAGTTCCGAGAGATAGGTGGGCACCGTCGCCGACGAGCAACCCACCGCGATCCCGGTGACGAACCGGGCGATGACCAGCACGGACACATTCGGTGCCACCGCGCAGCCGAGCGCGCCGATCCCGAACACCACCGCGGCGATCATGATGGTCCGTCGCCGGCCGAGCCGGTCGGTGATCCGGCCCGCGATGGCCGCGCCGATGATCGCGCCCGCGGCCAGGCAGCCACCGATCACGCCCTTGGTCACCGAGGTCAGCTCCCACGCGTCCTTGATGAACAGCAGCACGCCGGAGATGACCCCGAGGTCGTAGCCGAACAGGATGCCGCCGAGCGCGCCGAAGAAATAGAGGAAATGAACATTGGTGCCGAGGGCCGATTTACGGGCCTGCACCGAGGATTTGTATTGCATGTGCTGCGCTTCTTTCGCGGTCGAGCAAGTGCCCTCAGCGTCACACGCTGAACAGGCGGTATTGCGGAAAGCGTGATGCGAACTCGGTATCGCGCTATGCGTTTCGAGTTCCGTCAAAGGGGATTGGGCGTGCCCAACGGGGTATCGAGGAACGCGCCGCCGATAAACGCCGGCGCCGCACCGCCGGGCACCTCCGCCGCGAATTTCTCGGCGTCGTCCAGACTGCCGTAACCGAGTTCTTCCGCTTCGCGCAGCGACACCACGGCGCGGGTATTCTTCGACACGCCCCAAATCACCCGGAAGCCAGGGTTTTCCGTGGTCAGGCAGGCCTCGAACAGTCGCGCGCCGTCATCGGGTGAAAGCCACATCGACAGTCCCCGAACATCATTCGGCCGCTCGAAGCACGAACCGATCCGAACGCAGATCACGTCCATGCCGAACCGCGAGTGATACAGACTGCCCAGCGCCTCGATCGCCGCCTTGCTGAACCCGTAGTAAGTGTCCGGCCGCGAAGGCGCTTCTCCCGCAATGCCGTCCGGTCCGGCCTCGCCGATCGCCCGGTATCCCACCGCGTGATTGCTCGACGCCAGCACGACCCGCGCGATGCCTGCCTGTCGCGCGGCCTCCAGAACGGTATGCGTCCCATCGACATTCGCCGCGAGCACCCGCTCCCAGCTGTCCTCGCGGCTGATCCCGCCGAGGTGGATGATCGCGTCCACGTCCCGGCACGCGGCCGCCATGGTGGCGGCGTCGGTGAGCGATCCGGTGACGATCTCGACCCGCTCATCCGTTGCGGGAGCGGGGAGTTCGGTCAGATCCAGCAACCGCAGAATGCGGTCCGGGCGGCGTAGTCGCGGCCGCATCAGCGTGCCGATCCCGCCGCCCGCGCCGGTGATCAGAATCCGGGTCATGTGTCCTCCTGGGTCCAGCGGCGACTGTGGTTCGGATCACTCGCCGTGCGACTGTCAGAAGGCTAAAGCGCTGGAAAGATGCCTGTCCAACACTCTTTCGATATCGACTGATGCCAACCGGGCATCAGTTTCTGCCCGGAAAACAAGGCTGGGTGGGTGGCCCGAAGGCCGACCCACCCAACCGGCCCGAGGGACTGGCGTCGGTGCCCCTCGGAGTTCTCTCAGACGAGCTCGGCGGCGTCCGCCGTACCCGTGCGCTCCAGCTTGGAATGCGTGCGCGAGTACAGGAAGTACACCGCGAGCCCGACGACCAGCCACACCCCGAACCGCACCCAGGTCTGCCACGGCAGCGACCAGATGAGATACAGCGAGAAGCCGATGCCGATCAGCGGAACCACCGGCATGAGCGGCAGCTTGAACTCGCGCGGCTCGTCGGGCCTGGTGCGGCGCAACACGATCACGGCCACCGACACCACGATGAACGCCATCAGGATGCCGATATTGGTCAGCTCGGCCACCACGGTGATGTCCAGCAGTCCGGCCATCACCGCGGCGCCGATGCCGACGATCCAGGTCACCCTGGTCGGCACCTTGCGCACCGGGTGCGTCTTGGCGAACCACTCCGGCAGCAGGCCGTCACGGCTCATCGCGTACCAGACGCGGGTCACGCCGAGCATGAAGGTCAGCACCACGGTGACGATGCCGACGATCGCGCCGATCGCGATGATGTTCGCGATGCCCGGCATGCCGACCGACTCGAACGCGGTGGAGAACCCGCTGGTCGGGCTGATCTCGGTGTACTTCTGCATGCCGGTCAGCACCAGCGTGGCCAGCACGTAGAGCACCATCGCGATGCCCAGCGAGTAGAGGATCGCCTTCGGCAGATGCTTCTTGCCGTCCGTCGATTCCTCGGCCGCGGTGCTCATCGCGTCGTACCCGAAGACCGCGAAGAACACGGTGGCCGCGCCGGTCCACACCGCGCCCTGGCCGAACGGGAAGTACGGCGTGTAGTTCGAGCTGTCGATGTGGAACACCCCGAGCACCACGATCAGCACGACCAGGGCCACCTTGATGCCCACCGCGACGGTCTCGAACCGGCCGACGCTGCGGATGCCGCGCGAGAGCAGCCACGCCGTGCCGAGACAGAACAGCATCGCGAACACGTCCACCACGTGGCCGTCGCCGGTGCCGTGCGCGCCCATCATCCAGTCCGGCAGCGTGATGTCCACCTGCCCGAGCAGGAACCGGAAGTAGCCGGACACGCCGATCGCGACCACCGCCGCCACCGCGATGTACTCCAGCAGCAGATCCCAGCCGATGAACCAGCCTGCGATCTCGCCGAGCGAGACATACCCGTAGGTGTAGGCCGAGCCCGCCTTCGGCACCATCCCGGCGAATTCCGCGTAGCAGAGCGCCGCGGCCGCGCTGGCGACACCGGCGATCAGGAACGAGATCAGCACCGAGGGACCGGTGACGGAGTGCGCGACCGCGCCGGCGAGGGTGAAGATGCCCGCGCCGATGATGCCGCCCACGCCGATCGCCGTGAGCTGCCACACGCCGAGCGAACGGGACAGCTGCTCATCGGCAGGCCCGTCGTCCTCGACCTGTCCCATGGGTTTGCGGCGCAGCATTTGGCTGCGCAACTCCGCGATGGACATGTAGTTCCTTTCGTCCTCCACGCTCCGCGACGATGCGTAACGCAGATCACACTTCGAGCTGTGGTTACTAAATACGACCACAGCGCGACTGTGATCGGCGAGTTGGCCAAATATTGTTCAAGGTGGTTGGCCAACCGGACGGCACGCCGTGCGACGCGCCGACCGTCACCGCTGACTACCGGGCTTCAACGACCGCAGGAAGAACGCCACATTCGCCGGCCGCTCGGCCAGCCTGCGCATGAAGTAGCCGTACCACTGGTCGCCGTAGGGCACGTACACGCGCAGATGGTTGTGCTCCTCGACCAGCCTGCGCTGCTCGGCGTCGCGGATGCCGTAGAGCATCTGGAACTCGAACTCGTCGGCCTTGCGGTGGGTCGTGTCGACGCACCGCTGCGCCTCCGCGATGAGCGCCGGGTCGTGGGTCGCGACCATCGGGTAGCCGTCGCCGAGCATCAGCACGCGCAGGCAGCGCAGATAGGACTCGTCCACCTCGGTGCGGCTCTGGAACGCGACGGACGCGGGTTCCTTGTAGGCGCCCTTGCACAGCCGGATGCGCGAGCCGTACCCCGACATGTCCCGGCAGTCGCCCTCGGTGCGCCGCAGGTACGCCTGCAGCACCGTGCCCAGGCTGGGGAAGTCCGCGCGCAGTTCGCGCACGATGCCCAGCGTGGAGTCGGTGGTGGTGTGGTCCTCGGCGTCGATGTTCACCCAGACCCCGGCCTCCGCAGCGGCCGCACAGATCCGGTGCGCGTGCTCGAGCGCGATCGCGTGCCCGTCCTTGGGCAGCGACTGGCCCAGCGCCGACAGCTTGAGCGAAACCTCCAGCGGCCGAACCGCTTCCGTCTCGATCCCGACCTCGAGCCGGCTCAGCGCGGACAGCATGTGCAGGTAGTGCGTGACCGTGGTGCGGGCCTGCTCGATCTCGGTGGTGTCCTCGCCGAGATAGTCGATGGTGACGTAGCGGCCGGAGCCGAGCAGCGCCTCGACCGCTGCGACCGCCTGGTCCGCGGAGTCGCCCGCGACGAACCGGTCGACCAGTTTCTTGGTCGTCGGCATCCTGGTGATGGTGCGTTCCATGCGCGGCGAGCGGGACGCGGCCAGCATCGCGGGCCGCAGCAGTGCGGAGAAGGCCATCAGATCTCCTGTGTTCCGCGGGACACCCGCACCCGGTCGGCTTCGATGAGCCGGACTGCGCGATTGTGCCTCATCTACGCCTCCATGTGCGGGTAGCGGTGATCGGTCGCCGGGACGAACGTTTCCTTGATGGTGCGGGCGGAGGTCCAGCGCAGCAGGTTCTGCGGCGAGCCTGCCTTGTCGTTGGTGCCGGAGGCGCGCGACCCGCCGAACGGCTGCTGGCCCACGACCGCGCCGGTCGGCTTGTCGTTGATGTAGAAGTTGCCCGCGGCGAACCGCAGGCCCTCGGTGGCCTTGGCGATCGCGCCGCGGTCGTCGGCGATGATCGCGCCGGTCAGCGCGTAGGGCGAACCCTGGTCGATCAGCTCGAGGGTCTGCTCGAACGCGCCGCGGGCCGAGTCGTCGTAGACGTGCACGGACAGGATCGGACCGAAGTACTCGGTGCTGAACGCCTCGTCGGTCGGATCCTCGCCGAGCAGCACGGTCGGGTCGACGAAGTAGCCGACCGAGTCGTCCGCGTGCCCGCCGGCCGCGATGGACAGGCTCGGCGTCGCCTTGGCCCGGGCGATGGCCTCGGCGTTCTTGTCGAACGCGCGCTTGTCGATCAGCGCGCCGCCGTAGTTGCTGAAGTCGGTGACGTCGCCGTAGCTCAGCGTGGCCACCTTGTCGACGAACTCGCGACCCATCTTGGCCCACACCGACTTCGGGATGAACGCGCGCGAGGCGGCCGAGCACTTCTGGCCCTGGTAGTCGAACGCGCCGCGGATCAGCGCGGTGGTCAGCACGTCCGGGTCGGCGGAGCTGTGCGCGACGACGAAGTCCTTGCCGCCGGTCTCGCCGACCAGGCGCGGGTAGGCGTCGTAGTCGGCGATATTGGCCGCGACCGAGCGCCACAGGTGCTGGAAGGTCGCGGTGGAACCGGTGAAGTGGATGCCGGCCAGGCGGCGATCCGCCAGCGCCACGTCCGAAACTTTCGGGCCCGCACCGTGGACAAGGTTGATCACGCCGGGCGGCAGGCCGGCCGCCTCCAGCAGCTTCATCGTCCAGTACGCGGCGACCGACTGGGTCATCGCCGGCTTCCAGACCACGGTGTTGCCCATCAGCGCGGGCGCGGTCGGCAGGTTGCCCGCGATCGCGGTGAAGTTGAACGGGGTGATCGCGTAGACGAAGCCGTCCAGCGGCCGGTACTCGACCTTGTTCCACACGCCGGGGGAGGAGATCGGCTGATCGGCCAGGATCTGCCGGGCGAAGTGCACGTTGAACCGCCAGAAGTCGACCAGCTCGCACGGGCTGTCGATCTCGGCCTGGTACGCGGTCTTCGACTGGCCGAGCATGGTTGCGGCGGCGATCGTTTCGCGCCACGGGCCGGCCAGCAGGTCGGCGGCGCGCAGGAACACCGCGGCCCGGTCCTCGAACGACAGCGCCCGCCAGGCCGGCGCGGCGGCGGTAGCCGCGTTGATCGCGTCCTCGACGTCGCCGGACTTCGCGGTGGTCAGCGTGCCGAGCACGGCGGCGTGCCGGTGCGGCTGGACGACATCGATCGTCTTGCCCGAACTGCGCCGGTGCTCGCCCGCGATAACGTGGTGCACCTCGGTCGGGGTCGCGCCGAGCTCGGCCAGTTTCGCCTGCAACCGTGTACGTTCCGCACTACCGGGCGCGAACGTGCCGACCGGCTCGTTCACCGGCCGCGGTGTGGACACGATGGCGTCCATGATTCCTCCTGCTGGATGTGGCAACTCTGAGGTCAGGCGAAGTCAACACCGGAAAAACGCGCGGGAAATGGGCTAAAAGGACAAAGATGGGATGAGTGTGTTGTCGAGTTGGCCGAAAGGCGTAGTCGTGGCTGTTGATAGTGGGCTGGTTGCCGCGGACATCGACCTGTTCGGTCTGGCGCAGATCGTCGCGCAGAACGCGGGTGGCATGGTGTTGATCGAGGACCCGCAGTCGCATGTGCTGGCGTACTCCGCCTCCGACGAGGCGGCCGACCCGATGCGGGTGATGTCGATCCTGGGGCGGGAGGGGCCGCGCGAGTATCTGGCGGTCCTGCGCAAGTGGGGAGTGTTCGATCGGCTGCGGCAGACGGACGAGGTCATCGATGTGCCGGAACACGAAGAGCTGAACATCAAGCGCAGGCTCGCGGTGAGCGTCCGGCATCCCGCCGACGGCGCCGCGCGGGCGCCGCGGGTGCTCGGCACGATCTGGTTGCAGCAGGGGGATCGGGAGTTCAAGCCGGACGCGGCGGAGATCCTGCGCGGGGCCTCGGCGATCGCCGCCCGGCTCATCTCGCGCAGTCTGGACGCGCCGTCCACCGAGGCGTTGCTGGTGCAGCGGTTGTTCGGTGTCGGTGGGCCGGTCGACGTCCCGACGGTCGCGGCGGCGCTGAATCTGCCGTTGACCGGCCCGGCCGCCGTTGTCGGGTTCGCGCTCACCGCCACCGAAACCGCGCCCGCCACCGAGCCTTCCGCGCTGGGCAACATGCTTCGCTTGCGCGCCAGCTCATTTCGCAACGACTCGGTGACCGCGACGCTCGGCGACCGGGTGTACGTGTTGCTACCCAGCTACAAAGCCGCGCACGCGGTGACCGCGTGGACCCGTCAGCTCGTCGAGCAGCTGGAATCCAAACGCGCACTGGCACTTCGGGCGGCCATCGCCTGCCCCGTGCCCGAGCTGGGTGGGGTCGCCGCCGCCCGGCGAGAGGTCGACCGGGTGCTAGACAGCACCGTCGCCACCTATCCGCGCGGGCGAGTGACCACCCTCGCCGACTCCCGCACCGCCGTCCTGCTCGGCGAGATCCTCGACCTGGTCGGCACCCGCCCGGAATTGCACGATCCGCGCCTGCGCGCCCTGTCCGACTACGACCGCAAGCATTCCGCCAGCCTGCGCGAGAGCGTCGACATCTACCTGCGCGAACACGGCGACGTCCGCAACGCCGCCACCGCCCTCCAGGTGCACCCGAACACGTTGCGCTACCGCATCCGCCGCGTCGAAGAGATCCTGCGCATCGACCTCACCGATCCCGCCGACCGCATGCTGCTGGAAATCCAGCTCGCCCTGCACCGCCGCGAACACGGCCGCTGATTCAGCACTTTCCGGTGGCCGCGTCCCGGATGCCGGCGATGGTGGATTGGCGGTCCACTTCGCTGAGCGATGGCCATTGGGCGGACTGGGGGAGCATCGAAATCGTTTCCTCCGCAGTCTTGTTCGCCGATTCCTGGCTGACGTCCTTCAGCTTGCTCAGCACCGGCAGATAGTTCTGGCACGACGAACCCCGCACCTGAGCATTCAGCGTAGGCGTCGCCGGCGCGGCATCCTTACCTCCCGACGAACTACACCCGGACAGCGCCAACACAACCCCGATAGCCAGCAAGGCAATGCTTTTCATCCACGATCTCCTCATCAGAATGGGGAGACCCTACCCGCCCCCACCACCCCCGTCCACGCAACTCGAGCCGTGGATGGTCAGGAGGTACCGGCCGCGATCCGGGCGGCCACCTGCGTCGGGGTCAGCTGGGTCGTGTCGATGATCTCGGCTTCTTCGCGGTACCAGACCTGTGCTGCCTCGTAGGCGTCGAGGTGGTCCAGGCGCCATTGGCGGGCGATCGTTTCGACGGGGTCGGATTCGATGCGGCGGGTGAGTTCGGTGCGGTCGGCGTGGAGGACGATGTGGCGCAAGGGGATTGCGGCATGTTCGAAACCGGCGTGGATTTCTTGCCAATACTGGTGGGTGAGCACGGTTTGGGGGATGACCAGGGTGCCGCCGACGTAGTCGAGGACCTGGGTGGCGGTGGCGACGACCAGTTGGCGCCAGGGACGCCAGTCCTGGAAGTTCTGCACCGGTTCCGAGTCGAGGACGTGCCGGAGCATGTAGCCGACGTATTCGGAGTCGAAGATGCGCGACTGGGGCAGCAGGGTGATGAGTTCTTTTGCGGTCGTGGTCTTTCCGGCGCCGAAGGTTCCGTTCAACCAGATGATCATGTCGATCAGGGTAGTCAGGGGCGGTGGGGTGGGGTGAGTAGTGCGTGGAGGGAGTGGCGGATGGCGCTGGTGGCTGCCTTCTGGGTCAGGCCTCGGCGGTCGGTGAGGTGGTGACGTAAGGGCCAGGCGAGGGTGGCTTCGAGTAGGTCCAGAAGATGGGCGGGGTCGGGGTGGGAGAGTTCGGGGGCGAAGGTTTCGGCCAGGGCGGCGCGGATTCTGCTGTCGGTGTGGCGCATTCGTTGATCGATGGCGGGGATGCGCTGGGATTCCAGGAGACCGAGGATGCGCGGGTTGCGTTGGCGGGCGAAGATCGCCTCGCTTTGGCGGAGGGCGGCGTCGATGCGCCGGGCGAGCGGGAGGCCGGGGTCCGGGTGCTCGATGAGGGCTTCGACTTCGGCGGATTGCTGGTCTACGACGGCGATGCGGAGGTCGTCACGGCCGGGGAAGTGGACGAAGATGCTGCGCTCGGAGACGCCGGCCCGGGCGGCGATGTGCTTGGTGGTGGGATCGGTGTCGCCCTCGATGACGAGGGACAGCAGGGCGTCGACGATGGCGCGACGGGTCTGCTCGGGGTTACGTCGTCGCCGGGGTCGGGTCGCCTCGCTCATGTGGTTCATCCCAGCACATGGTGACACTATTGCAGTCTGGCTGCAATAGTGGGTAGGGTCGGCGGGGCTCAGCGGCCTGGCTGTGCCGATCGAGATGGGAGCGCGACGTGGACGGTGAGCAGGAGAAAGGCTCGGTGGCGCGAGTATCCCGGCGGGGTGTGTTCGGGGTCGGTGCGGCCGCGTTGGCGGCGGCGGGGACCGGGGTCGGGCTGAGCGGGTGCGGGGACTCGGTGACGCTGAATCCGTCGGCGAAGCCGGTCGAGCCGAGCGCGCACGTCGCCGAGGCGAACCAGCGGATCGCCGCGACCTTGCCGTTCGCCGATACCGCCGACTTCGCGGACGCCGACCGCGGCTGGATCGCGTCGCTGGAGCCGGGCGTCGTCCACGACGGCACCGGAAAGGTAGTGTGGGACAACGACTCCTATGGTTTCCTGCGGGAACCCTGTCCGCTGTCGGTGAATCCGAGCCTGTGGCGGCAGTCGCAACTGACCGTCAAGCAGGGACTCTACGAGATCGCGCCCGGCTTCTTTCAGATCCGCGGCCTGGATCTGTCGAATATGACTCTGGTCGAAGGCGATACGGGCGTCATCGTCATCGATCCGCTGGTCTCGGCGGAGACCGCGGCGGCGGGCCTGGCGCTGTATCGCAGGCACCGCGGCGACCGGCCGGTCACCGGCCTGATCTACAGCCACGCGCACGTCGACCACTTCGGCGGCACCCTCGGAGTCACCACGAAAGACGAGGTCGCGGCCGGTCGCTGCCCGGTGCTCGCGCCGTCCGGATTCCTCGAACACGCTGTGTCGGAGAACATTTACGCCGGAACGGCGATGGCTCGACGGGCCGCGTACATGTACGGAGCCGCCCTGCCGCGCGGTCCGAAGGGGCAGATCGGCGCGGGCCTGGGGCAGACGACCTCGGTCGGCACGATCACCCTGCTCGCGCCGACCAGGGACATCACCCGTACCGGCCAGGAAGAAACGATCGACGGCGTCCGGATGGTGTTCCAGCTGACCCCGGGCACCGAGGCGCCCGCGGAGATGAACTTCTACTTCCCGGACCGCCGCATCCTCTGCATGGCCGAGAACGCCACCCACACCATGCACAACCTGCTGACCCTGCGCGGTGCCCTGGTGCGCGACCCGCACGTCTGGTCCAGGTACCTGACCGAGTCGGTCAACCTGTACGCCCGCAATGCCGATCTCGTCTTCTCCTCCCATCATTGGCCGATCTGGGGCACGGACAAGATCGTCGAGTTCCTGTCCGTGCAGCGAGATCTCTACGCCTACCTGAACGATCAGACCCTGCGCCTGCTCAACCAGGGCTACGTCGGCAGCGAGATCGCCGAGATGCTGCGACTGCCGCCGGCGATCGCCGAATCCTGGTCCACCCGAGGCTATTACGGCTCGGTGTCACACAACGTCAAAGCCATCTACCAGCGCTATATGGGGTGGTTCGACGGCAATCCCGCACACCTGTGGGAACATCCGCCGGTCGAATCCGCCGAGCGGCACGTCGACGCCATGGGCGGCGCGACCGAAACACTGAAGAAAGCGCAAAATGCCTATGACACAGGCGATTACCGCTGGGCCACGCAGCTGGCCAACTATGTGATCTTCGCCGATCCACGCAACGACACCGCGAAACGCTTGCAGGCGAGCATCTTCGAGCAACTCGCCTACGGTGCCGAGAACGCCACCTGGCGCAACTTCTACCTCAGCGGCGCGGCCGAACTGCGCAACGGCTCATTCGGCACGCCGACCCAGGGCAACTCCCTCGGTGTGCTCGCCGCGCTCACCGTCGACCAGGCCTTCGACGCGATGTCGTTGCGCGTCAACGGCCCCGCGGCCTGGGACACCACCATCACCTCCGACTGGCGCTTCCCCGACGACAACAACCGCCTGCACCGCGCCGAACTGCGCAACGGTGTGCTCATCCACTACGACCGCACCCCGGCCGACGGCCTGCCCGCCGCCGACGCCACGGTCACGCTCACCAGGGCCGCATTGGCGCGAACCCTGCTGGCGGGTCAGGATTTTCAGGCCGCGGTAGTCAAAGGGGACATCACCATCGAAGGCGACATCCTGGCGCTGAAGAAGCTGAAGGACCTGTTCGACAAACCGGACCCGAACTTCGCCATCGTCACCCCGTGACGGTCTGTTCCCCACTCGACTGGGGAACGCCATGACCGTTCCTTCGTGACATGCTTCAGTCGGCTGTTCGGAAAGGAGCGGCAGACAGCGCGGACCTGCACGTGCGCACCAGGTCTCGGCAGTTCCGGCTGCGTGAAAACGCCGACGCCTGCGAGGGATTGGTTGACCGATGCGAAAATCTGGCCCGATCACCGGATCGGTACTGATAGTGGCCGGGCTGCTGATCACCGGCTCGGCGGCGCAGACCACCGCGCACCCGAACACACCGGAGAATACGTCGGACAACTCGTCGGCGCTCTCGATCAGCCTGCCGGACCTGACGACCACCGAGCCGCCGCCGGCTGATCCGCCGCCGCCGGATCCGGCCCCGATCGACGGCGGCCTTCCGGACGACAGCACGACGCCCGCCGATCCGCCGATCGTGCCGCTGGAGTCCACGCCGTCGGAATCGCCGGACTACACGCCGCCGGTCGACACCCCGGCGGACCCGGCGCCCGTCGCGGACCCGGGCACGACGGATCCGCCCGTCCTCACCACGACAGATCCGCCGATCACCACCACGGATCCGCCGATCACGACGACAGATCCGCCGATCACGACAACGGATTCGCCGACGCCGTCCTACCCGTCGGATTCGTCGTACCCGACGCAGCGACCGCGGATAGAGCTGTCGATCGAAGTGACGATCCAGGTCCCCGGCAGGCCACCGGCCCCGTGCGGCGTCTACTACTGCCCGACTTCGACACCATCTGTGTCGCCGACACCAACGTCTACGCGTCCACTCGAACCTTGCCCGACCACATCGACCCCGTCGAGCACCCCGCGACCGACCACATCCCCGCCGCGAACCCCGTCCACCGTCCGCCTCCCGCCCGCGATGTCCACCACGACACCGACATCCACCCGGACGACGACCCCCACGCCTTCCTGCCGCCCCGTCACCACAGTCCTGCCGTACAACCAGCAGCCGACCACGACGCCGACGACCACCCCATCGCGAACCCCCACCACGACTCCCACCCGGACGACCACTCCCACACCGACCCCGCGCAGATAAAACGAGAGCGCCGAAACCGACCACCGCCGCGGATTCCCGAACACGACGGGCAGTACGCGTCAGGGGGCGAGGAGCGGCTGGTGCGGATCAGGTCCGCGGTCGATTCAGGGGTCGACCAGTCGGTCTCGGCTGAAACCAACCCTCGCTCCACCCACCAACGGCCCACTAACGACGCGCCAACGAACCGGTCTCACCCCGTCGGGACCAGCGTGAACGTCAGCTCGTAGTCCCCGATCCGGATCACCGCCCCGTCGATCAGCACCCCGGTGTCGGCGATCCGCAGTCCGTCGACGAACACCCCGTTCGACGACAGCAGATCCTTGATCAGATAGGTCAGCCCGTTGTGCAGAATCGCCGCGTGATGCCGGCTGACCTTGCCGTGCTCGAGCACGATGTCGTTGTCCGGCAACCGCCCGAGCCGGGTGACCGTGCCGGTGAGCGGGTACGTCCGGCCGGACCGCTCGCGCAGCAGCGCGGTCTGCGCACCGGAACTCTGCTCGACGATCGTGGTCGCCCCGATCGAGGCCGCCACCGCTTGTGCCCGGCTGTCCAGGGGATCCTGCCGGAGGATGCGCGTTTCCAGCTCGCGAATGGGCGGGCTCGGATCGATGCCGAGCTCCTCGGCCAGCGTCGCCCGCAGCCGCCGGGCAGCGTCGAGCGCGTCGGATTGCCGACCGTCCACGTACAACGCGGTGATCAGCTGCGCCCACAGCGGCTCGCGCAGCGGATAGTCCCGGACCAGCAGCGCCAGTTCGGAGGCGACGAGGCGGGCCCGCCCGCGCGCGATATCCGCCTCGGCCCGCGCCTCGATCGCGCTGAGCCGATCGTCGTCGAGCACGGTCGCGTACGCGTCGGCGAAGGCGAGCCCGCGCAGATCCGCGAGCACCGGCCCGCGCCACTGCCCGATCGCATTGGACAGCAACTCGCTGGCTTGCTGGTACTGCCCCGCGCTCAACGCCCGCAACCCGGCGTC
The DNA here is from genome assembly GCF_042871115.1 of Nocardia sp. NPDC006044. Taxonomy (NCBI): domain Bacteria; kingdom Bacillati; phylum Actinomycetota; class Actinomycetes; order Mycobacteriales; family Nocardiaceae; genus Nocardia; species Nocardia sp. NPDC006044. The sequence goes on from NZ_JBIAID010000004.1 coordinate 917,278, forward strand.
TTTGCGTACCCGGAACCGCTGCACATCACTGGCCTCGTCGGCGACCGTCACCCGGTACCCGGTACCGACTTGAGCCAGCACGGCCCGCGCATCGATTCCGTTGTCCCGCAGCGGCTTGCGCAGATTCGAGACGATCGTGTGCAAGCTCGTCCGGATGTCCGGCGGCGGGTTGTCCTCCCAGACCGCCTGCGCCAGCGCCGCCACCGACACCGGCCGATTCGCGTTGATCACCAGATACGCCAGCACCGCCCGCTGCTTCGGCCCGCCGAGCGCCTGCCCGGCGCCGTCGATGGTCAGCTCCACCGCGCCGAGTACGCCGAATTGCGCGCGCGCCTCGGTCATGGCAGGTCTCCTCCCGCGTGCTGGCATTCATCCGTCGCCCGTGAGCCTACCGAGCCCGGTGCCCGGTCCCGGTGGGCGAGCGCGAAACGCGCGGCGCCGAAGTGCTTCGGCTACGGCATTGTCGCTGGCCCGCAATGCTTTCCGGTGCCGCCCGGCGCGTCGGGGGCTTGCCCCGCGCGGCCCGATCGGGGATGCTGGATGGTCACGGGATGCGACTTAGCACATTTCTCCGCCGGACCGGGGCGAGTTCACCCGCCCGCAACGGTCCCGGCAACATCCGTGCGATCGCGGTTCATCCGGGGTTACCCGGCGCGGCCTACCTTTCGGGGTACGCGGAAAAGGAGCCTGCGGCATGGAGTTCCGACATCTGGTTTCATTCATCACGATTGCCGAAGAGCTACATTTCGGCCGCGCAGCGCAGCGCTTGCATCTCACGCAGCCAAGTCTCAGTGCCCAGCTACAGAAGCTGGAGAAGTCGTTGGGCGTGCAACTGGTCGCACGCAACTCGCACGAGGTCAAACTGACCCCGGCGGGCCGGGAGTTCGAGGGCCAAGCCCGCATCATCGTCGCGCAGATGGACCGAGCCGCCCAGGTCGCCAAGGCGACCGCGGAGGGGCGGGCCGGCACCCTCAACATCGGCTACAACCTGCCGGCCAGCCGGCACGTGCTGCCCGACGCGTTGACCAAGATGACCGAGCAACACCCCGACATCGTGGTGTCGCTGTGGGAGAAACGCACCGGGCCTCAGCTCGCGGCGCTCGCCGACGGCTCGCTCGACCTGGCCATGGTCTATGGCCACCCGAGCACCACGGATTTCCGGTATCGGCGTCTGCTGCACCGGGTTCCGCTGGTGGCGGTGGTCGGCCGCAGGCACCGATGGGCCGACCGGCCCGGCGTGCCGTTCGCCGAACTGGAGGGACAGGAGTGTGTGCTGTTCGCGCGCGAACAGTGTCCGGCCATGTACGACTCGATCTTCCGCGCGGCGGCCGATACCCGGATCACGCTGTCGGTCGCGCAGACCGCGGACGATCCCGGTGCGACCGCGCACATGGTCTCGGTGCGGCCGCTGGTGGGGTTCGCCTCGCTGCCGCGCGCTATTTCGATGGGTATGGGCGCCCCGGGCAGCAGCTCGGTGGCGGTGAAATTGCTCGATCCGGTGCCGACTCTGGATTTGTACGCGGTGTGGCGTGCGGACGAGTCGAATCCGGCGGTGTCGCTTTTCCTGGAGTGCGTGGCATCCCCGGAACCGGCACGCATCGATATTGCCCGCGCGGTGTCGGCCTAGTCCCGTCGATAGGCCATGACATTCGCGCGGTAGGAACCGCGATATCGACCGGTCCGTAATTCGGGATTCGCGACCAGAATTCGACACTGTGAAGAAAGTGTCTGTCACCGCGGTATCCAGCACCGAGAATGGAATCGACCTTCCGGACGACGCGAGTTTGTACTCGGTGATTTCCGGAGCGGCCGCCGAACACCCGCAACGGCTTTCGCTGTGCGGCGCGGACGGAACGCAACTCACCTGCGCCGGCGTCGACCGGCAGGCCCGCGCACTGGCCTCCGAACTGGCGGCGCGCGGGGTGGCGGCGGGAGATCGGGTCGCGATCCTGGGCCGCACCGGCCTGGAGTGGGCGCTGCTCGACTGTGCCCTGCTCGCGCTGGGCGCCGTGGTGGTCCCGGTGTACCCGACCTCCTCGGCCGCGCAGATCGAGCACATCCTGTCCGACAGCGGCAGTGCGTATTTCGCCGCCGAGGACGAGACCGACGCGGTACGCCTGAAGGCGGCCGGCGCCGAGCAGGTCTGGACGTTCGCACAGCTCGCCGGCTGGGCGGACGGCGAAATCGACCCTGGCCTCGCCGAACGCGTCGCGGCGGTGCGCGCCGACGACCTGGCCATGATCGTCTACACCAGCGGCACCACCGGAGTGTCCAAGGGCTGCTTGATCACTCATCGCAACATGTTCGTCTCCGCGGCCAACACGGTGCGCCAGACCGGCACGGTGTTCGACGGGACGACCGTGCTCGCGCTGCCGCTGTCGCACGTGTTCGGCCAGACCATCCTGTTCGCCTGCCTGGCCGGCGGCAGCCGCACGCATCTGCTGCCCGGCATTCCGGATCTGGTGCCGGTGCTGCCGGTGCTGCGCCCGACCTTCCTGGCGCTGATTCCGTTCGGGCTGGAGAAGATTCGCAAGCACTGCCGCACGCTGCTCTCCGGCGCCGAAGAACAGGAGGCGGTAGCGCGCGGGCTGGAATCGCTGAATGCGCAAGCGACCCCGGAACTCTCGGATCATCCGGTGGCCGCGGCGCTCGGCGGGCGGCTGCGCCACGTCATCTCCGGCGGTGCGTCCCTTGACGATTCGACCGCGGGCTTCTACGCGGGCTTCGGTGTGCTGCTGCTGAACTGCTACGGGCTGACCGAGGCGGCGACCGCGGTGACCGTGAGCGCACCGGAGACCAACCGGCTCGGCACGGTCGGCAGGCCGATCCCGGGCACGTCGGTGGCGATCGCGGCGTCCGACGGCGAGGTCCTCGTCGGCGGTCCGCACGTCTCGCCCGGTTACTGGGGTGCGGCCGCGGATCAATCCGTGGTCGACGACGAAGGCTGGTTGCGCACCGGCGATATCGGCGAAATCGACGCCGACGGATATCTGCGCATCACCGGCCGCAAGAAGGAAATCCTGGTGACCTCCGGCGGCAAGAATGTCGCGCCGGCCCCGCTGGAAGACCGGGTGCGACTGCATCCGCTGGTGAGCAACTGCATGGTCATCGGCGACGGCCGCGACTTCGTCACCGCCCTGATCACCCTGGATCCGATTCAGCTGCTGCGCTGGCGCGAGCAGACCCCGGACGGCGATCTGTCCGCCGCCATCCAATCCGCGGTCGACGACGCGAATTCACTTGTCTCCAGGCCGGAGTCGATCCGGGCTTTCCGGATCGTAGACGGTGATTTCACCGTCGAGGACGGATTGTTGACTTCGTCACGGAAATTGCGCCGCGCCGCGATCGCCGCGGCGTATGTCGCGGATATCGACATCCTGTATCGGCCGCGGCAACCCGCTGTATAGGCGACACCGATCGCCCGATGAATTACGGCTTCCCCGGTGGTTATCGCCGCGGGCCGGCCACAGACTCGATTTCAGTATTCGACTACCGGAAAGTGATGCGAACATGTACGACGTCATCGTTGTCGGAACTCGGGTCGCGGGTGCTCCGCTGGCCATGCTGCTGGCCAGGAAGGGCTACCGGGTCCTCGCGGTGGACCGCGCCACCTTCCCCAGCGACACCCCCTCGACCCACTACATCCACCAGGCCGGCCTCGGCCTGCTGCAGCAGTGGGGTCTGCTGGACCAGGTCGTCGCCGCGGGCACCCCGGCGATCCGGCACCTGAATTTCTCCTACACCGACATCGTGATCAAGGGATTCGCCGACGTGTCGGCCGACGGCATCGACGCCGTCTACTGCCCGCGCCGCACCGTGCTGGACAAGATCCTGGTCGACGCCGCGGGCAATGCCGGTGTCGAGGTGATCCACGGATTCACCGTCAACGAGCTCATTTTCGACGGCGACACGGTGGCGGGCATCCGCGGCCAGGCCGGCGAGGGCGCCGAACAGGAGTTCCGGGCCAAGCTGGTGATCGGGGCCGACGGCTCGAACTCGACGGTCGCGAAGGCGGTCGGCGCCGAGGTCTACGAGGGGTCCCCGGCGGCGTGCTTCATCTACTACTCCTACTACGACGGCCTGGACTGGGGCATGCAGCACCGCACCGGCTTCGGTGAGCAGCAGTTCGCGTCCTGGCCGACGAACGACGGCCTGGCCTTGGTCGCGGTGATGCGCAAGCGGGACCGGTTCCGCGACTTCCGCACCGACCCGGATGCCGGCGTGCAGGAGATCGTCTCCCAGATCGACCCGGAACTCGGTGTGAGCCTGCGGGATTCGGGCAAGCGGGTGGAACAGTTCCGGCCGATGCTGTACCCGGACAACTACCGCCGCCGCTCGTTCGGTCCCGGCTGGGCGCTGGTCGGCGACGCCGGTTACCACAAGGACCCGTTCACCGGCTGGGGCATCACGGACGCGTTCAAGTACGCGCAGCTGCTCGCGGATCTGGTGCACGAGGGCCTGTCCGGCGCTCGCCCGATGGCCGAGGCGCTGGCTGAGTACGAGCGCGAGCGCGATGCGCAGAGCGCCAGTACTTATGAACTGACCGAGAGCATTTCGGGCCTGTCGCTGTCGCCGTACTACGACTCGGTGTTCCGCGCCACCAGCTACGACGCCGAGTACACCAAGGGCTTCTTCGGCCTGATCGCCGGAATTTACTCCCCGGAGAAGTACTTCGGCGAGCAGGAGCTGGCCGACCTGTACGAGAAGGTCGACTTCCCCGCCGACGCGCGGCATGTCAGCAAGAACGGGATCTCCGCATGAGCATGCCCGGCCTGACCGCGTTGGGGGACAGCTTTGTCGAGGGCCGCGGCGATGCCGCGGCCGGGGGCGGGTACCGCGGCTGGGTGCCGCGACTCGGCGGCCAGCTGGGGCTGCGGCCCGCGGCCGTACGCAACCTCGGGGTGCACGGCGCGACCACCGCCGTGGTGGTGGAACAGCAACTGCGCCGGGCGGTGTCGGCCCGGGCGGCGCTGTTCGGCGTCGTGGTCGGGGTGAACGACCTGGTCAGCGATTTCGACGCCGCGCGCTTCGAACGCAACCTCGCCACCATCTTCGGCGCGTTGCGGGCCAGTGGCGCAACGGTTTTCACCGCGAGCTACCCCGATATCCCGGCCCGGCTGCCGGTGCCGGACGGTTTCCGCGCCCTGCTGCGGGAGCGTTTCGATTTCGCCAACCTGGTGCTCGCCGAGGTCACCGCCGACACCGGAACGCTGCTGCTCGATATCGCCACCGAACCCGAGTGGACGCGGCCCGAGGTGTGGACCGAGGACGGCCTGCACCCGAGCTCGCTCGGGCACCACCTGTTCGCCGCGGGCGCGGCCGAGCTGATCGCGTCGCGGACCGCGACCACCGTCGCCGCCTGATCTTTCCATCCGGTTCGAGAGGAACTTTCGTGACAGACGACAGACGCCTGGCGCGCAACCCGATCGCCATCGTCGGGATGTCCGGGCTGCTGCCCCACGCGCACAACCATCGTGAGTACTGGCAGAACATCGTCGACGGCGTGGACTGCACCACCGAGGTGCCCGCGTCCCGGTGGAGCCTCGACGACTACTTCGACGCCGATCCGGACGCCCCGGACAAGACGTACTCGCGTCGCGGCGCCTTCCTGCCCGACATCGAGTTCGATCCGCTGGAGTTCGGGTTGCCGCCGAACCAGCTCGAGGTCACCAGCACCATGCAGACGCTGAGCCTCGGCGTGGCCAGGGACCTGCTCATCGACGCCGGCGCGGTGGATTCCACCTGGTACGACCCCGGCCGCACCGGCGTGGTGCTGGGCACCACCGGACCGGTGCCGCTGATGCACCCGCTGGCCGCCCGGCTCTCCACGCCGGTGCTCAAGGAGGCGGCGCGCTCGGTCGGGCTGTCCGGCGCCGACGCGGACGCGATCGCGGACAGGTTCGTCGCCGCGTTCGCGCCGTGGGAGGCGAATTCGTTCCCCGGCCTACTGGCCAACATCACCGCTGGCCGGGTCGCGAACCGGCTGGGCCTCGGCGGCATCAACTGCACCGTCGACGCGGCCTGCGCGGCCTCGCTGGCCGCCTTGCGGACCGCGATCGCCGAGTTGCAGGACGGCCGGGCCGACATGATGATCACCGGCGGCGTGGACACCGAGAACACCATCTTCATCTATATGTGCTTCAGCAAGGTCGGGGCGCTGTCGTCGAGCGGGCAGATCAGCCCGTTCGCGTCGGACGCCAACGGCACCCTGCTGGGCGAGGGCATCACCATGCTCGCGCTGCGCAGGCTGGAAGACGCACGCCGGGACGGCAATCGGATCTACGCGGTGATCCGCGGCCTCGGCTCGTCCAGTGACGGCCGGGCCAAGAGCATCTACGCGCCGCGGGCCGGCGGTCAGCGGGTCGCCCTCGATCGGGCCTACGCCGACGCCGAGTGCTCGCCCGCCGATGTCGCGCTGATCGAGGCGCACGCCACGGGCACGCCGGTGGGGGACAAGACCGAGCTGACCGCGCTGAAATCGCTGCTCTCCGACGCGACTTCGGAGCCGCGGTTCGCGGCGCTCGGCAGCGTGAAGTCGCAGATCGGGCACACCAAGGGCGCCGCGGGCACCGCGAGCCTGATGAAGCTGGCGTTCGCGCTGCACCAGAAGGTGCTGCCCGGCACCATCAATGTGTCCGCGCCGAACGCGGAGATCGCCGCGGACGACGCGCCGTACTACGTGAATACCCGCACCCGTCCGTGGATCCGTGACCCGCAGCGCCCGGTGCGCCGGGCCGCGGCGTCGGCATTCGGCTTCGGCGGCACCAACTTTCACGTCGTGCTGGAAGAGGCCGGCTCGGCCCGCGATCAGCCGGTGCTGCACCGCACCGCGCGGGCACACCTCTGGCACGCGCCCGACGTCGCCGGTCTGGTGGACGCGGTGCGCAGCGTCGACGCGATCGACGGCGGCGACATTCCGGAAGGCCACGCGCGCATCGGATTCGTCTCGGTGGACGACGAGAACGCCGAGCATCTGCGCGGTCTCGCGGTCGACGAGTTGGTGCGCCGGCCGGACGCCGCGGCCTGGGATCACCCGGAGGGCGTGTACTTCCGCGCCGCCGCGCTGCCGGACCGCAAGGTGGGCGCGCTGTTCGCCGGGCAGGGCAGCCAGTACGTCGACATGGGACTGGATGCGGCACTGAACAATCCGGCGGTCGGCGCGGCGTTCGACGCGGCCAACGTCGCGTTCACGGGTGCGCCGGTGCGGGTGTCGTCGGTGGTCTTCCCGCCGCCCGCGTTCGACGAGCAGACCGCGCAGGAGCAGGAAACCGCTTTGCGCCGCACCGAATTCGCGCAGCCCGCGATCGGTGCGCTGGCGGCAGGACAATTCCGGGCGCTGACCGGATACGGCTTCCGGGCCGACGGCTACCTCGGGCACAGCTTCGGCGAACTGACCGCGCTGTGGGCCTCGGGCGCCATCGGCACCGCGGAGTTCTTCGAGCTGGCCAGGGCGCGCGGTGTGGCGATGACGCCGGAGCCGGGCGTCGAGGCGGGCACGATGGTCTCGCTCGGCGCCACCAGGGGGCTTGCCGAGGAGCTGCTCGACGACATAGACGATGTGTGGATCTGCAACCACAACGCCCCTGACCAGGTGGTTATCGGCGGTGGCATCGAGGGCGTCGCCGCGGTGGTGGCGCGCTGCGCGGAGCGGGACGTGCGCACCCGGGAGCTGCCGGTGTCCGGCGCGTTCCACACGCCCTATGTCGGGCACGCGGTGGCCGAGTTCGCGAAAGCGACTGCCGCGGTGTCGATCGGGGTTCCCGACGCGCCGGTCTATGCGAACACCCCCGGCGCGCACTACGGCAGCGACGTAGCCGCGAATCGGGACCTGATCACCGAACAGCTCAGCAAGCCGGTCGAATTCGCGTCGGCGCTGACGGCGATGCGAGATGCGGGCTGCACGGTGTTCGTGGAGTTCGGCCCGAAACAGGTGCTCACCTCGCTGGTGCGGCGCACCCTCGGCGACGATGTGGTCGCCATCGCCACCGACTCCGGGCCGATCGGCAACAGCGACCTGACCCTGGCGCGGGCCGCGGTCCGGCTGGCCGTGCTCGGCTTCGGCCTGCGCGGGATCAACGGTCACGCCGCTCCGGAAGCCGTGCGGCACCAGCCGACTCGGCCGATGACCGTGACGATGTCCGCCCCTGAATACGTGCCCGAGAGCCGTCGCGCGGCGTACGCCGCCGTGCTCGACGACGGCTACCGGGTGAGCCTGGCGGCTACCGCCTCTTCCCCGGTCGGCGCCGTGGTCGATCGCCTGCCCGAAACACCGGTCGTGGCCCCATCTTTCACCGAAGCAACGGAGACCACCGTGTATCAACCCGCTGATTCCTACGATCCCGGAGCGGACGCGCTCGACAGCGCGCTCGTGCAGCACTTGCAGACGCACCGCCAATTCCTCGACGGACAGCTGGACATGGCCCGCGGGCTGGCCGGTGTGCTCGGCAACGGGTCGCTGGACGACGCGATGGTCCGGGCGATCGAGGCGGTCAAGGACCACGGCGTCGCGATCAGCGAAAGCCACTCGCGGGCCAGCGATGTGCTCGCCCAATTGGCCGAGCTGGAAAGCGGTTTCGCGCCGGCCCAGCGGGCATCGGCCCCGCGCCGGGTGGAGTCGGCGCGGCAGCCTGCCCTCGAGCCGGCGCCGCAGCGGCGGCCGTTGGCCACGGCTTCGGTGGTCGAGCAGCGTCAGCCGGTCACGACCGTGGAACCTGTTGCGGCTCCAGTTGTTCCGGAGGTTCAGGCGGTTCCGGCGAACGGCAGCGGATCGCATCCGCAGGTGGCCGACGGTCAGGTGACGGCCGATACGCTGCGCCAGGCGTTGCAGGAGGTCGTCGCGGAGAAGACCGGTTACCCGGTCGAGATGGTCGATCCGTCGATGGACCTGGAAGCCGATCTCGGCGTCGACTCGATCAAGCGAGTCCAGGTCATCGGGGCGCTGCAAGAGCGTTTCCCGCACCTGCCGAACCTCGGCCCCGAGCAGCTGGGCACGCTGCGCACCCTCGACCAGATCGCGAGCCTCCTCGGCGAGACCGAGCTGAACGGAGCGTCAAACGTTCTGAACGGAGCGGATTCGTCTCCGAATGGCACGGTTCAGGCAGAAGGTGACGTGCCTACCGGCGACACCCTGCGCCGCGCTTTGCAGGAGGTCGTGGCGGAGAAGACGGGTTATCCGGTCGAGATGGTCGATCCGTCGATGGACCTCGAGGCCGACCTCGGCGTCGACTCGATCAAGCGGGTGCAGGTGATCGGCGCACTCCAGGAACGGTTTCCGGATCTACCGAGTCTCGGCCCGGAGCAGTTGGGCACGCTACGCACCCTCGATCAGATCGTCGACGAGCTGGCCACGTCGGTGGGTGGTGATGTCCACCCAAAAGCTGAGGCCGCGGCCGAAACGCCGCGGCACGCCGTCGAACTGATCACCCTGCCCGCCGTCGACCGGGCCGCCGCGCCCTACCGCGCCGACGCCGTGGTCGCGCTGCTGGACCTCGGCGGGGCGGCGGAGCCGGACTGTGCCGCACTCGAATCGGCGTTCGGCGCGCTGGGCTGGGTGGTGCATCGCCATCGCGGACCGGATCTGCCGGAGCTCGGCTCCGTGGATGTGTGCCTCGTCGTCGTCGGCGATGCGGCCGACTGGGATTCGGCACAGCAGCGCCTCGGCGCGACCATCCTGGCGGCGGGTCGAGCGGTGCCGCTGTTACGGAAAGTCGATGACCGGGCGAGCTTCGTCACGGTCACGCGCCTCGACGGCCATCTCGGCTTCGCGGGCACGGCAGACCCGGTGAGTGCGTTGCTCGGTGGCGTCGGTGGTGTGGTGAAAACGCTTGCCGCCGAACAGCCGTCGCTGTTCTGCCGGGCGCTGGACATCGCGCCGAACGCCACGCCGGAACGGCTGGCCGATCTCGTGACCGCCGAATTGTTCGACGCGGCACGGGACTCCGTCGAGGTCGGGATCGACGCGGCGGGAGAGCGGCGGACACTCGTCCCGAGCACGTATGCGCCTGCCGGCTCCGTAACCATCGTGCGTCCCGATGCAGAGCAGCAGCCGAGCCTGCTGACGGCAGCGGATGTTCTGCTGGTCACCGGCGGCGCGCGGGGCGTCACGGCGACGTGTGTGAAAGCGCTGGCGCAACGCGGCCAGGCCCGGTTCGTCCTGCTCGGTCGATCCGAGCTGACACCCGAACCCGACTGGGCGGCAGGCGTCCCCGACGTGGACCTCAAGCCCGCGGCGGTGCGCGCTCTGGCGAGCACCGGCATGAAGCCCCGGGAAATCGAGCGCGCTTGCTCCGGAGTGCTTGCGGCGCGGGAGATCCGGGCCACGCTCACCGAACTGGGTTCGCGGGCCGAGTATCTCGCGGTGGACGCCACCGACGAGAGCGCAGTGCGGACCGCGCTGGCACCGTGGCGCGACACCATCACCGGCGTCGTCCACGGCGCCGGAGTGCTGGCCGACTCGATGATCACGGACAAGACCGCCGAATCCATCGGACGCGTCCTGGAACCCAAGATCGCCGGACTGGCCGCCGTGCTCGCCGCCCTTGGCGACCTACGGCACCTGGTGCTGTTCACCTCGGTGGCGGGCCTGTTCGGCAACGCGGGCCAGGCCGACTACGCCGCCGCGAACGAGGCGCTGTCCCGGTTCGCGGTGAGCTGGGGGCGACACCATCCCGGCTGCCACGTCACCGCGATCGACTGGGGCGCCTGGGACGGCGGCATGGTGACGCCCGCGCTCCGCGGTCACTTCCAGGCTCGCGGCATCGCGCTGCTGGATCCGGAGATCGGGGCGGCCGCCTTCACCGAGCAGTTCACCGCGGATCGCCGTGCGGACACCGTTGTCCTCATCGGTCCCGCGAACGGACTGTCCGGCGACGCCGGAGTCGAACCGAGCGCTGTGTCCGCTCGACGGATATTGGCCGGGCTCACCGACGACCCGATCATCCAGGCCCATCGCATCGGCGAACACGTCGTGCTGCCCGCCACTTTCGGCCTCGGCGCGATGATCAATCTCGCCGAGCGGAGCCTGGCCGGTCGAACCGTGACCGGTGTCCGGGACTTCGAAGTGCTCAAGGGCATCGTGTTCGACCGCCCGATCGACGAGATCGAGCTCGAACTGATCCCCGGCACATCCGCCGACGGCGTGGCGGTGGTGGAAGCGAACATTCGCGGCGGCAGCATCCTGCACTTCCGTGCCACGCTGCTGCTCGGCGGCGGTACCGAGGACGCGCCGAGCAGGCCGATCCCCAGCGGATCGGCCGGCGACGCGAACATCTATCGCGATGCCATCCAGTTCCACGCGCCGGCCCTGCAAGGTCTGCGCCTGGTGCGGGCGGCCGCAGACGACGCGATCGTCTTCGAATGCTCGCTTCCGGCAGCACGAGTGGCGAACGGCGCGTACGCCGGCCGCCTGCACGATCCGGTCCTCGCCGACCTGATCCTGCAAGGGCCGCCGGTCCTCGGCTACCGCCTGCTCGGCGGCGCCTGCCTGCCCCTCGGGCTCGGCCGGGCGGACTACTACCGGCCGTTGCCTGCGGACGAGACATTCCTGCTCGTCGTGGACAACCCGCGCACGGGACGCGTCGACGCTCGCATCGACGCCACCGCGACCGCAACGGACGGCACAGTGCTGCAACGGTTCTCGGACGTCACCGTGGTGACGACGCCGGATCTGACAGAGAAGTTCCAGACCTCGGTGAGGCGGTGGATGGCATGACAGTGCTCGAGTTCGACGGAATCCCGTTCGACCCGATGGGTTCCGCGGTGGCGGCTGCCGCCCCGACGGATGCGGCCGACAACGGGGAGCACCCGAGCGCCGTGCAGAGTAGCGACACGGTGGCGCTGAGGTCCGAAAATAGCGGCGGGGCCTCCGATCCGGATCCGTCGGCTGAACCGGCGGCCACCGTGACGAAAGGCGGCCCGCAGTACCCGGACGGCTCGCCGAGTGGCGAACGACAAGGCGGTGATCAGGTGGCTCCGAGCTCCGGAAACGGCAGTATCGCCGCCGGTGGCGCCCTGGCAGCCGCATCGCCGCGCGTCGGTGCGGCACGAGTCGGCCACCCGCTCAGCGAGATTCGCTCCGGTGTGGTGACCGCACACCGGGCGGCATTGAGCGCGCAGCTCGCCTTGCAGCGGGCGGTCTGGCAGCGGACGCTGCGTGCGGCGACCGGTACCGGTCAGCCGGTCGCGGCAGTCGGCGAACAGACCGCCGGCAACGGCCCCGGTTTCGGCGGCGGCAACGTCGCCGCTGCCGAAATGGAGTGTGCGGCAGCCGAATCGGCGTTCAAGCCGCTGGCTCGCACTCGGCTCCGGCAGCTCGACCGAGCGGCCCTGCTGCGGCTTGCCGACGGTGACGTGGCCGGTGTGTTCGGTTCTCGGCATCAACGATTCGGCGTCACGTCGGTGGCTCGACTCGCCGCCGCCGGGCCTTTGGTGCTGACCGATGTCACGACGATCGAATTGCGCGGCGGCGTTGGAAAGGGCCGCGTGGTCGCGCACTTCGACGGCGACCCGCGCGCCGCCGCGGTGCAGGCCGCGGAGGTATTCGCGCTCTTCACCGGCATGCAGCTGTGCCTGTCGGGCAGCACACTCGACACCGCGCAGCTCAGCGGATCGGTCGCGGGCAGCGCCGCAACGGTGGAACTCATCGTCACCGACATCGACCTGGTGCCGAGGCCGCATGTCTCCGCGACCGCGCACTTCCCCGGCGCACAGGGGCAGGTGCAGGTGGCCGTCACGATCGCCGAACCGGCGGGCACCGGCGTCGGACCGGGCGAGGCCGCACCGTCGCTGCTGCTCAACGAATTCCACATGGCCCACCTCGCCCGCGGCGACCAGAGCATCGCCATGGGACCGGAATTCGCCGGATACACCGGCGTGCGCGCCACCCGGTTGCCCACCGGCGGCCTGCTGCTGGTCGACCGGGTCATCGAATTCGACGGCGCGCGTGGCCGATTGGACGGCGCGACCTACACCACCGAATACGACTCACCCGCCGACTCCTGGTACTACGGCGACACCGCCAACGAGTCCATGCCGCACTTCGTCTACATGGAAACCTCGCTCCAGGCGGCGCTGCTGATGGGCTACTACGCGGGACCGACGCTCACCCAGCCGGGCGTCACGCTCAGCCTGCGCAATCTCGGCGGCACTGCGACCGTGCTGCGCCAGATCGACCTGCGGGACAAGACGATCGAGCAGTCCTCCCGGCTGCTGTCGACCACGATTCTGCCCGGCTCGTCGCTGCAAACCTTCGACTACACACTGAGCGTGGACGGCGAACCGTTCTACACCGGCGAGACCATGTTCGGCTACTTCAGCGACGAGGCCCTGGCCAACCAGACCGGCCTCGACGCGGGCCGGGCGGCCCCGACCTGGCTGGACGAGCACGCGGACGCCCGGATCCGGACCATCGACGTGGCCGCGCGCCGCGCCGACCCGGCCGCCGAACTGTGCGCCCGCCACACCCTCGCGCTGATCGACCACATCGACGTGGTCGACGGCGGCGGGAAATACCAGGCGGGCTACCTGCATTCGCTGCGCGCGATCGACCCGTCGGACTGGTACTTCGACCGGCACTTCCACCTCGACCCGGTCATCCCGGGCTCGCTGGGCGTGGAGTCGGTCATCCACGCGGTGCAGGAGTGGATGCTCGACGCGGGATTCGCTGACTCCCTTGCGGATCCGGTCTTCCGCATCCCCGCCGACCTGCCGTTCAGCTGGCGTTACCGCGGCCAGTTCCTGCCCACCGACGGCACCGTGGAACTGGACGCGCACATCAAGGAGATCCGGCGCGGCCCGCACGGCGTCACCGTCATCGTGGACGGTTCGCTGTGGAAACCCGGCCTGCGCATCTACGAACTCACCGACCTCGCGGTCGAACTCGTCGAGCGAGAGGACCGCCGATGACCACCGCGCAGACGAGTGCCGTCGCGCAGACGGCCGAAGACATCACCGCCGTGCTCCTCGACGTGCGGCAACCGGCCTGGATCGTCCGCCACGACGGCCGGGTCGGCGTGACCTCCGACGCGGGCGTCGCCGCCCGCGCGCAGGTGCTCACCGCGGTCGCCCCGCTGCCGCCGGAACTACTCGGCGACAAGCAGTTCCACGTCGCCCACGGCGTGCGGGCCGCGTACGCGGCGGGGGCGATGGCCAACGGGATCGCCTCCCCGGCCCTGGTGTCGGCGATGGCGCGGGCGGGCTACCTCGCCTCGTATGGCGCCGCGGGTGTCACGCCCACGGTGGTGGACGCGGCGCTGGCCGAGCTCAGCGCGGCGCTGCCCGGAAAGCCGTTCGCCTGCAACCTGATCCACAGCCCGTCCGAACCGGCGCTGGAGCGCGCCATCGTCGATTCCTGCCTGCGTCATCAGGTGCGCTGCGTGGAGGCCTCGGCCTTCATGGGTCTCACCGCCGAGGTCGTCCGATACCGGGTCGCCGGCCTCGGCGTCGACCGGCACGGGCAGATCGAGGTGCGAAACCGGTTGATCGCCAAGGTTTCCCGGGTCGAGGTGGCCGAGCCGTTTCTGCGACCGGCCCCCGCGAATCTGCTGCGTCAGCTGGTCGCCTCCGGTGACGTCACCGCCGAACAGGCGCGCCTGGCCGAGCAGGTGCCGATGGCCGACGACATCACCGCGGAGGCGGACTCCGGCGGTCACACCGACCGCAGGCCGCTGCTGGTGCTGCTGCCCGAACTCATCGCCGCGCGCGATCGCAGCCCGCTGCCCGCCGCGGCCGCCGTACGCATCGGCGCAGCAGGCGGCATCGGCACACCGGCGGCCGCCGCCGCGGCGTTCGCGCTGGGCGCCGCCTACGTGGTGACCGGCTCGATCAACCAGGCGACTCGGGAGGCCGCCCAGTGCGACACCACCAAACAACTCCTGGCCAGGGCGGATTTCGCCGACTGCACGATGGCGCCGTCCTCGGACATGTTCGAACTCGGTGTGCAGGTCCAGGTGCTGCGCCGCGGCACCATGTTCGCGGCCCGCGCGCAACGCCTCTACGACACCTATCGCGCGTACGCCGGGCTCGAGGATATCCCGGCCGACCTGCGCCGCGACCTGGAGGCCACGCTGTTCCGGCGCCCGCTGGACGCGGTATGGCAGGACTGCGTCGGCTACTTCACCGAGCGCGATCCGGGCCAGCTGGTCGGCGCGGCCGAGGACCCGAAACGCCGGATGGCCCTGGTTTTCCGGTGGTATCTGGGGCTGTCGTCCGGGTGGAGCATCCGCGGCGAGGCCGATCGGACCGCCGACTACCAGGTGTGGACCGGGCCCGCGATGGGCGGTTTCAACAGCTGGGTCAGCGGGACTTACCTGGCCGCGCTCAGCAATCGGCACGTCGCCGATATCGCCGATCAGCTGATGCTCGGCGCCGCCTATCTCACCCGGATCGCCCAGCTCCGCACCGCGGGCGCGCGGCTGCCGGCCGGCTGCGCCCGCTTCGTTCCGCGACCGCTCGGCGCTGCCACCAGTTCTGGGGGCAGCTGATCGGCCGGTTGAATTGCCACCTACGGATCCGTAGGCTCGCGGAGGTTGTCGCGCTGGCGGTCGTGTTCGGTCCCCGCGCAAAGTGAGCCAAAAAGTCTGAGGGGTAACGCAAATGGGCCGACTTCTGACCCAGCTCGAGCTGCTCACCGAGCTGGAACCGGTGGCGGCGGACAACGTCAACCGGCACCTGTCGATGGCGAAGGCCTGGCATCCGCACGACTACGTGCCGTGGGACGAGGGCCGCAATTTCGCCGCGATGGGCGGCGTCGACTGGGACCCCAGCCAGTCGCAGCTGTCCGACGTCGCCAAGGCCGCGATGATCACCAACCTGCTCACCGAGGACAATCTGCCCTCCTACCACCGGGTGATCGCGGAGAACTTCTCCCAGGACGGCGCGTGGGGCACCTGGGTCGGCCGCTGGACCGCCGAGGAGAACCGGCACGGCATCGTGATGCGCGACTACCTGGTGGTGACCCGCGGCGTCGACCCGGTCGAGCTGGAGAACGCCAGGATGATCGCGATGACCACGGGCTTCGACCCGCTGGCCGTGGCGAAGTACGGCACCGTCGATCCGAGCGAGGTGCCCGATACCGGATTCCTGCTCGGCGTCGCCTACGTGACCTTCCAGGAGCTGGCCACCCGCCTGAGCCACCGCAACACCGGCCGGGTGTGCAACGACGCCGTCGCCGACAAGATGCTGCAGCGCATCGCCGCCGACGAGAACCTGCACATGATCTTCTACCGCAACATGTGCGGCGCGGCGCTGGATCTGGCGCCCGACCAGGCCATCGAGGCGATCGCCCTGGTCCTGATGAATTTCCAGATGCCGGGCGCGGAGAACCCGAACTTCCGCCGCTACGGCACCCTGATGGCCAAGCACGGCATCTACGACATGCGCCAGCACCTCGAGGACGTGGTGATGCCGGTGCTGCGCATCTGGAAGATCTTCGAGCGCACCGACTTCACCGCGGCCGGCGAGCAGACGCGGGAGAAGCTCGCCGACTATCTGGCGAAGTACGAACGCGACATGCTCAAGTTCGAGGAGCGCCGCGACCGCATCGCCGCCCGCCAGGCCACCAAGCGCGACTCCGCCCCGCTCACCACCACGCTGCGCTGATCGACCGCCCGGGGCAAGCGCTCACGCCTCGGCCGCTCGGCGGGACCGGGTGGTTTCGTTGCCCCGGAGCTGAATTTGGGGCAACGCGAAGAAAAGCACGACGCCGGTGACGATTCGCCAGACCACGAACGGATCGATGGCGAGGCGTTCGGCGGTGCCCGCGCCGAGGCCGAGGTGGTCCGGAGCGAGGCTGGCGATCATCCCGAAGACGGTGATCGCGATCAGCGCGAGAGTCGTTGCGGTATAGGCGCGATGGGCGCGGTAGAGGCTGGCGATGATGATCATGATCGCCAGCCCGGAAAGCAGTTCCAGGTAGGCGCCGGCGGGGTGCAGGACGGCGCGCAGGCGATCACCGCCGGGAACTTCGCCCGCGCTGCCGGGGAACGCGCCGACCAGGACGATGCCGAGGCAGTTGATCAACGCCAGGTAGGGGATCGACTGTGCGGCGCGGGTTTTCGGCAGCATCGGGCCGAGGAGCAGGGCGGCGGCCAGCACCAGGACGCCGAGCAGAATGAACTCGGCGGACATCAGCGCGTGCCACGGCGAACAGATGTAGCGCGGGGTGCTCGCGCCGTATTGCGCCATGTCGCCGAAACATTCGGGCACGCCGAGGTCGCTGATCATGTTCGCGGACCAGCTGTAGGGGTTCGCGTCGCTCCAGCGGCCGCCGACGACCAGTTCGGCGATGTAGTAGCTGATCGTCAGGAACAGCAGCGCCGCACCGGCTTTCGGGCGGGCGGTCATGCGCGGCAGGTGGTCGGCGGGACGGGCAGACCGGCGAATCGGTCGTTGATCCACGCGGTGACCAGATCGCCGCGGGCGCGCCAGGCCTCGTGCCCGCCGGGCAGCACATGGTCGACCAGGTTGATGCCGAGGCGGCACATATCGGCGACGGCCTGGTTGCCCCACGCGGTGTTGACCAGGTCGTCGCTGTCGCCGCGGGAGAGGAAGGTCGGGATGTCGGTTGCCAACTTGGGCAGGTTACCGGCGGTTTCGTAGTCGGCGAGCAGGCCCTTCGCCGTGTCGTCGACGAACTGCGCGGCGGCCGGCGTCGCGGCCTGGCCGACGGCGAAGTCCCGCAACGTCGACTGGCCGGTGCACAGGCCCTCCAGCCGGGGCGCGGCCGCGAGCAGCGGGCCGTGCAGGACCTTGTCGTAGGAATAGTCCGGGTGGTCGTAGCGGACGGCGGCGACCAGGTAGGGCAGCAGCAGGTACTGGCCGACGGTCAGGGTGTTCGTCTCCGCGGCCTTGGCGAGTTCGCTGCGCAGCGCGGGCGAGAGCAGCACATTGCCGAGAATCTTCAGCTCGGGCGCATAGGTCGCGGCGGTCTCGGCCGCGGACTCGGTGGCCCGCCCGCCCTGCGACAACCCGACGAGCACAACGTCTTTGGTCACCGGAAGGTCGAGTTGGCGCACCGCGCGCACGGAGTCGAGCACGTCGTAGCCCGAGGACTCGGCTTGCAGATACGGCGCGGAACCGGGGCCGTCGAGCCCCTGATAGTTGGTCATCACCACGGCCTTGTGCGCGTCCAGGAGGTTCGCCACTGTGACGTCGTTGCCGAACAGTTCGGGCGAGCTGGTCGGCGCGCACTCGGTGGCGACCCCGGAGGTGCCGTGCCCGTAGGCGACCAGCGGCCAACCCCCTTCCGGCGCGGTGCCTTTCGGCAAGTACACCGCACCGGAGACCTCGATGGGCGCTTTGTCCGGTGCGGTGGAGACGTACCGGATGTAGGTCGCCGAACCGGCGGACGCGGAGATCTTCGCACCGCCGTTGGTCAGCGGTCGCTGCGAAAGCAGCGTGCCCGGCTTGGGCGGCGGCTCGGCGGCGGTGTCCGAGGAAGACCCGCAACTCGCGGCGGCCAGCGCCGCCGCGGCGGCCAGGGAAACCCACGTCAGTGCCCTCTTCGGACGCACGATCCATTCGCTCCTTCGACTCCGCCGCGTACCGTCAGCTGTCCCCGCAAGATCAGGATGTCCGGTGATCGCGGTCTCCGCACCGCCGAGTGAGCGGAATCTCAGTTTGGGTACCGATTCGTAACCGACGGCCTGAAACTACTTAAGTCCCGACCGCACGAACGCGTTCACGATATGGCGTTGCAACAGCAGATACATCACCAGGACCGGCAGGCAGGCCAGGCTCGCCAGCGCCATCATCGGCCCCCACTGATCGCCCTCGGTGCCCATGAAGCTGCGCAGCCCGAGCTGGAGCACGCTGTTGGACTGCCGCAGCACCACCGCGGGCCAGAAATATTCGTTCCATGCATTGATGAACAGCAGAATGCCCAGCGCGGCCAGCGCGGGGCGCAGGTTCGGCACGACCACGGTCCACAGGATCGACCACGACGAGCGGCCGTCGATCTTGGCGGCGGCGACCAGCTCCTTGGGGAAGCTCGCCATGTGCTGACGCAGCAGCAGCACCGCGAGCGCCGAGCACAGCGTGGGCAGCACGACGCCGATCAGCGAGTTGATCAGGCCGAGCTGGGTGAGCAGCACATAGTTCGGCAGCATGGTCACTTGGAACGGCACCAGCCAGGTGCCGACGAACGCCAGGTACAGGACCTTCTGGAACGGGAACGTGTACATCGCGAACGCGTAGGAC
Organism: Nocardia sp. NPDC006044; assembly: GCF_042871115.1. NCBI lineage: Bacteria > Bacillati > Actinomycetota > Actinomycetes > Mycobacteriales > Nocardiaceae > Nocardia > Nocardia sp. NPDC006044. The sequence continues at coordinate 936,472 of NZ_JBIAID010000004.1, forward strand.
GCCAGCAGCGCGACGAGCAGCTGCCCGATCGCGGACAGCGCCGCGATGACGAAGGTGTTGCCGATCAGCCCGGCCACGTCGACCTTCGCGGCGGCGTCGGTGTAGTTGGCGAACGAGATCGGCCACGGGATCGGCGACAGCGAGGTGATGTCCTCGGGCCGGCGCAGCGAGGTGGCGAACAGCCAGTAGATCGGGAAGATGCACACTATCGCGGTCACCGCGAGCAGCACGTGGCTGCCCGCGGTCCGTAGGCGATCAATCATCATGGAAGGCCACCTTTTCCGAGATCCACACCAGGATCCCGGCGATCACGCCGAATCCGGCGAACAACAGCACTCCGGCCGCCGCGCTGAGCCCGGCGTCGAAGCTGTGGAAGGCGTAATCCCACAGCAGGTAATAGATATTCGTGGTGGCCTGCGCGGGACCGCCCTGCGTCATCGAGTCGATGAGCGGGAAAGTCAGGACGGGACTGAGCAATACGGTGGTCAGCACGAGGAACATCACCGTGGGGGACAGCAGCGGCAGGGTGATCCAGCGCCGGATCTGGCCCGGACTCGCGCCGTCGACCCGGGCCGCCTCGTGGTAATCCCCACTGATACCGGCCAATCCGGCCCACACCACCAGCACGGAGAACCCGAGCAGCTGCCAGCCGGTGATCGCGATGATCACCAGGTGCGCGGTGCCCGCGTCGTAGACCCAGTTGCGGTCCGAGCCGATCAGCTGGTCGACGAACCCGCTGCCGGGATGCAACAGCCAGCGCCAGACCGCCGCTGCCGCAACCGGAGCCACCAGGAACGGCACGAAGATGAACGCCTGATAGATCGTCCGGGCCCGGCCCTGGACTCGCTTGCTCGCCAACGCGATCAGCACCGGAAGGAGCACGGTGAACGGCAGCATGCCCAGGATCAGCGCGCCGGTGCGCCCGATCGAGTGCCAGAAGGCGGGCAGGTCCAGCAGCCGCTCGTAATTGCCCGTGCCGACCGGCTTCATCGGCGAGGTCGGCAGCAGATTCCATGAGTAGGTGGACAATTCGAACGCCTGCACCAGCGGCCGATAGGTCCAGACGACGAGCAGGAACAGCGCGGGCGCCAGATACAGGTACGGCACCACGAACCGCCCCGCCCGGCGGAACCGGGCGAGGCGGTGCGGCGGCGCCGGGGTAGCGGCCGGTTCGGCGACTTCCGCAGCGGCGCGCGGGGTTTCGATGACGAACATCGACCTACCCGGTCTCGGCCGCGGCCAACGCGGCGAGCTGATCGAGCACGTCCTGTTCCGTTCTGTCGTAAACGGTTTCGGCGGGCGTCGCCTCGATCGCGGTGGCCACCAGATTCGAGCCGAGCAGATCGATGCGGCTGTAACCGAAGCCGACCAGCCCGCGGTGCCGCCCGACCGGCGCGATCGGATCGATCCGGTAGGACAGCGCCGGTCCGATCCAGACCGGGATGCCGCCGAGCACGGACGCACCGGTCAGGTGGTTGTGCCCGCAGATGATCAGCCGCACATCGGATCCCGCGAGCACCTCCTCCAGCAGCCCGGGCTGTTCGAGCTTGAGGTACTCGGTGGTCGCGATCGGCGACGGGATCGGCGGATGGTGCAGCACGAGCAGCGTGCCGTGCCGCGCGGGCGTGCGCAGCTCGGCGGCCAGCCAGTCGAGCTGTTCCGGTTCCAGCCTGCCGTCGTGCCGGCCGGGGGTGGTGCTGTCCAGCGCGATGATCCGCAACCCGGCCACGTCGGTGACGCTGTCGTGGGTGACGTCGGGATCGGCTGCGGCGGTATCGGTTCCGAGCAGCTCGGCGCCGAACGCCGCGCGCTCGTCGTGATTGCCCATGACGTACACCGGCTGCGCGCCGAGATCCGCGGCCACCGGCTCGACCGCGTCGCGCAGTCGCCGGTACGCCTCGGGCGAGCCGTTGTCGGTCAGGTCCCCGGACAGCACCAGCGCGTCGATCCGCTGACCCGAGGCCCGGAGTTGTTGCAGCACATGGGTGAGGTTCTCGTAGGTGTCGACCTTGCCGTGCACCCGTTCACCGGCGGGCCGGATGTGGGTGTCGGTCAGCTGGACGACCGTGACCCCGCTCATGACGCGGGCAGCAGTTTGGCGCCCTGCTCCTTGGCGGCGGTCAAGGTGGACTGCGGATCCTTGCCCTGGAACACGATCGCCTCCACCGCGTCCATCATGCCGTCGCGGATCTGGAGGTAGTTGGTGCCGGGCATGGAGATCCACGGCTCCATGGTCGCCAGCTGCGCGACGTTCGGCTGCAACAGCGGGTTCTTCGCCGACCAATCCTTCAGTCCGGCAGGGTCATCCATCAAGCCCGTGCGCAGCGGCAGGTAGCCGATGCCCTGGGAGATCTTGGTGTAGGCGTCTTCACTGGTGAGGAACTTGATCAGCTCCCAGGATGCGCGCTGCTTGGCCGGGTCGTTGGACAGGATGTGCAGCGACGCACCGGAATTCGTCGGCACCGTCGGCTTGCCGGTGAAGCTGGGCATGGGCGCGGCGCGCAGGTCCCACTTGTCCTTGGCGCCGGTGGTGAAGGTGCCCTGGATCGCGCTGGTCTCCAGGATCATGCCGATATCGCCGCGGGCGAAGGCCTCGTAGCCCTGCTTCTGGTTGAGCTTGGGCATGCTGCCCGACTCGACCAGCTGCTGTTGCTGCCGCGTCACCTCGACCACGGGCGCGTCGGCGAAGGTCAGCGACCTGCGATCCTCGGCGATGACCCGGCCGCCGTTGGACCGGACCAGCGACTGGAAGCACCAGTCCTTGGCGGTCTTGGTCAGGCAGTCGACGTAGACGCCGCCCTTGCCGGTCTTACCGGTGATCGCGGCGGCGGCCTCGGCGACCTGCTGCCAGGTGCTCGGCGGCTTGGCCGGATCCAGCCCGGCCTCGGTGAACAGCGAGGCGTTGAAATAGAGCACCGGAGTGGAGAATACGAAGGGCACGCCGTAGGTGTGGCCGTCCCAATCGGCGAGGGTGCGGGCCTTCGGGGCGTACGGGTACTTGGCGCCGTCGAAGTTGCGCTGCACCTCCTGCTTGGAGACCAGCGTGTCCAGCGGCTTGGCGCCCAGCTGATGGACGGTGTAGTCCAGGTCGCTGAAGCCGAGCTGGGCGACGTCCGGCGGGGTGCCCGCGACGGTCTGGTTCTGGATGCTGGAGATGGTGTCGGTGGCCGGGTTCGGGCTGTTGCCCTGCGGCTTCTGCGCGGTCACCGTGATATTCGGGAACTTCTTGCGGAAGTCGCCGATGAGCGTGTTGAAGGTATCGGTCCACGCGCCGGCGAGTCCGTAGTTGTAGGACTCGAACACGATGGCCACGTGCTGATCCGGGGTCAGGTCCGGGATCTGCGCGGTGCCGGAGTTCGAGTCTGTGCTGGTGCTCCCGAGTCCGCCGCAAGCGCTGAGCGCGACGGTGGTTGCGAACACCATGCCCAAGATGGGCGCGGTGCGGTTCACGGTGTTCTCCTCATTGATTCGGTGATGTCGGACGGCGTTGTCACGAGTCAGGCGACGGCGGCGACGTCGTCGGCGCGCTGCGCATCCGGTTGCGGCTCTTGCCAGGTCATGCGCAAGCCGGATTCGGGGTCGAACAGGTGGATGTGGGCGGGATCGACGCGCAGCCCGATGCTGTCGCCGGCCTGGACGCCCGCGGGGCGTGCGGCGCGGGCGCAGAGGGTGTGCGCGCCGGTGGTGAAGTGGATCAGTTCCTCGCTGCCGAGGTTCTCCACCATGCGCACCTCGCCGCGCAGGTCGGCGGCGGTCTCGTCGAGGCGCAGTCGTTCGGGGCGGATACCGGCGACGACCTCGACTGTGCTGGTGAAATCCGCTGCGGTGATGGCTAATTCGACGTCGATGCCGTCGGCTACCAGGAACAGCCTGCCGTCGCGTTCGGTGACGGTGCCGGGGAACAGGTTCATCGGCGGAGCGCCGAGGAAGCCGGCCACGAAGGTGGAGCGCGGCCGGTCGTACAGCTCGGTCGGGGTGCCGACCTGCTCCACCCGGCCCTCGTTGAGCAGCGCGATCCGGTCGGCCATGGTCATCGCCTCGACCTGGTCGTGGGTGACGTACAGGAACGTCGCCCCCAGCCTGCGGTGCAGCGCGATCAGCTCGGCGCGGGTCGCGCTGCGCAGCTTGGCGTCCAGATTGGACAGCGGCTCGTCCATCAGGAACGCGCCGGGATCGCGAACCATGGCGCGGGCCAGCGCGACTCGCTGCCGCTGACCGCCCGACAGGGCGCCCGGCTTGCGCCGCAGCAGCTCGCCGAGCCCGAGGATCGCGGCCACCTCGGCCACCCGCTCGGTGATCTTCGCGCGCGGAGTGTGCCTGGCGCGCAACGGGAAACCGATGTTCTTCGCCACGGTCAGGTGCGGGTAGAGCGCGTAGCTCTGGAACACCATCGCCAGATCGCGCTGCTGCGGCGCGCGATGGGTGATGTCGTTGTCGTCCAGCCGGATCACGCCGCCGGTCGGATCCTCCAGGCCGGCGATCATCCGCAGCAGCGTGGACTTGCCGCAGCCGCTGGGGCCCAGGAGCACCAGGAACTCGCCGTCGGCGATGTCGAGGCTCACCTCACGCACCGCGTAGGTCGCGCCGAATTGCTTCGACACCCGGTCAATTCGCAGTCTTGCCACCAGTTCTCCTCAGCCGGGTAGTTCGCCGGCGACAATCCAGGTCGCGACCCGGGCCGCGATCGCCGGGGAATCCTTGACCCAGGTGAAGTGATCGCGATGCTCGACCGGCGAGTCCTCGTCGATGTGCCACTGGGTGAGCTTCGCGTTCGGCATCCGGGAGACCAGGAAGTCGACATTGGACTTCGGGCCGAGGACATCGTCGGACAGCGAGATGGCCAGCACCGGCTTCGCCAGCGCGCGCAGCAGCGTGTTGTAGTGCCGCGCCGAGCCTTTGGGGCGGTAGTAACTGGTCAGCGAGTGCATCGCCCAGTCGCGCATGACACCGCCGGGCATCGGCGCGGGGATCAGCACGCCGCCGGGCCAGTGGCCCTTCCAGCGCGCGACCAGGCCGATCCACTGGATCTGGCTCAGGGCCTCGAACCAGCGACGCGGGCCGAACGCCCACCAGAAGACGGTTCCGGTGCCGATGACGGTCACGCCGGCCACCCGGTCCGGCTCGGCGGCGGCGTAGAGCAGCGCGATCTGGCCGCCCAGGCTGTGACCGAACAGGTGGATCGGCGCGTCCGGAAAGCGTTGCCGCACAGCGGCGACGATCGCGGGCAGGTCGATCTCCAGCATCTCGCGATAGCCGAAATCGCGGTGCAGGCCGAGTTCGGGTCGCGCTTCGCCGTGGGCGCGCAGATCGCAGGTGGCGACCGAAAGGCCTTGGGCGTTGAGTTCTTTGGCGAGCAGCAGGTAGTTCTTCGCCTTCATCGCCATGGCGGGCAGGATCAGCACCACCGGCGCGCCGGGCTTCGTGGCGGGCAGGAAGCGGACGGTGAAGGTGACGTCGTCGGGGGTCGAGACGGTCACCGACTCGAGGGTGGTGAATTCCGCGCTCTTCTTCGGGGCCGTTGCCGTCACCGGTCCGACTCCGGGATCGTCACGTCGCAGATGTAGTCGAAGGTGAACTTCGCGACGACCACGTCGCCGTCATCCACCAGAGCGGCCTTGCCGGACAACTCGAATCGGTTCGAGACGGTGGCCGCGAGCACCGCGGCGAGCTCGCGCTCGTCCACCGTGGCGAGGGCGCGGATCCGGCCGACGGCGGGCTTGCGGTAGGACGCGGTGCCGGAGCGCAGCACGAGGCGTTCGACGGTGGACAGGCGCGGGGCGGCCGCGCCGACGAACGCCGCCGCGCCGCCGATGTCGGCGGCGGTGAACAGCGCGCCGGCGTGCACCGTGCCCATGTGGTTGCCGACAGTGCCGCCGGCCGGGATCTCCACGACGGCGCGTTCCGGGCTGATCTCGATGATCCGGGTGCCGACGTGGCGGCCGAACGGCACCAGGTCCTGGGACACGGCGCGCAGGTATTCGTAATCGACGGCGGCGCAGTCGAGTTCGGGATAGGCGGCGGCGAAGCCGGCGATCTCTCGCGTGGTCATTGCGGTACTCCTCTCAGCGATAACGGAATTCAGCGATTGCGCAGCGCGCGCCTGGCGATGGACCAGCGCAGCACCTCCGACGGACCCTCGTAGATGCGGAACGCCCGCGCCTCCACCAGGAATCGGGCCACCAGGTGGTCCTCGCAGACCCCGAGCCCGCCGTGCAGCTGCACGGCACGGTCGAGCACCCGCCAGACCGCCTCGGAGACGAAGGTTTTCGCGATCGACGCGTCGTGGCGCGCCTGCGACGAGGTCGGGCCCTGCGCGTCGATGGTCTCGGCGGCGGTGCGGATCACGCCGCGGGCGGCGGCGATGTCGATCTCGTTGTCCGCGACCATGCCCTGCGCCAGCCCGTGGTCGGCGATCGGGACGCCGAACGAGGTCCGGGTGCTGATGTGGTCGATGGTGAGGCGGTGCGCGCGGACCGCGAGGCCGAGCCAGTTCATGCAGAACACCAGCCGGGATGGGGCGAGCCGCACCTGGGCGAGCGCCAGGCCCTGGCCGACCTCGCCGAGCACCGCGGAATCGGGGACCGCGCAGTCGGCGAAGGTGACCTCGCAGTGCCCGCCGGGAGCGCTGGTGTGGTCCAGGGTGGGCATCCGGCGGCCGACGTGCAGCCCCGGGTTGTCCGCGTCGACCAGGAACATCGTCGGTCCGTCGCCGGTGCGGGCCACGCAGATGGTGAACGCCGCGCCCTGCGCGCCGGTGGTGAAGTGCTTGGCGCCGTTGATGACCCAGCCGTCGTCGGTCTCCTCGGCGACCGTCTGCAACATGCCGGGATCCGAGCCCGCGCCGGGGGCGGGCTCGGTCATGGCGATCGCCGAGCGGACCTCGCCGGAGGCCAGCGGCGCCAGGTAGCGCTCCTTTTGCTCAGCGTTGGCGACATGGGCGAGCAGATGGATGTTGCCGTCGTCGGGCGCCCACGCGTTCACCGCGATCGGGCCGAGCAGGCTGGCGCCGGCCGCCTCCAGCACCTGAGCTTGCGCCCGGGTGTCCAGGCCGAGGCCGCCGTACTCCGGGGCGGACAGCGGGCCGAACACGCCCGCCTCCTTCGCCCGCTTCTGCAGGTCGAGGCGCAGCGCGTCGTCCATCACCCGCCCGTCGACGATGACCTCGCGTTCCACCGGAACGACCTGGTCACGAATGAACCGGGTGGTTGTGTCCACCAATTGCCCCACAGTCGTCATGGCGCCAGTTTCGGGGCCGCGGGGCCGTCTGAGTCGGGGCGATAGTCAACGTCGATCGCCCGAATCGACTGCCCGTTCGCCTGCTGCGTGGCCGGGGGATCTCCGAGACGGTGATCGCGACGACCAACCCCGCGAAGGATGGCTGAAATGACGGAGTTTCCGGTACGGGTGTCGGCGCGCCGCGACGAGGCCGAAGGTGTGTTCTCGCTCGAGCTGTCCGCGGTCGGCGGGGAGTTGCCGAGCTGGACGCCCGGCGCGCACATCGATGTCGCCGTCGGTGAGGCGGGAGTCCGCCAGTACTCGCTGTGCGGCGACCCTGCCGATCCGGACCGCTGGCGCATCGCGATACTGCACGAGCCGGACGGCCGCGGCGGATCACGTCATCTGCACAACACCGCACTGCCCGGCACGGAGCTGCGAGTATCGAAGCCGCGCAACAATTTCGAGCTCGTCGCCCGCGAGAGCTACGTGTTCGTCGCCGGCGGCATCGGCATCACCCCGATCCTGCCGATGATCGCCGCCGCGGCGGCCGCAGGCGCCCGCTGGTCGCTGTACTACGGCGGCCGCACCCGCGGCCACATGGCCTTCGCCGACGAACTGCGCACCACATACCCCGCCGCGAAACTGCTGCCACAGAACGAACACGGCCTCCTGCCGCTCGCCGAAATCCTCACCACCGATCCCGACGCCACCGTCTACTGCTGCGGCCCCGAACCCCTGCTCGCAGCCGTAGAAGCCGAAGGCGCCCAGCGCGGCCTACCCGTCCACCTCGAGCGATTCGTCCCCCGCCCAAGGGAATTCGCGCCCAACGGCGAATTCGACGTGCAACTGGCGAGCACCGGCCGGACTTTCCGCGTAGGCGTCAAACAATCCATCGCCGACGTATTGGAACGAGCAGGCATCCCCCTGGTCACCTCCTGCCGCGAAGGCACCTGCGGCACCTGCGAGACAACAGTCCTGTCCGGCCGGATCGACCACCGCGACTCGCTGCTCACCCCCGAGGAACAGGCGCGCGGCAACACCATGATGCTGTGTGTATCGCGGGCCGTGTCAGAGGTCCTGGTGCTGGACCTCTGACACCGGGTAGTCAGCCCGCGAGTGACCAGTTGCTGCCGCTGGGGCCTTGGATGGCGTAGTCGATGGACTTCTTGGTGCCGTACACGTCGCCGCCGACGAGCATGCCGAGCTTTTCCGCGACCGCCTGGGCGATCTTGAAGGAATTGCAGGTCGAGATGTAGATGTTGCCGGTATAGCCGCCGGGCAGGATGGCCTTGATGATGCCGGCGAGCTGGTCCGCGTTCAGATCGATCACCGGACCTTTGCCGGGGGTGGAGTCCTCGTCGCCGATGGAGTCCTCGTCGCCGTGGGCGGTGATGAAGAGGTTCTCGGTCTTGCCCAGCGTCGCACAGGGCCAGAGCTTCTTGCTGTAGGCATACGCGCGGCCGAACGTGGCCGGCTTATAGGCGGAGTCGTCGTACCCGGCCTCGAGAACATCGATGTCTTTGGCAATGAAGACAACAATCATGAGCTTGCCATTCCTTCTGACGAAAGCCTCTATACAACGGAATCGCTTGCATCCGTTAAGCTTTCGATCTATTCGATGCATAGAGAATACCGCGTCGGGAAGGCGGCGACGGGAATTCCGTACAGGGGACCAGTCGGTTCACGACGTGGGTCGCGGGCGGTGATACCGGGCATCCGGCGGCGACCGGCGGATCGACCCATCCTGAACGGCCGCGGGAACGAATGTTCCTCGGACGGCGGGTCGGCCCGGACCCCGGCATGAAACATGGTCGGATTCGTCGGTACCGGACAGTGCACATCGAACCTGGAGGAACCATGTTTGTTCGTTCGCGCGTGCTTGTACAGTCCCTGCTCATGGCCGGCGCGGGGGTGTTGATTCCGGCTCAGGGAATCGCGTCCGCGGAGCTGCCGACCGCGCCGAAAGTGTGCACGGAGCAGCAGGAAAAGGACGCGGACGCGGCTGCGGCGACGGAGTGTGCGCGGTTGCGAACCCGGAGTGCCGAGGCCAGGAGAAGCAGCGTCCCGGTCCCGGAGAATCCGGAGAAAATCACGCCCTTCGAGATGAAATCGGATATCGGTGTCGAGCCGGCGGAACAAAAGTCTCTGTTCGGCGAGGCGACGGACAACGAGAACGCGGGAACTGTCGGCGCGTACCGGGACACGGCGGCCCGCGCGGCCTATTTCACCGGGTTCTACACCGCCCGGCAGGGTGGCGAGCTGTACTTCCTCCCGTCGTCGGTGGAGTCGGCAGACGCAAAGGGTTTGACCGACTATCTGCTCAAAAAAGCCGGCGGCAATGATGGAAAAACGCACGACGACAGGGACCTTACGCCCGAGTTGCTGACCGCGAAGAAGACCGCCCTTACCGCCCTGGCTCGCGCGGACATCCTCACGGGCAAATTCCCTGACCTGCCGGACACCGGCGACATAGAAGCCGACGATGCGGCGGCGGCCGAATTCGAGGACGCGACTCCGGGCGATACCGTGGCGAACCGCATCGCGGCAGACCGGGCCGAGGCGGCGGCGGTCAAGGCGGCACAGGCCGCCGGTTGGATCAAAGCGGACTGATTCCGCGGGCAGCCGCTGCGCGCCGTAATGGGTGCCGCTGGACGTGATTCGTGCTATCGAGGAGGGATGGAGCCGAGGCAGGGGTCTTATGACGTGGTGATTGTGGGGGGCGGGCACAACGGGCTGGTGGCTGCGGCTTATTTGGCGCGGGCGGGGCGGTCGGTTGTGGTGTTGGAGCGGCAGGGGAGTACGGGTGGGGCGGCGGTTTCTTCGCGCGTGTTCGCGGGGGTGGACGCTCGGTTGTCGCGGTATTCGTATCTGGTGAGTTTGTTGCCTCGGCGGATTGTCGAGGAGCTGGGGTTGTCGTTTGTTACCCGCCGGCGCCGGATTTCTTCGTATACGCCGGTGGGGGCGGGTGGATTGCTGGTGGATACCGGGTCCGCGGAGCGGACCCGGGACAGTTTTGCGGGATTGACCGGGGCGGATCGGGATTTCGTTGCGTGGCAACGGTTTTACGGGATGACGGGGCGGCTGGCAGAGCGGGTGTTTCCGACCTTGACCGAGCCGTTGCCGTCGCGCAGCGAGCTACGGCGGATTGTCGACGACGAGGTCGCGTGGGGGGCGTTGTTCGAGCGGCCGCTGGGGGAGGTTATCGAGGCGGAATTCGCCGATGACACGGTGCGCGGGGTGGTGCTCACCGACGCGTTGATCGGGACGTTCACGCACGCGCATGACGCGTCGTTGCGGCAGAACCGGTGCTTCGTGTATCACGTGATCGGGGGCGGCACGGGGGACTGGGATGTGCCGGTGGGCGGCATGGGCGCGCTGACCGACGCGCTGGCCGGCGCGGCACGGTCCGCCGGTGCCGAGATCGTCACCGATTGTGCGGTGACCGGTATCGAAACCGACGGCCGCGCGGCGGAAGTCGGCTATGCGGGTGGTGTGGTCGGCGCGGGCCACGTGCTGGTGAATGCCGCGCCGCACGAGCTCGCGCGGCTGCTGGGTGCACCGGCGGAGCCGAAACCCGAAGGCGCGCAACTGAAGGTCAACATGTTACTGACGCGGCTGCCTCGGCTGCGGGACAGCTCGGTCGACCCGCGGGAAGCGTTCGCGGGGACCTTTCACATCGGCGAATCGTATGCCCAACTCGATCGCGCCTACGGCGAGGCGGCGATCGGGCGGATTCCGTCGGCGCCACCGTCGGAGATCTACTGTCACACGCTGACCGATCCGTCGATCCTGTCGCCGGAGCTGGCGGCGCAGGGCGCGCACACGCTCACCCTGTTCGGATTGCACACCCCGGCGAAGCTTTTCGCGAAAGATCCGCTGGGGACGAAGGTCGAGCTGCTGAAAGCGACCATCGCCCAGCTGGATTCGGTACTCGCGGAGCCGATCGGCGACTGCCTGGCCGTGGACGAGAACGGCGAACCGTGCCTGGAAGCGAAGACCCCGCTGGACCTCGAGCAGGAGGTGGGCTTGCCCGGCGGCCATATCTTCCACCGCGACTTGGCCTTTCCCTATCTGGCGGACGGTTCCGACACCGACCCGGCGACCCGCTGGGGTGTCGCGACCGGCCACCGCAATGTGCTGCTCTGCGGCGCGGGCGCAGTACGCGGCGGCGGGGTCAGCGGCATCCCCGGTCACAATGCCGCCATGGCCGTGCTCGAACTGCGCCCGTAGCCCGTCAGACCTTCGGTGCCAGCAGGACTTTCGCGCTGCGCCCCGGACTCTCGGTGGCGACGGCCGCGTCGGCGGCCGACTCCAGCGGGTAGGTGGCTTCGGCGTCCAGCTTCAGCACGCCCTGCGCCGCCGCGGACACCAGCTCGCCGATCAACCGCCGGCGATCTTCGGCAGAGGTCTCCTCGATCCGCTTGGCCCCCCAGAAACCCTTGACCACGGTCTGTTTGAAGATGAGGTCGCTCGGGTTGAGCGCCAGCGGCTGACCGGACAGCGCGCCGAACGAGATGAGCTCACCCTTGGTGGCCAGCAACGCCATCGCGTCGCTCGCGGCCGGTCCGCCCACCTGATCGACGGCCCGCACGATCGGCGCTCCCGACGTCGCGGCGACGGCCGCGTCCCGCCACCCCTCGGCCTCGGTGTCGAACACCGGCTCGAAACCGGCCGCCCGCAACGCTTCCACCGACTTCGGCCCGCGCACCAGGTTCAGCACGTTGACCCCGCGTTGGCGCGCAAGCACATTCACCAACCGGCCGACCGCGCCGTTGGCCGCGTTGATCGCGATCCACTCGCCGGACCGCACCGCGAGATCCTCCAGCAGCATCAGCGCGCTGAGCGGCATGGCCAGCAGCTGAGCGGCGGTCTCGTCGGACACCGCGTCCGGCACCGGCACGACCTGACCGGCCTGCACGATGAAGTAGTCGGCCCACACGTTCTGTGCGCCGGACACCGTAACCCGCTGGCCGACAGTGAGTCCGGTGACGCCCGGACCGAGCGCGTCGATCCGGCCGACCCCCTCGGTGCCCGGGATCGCGGGCAGCGGCGGCTTGTAGCCGTACACGCCGCGCACGATGGCGAGGTCGTGATTGTGGATGGGCGCGAGGATCAGCTCGACCCGCACCTCACCCTCGCCCGGTTCGGGCTGCGGCCGCTCCGCCGTGGTCAGTACGTCTTTCGGTTCGCCGAAACGCTCGATGACTACCGCACGCATCGCTTGCTCCTCCGATCAGTCTTCGGCGACAACGACATCGACGTCGATGTTGCCGCGGGTGGCGTTGGAGTACGGGCACACCTGGTGTGCCTTGTCGGCGAGGGCCTGCGCGTCCTCGCGGGACAGATGGGGCAGCGACACCTCGAGGGTGACCGCGAGCTGGAAACCGCCGGCGTCGTTCGGGCCGATGCCGACCTTCGCGCCGACCGCGGAGTCGTCGACATTGGCCTTGGCCTGCTTGCCGACCAGGCGCAGCGCGGAATGGAAGCAGGCCGCGTAGCCCGCCGCGAACAGCTGCTCCGGATTGGTGCCCGCGCCGCTGCCGCCCATCTCCGGCGGGGTGGCCAGGTCGACGTCGACCTTGCCGTCGGTGGTGCGGGCGTGGCCGTTGCGGCCGTCACCGGTGGCCAGGGCCTCGGCGGTGTACAGGACCTTCATGTCTGTTCTCCTTCGATCGGTGGTGCCGTGAGTGCGCTGGTCAGTCGACGCAGCGTGGCGCGCAAAGCCAGGAATTCGTCCACGGAAAGGCCGCACGCCTCGGCCATCTCGGCCGGGATGCCGCGCGCTTCGGCGCGCAGGGCGCGTCCGCGTTCGGTGAGTTCGATGTCGACGCGGCGTTCGTCGTCGGCGGCGCGTTGCCGACGGACGAAGCCCGCCGCCTCCAGCCGCTTGAGCAGGGGAGACAGCGTGCCGGAGTCCAACGCGAGAGCGTGGCACACCTCGCCGACGCTACGCCCGTCGCGTTCCCACAGGGCGAGCATCACCAGGTATTGCGGGTAGGTCAGCCCGAGCCGTTCCAGTTTCGGCCGGTAGACCGCGGTCATCGCCCGGGATGCCGCGTACAGCGGAAAGCAGATCTGCTCATCGAGGGTGAGATGGTCGTCGGTCATGTGCAATAACGTAGTCCCCAATTATATTGTGCACAACCAATCATGAGGTGTTGCCGGTCACAGTCCTCGACGCGACCGGATGTAGAGTGTCGAGGCCCACCGGGCTGGCCTGAACCGCCTTCCGAGCGTTCGGCGGAACCCGCGACTCGTGTCCGATCTGACTCTTCGGTGTTTATGTCTGAATTCGCCGACGAGAGCCCTTGGACGCTTGTACAGTCAGCCGCACGTACCACCTCTCGAGGAGCCGCATCATGGTCCGCGAAAGCGATCGGCTGATCCGCACCGATGTACCCCATTCCGCCCGTATCTGGAATTACTGGCTCGGTGGTCAGGATTATTACGAAGTCGATCGAATAGCCGGCGAGTCGGGCGAATCCGTGTTTCCCGAAATCGGCACCATGGCCCGGCAATCGCGCCGGTTCCTGATGCGCGTCGTGCGCTACCTCGCCGAGGAGGGCGGCATCCGGCAGTTCCTCGACATCGGCACCGGCCTGCCCACCATGCAGAACACGCACGAGGTCGCGCAGGGTGTCGCGCCGGAGTCCAAGATCGTCTACGTGGACAACGATCCGCTCGTGCTCGCGCATGCCCGCGCGTTGCTGATCAATACCACCGACGAAGGCGTCACCGCGCTGATCGAAGCGGATTTCCACGATACCGACCAGGTGGTGACCGAAGCGCGCAACATTTTGAACTTCAACAAACCGATCGCGGTCATGTTCATGGGCGTTCTCGGTCACGCTCGCACCTGGGACGACGTTATCCGGATAACCGGCGCTTTGCAGGAAGCCATTCCGTCCGGAAGTTATTTCGCGATGTACGAAGGCACCACCGAAGATCAACGGCTGGTGCGCCTCTCGGACTACTACTCGAAAACCGGCGCGGTGCCGTACTACGTGCGCACGGTCGATCAGGTCCGCGAGGTGTTCAAGAACCTCGATCTCGTCGAGCCCGGCATCGTGCCGGTCAACCAGTGGCGCGCCGACATTTCAGAGCCCGCGCGCGAGGTGCCGTCGGCGGCGTGGGGCGGCGTCGGCCGCAAGCTCTAGCGCTGGCCGGCGCGCCCGCCGATGCGCTGCGTGAGGCTGTCGGCGGCGGTGCGGAGCCGGTCGGCCAGCGGCGTCCAGTCGGCCTGGCACGGCGTGGCCTCGCAGTGGTGCCGGAAGGTGACGCTGATGGCCGCGATCGGGCGCTGGTTGTGATCGAAGACGGGATAGGCGACCGAGGCGAACCCCGGTGTGATGTGCCCGTCTTCGCTGGCCCAGCCGCGATGGCGTTCGGCGGCCAGCACCGTGCGCAGCGACGCGAGCGAGTTCGGCCCGCGCTCGGTGCGCCGCACGAACGACGACGCGGACGGGAACAGCGCGCGGATCTGCGCGGCGGGCAGGTAGGCGAGGATCGCGCGCCCGCAGGCGGTCAGGTGCGCGGGCAGCCGCACGCCCACCCCGGTGATCAGCGTCTCCGGCCGGATCGGGCGTTCCTTGATCAGGTAGAGCAGCTCGTTGCCGTGCAGCACGCCGAGGTGCGCGTTGTGCCCGACCTGCTCGACCAGTTCGCGCAGCAGCGGTCCGGCCAGCCGTTCGAGCGGGTCGTGGCGCAGGTAGGCCGAGCCGAGCTCGAACGCGGCGATGCCGAGGCCGTAGCGGCGTTCGCTGGGCAGCCGGGTGACGAACCGGGCCGACTCCAGCTCGCCGAGCAGGTGATAGGTGGTAGACCGGGGGAGGCCGAGTTCGCGCGCGATGGTCGACGCCGAGATCGGCCCGGCGCGCCCCGCGAGTAGTTGCAACACCGCCAGGCCGCGGCGCAACGCCGGGACGTCGCTGCTCGTTCCCATGCCATCTCCTCGGCAAGTCTTGGATATCAGACACTATCGGACCGTCCCTCATTCTCCACCGCCCGCGCTGACGGTGGAATGGACCCCATGCCCGAAACTGCACAGCTACCGACCGTCGCGCTGGACGGACCGTTGACCGGGGACCAGGTCGTCGCCGTCGCCCGGCTCGGCGCCAAGGTTCACCTGAGCGCGGCCACCGAGGAGCGGCTGGCGCTGGCCAGGGCGCACGTCGACGCGCTGGCCGCGGGGACGGTGCCGACCTACGGCGTGTCCACCGGCTTCGGCGCGCTCGCCACGCACAGCATCCCGCAGGAGAGCCGGGTGGCGCTGCAGCGTTCGCTGATCCGCTCGCACGCGGCGGGGGCGGGGCGCCCGGTCGAGCGGGAGGTGGTGCGCGCGCTGATGGTGCTGCGGCTGCGCACCCTGGCGACCGGCCACACCGGCATCCGGCCGGAGACCGCGGCCACGCTCGCCGCGTTGATCAACGCCGACATCACCCCGATCGTGCACGAGTACGGCTCGCTGGGCTGTTCCGGCGATCTCGCGCCGCTGGCCGCGGTGGCCCTGGCCCTGATGGGCGAGGGCGACGTCATCGACGCCGCGGGCACCGTGACGGACGCGGCAACGGCCTTGCGCGGCAACGGGATCAAGCCGGTCGTGCTGGCCGAGAAGGAAGGCCTGGCGCTGACCAACGGCACCGACGGCATGCTCGGCATGCTGATGCTCGCGCTGGCCGACCTGAACATGCTGCTCGACGTCGCCGACGTCACCGCGGCGATGAGCGTGGAGGCGCTGCTCGGCACCGACCGGGTGTTCGCGGCGGATCTGCAAGCCCTGCGCCCGCATCCGGGTCAGGCGCGCTCGGCGGCGCGGATCAGCGCCGCGCTGGCCGGTTCGGAGATCGTGGCGAGTCACCGTGGGCCGGACTGCAATCGGGTGCAGGACGCCTACTCGCTGCGCTGCGCCCCGCAGGTGCACGGTGCGGCCAGGGACACCGTCACGCACGCCGAACTGGTCGCCGGTCGCGAATTGGCCTCCGCCATAGACAATCCCGTGGTGCTCGCCGACGGCCGGCTGGAGTCCAACGGCAACTTCCACGGCGCGCCGATCGCGTACGTGCTCGACTTCCTCGCCATCCCGGTGGCGGACGTGGCGAGCATGGCCGAGCGCCGCACCGACCGGATGCTCGATGTCGCACGCTCGCACGGACTTCCGGCGTTCCTGGCCGGCGACCCCGGCGTCGACTCCGGGCATATGATCGCCCAGTACACCCAGGCCGCCGTGGTGAGCGAGCTGAAGCGCCTGGCTGTGCCCGCGTCTGTGGACTCGATCCCGAGCAGCGCGATGCAGGAGGACCACGTCTCGATGGGCTGGTCCGCGGCCCGCAAGCTGCGCACCGCGGTAGACGGCCTTACCACCGTGCTGGCCGTCGAATACCTCACGGCCGCACGCGCACTGGACTTCCGCGCGCCGATGCGCCCGGCGCCGGCCACCGCCGCGGCTCTGGCCCTGCTGCGCTCGAAGGTCGACGGCCCCGGCTCGGATCGCCATCTCGCGCCGGAGATCGCCGCCGCCGAGGCGCTGGTCCGCTCCGGCGAACTCGCCCGCGCGGTCGCACCACACCTCGGCGAATGAGCGCCACACCTGCCGCGACCCGCGGCTCACTTGAACTCGATTGTGCTGGAAGGGCGGCGATTTCATGACTCGGACGGTTCGGGCGGCGCGCGGTACGCAGCTGACCGCGAAGAATTGGCAGACCGAGGCGGCGATGCGGATGCTGCACAACAACCTCGATCCGGAGGTGGCCGAGCGGCCGCAGGACCTGGTGGTCTACGGCGGCACCGGCAAGGCGGCCAGGAACTGGGCCAGCTTCGACGCGATCACCCACTCGCTGACCACGCTGGACCGCGACGAGACCCTGCTGGTGCAGTCGGGCAAGCCGGTCGGCGTGTTCCGCACGCACGAGTGGGCGCCGCGGGTGCTGATCGCCAACTCCAATCTGGTCGGCGACTGGGCGAATTGGCCGGAGTTCCGGCGGCTGGAATCGCTCGGCCTGACCATGTACGGGCAGATGACCGCGGGCTCCTGGATCTACATCGGCACCCAGGGCATCCTGCAGGGCACCTACGAGACGTTCGCGGCGGTGGCGGACAAGCGCTTCGGCGGCACCCTGGCCGGCACGCTCACGCTCACCGCCGGACTCGGCGGCATGGGCGGCGCGCAACCGCTGGCGGTCACCATGAACGGCGGTGTCGCGCTGGTGATCGAGTGCGATCCGGCCCGGGCGCAGCGCCGGGTGCAGGAACGCTACCTCGACGAGATCGCGACCGATCTGGACGACGCGGTGATCCGGGTCTCGAACGCGCGCAGGCAGCGAAAGGCGTTGTCCGTCGGCCTGATCGGGAACGCGGCCGAGGTGCTGCCGAAGCTGCTCGAGCTCGGCCTCGACCCGGAGATCGTCACCGACCAGACCTCCGCGCACGACCCGCTGGCCTACCTGCCGCGCGGCATCGCGGTCGAGGACTGGGCCGACTACGCGGCGAAGAAGCCCGACGAGTTCACCGACCGGTCGCGCGAGTCGATGGCCGAGCACGTCGGGGCCATGCTCGGCTTCCTGGACAAGGGCGCCGAGGTGTTCGACTACGGCAACTCGCTGCGCGGGGAGGCCAAGCTCGGCGGCTGTGCGCGCGCCTTCGACTTCCCCGGTTTCGTCCCGGCCTACATCCGCCCGCTGTTCTGCGAGGGCAAGGGGCCGTTCCGCTGGGCGGCGCTCTCCGGTGACCCGAAGGACATCGCGGCCACCGACCGCGCCATCGTCGATCTGTTCCCGGAGAACGAGTCGCTGCGCCGCTGGATCCGGATGGCCGGCGAACGCGTTGCCTTCCAAGGACTTCCGGCCCGCATCTGCTGGCTCGGCTACGGCGAGCGGCACCTGGCCGGCCTGCGGTTCAACGAGATGGTGGCCAGCGGCGAGCTGTCCGCGCCGGTGGTGATCGGTCGCGATCATCTCGATTCCGGCAGCGTCGCGTCGCCGTACCGGGAGACCGAGTCGATGGCCGACGGTTCCGACGCCATCGCGGACTGGCCGTTGCTCAACGCCCTGCTGAACACCGCGTCCGGTGCGACCTGGGTGTCCATCCATCACGGCGGCGGTGTCGGCATGGGCCGGTCCATCCACGCCGGTCAGGTGTGCGTGGCCGACGGCACCGAGCTGGCCGCGCAGAAGATCGAGCGGGTGCTCACCAACGATCCGGGCACCGGCGTGATCCGGCACGTGGACGCGGGCTACGACCGCGCCACCGAGGTGGCCGCCCAACGCGGCGTGCGCATTCCGCTGCACGAGGCGCCGTGAACCAGACCCCAGAGCACACCAGGAGCGACGCCGTGGGCGTGAATCAGCTGATGAACGAGATCGCCGGGGTCGGCCGGGATGCCCGGCGCGGCGGCTACTCGCGGCACGTCTACGACTACGCCGATTTCGAGCTGCGGGACTGGTTCATCGACCAGGCCCTGGACACCGGGCTGGACGTGCACACCGACCGCAACGGCAACATCTGGGCTTGGTGGGGAAGTCCAGGGTCCGGCGCGGTCGTCACCGGCAGCCATCTCGATTCGGTGCCCGGTGGTGGCGCGTACGACGGTCCGCTCGGCGTGGCCAGCGCGCTCGCGGCGGTGGAGATCTTGCAGGGCAAGGGCTTCCAGCCGGCCAAGCCGCTCGCGGTGCTCGTGTTCGCGGAGGAGGAGGGCGGGCGGTTCGGCGTGCCGTGCCTAGGCTCGCGACTGCTCACCGGCGCCATCGATCCCGATCGCGCCCGGAACCTGCGGGATGCCGAGGGCGTGACGCTCGCCGAGGCGGCGGTGAAGGCGGGGCACGATCCGAAGCGGTTCGGCGCGGATCCCGAATCCCTGGCCCAGATCGGCTGTTTCGTGGAGCTGCACGTGGAGCAGGGGCGCGGGCTGATCGAGCTGGACAGCCCGGTCGCCACCGGCAGCAGCATCATCGCGCACGGCCGGTACCGATTCTCGTTCTCCGGCCAGGGAAATCACGCGGGCGCGACCCGGCTCACCGATCGCCACGATCCGATGCTGCCCGCCGCGACGGTGGTGGCGGCCGCGCGCCGGGCCGCCGCCGCGATGGCCGACGCGCGGGCCACGGTCGGCAGGCTGGTGCCCAATCCCGGTGGCACGAATGTCATCGCGTCCAGCGTGGATCTGTGGCTCGATGCCCGAGTCGCCGGTGACGGCCGGACCGCCGCGCTGGTCGAGGACATCACCGAGGCCGCGCGGGAGGCCGCCGCCGCCGAAGGGTGCGAGCTGACCGTCACCGAGGAGTCCTATTCGGACGACGTCGTTTTCGACGAGACGCTGCGCGGCCGGATGGACACGGTGCTCGGCGGCGTGCCCGCGCTGCCCACCGGCGCCGGGCACGACGCGGGCATCCTCGCTGGGCACGTCCCCTCCGGCATGCTCTACGTGCGCAACCCGACCGGGATCAGCCACGCCCCCGAGGAGTTCGCCGAGCCCGCCGACATCGACAGCGGCGCACAGAGTCTCGCGCGGATTCTCGAGGATCTGGCCGGATGAGCACCTACTGGGCCGAATACGCCTGGCTGCCCGGCGGTGTCGCCGAGTCGGTGACGATCGAGGTGAACGGCGCGACCATCCAGTCGGTCACCAGCGGCACCGAGCGCACCGGCACGGTACTGCCCGGGCTGACGATCCCCGGTTTCGCGAACGCGCACTCGCACTGTTTCCACCGCGCGCTGCGCGGGCGCACCCAGCACGATCAGGGCACGTTCTGGACCTGGCGGGAGCGCATGTATGCGGTTGCCGCCCAACTGGATCCCGATTCCTACTACCGGCTCGCGCGAGCGGTGTACGCCGAGATGGTGCTGGCGGGGTACACCAGCGTCGGCGAGTTCCACTACCTGCATCACGCCCCCGGCGGCGCGCGGTACTCGGACCCGAACGCGATGGGCGCGGCCCTCGCCGCGGCCGCCGACGACGCCGGCATTCGCCTCACGCTGCTCGACACCTGTTATCTGGCGGGCGGATTCGGTGTGGAGCTGGGGGAGCACCAGCTGCGGTTCAGCGACGGCGGCGTGGACGCGTGGGCCGAACGCGCCGCCGCGTTCACCCCGGGGCAGGAGCTCGTACGGACCGGCGTCGCCGCACACTCGGTGCGCGCGGTACCGGCGGCGGCGCTGCCGGTGGTCGCGGAGGCCGCTGCGGGCCGACCGCTGCATGTCCACCTCTCCGAGCAACCCGCGGAGAACGCCGATTGCCTTGCCGCGCACGGCGTTACCCCGACCGCCTTGCTCTCCGGAGCGGGACTGCTCGGCCCGCGGACGGTCGCGGTGCACGCGACCCACCTCACGGCCGCCGACATCGCCCTGCTGGCCGGCAGCGGCACCCGCGCGTGCTTCTGTCCCACCACCGAACGCGACCTCGGCGACGGCATCGGCCCCGCCCGCGCGCTGTCGGAGGCCGGCGTCGGCCTGTGCCTCGGCACCGACAGCCACGCCGTGATCGACGCCTTCGAGGAGTGGCGCGCCCTCGAACTCGACGAGCGACTGGCCAGCCGCGCCCGCGGCCGCTTCACCCCGGCCGACCTCTACCGCGCCGCCACCGACCACGCGTCCATCGGCTGGCCCGAGGCCGGCCGGATCGCCCCAGACGCCGCGGCCGACCTGGTCACCCTCGACCTCGGCTCGATCCGCACCGCTGGCGCCGCCCCGGCCGCCGCGCTGTTCGCCGCGACCGCGAGCGACATCCGCTCGGTGCTCGTCGCCGGCCGGCCCGTCGTGTCCGAGCACCGCCACCTACGGGTGCACCACCCGGAAACCGTGTTGCGAGAGGAAATCGAGGCACTGTGTCGACCCTGATCACCGGCATCCGCGAACTCACCACCAACACCGAGGGCGGCCCGCTGCGCGACGCCGCGGTGGTCCTGGACGGCGAGCACTTCGCCTGGGTCGGCCCGGCGAAGGACGCGCCCGCCGCCGACGACCGCGTCGACCTCGACGGCCGGGCCGCGCTGCCCGGCTGGGTGGACAGCCACACCCACCTCGTCTTCGCCGGCGACCGGACCGCCGAGTTCGAGGCCAGGATGGCCGGGCGGCCCTATCGCGCGGGCGGCATCGCCACCACGGTCGCCGCCACTCGCGCCGCGTCCGACGACGAGCTGTCGGTCAACCTGGCCCGGCACATCGCCGAGGCGCGCAGGCAGGGCACCACCTGCCTGGAAACCAAGACCGGTTACGGCCTCAGCGTCGAGGACGAACTCCGCTCGGCCCGGCTGGCCGCGGCCGCCGCCGACGAGGTGACGTTCCTCGGCGCCCATCTGGTTCCGGCCGGCATGGACGCCGACAAGTACGTCGATCTGGTGTGCGGCGACATGCTCGACGCGGTAGCGCCGCATGTCCGCTGGGCCGATGTGTTCTGCGAGACCGGCGCTTTCGATCACGACCAGTCCGATCGGGTGCTGCGCGCCGCCAAGGCACACGGCTTGGGTCTGCGGGTGCACGGCAATCAGCTCGGCGAGGGCCCCGGCGTCCAATTGGCGGTCGCGCACGGCGCGGCGAGCGTCGACCACTGCACCTACCTGACCGACGCCGACATCGAAGCGCTCGCCTCCTCGGACACCGTCGCCACCGTGCTGCCCGCCTGCGACCTGTCCACCCGGCAGCGCCTCGCCCCGGGCCGCGCGCTGCTGGACGCGGGCGCCACGGTCGCCCTGGCCACCAACGCCAACCCGGGCAGCTCCTACACCACCTCGATGGCCTTCTGCGTCGCGACCGCGGTGCTGCAAATGGGACTCTCGGTGGCCGAGGCGGTGTATGCCGCGACCGCGGGCGGTGCGCGAGCGCTGCGCCGCGACGACGTCGGCGTGATCCGGGTCGGCGCCCGCGCGGATCTCCAGGTGCTGGACGCACCGTCGGTCACCCACCTCGCTTACCGTCCGGGCGTCCCGCTGACCTACGCGGTCTGGCGACTGGGCCACCAGGTCAAGACACCGATGTTCGACTGACTCAGCGCGCCGGGAAGCGAAGCACGCGATCGTCATTCGCTCTCGGGTTGCCGCGCCCGTCGGTGTTGGACGTGGTGAGCCACAGCGCACCGTCGGGCGCGACCATGACCGTGCGCAGCCGGCCGTAGCTGTCCCGGAACACATCTCGCGGCTGACCGACCGTGCCCTCGCGCAGCGGCACGGTCCACAGCCGTTCGCCGCGTAATGCCGCGGCGTACAACGTGTCTCCGGCGATCGCGATCCCCGAGGGCGACGCCTCGGACGTGGGCCAGGTAATCAGCGGGTCGGTGAACCCGCGATCCGTCCCGCCGACTCCCTCGACCACCGGCCAGCCGTAGTTGTGGCCCGGCTCGATCAGATTGATCTCGTCGAACCGGTTCTGCCCGAACTCCGCCGCGAACAGCCGTCCCTCGCGGTCCCACGCCAGTCCTTGCACGTTCCGGTGTCCCAGGCTGTACATCGGCGAGTCCGCGATCGGATTGTCCGGTGCCGGTCGCCCTTCCGGTGTCAGCCGGAGAATCTTCCCGTTGGGACTGGCCGGATCCTGCGACCGGCCGCTCTGTCCCGCGTCACCGGTTCCGGCGTACAACATGCCGTCCGGCCCGAACGCGATCCGGCCGCCATTGTGGTTGGCCGCCTTGGCGATTCCGTCGAACAGCACTTCCGGCGGTCCATCGGGGCGCAAGCGCACGATCCGGTTGTCGTTCTGCGCGGTGAAATACGCGTAGATGTACCGGTTTTCGGCATAGTGCGGGGACAACGCCAGGCCGAGCAGCCCGCCTTCGCCGCTCGCGACGACACCCGGCACCTGATACACCTGCTCCGGCGCGTGACCCGGCCCGATCCGCAGGATCCGCCCGCTGTCGCGCTCGGCCACCAGCGCGTCGCCGTCGGGCAGGAAGGTCAGTCCCCACGGCACGTCGATCCCGTGCGCGATCTCCTCCGGCGCGCCGAGGTCCGGTGCGCCCAGCGGTTTACTCGGTGCGGTACTGCGGACGGTCTCGGTGGCGGGCGCGGGTTGCTCCGCGTTGTCGCAGGCCGAGAGCAGGCCGGCGGCCAGTATCGCGGTGACGGCGACACCGACCGCGCGACGTCGCGCTGAGCTGACATTCCGATATCTCACGCGGGCACCTCCGGCGGTATTTGTGTGTGCGGCGCGCGGGACGAAGCCACATCGGTTGGCCGCGCACCCCGGGCGGTAGCCTGACCCAGTCTTGTCCCCGAACCACGTTGAGGTCATGGAACTTCGTCAACTGAGGTATTTCGTCGCGGTGGCCGAGGAGCTACATTTCGGCCGGGCGGCGGAACGACTGATGATCGTGCAGTCGTCAGTCAGCCAGCAGCTCGGCCGGCTCGAACGCGAGCTCGGCGTCGTGCTGCTGGAACGGTCGCCTCGTAGCGTCCGGCTCACCGAGGCCGGGGCGGCGTTCCTGCCTGCCGCGAAAAAGGTGCTCGCCGCCGAGAAACGCGCCCGGACCAGCGTCGCGGACTTCCTGACCACGCCGACCGTGCTGCGCATCGGCACCAGCCGGGGGATGGGCGAGCGGCTGGAGCGGCTGCTGGTCGCGCTGAAGTATCGTGCGCCAGGGATCAAGGTGGAACTGACGTCGGCCTCGCTCGGGCAGCGACTGCGCAAGGTGTCGGAGCACGAGTGGGACGCGGCGTTCCTGCGCGGCGAGGTGGCCGCGCCGGAGGGTGTGCAGCAGATTCCGGTCTGGTACGACGAACTGGTCGTCGCGCTGCCCGCCGATCACCCCTCCGCCACCGAGCGGTGCGTCGATCTCGCTCAGCTCGCCGAGCTGCCGCTCTATCTGACGAACCGGCAGAACAACGCGTTGCTCGATGATCTCGTGCTGACCGCGTGCGGCAAGGCGGGATTCGAACCGGTGCTCGGTCCCGAGCAGGTCTCGATCCAGGACACCCTCGCCGCGCTCGGCGCCGGCGCCGCCGGCTGGACCGTCCTCTACGCGCCGCACGCCCGGCTGCTGCACAGCAGCCGGGTGGCCTTCCTGCCCGTGTGCACGCCGGGTGTGCTCGCGCTGCCCACGGTGCTCGCCGTGCGCACCAATGCCATGGAGCGGCTGGCCCCGCTGCTCGAGGCCTGCCGGGACGTCGCGCTCGGCGATCAAATTCTGTAATCGGACTTGTGCCTGCCGCCGGTCTTCCGTTACCGTCGAAGTGAACGAAACCGTACCGTTCACTTGGAGGGATCGTGATCAGGGGCGCCGAACGCGAGCAGGCGATCCTCGCCGCCACCTACGCGCTGCTGGGCGAAATCGGTTACGCGGCAATCACAATGGACGCCGTCGCGGCCCGGGCGCAGGCCAGCAAGGCGACCATCTACCGGCGCTGGCCGGGAAAGCCCGCGCTGGTGAAGGCGGCGATGGACGCACACGACGCCGAGTACGTCGCGGAGATTCCGGACACCGGGACGGTGCGCGACGACCTGATCGCCGCGCTCGTCGCGCTCACCGCGCAGGTCGACGAGCACTACGTGACCATGATGACCGGCCTGATGCACGCCATGCGGGTGGACGCCGAACTCGCGGCGGCGCTGCGCGAACACGTCGCGGACGAGGATCTCGGCCCGTTCCGCACCGTCGTCGAGCGCGCCGTCGCCCGCGGCGAATTACCCGAGGGCACCGCAACCGAACTGGCACATCAGGTTTCGGAAGGACAGATCATGCGGCGGATGTTCCTCGGCGCACCCCTGGATCGAGCGTTCCTCACCGACCTGGTGGACGAGCTGCTGCTGCCGATCCTCACCCGCACTTTCCCGAAAGAAGAGCGATGACAACAGAACTGCCGGTGCTGATCGTCGGCGCCGGACCGACCGGACTGACGCTGGGGTGCGAACTGGCCCGGCGCGGGATCGAGTGCCTGGTGGTGGACAAAGCCCCGGGACTGTTCCCCGGCTCGCGCGGAAAGGGTTTACAGCCGCGGACTTTGGAGGTGTTCGACGATCTCGGCCTGATCGACGCGGTGCTCGCGGCGGGGGCTCCGTTCCCGTCGTTCCGCATGTATGTGGGCACGGAAGTGACGATGACTCGGACGGTGGAGGGGATGCTCGGTCTCGCGCCCCTCCGGCGCGTCGACGGCGTGCCGTATCCGAATGCCTGGATCCTGCCGCAGTGGCGCACCGACGAACTGCTCCGCGACCGGCTGCTAGAACTCGGCGGCCGGCTCGAATTGAACACGGAGCTGATCGATTTCGTGCAGGACGAGAGCGGTGTCACCGCGACCCTGCGGCGCGACGGCGAACCGCTCACAGTGCGGGCGCGGTACCTGGTCGGCGCGGACGGCGGTGGCAGCGTTGTCCGTAAGCGGCTCGGCGTCGGCTTCGAGGGCGAAACCTTCGAGACCGAGCGAACGCTGATCGGCGACGTCCGTGCGCAGGGGCTGGCCGGTACCTACTGCCACATGCTGACGACCGGCAGTGTGCGGGAACGCTTTTCGCTGTGGTCCATGCCGGGGACCGACTACTACCAGTTCATCGCCAACATGACCGCGGACGACGTGCCCGATCTGACCCTGGAGGCCGTGCAGAAGATTCTCGACGAGCGCTCCGGCCGCTCGGATATCCGGCTATCCGACCTGAACTGGATCTCGGTGTACCGGGTGAATGCCCGGATGGTGGACCGGTTCCGGGTTGGGCGGGTGTTCCTGGCCGGCGATGCCGCGCACGTGCATTCGTCCTCCGGCGGGCAGGGGTTGAACACCAGCGTGCAGGATGCGTACAACCTGGGCTGGAAGTTGGCGGCGGTGCTGTCGGGCGCTCGGGACCGGCTGCTGGATACCTATGAGGCCGAACGGTTTCCGGTCGCGGCGCGGGTGCTTCACGTGACCACGCGCTCGCACCGGCGGGACTTCCACGATGCCGAGCCCGGGGAGGGGAGTCTGGACATCTTCCAGTTGAAGGTCAACTATCGGGGCGGGCCGTTGGCCGTGGAGACGCGCGACGAGCCGGGGGCGGTGCGTGCGGGCGACCGTGCGCCGGACGGCTGGTGCGGTGATGCGAGCCTGTTCGACTTGTTCCGTGGCACGCATTTCACGGTCCTGGGCTTCGGCGGCGATACCGCCGCTGCGGTCGCCGAAGTCGTTCGTACACAGGGTGTTCACGGTCGCGTGATCGAACCCGGTGTGGTGGTCGAGGGCACCGTCGGCGACCCGTTCCGCAACTACGACATCGACCCGTCGGGTACGGGAACGCTGGTGCTGGTCCGTCCCGACGGCTACATCGGAGTCGTCGCCACCGGCCTCGGGCCGATCCAGGACTTCCTCGCCGCCTGGTGACCGCTAGCCCAAATGGGTTCCGTACCAATCGAGTATCCGCCGCCACGCCTCGTCGGCGGCGGCCGGTGCGTAACGCGGCCCGGTGTCGTTGAAGAACGCGTGATCGGCCTTCGGCGCGACCCAGATCTCGTGCGGCGCGCCCGCGCGCGTGAGTGCGGCCTCCGCGGCCGGGCGGGTGGCATCGACGCGGGCGTCCGCCGCCGCGTAGATCCCCAGCACGGCGGCCTTCGCGGCGGTGAGGTCGCCGTGGTCGGGGAAGGGGCCGTAGAACGGCGTCGCCGCGGCAAGAGCGGACGGCCCGGAGGCGAGCAGCAGCCAGACCAGCCCGCCGCCGAAGCAGAACCCGGTGGCGCCGAGTTTCTTGCCCGGCACCCGCCGCCCGAGCTCGGCCAGCCCCGCGCGCAGGTCGCCGATGAACTGATCCTGCGGAGTCCTGCTCAGCTCGGCGGTGGCCTGCGCCGGATCGCCGAAGGCGTCGGTGCCGCCCTTCGCGGACAACAGGTCGACGGCGAGGGCGGAGTAGCCGGCTCCGGCGAATCGTCCTGCCACCGAACGGATGTGGTCGGTCAGGCCCTTGTTCTCGTGGATGACCAGCACGCCTCCGCGAGGTTGCGCGGCGGCCGCCCACGCACCGCGCAACTCCCGATTGTCCGGGCCCGCGAAGGTGATCGGCGCAGTCGGCAGTGCGGCACCCGACCCCGGCGGCGTGGATGGTGTTGCGGCGGAACTCGGTTGGGTGGTCGCCGATGGATCCTTGGACTCGGCGGTGCAGGCCGCGAGCAACGCGGCCGCCGCCGGAACGCCGAACCCGAGCAGCCCGAGCCGGCGCAGCGCCTCGCGCCGATTCAGCAGGCCGTCGGCATGATCGAGGGCGATCTCTTCCGCGATATAGCGCTGTAGCGGCGTCATGCCCACCAAGGTAGGCCCCGGCCTGGCGATCCGCGGGGCTTTGCCGCAACCGGTGAGCAGGCGTTGAACGACCGACCGGAATGGTATGCGCGCGCGGAGTGTTAAACCAAACTGCTGGGTATCTATAGCGTCCGATTTGCGCAAATCCACTATCGCACAACCGGATCGGCTCGCCGGGTCGCGGGCAACACGACAAACCGGCCGTTTCGTACCTCCCGCTGATTTGCGCACTGATTGCTATCTTGTCAATCCGATACGGCGAACTCCATCAACGTGCGGGACATCGGTCGAGGAGCGGGATGCTTTCGGGGCAGCAAGTGGCGCAATGGTTTGTCCGCACGGCTCGATGGACGATGGCGCTATCGATCGTCCTGGTTGGCGGTGGGTTTGCGGTGGGGCCGGCGGCGGCTCAGCCGGACAGCGGTACCCGCAGCGACCAGTGGACCGCGCTACACGACGGGCCGCAGCCGTACGCCGACGTACACATCGACTGGGATGTGCCGATCCGGATGAGCGACGGCGTCATCCTGAAGGCGAACGTGTACCGGCCGGTGGCCGCGGACGGAGTGGTCGAACAGCGTCCGCTGCCGACCATCGTGAACCTCACGCCGTACACGAAACTGCTGTCGAACCTGGTCGATTCGGCCATCTCGGCGCCCGGCCTCCAGCCGATGGTGCTGGACCTGCTGCGCCGGATGAACCTGTCCGGAACCCCGATCAGCGGCTTCGGCGACCTGGTGCACGCGCTCGACGGCGGCACCGTGCAGACCGTGCTCGGCATCGACCGCTTCCTCATCCGCAGCGGCTACACGCTGGTGGTCGCCGACGTCCGTGGCACCGGTTTCTCCCAGGGCACGTGGGACACCCTCGGCGCCCGTGAGCAATTGGACACCCGTGAGGTGATCGGCTGGGCCGCCGCGCAACGCTGGTCCACCGGCAAGGTGGGGATGAGCGGTGGCTCCTACGCGGGCATCACGCAGCTGCGCGCGGCCGAAAACGCCCCGGCCCCACTGAAAGCCATCTTCCCGGTCGAACCGGGCAGCGACCTGATGCGCGATGTCGTCGCGCCGGGCGGCGGCATCGGCACCACCTTCCTGCCGCTGTGGCTCAGCAACGTGAACCAGACGAAACTCATTCCCGACGTGCGCTCGATGCTGGCCGGCACGTTCGACTGGCGCTGGCTCGGCGACCGGCTCGCCGACCCGGCGACCAACTACGACCTGCTGACCCAGGCGCTGCTCACCCCCTCGCTCGACCAGGTCCCGCAGACGCTGGCCGCCGCGCTCGATCACGACAGCGACTTCCGGCAGGCCATTCTCGGGCATCCCGAGCGAATCACGGTGCCCACCTTCGTCTATGGCGGCTGGCACGACATCTTCGCCAACAGCGCGACCACGCTGTTCAATGCGATTCCGTTGCCCGCCGACCAGAAACAGCTCCTCGTCGGCGACACGTATCACGCCAATCCGGGCGCGGGTACCGGGATGCCCGGCGGACCGGCCCGGCTCGAGGTGTTGCAGCGGGTGTGGTTCGACAAGTGGCTCAAGGACATCGATCACGGCCTCGGCGAATTCGGTCCGGTGACGGTGTGGGAACAGGGTGGCGGCTGGCGGACGCTGGCTCGGTTTCCCCAGACCGGTGCGACCCATCGACGGGTCTACCTGTCCGCGGCCCCCAGCGGCACGGCAGAGAGCGTATACGACGGATCACTGTCCGCGACAACGCCGGACGAGCGCCGCACCCTGACGGTGGCGCCCGGCCTCACCACCGTGTGCTCCCGCGACACCGCGCAGGGCGCCGCCGGGATCCCCGCGATACTGGACATGTGCGCCAAGGACTCGCGCATCGCCGAACGCAATGCGCTGACCTTCACCGGCACACCCGTCACCGAGGGAACGGTCATCTCCGGCCCGATCAACGTGCACCTCAACGCCGTTCACGACGCGACCGACGGATACTGGGCCGCCACCGTGAACGACGTTGCCCCGGACGGAACGTCGACGGTGCTGAGCACCGGCCAGCTCACCGCGTCGATGCGCGCGATCGACCAGGCGAAGAGCGCCCGCTCGCCCAACGGCGACTACACCGCCCCGTACAACCCGATCACCCTGGACAGCCTGCTGCCGGTGACCCCGGGCGAGCCCGTCGTGCTCGACATCGCGGTCATCCCGATCCAGGCGGTGCTCCAGCCGGGACATCGACTACGCGTCGACGTCTTCGCCGGAAACTCCCCGAAGGGCTTGCCGTTCCGGCCGCTGCTGAACAACACCGAACTGAAACCGCAATCCCTGCAACTGGATCCGGCCCAGCCGAGCTTCGTGAACCTGCCGACCAGCAGGCCGCTGGGATGAGTCAGGTGCGGCGGGCGCGGGCGATGCGGGCGTGCAGGCGTTCGGGTTCGGGACCGAGCTCCGCCGCACCGACATAGCTTGCGATGAGGTCCGCCGCGCTGAAGTCCTCGACCTCGTCGAAGCCTGCCGCCCGCAGTTCCGCCGCCAGTTCGGCGGCGGTGAGGGAGCTCAGCAAGGGTTCGCCGACCGCGGCCATGCGCTCCGCTCGCGCTCGCAGTTGCGCCCGGTGTTCGGGGGCGGCGTCGGCGGCCGGTGGGATGTAGTCGAAGACCAACCTGACCGGTGTCGGCTGCTCGGCCACGAACTGCAAGGTCGAACGGATGGCTTCGGTGGTCAGATACATCACCACGCCGAGCCAGACGAAGGCCGCCGGCCGGTCTCGGTCGAGGCCCGCCGCGGCCAGACCCGTTGCGAGCGTTTCACTCTCGAAGTCGATCGGGGCGAAGGTCAGGGACTCGGGGACGGTGATGCCGGCGTCGGCGAGCAGCTGCCGTTTCCACGCCTGGGTCGCGGGGTGGTCGACTTCGAATACCCGCAGTGCCGGATCGGCGTTGCGGTAGGCGAAGGTGTCCAGCCCCGCGCCGAGGATCACCACCTGCCGCGTCCCCTCCGCCACCGCGTCGGCGACCGTCTCCTCCGCGAAGCGCGACCGGCTGGCCATGAACAACCGGCGGACGCGATGAAAGGCGATGTCCTCGCCCGCCGCCGCGGCGATGGTCTGCTCGGTCAGCTCCTCGGGCGTCAGTCCCAAGATCGGCCCGGCCACGGGGTCGGTGAAGACCCGGGGCTCGGGAGCGATTTGGTGATAGGCGCGCGCATGCGCGGTGGCGAGCGCCGTGCGGCTCGGCTTTCCGGTCTTCATGTCAGAGCTTTCCTTGCACCTGACCGGCGATCAACTCGAGGTGGTCGAGATCGGCGAGGTCCAGTATTTGCAGGTAGATGCGTTGCGCGCCGATCTCGGCGTAGCGGCCGATCTTGTCCACCACCTCGGCGGGCGAGCCGGCCAGGCCGTTCGTCTTCAGCTCGTCCACCTCGCGGCCGATCGCCGCGGCCCGGCGCGCCACCTCGGCGTCGTTCGCGCCGACGCAGGCGACTAGGGCGTTGGAGTAGACGAGGTCGTCGGCGCGCCGCCCGCGTGCCTCGGCCGCCGCGCGCACCCGGCCGAACTGGGCGGCGCTGTCCTCGATCGACGAGAACGGCATGTTGAACTCGGTCGCGTATTGCGCCGCGAGCCGCGGCGTACGGCTGGCGCCGTGGCCGCCGATCAGCACCGGCACCGGGTCCTGCACCGGCTTCGGCAGCGCGGGGGAGTCGGTGAGCTGGTAATGCCGGCCGGCGAAGTCGAATTTGTCGCCCGGCTTGGTCGCCCACAACCCGGTGATGATGGCGAGCTGCTCCTCCAGCCGGGCGAATTTGTCCGCGGGGAACGGGATGCCGTAAGCAGCGTGCTCCTCGGCGAACCACCCACTGCCGAGGCCGAGTTCGACTCGGCCGCCGGACATTTGGTCCACCTGGGCGACCTGGATGGCCAGCGGTCCCGGCAGCCGGAAGGTGGCGGCGGTGACCAGCGTGCCGAGGCGGATCCGCTTGGTTTCGCGCGCCAGGCCGGCCAGGGTGATCCAGGCGTCGGTCGGGCCGGGCAGGCCGTCCACGCCGCCCATGGCCGCGTAGTGGTCGGACCGGAAGAATGCGTCGAAGCCGAGATCCTCGGTGGCTTTGGCGACGGTCAGCAACGTGTCGTAGCTCGCGCCCTGCTGCGGTTCGGTGAAGATGCGCAATTCCATGATCTCCATCGTGCCCCAGGACGCTTCCGTCCGGAACGGCCGGGGTACGGGGCATGATCTGGGTGAGGGAATGGAGGTGGCGATGCGTGGGTCCATCGCGGGGATCGTGGCGTATCCGGTGACGCCGTTCGGCGCGGACAGCGGCGAGGTCGACGAGCAGGTGCTGCGCGGGCTGGTCGATCGGCTGGTCGACGCGGGCGTGGATGCCGTTGCGCCGCTGGGGAGTACGGGCGAGGCCGCGTATCTCGACGACCGGGAGTGGGCGGCGGTGGCATCGATCTGTATCGAGCAGGTCGACGGGCGGGTGCCGACGGTGATCGGGGTGTCGGAGTTGACCACGGCGGGAACCATTGCGCGGGCGCGGCTTGCGGAGCGGTTGGGCGCCACGGCGTTGATGATGCTGCCGGTTGCCTACTGGCGGTTGACCGAGGAGGAGCTGCGCAGGCATTTCACGGCGGTGGCCGACTCGGTCGCGCTGCCGATCATGGCGTACAACAATCCGGGCACCAGCGGGATCGATATGACACCGGAGTTCCTGGTGGAACTCGTTGGCGCCGTGGACAACATCACCATGGTCAAGGAATCCACCGGCGACATCACGCGGATGCGCCGGCTGGCCGAGCACGCCGTGCCGTTCTGCAACGGCAGCAATCGGCTCGCGCTCCAGGCGTTCGACGCCGGTGCCGTCGGATGGTGCACCGCCGCACCGGGTTTGGTGCCGGAGCAGATCGTGCGAGTGTGGCAGCTGCTGACGGACGGTGAAAAAGCGGCGGCGACAGCGCTTTTCGAACGGCTGGAACCGTTGCTCGTCGCGATGTCCCGCGCCGGTCTGCCACGAGCCGTCAAAGCGGGATTGCGCTCGCTCGGTATCGAAGCCGGCGACCCACGCCCGCCGCTGCTGCCGGTGGACGACCACACCCGTCGCGCAATCGCCGAGCTGATCGCGGCGGCAGTGGATGGGCCGCGGGCCTGAACCCCCGGTGCGGCCATTGGGCGCAGGCCGAGGCTTCGTTCGGCGGTCAACGGCAGGAGCGCCCGCTGCGTCGAACTCGCCCGCCGATGCGCCATCTCCGTGAACGAGCTCGCCGCAGTGCTCAACGGCGACGAAACCCGGGATGCGGTCCCTGATCGCGGCAAAGTGCGATCGGATACCCCGGAAAGTCCCGCTGGGTGAACGGACGAATACCGAGTGGGACATCGCGGCGGCAAAACGCTGGTGGTCCTGCCCTTATGTCCCGCTCGACGAACAACGTATGCCGAGTGGACCGTGACTGGAAGTCGGTTGTTGCGACGCACCCGGCAGTATTCGGGCATTCCGAGCTCGCGCTAATGTCGCATCGGAGATGTGCATCGCCCATCATGGGCGTGCGTACGAGCAAAGGAGCCGAGGTGCCGGAACGAGCGCTGCCCGTCGTGGTTGTGATGGGGGTGTCGGGGTCCGGCAAGTCGACGGTCGGCCGGGCGCTCGCGGCAGAGCTGGGGGTCGAGTACGGCGAGGGCGATGATCTGCATCCCAAGGCGAACGTCGACAAGATGGCGGCCGGGATCCCGTTGGACGATGCGGACCGCTGGCCGTGGCTCGACAAGGTGGCGGCCTGGATGGCCGAACGATCCGCGCAGGGCGGGGTGATCACCTGCTCTGCGCTCAAGCGGATCTACCGCGACCGGCTGCGCGCCGCCGCGCCCGACGCGTTCTTCCTGCATCTGGCCGCGTCGCACGAGGAACTCGCGCACCGAATGGCCGATCGCACCGGCCATTTCATGCCGTCGAGCCTGCTCGACTCCCAGCTCGCCGCGCTGGAGCCGCTGGCTGAAGACGAACGCGGCGACACCGTGGACGCCACCCGCGACCCTGCCGAGCTGGCCCGCGAAACCTCGGCGTTACTGCACGGCCTTTAGGCGAGCCTGCTTGAATCGTCAGCCGCACACCTTCTGGCGCACCGCACATCGACTCGCCGCATCGACACGCGTGCGGATATCAGGAAGTGTGCGGCTGCCGCGTGGAACCACCGCGTAGCCGTACCGAGGTGGCTCTGCGGCTGCGGCCGACCTATGACGTCCCGACCAGTTCCTCCGTGATCGCCCGGCAGAAGTCGTCCAGGTCGCCCGGATTGCGCGAGGTGATGAGCGCCCAGTCGTTCTCCGCGGAACGCACCACCGGCTCGTCGACCCACCGGCCGCCCGCGTTGAGCACGTCGGTGCGCAGCGAGAAATACGACGTCAGCGTCTTGTCCGGGGTGAGTTCGGCCTCCACGAGCAGCCACGGCCCGTGGCAGACCGCGGCGATCGGCTTACCCGCCCCGGCGAACGCCTTGGCCAGCTCGACCGCGCGATCTTCGGTGCGCAGCTTGTCGGCGTTGACCGTGCCGCCGGGCACGACCAGCACATCGAAGTCGTCCACATCCAGATCGTCGAACGACGCGTCCGGCTGCACGGTCACGTCCTTCTCGGTGTCGTGCTCGAAGGTCTGCACCTGCTCGTTCTTGGGCGCGGCATGCACGACCGTCGCCCCCTTGTCCGCCAGCTGTTTCTGCGGAACCAGCAGCTCATCGCGCTCGACGCCGGTGTTCGACGTGATGATCAGTACGCGCTTCCCGTTCAGCTCTTCCGACATACCGGAAACTCCTTTCGCTCGTTCGTCTCAGGAGTAGGCGTGCCGCGAATTCGGAAAGCTAAACAGGCTAGAGCCCACCGAGTCGGGTGAGCACCTCGAATGCCACGTCGGCGCTGCGCCACAACGCGTCGATCTCGACCCGGGCGGCCGGCGCGAGCGCCGGATCGGTCAGCGCGAGTCCGTTGCCGAAAATCACCACATTGGCGCCGAGATCGGCCAGCCGCAGCAGTTGCGGCGTGGCCACACCCTCGCCGAAGAGCAGATCGAGACCCTCGCCGACGAAATAGAACCGCCACAGCGGCCCGAGGTCGCCGTGATAGATCTCCTTGGTCGAGGAGATGATCAACGAACCCTGCTGCGCGATCGAGTCGACGATCTTGAAGTAATCCGGAGCATTCGCGGTCGTGCCGCCGACCGCGGCCACCGCATAGGCCAGGTCGACGGACAGATGCGCGTTGTATCCGGCCATCGCGACGCGCGCGGGCGACAGCTCGCACCGGCGGGCGAGCGCGAAGTAGTTGGTCCATTGCGGATCGGCAGGCCCACCGGTGAACTCGGCGTGCACGTTACGCAGGAAGCGCGACAGCAGCTCCAGGCTGATCCGATGCGCCCACTCCGGATCGGTGAACGACGCCGGGTCGCGCTGCAACGGCATCACCGCGGCCTGCTCGACGGCATCGAGGCCGAGCGCGAAGACGCCACGCAGATCGCGGTGCTCGACCAGGATCCGGGTGAGCTGCCGGTGGTTGTCGACGGCGCGCTCCAACCGATCCATCGATGAGCCGGTGAGCGTGCTCGTGTCCGAAAGCTCGGCGATCGAGGAGATCTCGGCGGGCGACAGCGCGCTACCGCAGGCCGAGTCGGCGACGGCGGCGGCCGGTCCGACGCCGAACAGGCCGGCGCAGCCGAGGATCAGGGTGGAGACGACGGCTAGGCGGATGGTTGTAATCATGTGCGGCTCCGGGATGTTCGCGCACCGCGTTGTGCGTCGGCGACGGGCGATCGTGCGCAGACGGTCGGCGCCGGCGAGGGCGAGAGGAAACGCTCCGGCGAAACCGGAGGTGGCCCAACATTAGCCGACCGAATGGTCCGCGGGCAGCGACTCGCGTGGCTCCAAAGGGTTATTGCCCGGGCGCGCAGACTCCGCCGGGCAGGCAGACGCCGGAGATGTCGGAGATCAGGAAGCCCGCGCCGATCACCAGCGACCCCAGGGCGATCACCCCGAACAACCCGACCCACAGGATTCCGGGCAGGTGCGTGAGGCGCGCGAGCTGGTCCGCGTCGGAGGCCACGTCCTCCTGGTAGCGGCTGCGCAACTGCCGCGATCGCCCGCGCTGCAATTCGATCACCGGCCGCGCCCCGGCCAGCAGCAGGAACCACGCGCCGAGATACGCGAAACCCGCCTGCAGCGTGTCCGTACCGAACCAGGACACCGCGAACACCGTCGCGCCGACCGCGAACACCGTCAGCATGCCGTACACATTGCGCGTCATGATCAACACCCCGGCCAGCAGCGCGATGGCCACCCACAGCATCAACGTGATCCGGCTCGCGCCGAGCAGCGCGGCGAAGCCGAGCCCGAGCAGCGGCGGTCCCGGATAACCCGCCATCGTCGTCAGAATCATGCCCAGCCCGTAGGGTTTTCCGCTCGACACGGTGAGACCCGAAGTGTCCGAATGCAATCGGATGCTGTTGAGCTTGCGCCCGGTGAGCAGCGCGACCAGCGCGTGCCCGCCCTCGTGCGCGATGGTGACGATATTGCGGGTGTACCGCCAGACGGGGGTGTACCCGACCAGCACGAGCGCCACGACGCCCGCGCCGGCCACCAGCCACCACGGCGGCTGGGTTTGCGTTGTCGTCAAGCGGTCGACGATGGAGGTGCCCCGCTCGACCCATTCGGCTCTGTCCACCGCCGCACCTTATCCGGCGTCGGACATCTCCGCTCGGAGCTGACGTTTGTAGATCTTTCCGGCATCGTCGCGAGGGAGTTCGGTCACGATCCGCAGCACCCTCGGCACCTTGTACGCGGCGAGCTGCCCGGCCAGACCTGCCCGGATGCCGTCCTCGGTCAGCTCCGCGCCCGGGCGCGGAACGACCTGCGCGGCAACGACTTCGCCGAGATCCCCGGAGTGCGGGATGCCGAACACCGCGACGTCCTCGACGCCGTCCATGGCCATGATCGCGTTCTCGATCTCGGCCGGATAGATGTTCACGCCGCCGGAGATGATCAGCTCGCTGGAGCGCCCGGTGAGGTAGAGGTAGCCGTCCTCGTCGAGGTAGCCGCGGTCGCCGACGGCGAGGAAATCCGGTAGCGGACCGGGCGATTCGCCGGTGTCGTGCAGGTAGCGGAACTTCGGCCAGTAGTCGGCGCCGCGCACGAACACCTGACCGGTCCGGCCGGAGGGCAGCGGATCGCCCGCGTCGTCGAGGACGACGACGGCCGCGCCGTCCGCCGGGCGGCCGACGCTACCCGGATGGGCGAGCCACTCGGCGGCCGAGATCCAGGTGATGGTGCCCGCTTCGGCGCAACCGTAGTACTCGGTCAGCGCGTCGCCGAACCAGTCGATCGCGGCCCGTTTCACCGCGGGCGGACACGGGGCCGAGGAGTGGATGAGATGGGTGAGGCTGGAGACGTCGTAGCGGGCGCGCACGTCCGCGGGCAGCGAGAGCAGCCGCGACAGCATGGTCGGCACCACCTTGGCCTGGGTGATGCGGCGCTCGTCGATCAGGCGCAGGAATTCCTCGGCGTCCCAGCGCGGCATGATGGTGATGTCGGTGCCGACCCGAAGCGCCAGTGTGGCAATGCCGTTCGGGCTCGCGTGATAGAGCGGGCCGGGGATCACCGCGTGCCCGCGCGGGGTGAGGCCGAGTCGTTTGGCCGCGCTGCCGGCGACGGACAGCCACTGGTGCGGCGTCATGCGTTCGCGCAGTACGCCTTTGGGTTTGCCGGTGGTGCCGGAGGTGTAGATCAGGCCGGTCGAGTCGTCGCGCGAGCCCTCGATGCGGCCGAGCGGTTCGGCGTGCGTCTCGATCCACTGTTCCAAGGTGGCGTGCCTGCCGGTCGGCTCGGCCAGCGCCGCGTCCGCGCCGGTCGCGGCGAGCAGTTCGGCCGGCATGGCGATCTCGAGAATCGGCGTATCGGAGTGCGGCACGGCCTTTTCGACGATGTCGATGAACTCGGTGTGCGCGATGACCAGTCGCGCACCGCTGTCGCCGAGCACGTGCGCGACCTCCGGCACCTGCCAGCGGGTATTGATCGGCACCGAATTCGCCCCGCACGCCGCGACCGCGAGGGATACCTCGAGAAACTCGATGTCGTTGCGGATCATCATCGAGACCCGATCTCCCGGTCGCACCCCCGCCGCCGCGAGCCCGGCGGCTAGCCGTCCCGCCCGCTGATGCGCCTCGGCCTGCGCTCGCACGCGCCCCGCGCAGGAGATGGTTGGTATTGACCTGCTGCCCAAAGCATCGCCCATATTTCGCAGTCTGCCACTTCCTCAGCTAACCGGTAGCGCAAGCCGGGTCATGAGGTTTTGCTGAGTATTCCGGACATGTCGCCGATCACGCTGGCGGTGCGATAGGACAGCGTGCCGTCGGGGAGTAGCTGGAGGTGGGTGGTGTTGCCGTCGTCGTTGCAGCCGCCGCTGTCCTCGGTGAGGCGCGCAGTGAGCGTCAGTTCCTCGCCGTCGACGGCCGTCAGCGTTTCGGCTCGGCCACAGGTCATACCGACCACTTTGCCGGTATTGGACGAGGTGCCGAGTTCCTCGCCGACGGTGCCCGCGTTCAGTGTCAGCACGATGTCGAAGCCGGCGATTTTGTCCTTGGCGACGCCTTTCCATTCGCCGACGAACGCCTCCGGCAATTCCGCGGCGGCACTGCCGGGCGTCGAGGTGGACTGGTCTGTGGTGCGGTCGGAGTCGGTGAACTGCTTGGTTATGACGAAGGCCGCGATCGCTATTACGAGGCAGAGAACCAGTCCGCCTGCGATCAATGCGATGCGGCGGCGCGGGGGCTGTGCGCCCGACGCGCTGTATGGCCCGTCCTGCGGGGGCGGAGCGCTGTACGACGCATTTTGCGGAGCGACGTATCGGTGTGCGCGCTGCGGGGTGTGGGACCGGTCTTGCGGCGCGGCCGGTGCGTACGGCGAGGGGTTCGAACCATCGGGCGCACCCCGCCACCATGATCGCGGCGTGACGTCCGGTTGTCCGGAGGCGGGCATGCTGGTCGCGGTCCGCGCGTTCGGGTCGGTGACCGGCCGCGCGTTCGGGTCGGTGACCGGCCGCGCATTCGCGTTGGTGACCGGCCGCGCATTCGGATCCGTGACCGGCCGGACCACCGTTTCCGCCGTCCGGGTCGGATTCGGCTGCTTGCTCAACGCGTCGGGCACGTCGAACGGCCCGGAGTCCAGGTCCAGCAACTGCACCGCACGCCGGCTGACCTCTTCCAGCGCGGGGGCGGGGAGCCAGCCGCCGCGGCCGGGGAGGCCGAGGGCGGTCAGGTCGGCGATGATGCGTTCGGGGGTGGGCCGGGCGGCCGGGTCCTTGGCGAGGCAGGCGGCGATCAGGGGGCGCAGCCGATCCGGGACCGCGTCGAGGCGCGGCTCCTCGTAGACGACCCGCCAGAGCATCTGCACCATCGCGCCGATGCCGAACGGACCCTGCCCGGTGGCCGCGAACACCAGCACCCCGCCGAGCGCGAATACGTCGCTCGCCGGCCCGACCGGGTCGCCGGTCACCTGCTCCGGGCACATGAATCCCGGTGAGCCGATGACCTTTCCGGTGGTGGTGAACTGGCTGTCGTCGATCGCGCGGGCGATGCCGAAGTCGATCACCTTGGGGCCGTCGAGGGCCAGCAGCACGTTGGACGGCTTCAGGTCGCGGTGCACCAGGCCGGCGGCGTGCACGGCGACCAGCGCCTCGGCCAGCCCGTGGGCGAGCACCAGCAGCGAGTTCTCGGCGAACGGTCCGTACTCGCCGACTGCCTCGGTCAGCGAGAATCCGGCCACGTAACCGGTGGCCAGCCACGGCGGATCGGCGTCCACGTCGGCGTCCAGCACCGGCGCGGTGAACTGCCCGCCGACCCGTCGCGCCGCGGTGACCTCGCGACGGAACCGCTCGCGAAATTCGTTGTCGCCGACCAGTTCCGGCCGGATCACCTTGACCGCGACGGTCCGGCCACCGGCATTGCGGCCCAGGTAGACCCGGCCCATGCCGCCCGCACCGAGCACGCCGAGTATCCGGTAGTCGCCGATCCGCGCCGGATCGTCTGCGCCGAGCGGTCGCATCGCGATGCTGGTTCCCTTCGAGTGTCGAACATCGAAAGGTTACCTACCCGGCGACGCGCTGTCCGGTTCAGTTACCGGTTGTCAACCGGCCACCGCGCTCGGCACCGGCGCCGGACGATCATGTCGCACATACTTCGCCAGCAGATAGGCCGCGATCGCCGCGGGAATGTTCATCAGCACCCCGTACACCGCGCCCGGCACCGCCATCGCGTCGTTGTGCAGCACGGACCCGGCGATGGCGATGGCGATCGCGCCGTTGTGGATGCCGATCTCCATGGCCGAGGCGATCGCCTGATCCGCGTCGACCTTGCCCAGCCGCGGCACGAAATAGCCGACGGCCAGGCTGATCACGGCGAACAGCAGGCTGAGCGAGGCGAGCTTGCCGATGTTCTCGGTGAGCGTGCCGAAGTTCTTCGCCACGGCCGCGAGCACCACCAGCGCGAGCACCACGATGGAGAGGATCTTCACGTTCCCGCGCATCCGCTCGGCCCAGCCGGTGAACCGCCGGTGCACCCACATGCCGATCGCCACCGGTACCAGCACGATCGCGAACACCTGCGCGAACTTGTCCGGGCGCAGCCCGAACGACCCGTCGCCGTCCATGAACCGGCTGTAGGCGAACGCGACGATCAACGGCATGGTGAACACGGCGAGCACCGAATTGATCGCGGTGAGCGTGATGTTCAGCGCGACATTGCCGCCCGCGATGTGGCTGAACAGGTTGGCCGACGGCCCGCCGGGCGACGCCGCGAGCAGCAGCATGCCCACGGCCAGTGCGCCTTCGAGCTGGAACAAGTAGATCAAGCCGAGACAGACCGCGGGCAGCAGCACCATCTGGCAGAGCAGGGCGATCACCGCGGCTTTGGGATAGCGCAGCACCCGCGCGAAATCGTCCACGGCCAAGGTCAATCCGAGCCCGAACATCACCAAGGCCAGGGCCAGCGGTAAGAAGACCGCGAAAATCGTTGAACCCATGCGGGTCTCCTCTCAGCCGAACGGCCGACCCGCGTGCGGCCGACACCGAGCGTCGACGTTATCGATCTCCGGCGCGGGCCGCCAGCCCAATAATCGAGGGGTGCCTGCGTTTACCCGGTGACTACCTCGCCCTCGGCGGCCGATCTGCGGGCGGCCTCCAGGATGCGCAGGGTGGCGACGGCGTCGCGCGGGTCGACCGGAACCCGGCCGCCGTCGAGCAGGGCGGCGGCCAATTGGGCGTAGAAGGCGGGGTAGTCGCCCGCAATGGTGGGTACCGGTTCGACGGCGGGTTCCGCGCCGAGCACGCCCCAGTTCTCGGATTCGACCGTGCCCCAAGGCTTGCCGTCGTCGGGGCGGCGGCCGTCGCGTAGCGCGCTCTCCTGTGGATCGAGGCCGTAGACGACGTAACCGGACTGCGAGCCGAGCACGCGGAAGCGCGGACCCAGTTGCGGCGCAACGGCACTCATCCAGAGGTGCGAGCGGACACCCGAGGTGTGGGTGAGCGCGACGAAGGCGTCGTCGTCGGTCTTTATGCCGGGGCGCCGCCGATCCAGTTCGCAGTAAACGGATTTCACCGGCCCGAACAGCGTCAGCGCCTGATCGATGAGATGACTGCCGAGGTCGAAGAGCAGTCCCGCGCCGTCGGCGGCGCCGCCCACCTCACGCCAGCCGCCCTTCGGCACCGGGCGCCAGCGTTCGAAGCGGGATTCGAACCGGCGCACCTCGCCGAGCCTGCCCGCCTCGATCAGGGCACGCGCGGTCAGGAAGTCGCCGTCCCAGCGTCGATTCTGGAAGACGGTCAGCGCGAGGCCCGCCTGCTCGGCCCGTTTGACCAGGTCTTCGCCCTCGGCGACGGTCACGGCGAACGGCTTGTCGACGACCACCGGCAGGCCCGCGTCCAAGGCCTGGGCGGCCAGCGGGGCGTGCGTGCGGTTGGGCGTCGCGATGACCGCCAGGTCGATGCCGGACGGATCCGCGAAGAGTTCGTCCGTTGTGGCGACGACCCGCACGCCGGGGTGTTCGCGCTCGGCCTGGGCCGCGCGTTCGGGGTTGGCGGTGACCACCACCGCGACCCGCATCCGTGGTTCGGCGGCGATCAGCGGAGCGTGGAAGACCGACCCGGCCAATCCGTATCCGACAACTGCGACGTCCAGGCTCATATCTCGACGCTAGCGGATCGTCCCGGGGATTCGGCTCATGATCGAGTGGGTATCGCGGCTGGTTCGATCTGACCATCGTCCGTCCGCAACCGCGAGGCAACCTTAGCCATGCTTACGATCCGTGCCGGACGGTTGCTGCGCCTCGACGCCGTCCTCCGTTTTGTTCCATCTGGAACCGTGTATGCGACAGTCCTTCTCGCCGTTCCGCGTCCCTCCAGGGGGTGTATTTACACCGTATTCTCCGGTGATAATCCGGCAATTACTCAGCAAATCTTAGAGTAAACTTAAAGCTTTCCCTATCGGGCAAATCGGAAATTACAGCGCGTGACTGATGTCACGAACGCGCATTGCGGCAACGCCTGTTTCTGCTTGTGGACGCCGATTCGTGCGGTCTGAAGTGGTGCTTTACGGAATATTTGCAATAGGGCCGATGACCTGCGGCGAACTGCCTTCAGTTGGTCGATTCGAAGTTTGCTGTCGAAATACCGGCGGTCCTGACCTACCGTGTGAAACGGCGCTTAGTCAATGCTGATACGGCGTTCTATATCGCCCCTTCTCGCAGACCCAACGGAGGCCGCACATGCGTGTGCCGCTGATTACGGCGAAGAAAACTCGAACCGAAATGACGTCCCGGATACCGGGCAAGGTGGTGCCGCGCCTGTCCGCCGACATGCTCACCAGACTGCCCGCCACGGTCGCCAGGCCGGGGTTTGCTCCGCGGAGCCTGAGCACCGGAATTCTGCACCTCGGCTGCGGCTCCTTCCACCGGGCGCACCAGGCCCTGGCTACCCAGCACGCGATGAACGAGACCGGCGATCCGCGCTGGGGCATCGCGGCCGTCGCGATCAACCGCCCGACCGTGGTCGACGCGCTGCGCGCGCAGGACCACCTGTACACCACGCTGCTGCACGAGGACGGGCAGGCACGGGTGGAGGTGGTCGGCTCGATCACCGAGGCCATCCATGCTCCGTCGGACCTGATCGGCGTGCCGCAGCGGATCGCCGACCGACGGGTCAAGATCGTCACGCTGACCGTTACGGCCAGCGGCTACTGCGTCTCACCGGTCACCGGCCGGTTGGAGGTGGACTGCCCCGGCGTGCGCCACGATCTGCGCTCGCCGACCCGGCCGATCACCCCGATCGGCATGCTCGCGCAGGGGCTGGAGCTGGTCCGCCGCCGCGGCGGCACCCCGCCGGTGGTGATCAGCTGCGACAACCTGTGCGCCAACGGCAGCACCCTGCGCCGCGCGGTCATCGATTTCGCGCTGCTGCGCGACGATCATCTCGCCGAGTGGATCGCCCGGCATGTGCAGTTCCCGAACAGCGTGGTGGACCGCATCGTGCAGCCGACCGCGCCGACCGACGCCGCGGTGGCGCGCAACTGGCTCGGCGGCATCGAGGATTTCGCGCCGGTCTCCGCCGAGCCGTTCATGACCTGGACGATCGAGGACTTCGAGGGCGAGCGCCCGCAGTGGGAACTCGGTGGTGCCCAATTCGTCGCCAACGTCAGGGATTACGAGCTCGCGAAGCTGCGCCTGCTCAACGGCACGCACATGCTGCTCGCCTACCTCGGCGGCGTGGCGGGGCACCGCACCATCGCCGAGGCGACCGCCAGCCCGGCGCTCGCCGCGCTGGCCCGGCAGTTCATGCTGGACGAGCAGGGGCCGACGCTGGCCCTCGGGCAACCCGAATTGCGCAGAACCGTAGACGATTTGATGCGCCGATTCCGCAATCCGGCCATTGCCCAGGACATGACGCGGATCGGTCGCAACGGTTCGGACAAGATGATGCCCCGGGTCGTCGACGCACTGCGCGACAACATCGAGGCGGGCCGGCCCACGCCCGGCGCGACCCTGCTGATCGCCGCCTGGATCCGCTGGTTCACCGCGAGCCACGCCCCGGGCGCGGTGATGGAGCTGATCGACCCGCGCGAGGACTCGCTCGCCGTGCTGGTGGACAGCGATCCGCACCGCTGTGCGCAGGCGTTCTTGCAGCGCACCGATATTTTCGGCACGCTGCCGGAACTGGATAGAGTGCAGCGACAGGTCGGTGATGCCCTGGCGGAGATCGGCCGCGACGGCGTCGAGGCCGCGGTCCGGCGCAGGTTGGCGCCGCAGTCGGAAGGGAGTATCGGATGAACGCCGAAAATCCGGTTCGCGCAGTCGTTTTCGATATGGACGGGTTGCTCATCGACTCGGAGAGCCTGGCGATGGAGTCGCTGGTCACCGCGGGTGCCGAGCTCGGCTACGAGCTGCCGATCGAGTTCTGCCGCAGCATGATCGGCGTGCCCGCCGACCGCTGCCGGACCCTCGCC
Organism: Nocardia sp. NPDC006044; assembly: GCF_042871115.1. Taxonomy (NCBI): domain Bacteria; kingdom Bacillati; phylum Actinomycetota; class Actinomycetes; order Mycobacteriales; family Nocardiaceae; genus Nocardia; species Nocardia sp. NPDC006044. The sequence continues at coordinate 980,345 of NZ_JBIAID010000004.1, forward strand.
GCGGCCGCGTACGGGCGGGGCTTCCCGCTGGAGGAGTACTTCGCGCTGCACGACGAGCACCTGCGCGTGCTGGTGGACAGCGGCCGGCTGGCGACCAAGCCGGGCGCGGTCGAACTGCTGGACGCACTGGAAGCGCAGGGTGTGCCGAAGGCGATCGCCACCTCGTCGTCGCGCGATCGCGCCGACCATCATCTGCAGCTGGCCGGCCTTGCGGATCGGTTCGACGCGGTGGTGACCCGTCAGGACGTGACCAAGGGCAAGCCCGATCCCGAGCCGTACCTCAAGGCCATGGCGGCGCTCGGCGGCGAGCCGGAAACCACACTCGCGCTGGAGGATTCGACCAACGGTCTGCGCGCCGCACACGCGGCCGGGCTGCGCTGCATCCTGGTCCCCGACCTGGTGCAGCCGACCGAGGAGTCCCGCAGCCTCGCCCACCGGCTGTACCCGGACCTGCATCAGGTCATCGAATACCTCGCGGTGGCCAACGCGCCCTCGCCCGCCTCGACCGCCTAGGCGCGCCGCCGAAGCATCCGCACGCCTTCTGATTTCCCGCACCGGAATTCGCATGCAATTCTCGGTGCGGGAAATCAGGAGGCGTGCGTCAGTGCTCGGCCCATCTCTGCACCCACACCTGTAGGGGTGCGAGCGCGGCGACGAGGTCGAGGCCGTCCGTGCTCAGCTGGTAGCCGTCGGGTTCCGCGGCGACGATCCCGGCCTCGCGGAGTTCGCGCAGCCGATCATTGAGCACGCTGGCCGATACGCCGCCGCACAGCTTCTGCAACTCGCGGAAGGTCACCGCGCGTCCGTCGCGCAACTCCCACAGCACGCGCAGCGCCCACCGCCGGCCGAGGAGATCCAGCAGCACCATGATCGGCCGCCCGGACTGCGATCCGCGGACCGGTTCGCCGACCGCCGGAGTCTTGCCCGCTTCGGATTCCGAAGCTACCATCGTCACCATCCTTGCTCTTTTTTTCGAAGCGAGAATACTCCGTCATCGTCGCAAGCATGAGGATCTACCATGGGTGACACCCCGCGCATCGTCCCGCTCAGCCCGCCGTACGCTCCCGAAATCGAGGCGCAGCTGCGCAAATGGATGCCGCCCGGCGCGGCCGTCGAACCCCTGGCCCTGTTCCGTACCCTCGCCCTGCACGACGACCTCTTCGGCCGCATGCGTCCTCTCGGCGCGGGCATCCTCGGCCACGGCCGCATCCCGCCGCGCCACCGCGAGATCGTCATCCTCCGCACCTGCGCCCGCGCGAACGCCGAATACGAATGGGGCATCCACGCCGTACTCCAGGCCCCCGAGGTCGGATTGACCGCCGACCAGATCGACGCGACCGTCATCGGCGCACCCGACGACCCGGCCTGGTCGGCGGACGACACCGTCCTGCTCCGTCTGGTCGACGAAATGTACGACACCGCAACAGTTTCCGACGAACTCTGGGCCGAACTCAGCGCTCGCTACCCGGACGACCAGATCCTCGAACTGATCACCACCACCGGCTGGTACCGCCTGCTCTGCACGGTGATCAACACCGCCCGTATCGAACACGAAACCTGGGCCCGCCGCTTCCCGGCCCGGGTCAGCGATCCGTCTTCGCCGCGCGGGTAGCCGCCGAGTACTCCTGCTCCGGGCGCCCGGTGCTGCCGTAGCGCAGGCTCATGCGCAGGGTGCCGGTGCCGACGAGGGTGGCGAGGTAGCGCTGGGCGGTGGCGCGGGAGATGCCGATGGCGGTGGCCACCTCGCCGGCCGAGAGCGGGGTGCCCGCTTCGAGGATCGAGTGCAGGACAAGGTCTTTGGTAGGGGAGGCGGCGGTGGCCGGGGCGTGGGTGATCGTGGCCGGGCGCAGGGCCTGGAGGGCGGCGTCGACGCGCGCGTTGTCCACCTGCGGGGCGGTGAGGATGCGGCGGTAGCGGGCGTAGCCGGCCAGGCGCGCGGCGAGTTCGGTGTGCGGGAAGGGCTTGACGAGGAAGGCGAGCGCGCCGGCGGACAGGGCGGCACGGACCGCGCCGCTATCCGTGGACGCGGTCAGAACCATGGCGTCGCAGCGTAATTCGCGGACGAACTCGATGCCGGAACCATCCGGCAGGTAGACGTCGACGAGGGCCAGGTCGACGGAGTCGGCGGCCAGGATTTCGCGCGCGGTGGTCACCGTGTTGGCGGTGCCCGCCACGGTGAAACCCGCGATGGAGTCGACGATCCCGGCATGCAGATTCGCCACGCGGAAATCATCGTCGACGACGAGAACGGTCAGATCTGATGGAGCCATGACGCCTTACTGTCTACGAGCACTTCGGGTATGCGGGCAATGAATTCGGCACCGGTCAACGGGGGAGTTCCCCCGCGCGGACTGGCCAGCCGGACATCGCCGCCGTGATTGCGGGCGATCTGCCGGATGAGCGCCAGTCCGACGCCGCGGCCGCCGGGCACATCGCCGCTGTCGCGGGTCGAGGTGCCCTCGGTGAACAGGACGTCGATCAGCTCCGGCGCGACGCCGTCACCGCTGTCCGCGACGACGATGTGCAGCGTCGAATCCTCTTGCACCAGCTCGACTTCCACCTGCTTGACCGGATTCTCGGCGGCGCGCACGGCCTCGATCGCGTTGTCCAGCAGATTGCCGAGCACGGTGGTCACGTCGACGGGATCGGCGAGGCTGCCGTCCACCCAGGTGTTCGGGCCGAGGACCAGCTCGACGCCGCCTTCGCGCGCGTGCGCGGCCTTCGCGGCGAGGAACGCCTGGAGGTAAGCGTCGTGGATCGCGTCGATGCCGGGCGCGGCCGCCCCGAGCGGACCGGCGCCGATCATCTCATCGATCGACCGCGAGGCCTCCTCGGTGCGCCCGCCGTGCAGCAACCCGCTGATCAGGTGCATCTTGTTGGAGAACTCGTGGCGCTGCGCGCGCAACACCGTGCTCATCGATTGCACCGCGTCGAGCTGGCGAGTCAGCGCCTCCACATCGGTGCGGTCGCGCACGGTCAGCACCGCGCCCAGATCGCGCCGATCCCGATGGACCGGCCGCGCCGCGACCACGACGATGTGCGAACCGACCGTGGCCGACGCAGGCTGCTCGTCCAGCCCGCGGAATACCTCGAGCACGCGCGGGGTCAGCCCGATCTCGTCCACCGGCCGCCCGATCTCCGCGCCGATGCCGAGCAGCCTGCGCGCTTCGTCGTTGACGAACGTTGTGCGCCAAGCGGCGTCGACCGCCAGCACGCCGCGGCCGATGCCGTGCAGCACCGCCGCCTGACCACGCACCAGTTCGGCGAGTTCGGCGGGCTCCAAGCCTAGGGTCAGCCCGCGCCAGCGCCGCGCCAGCAGCATCGATCCGGCGATCCCGACCAGCAGCGCGGCGCCGACCAGCAACCCCGCGGTGCGCAGATCGTCGAGCAGTTGGTCGCGTACCGCGCCGGTGGCGATGCCCACACTCACCGCGCCCACGATACGGTCCGAACCAGGTTCCAGCACAGGAACTTTCGCCCGCACCGAGTCGCCGAGCGTGCCGCGCTCCTCGGCGATCACCTCGCGCCCGGCGAGCGCGCCGGACGGATCGGTGCTCACGTGCTCGGTGATCCGCGCCGCGTCCGGATGCGCCAGCCGGATCCCCGAATCGTCGGTGATCACCACGAACAACGCGTCGGTGCGCTGCGTGGTGTCGATCGCGATGCGCTCCAGCGGACCGGCGGCGAGCTGCTCGCGCAGTTGCGGATCGGTCCCGATCGCCCCGGGCGCGTACTTGGTGACCTCTTCGCGAACCACGGGTTCGGCCGCGACCGTGCGCGCGATCGCGAGGGCGCGCTGGCCGTAGCCGTCGCGCAGGCGCCCGTCGCTGAGATAGCCGAAAACGGCGAAGGCGACGCCGAGGGTGAGGGTGACCACCACGATCTGCAACAGCAGAACTTGAGTCCTCAATCGCACGGCCGGCGCGCCCTCAGTGGCCATTGGCGCAGCATAGACCACCCGGCACGGGTGAGCAGAATGCGCAGAACCGGCGAATCGGCACTTTGCACGGCTTGTGCGCACAAGCTCCGCGGTGTGATCGGGGCCACGTACGTTCGCTCTACCTCGATCTCGCAGGAGCTAGAACCATGAACCACCCACTCATCGAGCTGCGGAGCGCGACGAAGCGTTTCCCCGGCACCGGGGGCGGCATCCACACCGCCGTCCGGAACCTCGACCTAGAGGTCCGACCCGGCGAATTCGTCGCCGTGGTCGGCCCGACCGGCTGCGGCAAGTCGACCACCCTGTCCCTGGTCTCCGGGCTCGAGCCCGCGTCGGCCGGCCGGACGCTGGTGCGCGGCAAGGACGTCGACGGCATTCCGGACGGCATCGGCTACATGTTCCAGCAGGATGCCGTGCTGCCGTGGAAGTCCGTGCTGGACAACGTCGCTCTCGGCCCGCGCCTGCGTGGTGCGTCGAAAGCCGAAGCGCGGGCGAAGGCCTCGGTCTGGGTGGACAAGGTCGGCCTGGCCGGATTCGAGACCTACTACCCGCATCAGCTGTCCGGCGGCATGCGCAAGCGGGTCGCGCTGGCGCAGACGCTGGTCAACGACCCGGAAATCCTGCTGATGGACGAGCCGTTCAGCGCGCTCGACGTGCAGACCCGCCAGCTCATGCAGGACGAACTGCTGCGCGTGTGGGCGGGCACCGGCGCCGCGGTCATCTTCGTCACCCACGACCTGGAGGAGGCGATCGTGCTCGCCGACCGGGTGATCGTCATGACCGCCAGTCCGGCGACGGTGTGCGGCAACTTCACCGTCCCGCTCGACCGGCCGCGTGATGTCGAGGAGATCCGGCTCACCACCGAGTTCCGGGACATCTACAAGGAAATCTGGGAAACGCTGCGCGACGAGGTCGAGGCGGCTCGAGCCAAGGGAGCCTCCCGTGTCGCATAATCTTCTCGAAAAGGGTTCCGCCGCAACGCCGGTGCCGGAGAACGAGACCGAGGAGCAGATCCTCACCCGGGTCCGCACCAATGTCCGGCGCGCTCGCATCCGCACCTGGGGCCTGCGCTTGGCGCTGGTCGCGCTGTGGCTCGGTTCGTGGGAACTGACCGCGACGCTGTGGATCGACCCGTTCTTCTACTCCAAGCCGTCGCTGATCTGGGACCGCCTGGTCGAATGGTTCACCGAGGGAACCCAATTCGGCTCGATCTGGTTGCAGATCTTCACCACCGTGCAGGAGGCGGTGCTCGGCTTCCTGATCGGCGCGGTCGCCGGCGTCGTGCTCGGCACGCTGCTCGGGCGCAGCCGCTACTGGGCCGACGTGCTCGCGCCGTTCATCAAGGCGCTCAACGCGGTTCCGCGCATCGTGCTCGCGGCATTGTTCATCATCTGGTTCGGTCTCGGGCTCAGCTCGAAGGTCGCGACGGTGGTCGTGCTGGTGTTCTTCGCGGTGTTCTTCAACGCCTTCACCGGTGCCCGGGAAGTGGACGGCAACGTCATCAACAACGCCCGCATTCTCGGGGCGGGTAAGCGGCAGGTGCTCACCGCGATCGTGCTGCCCAGCGCGACCACCTGGATCCTGTCCAGCCTGCACACCGCCTTCGGCTTCGCGCTCATCGGTGCGGTCGTCGGTGAATACGCCGGGGCCAGTAAGGGTTTGGGCCTGCTGATCAGCAACGCCCAGGGCACCTTCGACTCGGCGGGCATCTACGCGGGCATGATCATCATCACGGTGATCGCGCTGCTCGCGGAGTGGGCGATCGGTTTCGCCGAGGGCAAGTTGCTGAAATGGCGTCCGTCGCAAGCGACTTCGGGACACGGGATCTGAGCATGAGGTACCGCAAACATGTGACGATCGTCGTCGTTGCCGTCGCGGCGCTGCTGCTGGCCACGGGATGCCGGGATTCCCGGCATATTCCGATGGCGAACGGGCGCCCGCAGATCACCATCATGGTCGGCGGGCTGGAGAAGGTGATCTACCTGCCCGCGATGCTCACCAAGCAGCTCGGCTTCTTCGACAGCAACGACATCGACGTGAAACTGCTCGGCGAGCAGTCAGGCGCCAATGCCGAAACCGCGCTGCTCACCGGCGATGTGCAGGGTGTGGTCGGGTTCTACGACCACACCATCGATCTCCAGGCCAAGGAGCAGTGCATCCGCTCGGTGGTCCAGTTCTCCGACGTGCCCGGCGAGGTGGAGCTGGTGTCCAAGCAGGACGCGGCGACCATCAAGTCCACCGCGGATCTGCGCGGCAAGAACCTCGGCGTCACGTCGCTCGGCTCCTCGACCGACTTCCTCACCCAGGCGCTCACCGGCCAGCAGGGCATGACCACCAAGGACTACACCCGGGTGAAAGTCGGTGCGGGACAGACGTTCATCGCCGGCATGAACCACAACGGCATCGACGCGGGCATGACCACCGACCCGACCGTCGCGCAGATGATCAACTCCGGTGAGGCCGAAATCCTGGTCGACATGCGCACCGAAGCCGGCACCCGGGCCGCCCTCGGCGGCCTGTACCCGGCCACGTCGCTGTACATGAACTGCGCGACCATCGACGCCCACCCGGACATCGTGCGCAAGCTTGCGGCCGCCTTCGTCCAAACCCTGAAGTGGATCAAAACCCATACCCCGGAAGAGATCGCGGCCAAGATGCCCGCGCAATACGCCAGCGCGGGCAAAGACCTCTACATCCAATCCATCCGCGACTCCATCGGCATGTTCAACGGCGACGGCCTGATGAAACCCGAAGGGGCCCAGAACGTCCTGAGCATTCTCAGCAAGTACTCCCGCAACGTGGCACCGATGAAAGACCGCATCGACCTGTCCAAGACCTACACCACCCAGTTCGTCGAGGAGGCATTGCGCGCCCCCAAGCAATAGCGGGTGCTCGATGCGCCGTCCAGGAACCTGGGCGGCGCATCGCCGGGTCCGGGAGCTGATCCGAGCGGCTGGCGGGACTGATCGGCTACCGTCGAGCAGATGGCAGGTCTGTCACGAAGTGAGGCGCGCCGCGGCGGTGGCGTGGGCGCAGCTCCGGTCGCGTTGCCGCCGCGGCGAGCTGTCGAACTGGCCGACGGTTCGAGTGTCGATGTCCGATTCGCGCCCGGAGCGAATCCCGTTGTGCTGCTGCATGGTTGGGCGTTGACCGCGGATGTGAACTTCGGTCATCTGATGCGGCCGGTGGCCGACGAATACGGTCTGGTCGCGATGGACATGCGGGGGCATGGGCGGGGATTGCCGTTGGGGGCAGGGGAGCGGTTCGATATCGCGCAATGTGCGGATGACGCGGCCGCGGTATTGGACACGCTCGGCATTGATCAGGTGGTTGTGTGCGGGTATTCGCTGGGTGGACCCGTCGGGCTGGAGTTCGCTCGGCGGCATCGGGATCGCGTGCGCGGGTTGGTATTCGAGGCGACCGCTATGGCGTTCGATAGTGCGGAGGACAAGTTCGGGCGAGTGTTCTTTCGCGGGCTGCGGCCGTTCGCGGACCGTAGCGGTGGCATCGGCCGGTCGGTGCCGTTGTCGTATTTCTGGAAGGCCCGGTTCAAGTCCGCGGAGGTAAAACGGCTGTGGCCGTGGTTGCGGACAGAGCTGGGCCAGTGCCATCCGCGGGTGATCGTCGATGTAATCCTGGCCGAATACGCGTTCGATTTCCGGCCGCATGCCGCCGAGATCGCCGACTTGCCGACCGCCGTCGTCGTCACCACGCGAGACGGGGCGGTCCCACCCCGAGACCAGCGTGCGTTAGCCGCGTCGCTGAATGCGACAGTAATCGAGCTGAACGCAGCCCACGACGTCTTCCTCGCCGACCCGAAAAAGTACGTAGCGACCACCCGTTCGGCAATCGAAAACGTCCTCCACCGCTGAATCCGCCGCAGCCCCAGCTCTGCCGATCTCGTCGGCCGCCCGATTCGCCTGCCCGCACACGAATTGTTAGCCCGCGCACGAGTTAATTAGCGATTTCACGCGCGGGCGTAGAGGACCTACGCGGCGAGCGGTTCGCGCTCTGTCAGTTCGGTGATCGCTGCTGTGCCCATTCACGGTCCCACCTGCCGTGTGCGATTCGTCGGCCCGCACGAGTTGATCAGCGATTTCACGCGCAGGCGGACAAGACGTGCGGGGCGAGCGGGTGGCTTGCGTTCGGTCCGTTGGGCGATCGAAGCCGATCGTTGCTGTGCCTCGTTGCTGCCTCACCTGCCGCGCGCGAATTGCCAGCGCGCACGAGTTGATCGGATCTTGTGCGCGCGGGCGGCGATTTCGTGCGCGGCAGGTGCTGGGCGCCCGCGCGGCGATTTCGGGTGTGGCAGGCGCTGCGGGCTTCGTGTTTGCGCGGTTATTTCGTGCGCGGAACACCGCGGGCCGAATGCTTGCGCGGCGCTTCTCGGCGCGGCGGGTGGGGCAGGGCTCAGCTGGTTGCCGGCGCGGTCTCCTTCTGCTTGAGCTCGGCTTTCCACTCGCGGAAGCCCTCTTCGGTGCGTCCGCGACGCCAGTACCCGGAGATCGAGTTCGCCCACTCGGCGGACACGCCGCGCTCCCGGCGGACATAACGGCGCATGTCGTGCATGACGGCTTGCGCTTCACCGTGGATGAAGACCTGGACCTGGCCGTCTTTCCACGGTGCGTTGCGCACGCTGTCGGCGAGCAACTCGCCCGGCGCCTGGGTACCGCGGTGCAGCCAGGTCAACTCGATCCCCTCGGGCTTGCGCAACGGCAGCTCGTCATCGGGCCCGGAGACCTCGATGAACGCGTAACCGACGGCCGTCGGTTCCATCGCCTCCAGCGCGGCGGCGATGGCGGGCAGCGCCGCCTCGTCACCGGCCAGCAGGTGCCAGTCGGCATCCGTGCGGGGCGAGTACGCGCCGCCGGGGCCGAACAGGTCGATGGTCTCGCCGGGTTGGGCCGCGGCCGCCCACGGTCCCGCGATGCCCTCGGCGCCGTGGTACACGAAATCGGCCGCGAGCTGTCCGGCCTCGCGGTCCACCGAGCGGACGGTATAGGTGCGCAGCACCTCGATGCCGTCGCGCTCGAAGATGAACTTGACGTACGAATCGGTGAACTCGCTGACCTGGAACGCGGCGAAGCCGGGGCCACCGAGATGGACCCGGATCAGGTGCGGGCTCAGCCACTCGGTGCGCTGCACGGTCAGGGTGGTGCGGGGTCGGGCCATAGGTGTTCCTCCCACTACTAATTAGGGTTACCTTACCGACCCTACTCCGAGTTGATCTCCAAGGAAATCCAGGCGGTGTTCGGCTCACCGTGCGAACAACCGCTGACGAACACCGCGCGGCCGTTCAGGATGACGGACATGACCCAGACCGTGCCGACGCCGACCCACCTGGTGCAGCAGCGTTACCGCGACCCCCAGCCTACCGAGCCCGCCGACTGGAACCCGGTATTGCAGGTGCTGCACGAGCATCGTTCGGTCCGGCGCTATCTCGCCGACCCGGTCCCGGATGACACGCTGCGCCTGCTGATCTCGGCCGCCCAGTCCGCGCCGACCTCGTCGAACCTGCAAGTGTGGAGCGTTATCGCGGTTCGCGATCCGGAGCGCAAGGCGCGCCTCGCGGCCTTGGCCGGCGATCAGGCGCACATCCTGCAGGCACCCGTATTGCTGGTCTGGACAGCCGATTTCGCGCGCCTGCGCCAACTCGCGGACGACCGGGAGGTCCCGCTCGACGGCGCCGACTACCTCGAATCCAGCTACGTCGGCTTCATCGACGCCGCCCTGGCCGCGCAGAACGCCGTCGTCGCCGCGGAATCCCTCGGTCTCGGCACGGTCTACCTCGGCGCGCTGCGCAACCACCCCGAAGACGTTGCCGCGGAACTGAATCTGCCCCCGCAGGTCTTCGCCGTCTTCGGCCTCCTGGTCGGCCACCCGGACCCCAGTGAGGACGCCAGAGTCAAACCACGCCTGCCCCAGGCCGCCGTCCTGCACCATGAGACCTACCAGCTGACCGCCCAGCGCGAACACGTCACCGTCTACGAGTCCCGCATCGCGGAATTCTATGCCGAACAACAACTCTCGCACTCGTGGACCGAACGTGTATTGGCCCGGCTGGCCTCCGCCGCCAGTCTCAACGGCCGGCACCGCCTGCGCACCTCACTGGAGAACCACGGCTTCCGGCTGAAGTGACCCGACCTTTCTCTCGACCGGCGTAATCGGAGTCGCCCCCGGCCCGCTCCGCGCTTGCGGACTTCCGCTGGGGTGCACCCCGCGCTCTGCCGTTAACCAGCCGCGCGGTCCAGCGCCTCCGGCGCGGGCGGCACCAGCGTGCCGACGGGTGCCCACTGACCTGCGGTATTAGATCCGAATTACGCGGCAGGTAGTGCCGGACCGGTAGCGTGACGTGCTGTTCGACTCCGGAACATGCGATGATCCCATGTCATGTGTCCGGGGTCACCGACCGACGATCCCGGGCGACGCGTCGTTGCCGCACGAGAGAAGGACCGCACTATGACAGCCGCCGACAGTCATCTATCGGACGCTGGAACGCAGGATTCGACCGGTGACTCGGAGGGTTACTCCCGCGGTCTGAGCCCGCGGACGATTCAGATGATCGCCATCGGCGGCGCGATCGGCACCGGCCTGTTCTACGGCGCGGGCGGCGCGATCGAGCAGGCCGGACCCGCGCTGATCCTGGCCTACCTCGCGGCGGGCGTGGCGATCTTCGTGATCATGCGCGCGCTGGGGGAGTTGCTCACCTACCGTCCGGTCTCGGGCAGCTTCGCCGAGTACGCGCACGAATTCCTCGGGCGGTACGCGGGTTTCGTGACCGGATGGTCGTACTGGGCGGTGTGGGTCGCGACCTGCATGGCCGAGATCACCGTGGCGGGCAAGTATGTGCAGTACTGGTTCGATATCCAGCCCTGGATCACGGCGCTGGTGGTGCTCGCGGTGATGTTCGCGGCGAACCTGATCTCGGTGCGCCTGTTCGGTGAGGGCGAGTTCTGGTTCTCCGCCATCAAGGTCACCGCGATCATCGGCATGATCCTGCTCGGCATCGGCGTGCTGACCATCGGCTTCGGCCACGCCGCCAACCCGACCGTGACCAACCTGTGGGCCGACGGCGGCGTGTTCCCGAACGGATTCGGGCAGTCGCTGCTGGTGCTGCAGATCGTGCTGTTCGCCTACGTCGGCGTCGAACTGGTCGGCGTCACCGCCGGCGAGGCGCGCGAGCCGCGCAAGACCCTGCGCAAGGCAATCAACACGCTGCCGTTCCGGATCGGCCTGTTCTACGTCGGCGCGCTCGTGGTGATCATGTCGGTGTCCAGCTGGCGCACCTTCCATGCCGGTAAGAGCCCGTTCGTCGAGGTGTTCCAGCAGATCGGCATCCCCGGCGCCGCGGGCATCATCAACTTCGTGCTGCTGACCGCCGCGCTGTCGTCCTGCAACTCCGGCATCTACTCGACCGGCCGGATGCTGCGCACGCTGTCGCTGCACGGCGAAGCGCCGGCGGCGCTGAACAAGCTGAGCTCACGCCACGTGCCCTACGTCGGCATCTCGGCGTCGGCGGCCGCGATGGTCATCGGCGTGATCGTCAACGTCATCTCGCCGGACAAGGCCTTCGCCTACATCACCTCGGTCAGCACCATCGGCATCATCTTCGTCTGGGGCATGATCCTGGTCTGCCACCTGATCTACCGGACCAGGGTCGCGCGCGGCACCCTCCCCGCCGCCGACTACCGCCTCCCCGGCGCCCCGTACACCACGGTGCTGGCGTTGGCCTTCCTCGCCCTCGTCGTAGTCCTGCTGTTCTTCACCGAAAGCGGCCGCACCGCAGTAGCCGTCGGCGTCGTCTGGACCATCCTCGTCTCCGCCGGCTACCTAGCGCTAACCCGCCTCGGAAAGCCCACCACCCCAACTCCCGCCAACCACTAGCCACCACCCGTACCCAACGCCGCTGATACCCCAACACCCGCACACCACCCGGTTTCCCGCACACCGAATCGCATGCGATCCCGTGTGCGGGAAGTCAGTAGGTGTGCGGCGGAGGGCGGTGAATGCTCTTGCCGGGTGCGCAGTTTGCCCGCGCCCCCGTTGATCGTTCGGCCCAACAGCCGCACGCTTCTTGATTTCCCGCACCGAGATTTGCATGCGAATTTCGGTGCGGGAAATCAGAAAGCGTGCGGCTGTTGGCGTCGCGGCGGAGTGCGGCTGTGGCTACTCGCGTTTTGTTCGTGAATGGGGGTGGGGGTGGTTTGGGCTGGTGAGGGGGGTGGGCGGAAGTAGTTGAGGACGAGGCGGGTGATGTCGGTGAGGAAGCGGTCGCGGGAGACGGGGGGCCGGTCGAGGATGTAGCGGATGGCTAGGTGTTCGACCGTGCGGACCAGCATCCACGCGGCCGACTCGAAGTCGACGTCGTGGGGCAGAGAGTCGCGATGCATGGTGAGCGCGACGCGGGCCAGTTCGCCGATCTGCTGCTCGAAGGCGAACACGGTGTTGTCGCCGCTGAGGCGCGGTGTCTGCTCGATGACGGCTCGCAGCAACGCGGGATGGCTGCCCAGAGCATCGAGCAACGCGGAAATCGTTGCGGGAACCGCGGTTTCGGGCGGCTCGTGCAGGTGCGCCAGCACGCTGCTGTGCACCAGGGCCGCGACCTCGCTGTTGTAGCGCTCGATCACCGCGGTGACGATGGCGTCCTTGCCCGGAAAGTATTGGTACAGCGACCCGGGACTGATCCCGGCGGCGTCGGCGATCCGATTGGTGGACGCCCCGTCGTACCCGTGCTCGATGAGCACCTGCTGACCGGCGTCGACGATGCGCCGCACCATTTCCCGGGAGCGCTGCTGCTGCGGCGTTTTCCGCGTCTTCGGTGGCATCAGAAGACGAATTGAACGCGAGTATTTATTCGTGTCAGCATCGTTTCATGGTTGCACACAATGACGTGGTGCACGAGAGCCACAGTGCGCCCGTGCCGCTCGGTCCGGACTCGTTGACCTGGAAGATCTTCGGTTCCCTCTACTTCGCGCCGACCGGGCTGTTCCTCGGCATGGTGCAGAACATGCATCCCGGCCTCGGCGCGGGCGTCGAGTACCACTCGCGGATCAAAGACGAGTTCTATCAACGGGTGCTGCGTTCGGCGTACCCGATCGTCGGCGTGGTCTTCGACGGGCCGCGAGCCGAGCAGACTGCCCGCGAGATCGTCGACTACCACCGCACGATCAAAGGCGTCGACGAGCGAGGGCGGCGGTACCACGCGCTGGACCCCGGAACCTTCTATTGGGCGCACGCGGTGTTCTTCGTGCAGACGCTCCGGGCGGGCGAGTTGCTCATGGGCGGCCTGTCGCCCGGGCAACGCGAGCAGCTGTGGCGCGAGCAATATCAGTGGTACGAGATGTACGGCATGAGCATGCGGGTCGTCCCCAAGAGCTGGCCGGAGTTCCAGAACTACTGGAACGACATGTGCGAGAACGTGTTAGAACCGACGCAGGCCGCCTGGGAGGTCTATCGGCTGGCCGAGAACGCCCCGGTGCCGCCGTTCCCCGTGCTCGACCTGCTGCCGAAACCCTTGTGGGAGAGAATGTTTCGACCACTCGGCGCGCGGTTCTATCAGTTCGTCACCGTCGGCCTGTGCGACCCGGCGATCCGGCGCACGATGGGCTTCACCTGGACCCGCCGCGACCAGTTCTGGTTCGACCGCTGGTGCGCCCTGTTCACCGCGATGAACCGGCTGACACCGGACGAGATCCGCTACTTCTTCCCGCGCATTCGCGCGGGCCGCCGCCGCGAACGCGGCCTACGCCCCGCGACGCTGCCGCCACCGGAAGCGCCCGAATTGCTCTGGCCCGCAGCCGAGCACCGCACTGATCCCAAGCACTACTGCCCGGTCCACGCCGATCACGGCACCACACCCACCACGAAATTCCGGCAACTGACAGGATTTTGACCGATGCTGGACGTGCACGCCGACGCGCACCCCTACGACTACTACTATCGCCCAGGCATGCCCCTGCGCCCGCCGCCGCCCCGCGCCGTCGCCTCCGAATTATGATACGAGCCAAGGAAATCGATCCTAGCGCCGTGGATCGACGTCCGACCGGTGCCTGTCGAAACACCCCGCACCCGACTGATGGCCGATCACCTCTGGCAGGGCGACGAACCGATGGACCGGCTGGTCGCCGCGTTCGGGCGCATCGGCACCGCCGAAGGCAGACGGCTGCTAGACCGAGCACTCGACCACGGCATCGACACCGTCGACGACCCGCCGCCGGAACTCGTGGCCCTGTTCGCCGCCCTTGACAACCCGCCGGACTGGTACGACCCCGACCTTTGGGAACGCGGCCGCCAACTGTGGATCAACGTCTCCACCTCCGGCAAGCTCGCCATGGGCGTGCAGGACTTCATGGGCACCTTCGTCGGCGCCGAGGTCGCCTCCGCGACCGGGGCCACCGGCCGGTTCGTCAACGATCCGTACCGGCGAAACCTGGAGACCTCCACCTGGTTCCGCAACGTGACCGTCCGCGGCGGCATGGACCGCTGGTCGCCGGTCTTCAAAGACACCGTCCGCGTGCGGCTCATGCACTCCCAGGTGCGCGCCGGCCTCCGCCGTGCCTGGGGCGCCGACCATTTCGCGATTCACGGCAACCCCATCTCCAACAGCACGATGATGGGGGCGGCAGTGACCTTCGGCATCTCGCCGATCTGCTTCGACCACACCCACGGCCGCAAATCCACTGAGCGGCAACGAGATGCGGTAATGCACTACTGGGCCTACATCGCTCACGTGTTCGGCGTCGCCCACGAGCTGATCCCGCGCACCGCCGTCGAAGGCATGGAGATGTCGGACTACATGGTCGCCACCGCCGGCGTCGCCCCGGAATGGACCGCCACCATGGCCGGTGCCGCGACCCACCGCCTGGCGAACCCCGCCGGCCTCACCGATCGACTGAAAATCCGGGCGACCGCACCCCTGCTCGGCCTGCTGGCCTACTTCAGCAGTGAACCCCTCGTCCGGGAGTTGTTCCGCAGCACACCATTACGCGACGTACCGGTGCAACCATGGTCGGCCTTGACCGGCGTGGCCGCCGCCCTAGACGTCCGCCTCCGGGCGCTCGACGACGCACTACCCGGCGCGCACGCTCGCATGGCGCGCCGAGCATCCGCCGACGACCCGGTCTGGCGCCGCAACGCGAAGCTCGCGAAACTCCTCGCCGCCCGCGTAGGCATCCACGGCACCCCCTACGACCACCACGACGACTCCGCCCCCGCCCGCTGCCCGGTCCGATGATTCCGCCCCCGCAGCTTGTAGTCGAATTACGCAGGTCAGGCCGCACCGTCCTGGTACCGCCCACCCTGACCGTGCTAGAGGCCTTGGAGAACGAGGGCGTCCCGATCGCCTCGATGTGCCGCGCCGGCATCTGCGGAACCTGCGAAACAACAGCCCTGTCCGCCACCGAACAGCGCTCGACAAGCGCGCCACATCCTGCGACCGAGCCGGGTTCGGTGAGCGTGTCGCCTGGCGTGCTCGGGCCGAGTGTGCCGCGTCTCGTGATCGGTCCGGGCTGGCCGAAAGAGTCATCTCGGGTGACTGAGCCGGTTTCGCCCACGGTGTCGGGACCCGTGCGCGAGCGGGGCTCGCCAAATGTCTTGCCTAGCGGTACCGAATCGCGTTCGGTGGCTGTGCCGGGTTCCGCGACCCAATCGAGCTCGCTGAGTCCGACGCGTCCCGCGATGGGGTCGGCCGCCGATCGCTACCCCCGACGTGTCCGCCTCTGTGTCACCGCTCCGGGCACGCTTATCCACCTGGTCTTGGATCTGTAGCTGGACCCGGATCCGTTGCTGGGCGCTCGCTCGCATGCTGAGGATTCGTACCAATCCGGCGGGTACTCCGTTGTGATCATGGTGCCGCGCGCAGCACCCCGACGGATCGCACAGTAGCGTTGCCCTGGACAAGACCGGGGGAACCGGGTGGGGCCGATTCGGTGGTGGGTCAAGCGGAGGCAGGGATATGACAGTGAAGACGTTGGACGACCTGGTGCCGGGTGAACTGCCGGCTGGAATCGCGGCCTTGGCTCCGGACGTTCAGGCCCAGCTCGCCACGGTGGTCGCGGAGGCCCGGCGCAAACAGGCGAAGGACCTCGAGACCGCCGCTTACTCGCTGCTCGATTTCGTGCCCCGCCTCCTGCGCGGCGCGGTGAAGAAGGCGGCCGGCCTGTGACCGACGCGACCAGCGCCCAGATCATCAAACTCGCCCGCACCTTGGGTGTATCGGCCGACCAGCTCGATTACCTGACCGACGTCCCCGCCGCCGACGTCAGGGACTTCCGTTTCCAGGTCGCCGACCTGCTGTTCGACAGCCAGTCCGGCGGCCTGCGCAAGGTCGCCGCGGCCGCCAAGGTGATCCCGGCGCCGGTCATCGCCAAGCTGGTCGCCCGTAGCCGCAACGCGCTGCTCGCCGCGCGCATGGCCGGCGTCCTCGAACCGGCACACGCGGTCGACGTCGCCAAGCGCCTCCCGGTCGACTTCCTCGCCGAGGTCGCCCCGCTGCTCGACCCGCGCCGCGCCGCCTACCTCATCGCCGGCGTGCCCACCGAAACCATCGTCGAGGTGGGCAAACTGCTTGCCCGGCAAGAAGATTGGATCACCCTGGGCGACCTGATGGCCGTTGTCTCCGATGAGTCCGTCCGCGCCGCACAGGCCGTCCTCGACGGCGCCGCCCTGCTCCACTCGGCGTTCCTCATCGACGACGCCGAGCACCTCGAACGCTTGGTCGGCCTGGTGTCCGAGCGAAAGCTCGCCGAAATGCTCGAAGCCGCGGCCGAACACGACCTGTGGGACGAATACCGCAGCACCCTCGGCAGCCTCTCGGACTCGGCCCTGACGGTCGTCCGCGCGGCGGTCGACCAACTTCCGCCCGAACACCGCGACCGCGCCCTCGCCGAAATCGCCGATCGCCGCCCCGCCTCGTAACCCTCAGGTCCGCAACAACGTCCGAATCCCGAGCACCGCCCCGATCAACCCCAGCGCTGCGGCGAGCACCGCGGACACCGCGACCCCGTGAATCAATTCGGCGTCGCTCCCGACAACCAGCAGCACCGCCGCGGCCACCGCGCACGCCGCCGCGAACAACGCCGTGATCAACCGTTGCACGAGCCCGTCATCATGACCACCCGCGCTTCGTCACCTGGCCCGAGCATGCCGCAGCACTCGGGCGCTGAACATCGGGGATCACCCTGAGGCCCGGCGGCGTACTCGACACGTAGCCGGGGGATGAACAGACATTTTCGGGTAGTCGAGTACGCGCCTGCGAACGCTCCCGCGGGTCGACAATTGACGGGTAGGAACGGTCGGGGCCTGATGAGGATGTGTGCAATGGTCACCCTGCGTATCGCGACGTTCAATCTCGAAAATTTCGATGAGACGCCGAATCCCACCCCGTTCGAACCGACCCTGGAGGACCGCATCGCGGTGATGCGACCGCAGATCAATCGTCTCCGCGCCGACATCCTGTGCCTGCAGGAAGTGAACGGCCAGGAGCGCCCCGGCCGGCCGCGGTCGCTGATCGCGCTGACCGACCTGTTGCAGGGCACCGCCCTGGCCGGCTGGAACATCGTCTCCACCGAGAAGGCCAACGGCGAGGTGTTCGACGAACGCAACCTCGCGGTGGTCACCTCGCTGCCGGTCACCACGCACGCGCAACTGCTCAACGACCTGGTCGCGGCCCCGGTCTACCAGGTGCTGACCGCGAATCCGCCCGCGGCGCAACCACAGTCGATCGCGATCGAACGCCCGATCCTGCACGTCGAACTCGACCTGCTCGGTGCGCCGCTGCACGTCATCGTCGTGCACCTGAAGTCGAAGCTGCCCACCGACATCGCGGGACAGAAGCTCGACCGTTTCACCTGGCGCGACGCCGGCGCGGCCGCCGAGGGCTCGTTCCTGTCCGCGATGAAACGGATGAGCCAGGCCGTCGAGGTCCGGCGGCTGGTCGATCGGATCTTCGACCAGGACCCGGCGGCACGCATCGTGGTCGCCGGTGATTTCAACTCCACCGCCGACGAGGTGCCGCTGGTCGCGATCCGCGGCGATGTCGAGGACACCGGCAACGGCGCGCTGGCCGGCCGGGTGCTGGTGCCGCTGGAGAACACCGTCCCCGAGTCGTCGCGCTACTCGCTGTTCCACCACGGCAAGGGGCAGATGCTCGACCACCTGCTGGTCACCCGGAACCTGCTGGCCAACTATCGCGGCACGGAGATCCACAACGAGCTGCTGCACGACGAGTCCGCCGACTTCGCCACCGACCGGAAGTTCCCCGAGTCCGATCACGCGCCGGTGGTCGCGACCTTCGAATTCGCCTAGGCGAGCACGGTTTTCCGGCCCGGCATGCAGGCCGAGGCCAGCACCATCACGGCGGCCATCGCCGCGACCGTGAGGAAGACCAGGTGCACCGCCGAGGACAAGGTCGAGGGCAGCGGATGATCGGTGTCGCCGATCCGCGAGTTCACGATCGCGCCGAATACCGCGACGCCAACCGCGCTGCCGATCGAGCGGGCGAACATGTTGGCCGAGGTCACCACGCCGCGCTCGGACCAGTCCGCGCTCGTCTGTGCGGCGATGAGGGTGGGCGTCGCGACCAGGCCCATGCCGATGCCGATCACGAAACAGGAGCCGGCGATCTGCCACAGCGTGGAATCCTCGGCGATCAGCAATGTGGTCACCGCGCCCACCGTGGCCAGCCCGCTGCCGATCAGCGCGGTCGAGCGGAAACCGATGCGCAGGTAGACCTTTCCGGCCTGCGACGCGGCGATCGGCCAGCCGAGGGTGAGCGCGCCGATGGTGAGCCCGGCGACCAGCGCGCCGGTGCCGAGCACGCCCTGGGTGAATGTCGGGACGTAGGAGGTCAGGCCGACCAGGATCGCGCCGACGAGCACCGAGACCAAACTGCTCGCGATGATCACCCGCCGGGTGAACACCCACAGCGGCAGGATCGGATTCGTCGCCCGCCGCTCGACCAGGCCGAACAGCACCAGCAGCAGCGCGCCGCCGACGAAGATGCCGAGGCTGGCGGGGGAGTCCCAGGCCCAGGCCTGACCACCCTCGAGCAGCCCGAGGATCAGCGCGCCGGCGCCAACGGTGAGGAGGGCGGCGCCGAGATAGTCGACCTTCTGCTTGCGCCGCGGCGCGCTCTCGGAGAACTTGCGCAGCAGCATCCAGGCCGCGACGGCGGAGAGCGGCAGGTTGATCAGGAAGATCCAGCGCCAGCTGACGTAGTCGGCGAAGACCCCGCCGAGCAGCGGGCCCGCCACCGAGGACATGGCCCACACGCTGGCCAGATAGCCCTGCACCTTGGCCCGCTCGGTGAGGGTGTAGAGGTCGCTGGCGATGGTCATGGTCATCGGCTGGATCGCGCCCGCGCCGATGCCCTGCACCGTGCGGAAGATGATCAGCCCGAGCATGCTGGTCGCCAGCCCGCACAGCAGCGAGCCGAGCGCGAACACCGCGATGCCGAACATCAGCACCGGCTTGCGCCCGACCGTGTCGGCGAGCTTGCCGTAGATCGGCACGGTGACCGCCTGCGCCAGCAGATATATGGAGAACAGCCAGGGGAATTGGGCGAAGCCGCCGAGCGTGTCGGTGATCGTCAGCACCGCGGTGGCGATGATGGTGGAATCCAGCGCCACCAGGCCGGTCGCCAGCATCAGCGCGCCGAGGATGGCCCCGCGCTCCGATCGAAAGCCGACGCCCGACGATGCCACTGTCTCGGTTGCCACGCGTGCGGCCCCTTTCGTTTGTCCGACTAATCACCTTCAACGAACGTAGTCCGGGCCCAGCTATTCCCGCTCGGAATATTTTCGCGGTCCGGTGATCGACGAGGCGCGCGGCGGGTCTGCGCCCGGCTCGGAGCCGGTACCGATCGGGCCCGACCCACGCGGGGCCGCCCGGCTCGGCGTTGGACGGGCGTACATAAGGCGTTGTACGACCGCACATCTCCGGCAAACAATTAGCAATCAAATTGGCGTGACGCGCTGTTCCGCCGAACGCCGCCGAATGTTTCGGGCAGTTGAATGCGATGTGGTGAATAGTTGACCCGCGTTTGTCCGACCAGGCGAAATCGGACGAAAAAATGGCGCGAATCGGACGTATAACCCCCGGTGCATGCGGAGGTCCTTACTCCGTATAAATCCGGTGGCCCAGCTCACAGGAGCTTCCAGGTGGAAGCTGTAGACAGCTATCTCAGTACGGTTGTACTGTCTGCCGATGTGTTCAGGACGACGCCGTAGGTAGGTGGTGTAAAGGCGCGGAAGACCCCACTCCACCGATATATAAAGACCGACCCGACCGGAAGTGAACGGGGCCTCCAGATGAAAATCTTCTGCATAATTCTGCTTGTCTATCTCGTGCTCGCCGAGCCATTCTTCGAGATATTCTCGGTCCGCGTCTTCACGAAGGAATTCGGTGAACGGTCCGACGCGCGCGTCCGGCTGTATCAGGGCGGCGTCTTCCGGACGTGGGCCACCCTGGCCGTCATCCTGGTCGCCTTCGCGATCAGCGGGACCTCGGTGCACGA
This sequence comes from Nocardia sp. NPDC006044, assembly GCF_042871115.1. Taxonomy (NCBI): domain Bacteria; kingdom Bacillati; phylum Actinomycetota; class Actinomycetes; order Mycobacteriales; family Nocardiaceae; genus Nocardia; species Nocardia sp. NPDC006044. The sequence goes on from NZ_JBIAID010000004.1 coordinate 1,000,798, forward strand.
GCTCGGCCTGACCCACTTCGACTTCTCCGTCTTCCGCGGGTTCTCCCTCGCCGAGAAGATCATCAGCCTGGCCATCGTCGCCATCTACGTCTCGTATCTCCTTGGGCCCGTGCTGATTCCGCTGGTCGGCGGTCGCCGGGGCCGGGACTGGATCGCGCGGCAGATCGAGTACGTCGTCTTCATCACCCCGGAGACCTCGATCGAGCGGTTCTGGTGGCTGGCCAACTCGTTCAGCACGCCCGCCGAAGAGGTGGTCTACCGCGGCTTCACCATCTACGCGGTCGCGCTGCTCTGGCCGGATATGCCGTTCTGGATCCTGATCATCGTTGCCGGTGGCGTCATCGATGGCCTGCGGCACGGATTCCGGCCCGCCGTCTCCGCCCAGGTTATATTCGGTGGCGTCGCGCTCGCGCTGACCTATAAATTGACCGGCGCGATCTGGCCGACCATCGCGGTGAAGCTCTTCCACGACCTGCGCGTGCTGGCCTTCCCGCTGGCCCAGGCGCGGCAGAACCTGGCCGCGCGTGGATTGTCCGAAATACCCGGGAAAACCCTCGCCGATCACAATGTCCCCGCCGTCGCGGACAACACTGAAAATTCAGTCGAGCCACGTACTTCTGTTTCTACGTAGTAGGGATAGTGCTAGATGTCTGCAGAAATGGCCCGTCGGACGGCCGACGAAATCAGTTTGTTTCTCACCGAAACGCTCGGAGATTTATTGGACATTGCCACGGATGACGTCGCCCTGAGTGAGCCGTTCTCGAGTTTCGGGCTCACCTCGGCGGTGGCGTTGGTATTCGTCGGCAAGATTTCCACCTGGATGGGAAAACCGCTTCCGCCGGACCTTCCCTGGGAATATCCGACCGTGCACGCCCTGGCCGAGGGGCTGGCCGCGGCACAGGACGACCTCGAACCGGCACTGCCGGACGCGGCGGTCCGGGAGCCCGAGGTCGAGCGGCGCCCGGCCGGGACCGGCGCCGCCCAGGAACCGGTCGCCATCATCGGCATCGGCTGCGCGTTCCCCGGACTGCGCGGACCGCAGCAGCTGTGGGAAACCCTGTGGCACGGCAGGGAATTGGTCGGCCGGGCCCCGGCCGATCGGCACGACTGGCCGCCGACCGGCCACGCGCACGGCGATGAGCGGCGCGAATCCTGGTTCGGCTCGTTCCTCGACGACCCGTATGCCTTCGACGCCGGCTATTTCGGTATCGGTGACGCCGAGGCCGCGGCCATGGACCCGCAGCACCGGCTGCTCGCGGAGACCGTCGCGGACGCCTTCGAGGACGCGGGCGTACCGGTCGAGCGGCTGGCCGGCACCTCGACCGGGGTCTTCGTCGGTATCACCGCGGGTGACTATTCGCGCGGTATGGGCGAATCCGCGGCGGCCGGAATGCCGATCGCGGCCGTCACCGGCAATGCCGGCAGCATTGCGGCAAACCGGCTTTCGTATCTCTACGACCTGCGCGGCCCGAGCGTCAGCGTGGATACCGCCTGCTCGTCGTCGCTGGTCGCGCTGCACATGGCGCTGCGCGGCCTGCACGACGGCGACTGCGACGTCGCGGTGGTCGGCGGCGTGAACATGACGCTCGATCCGCGGGTCACCGAGTCGCTGGCCGGCGCGGGCATGATGGCCGCGGACGGGCGGTGCAAGACTTTCGACGATCGCGCCGACGGCTACGTGCGGGGCGAGGGCAGCGCCGCGGTCGTGCTGAAGCCGTTGGCGCAGGCCGAACGGGACGGCGATCGCGTCTACGCGGTGCTGCTCGGCTCGGCGATAAACCAGGACGGTCGTACCAATGGACTGACCGCGCCCAGTTATCAGTCGCAGGTCGACGTGCTGCGCCGCGCCTACCGGCGGGCCGGGGTGAACCCGGGCGACGTGCAATACATCGAGGCGCACGGCACCGGGACCATCCTCGGCGACGCCATCGAAGCACGCGCGCTGGGCACCGTTTTCGCCGATGGCCGCGAAGACAAGTTCCTGGTTGGCTCGGCCAAGACCGTGGTCGGTCACCTCGAGGCCGCCGCGGGCATCACCGGATTGGTGAAGACCGCGCTGGCGCTGCACCACGGACAGGTGCCCGCCAACCTGAACTTCGAATCGCCGAGCAAGCACATCGCGTTCGCCGAACTGCCGTTCACCGTGCCTGCCGAGAACCAGGTTTGGCCGCAGCGCCGGGGCCGCGCGCTCGCCGGCGTCAGCTCCTTCGGGTTCGGCGGCACCAACGCGCACGCCGTGCTCGCCGGCGCCGCGACGGAGTCTGCGCACATCCCGACCGCGGTCGAAAAGCCGTATCTGGTCAGCATTTCCGGCCGCAGCGAGCAGTCGACGCTCGACCTGGTCGACCACTGGATCGACATGCTGCGCGACGGCACGGCCGCGCCGATCGCCGAACTCGCGCAGACCTCGACCGCGCGCCGGGCGCAACATCCGTTCCGGGTCGCCGTCGCCGCCCGCGACCACGCGGACCTGGCCGAGCAACTCACCTCGATCTCCGGTGGTTCGCTGCCGCTCGGCGCCGCCGCCGGCCGGGTTCCGCGCGGCGGTCCCGGCAAGGTGGCGTTCGTCTTCACCGGCCAGGGCAACCAGTGGGCCGGCATGGGACGCAAGCTGATTCGGCATCAGCCGGTGTTCCGTGACGCCCTGCTCGCGGTCGATCGCGAGCTGCGCGTCGAACTGGGCTGGTCCACCTTCGCCGTCCTCGACCGCGGTCGCGACGAGGAGGCCCTCGCCGACACCGGCACCGCGCAGCCGGTGCTGTTCGCCTTGCAGGTCGCGCTGGCCGCGCTGTGGCAGTCGTGGGGGATCACCCCGTCCGCCGTGGTCGGGCACAGCGTCGGCGAGGTCGCCGCCGCGCACGTCTGCGGCGCGATCGACCTGCGCACCGCCGCGCAGATCATCGCGGCCAGGGCCAAGGCGACCGCGCGGCTGCGCGACAACGGCTGCATGGCCGTGGTCAACCGCCCCGTGGCCGAACTCGAACTGCCGCCCCGGGTACACCTGGCCGGCACCAACGGCCCGCAGTGGACGCTGATCTCGGGCAGCACCGGCGCGGTCGACGGCTACCTGGCCCGGCTCGACGGCGAGCAGATCATGACCCGCCGCCTGCCCGGTCGCTACGCCTTCCACTCGCCGCTGATGCTCGACTGCCTGCCGGAATTCGCGGCCGACATGCCCTGCATCCAGCCCCGCGAGGGCAGCGTCCCGTTCTACTCCACCGTCACCGGCACCCGGATCGACGGCGCGCATCTGAACGGCCTGTACTGGACCGATCAGGTGGTGCGCCCGGTGCGGTTCGCCGAGGCGGTCGGCGCGATGATCGAGGCCAATATCGGCGCCTTCATCGAGCTCGGCCCGCACCCGGCGCTGAACGGAATGCTGAAAAGCCTGCTCCGCCATCACGATCGGGCGGGTGTCGCGGTGCCATCGCTGGTCCGCGACGTGGACGATCTCTCGGTGATGCTGGCGGCGCTGGGCGAGCTGCATGTGCGCGGGCACGAGGTGCGCTGGTCCGGTGTGGACGCGGCGACCCGGCCGATGGCGCGGTTGCCGCTGTATCCGTTCGACCGCAAGTCGTACCGGATCGTCGGCGGCGTGCCGAGCGTCGAGGCCGCCCCGGTGTCGCGGGCCTCGACCGATCTGTTCACCGCCGACGCCGACTACGTCGCGCCACGCACCGAATACGAGCAGGTCGTGGCCGAGATGTGGGCCGAGTTGCTCGGGCTCGAGCAGGTCGGCGTCTTCGAGAACTTCTTCCGCATCGGTGGGCATTCCCTGGCCGCCACCCAGTTCGTCCGCAGGCTCCGCGAGCTCTTCGAGATCGAGTTCGCGCTCCGGCGCATGTTGCAGGAGCCGACCGTCGCCCAGGTGGCGGCCGCGCTGGAGGAGCTCATGGTCGAGCAAGCCGATGCAGCCCTTTTGGAGAACGATCATGAACTCACCGGCTAGCAGCCTGGCCCTGGCGCGCCTGCGGGAGCGCCGCGCCGCAGGCATCTCCACCACCACCGTCCCGCTGCGCGAGGGCGCGGGTCCGTTCCCGGCGACGCCGGCCCAGCGGGGCATCTGGCTGCACGAGCAACTCGCCGGGCACCCCGCGATTTACCATGTACCGCTGGGCATTCGGATCAGCGGTCCGCTCGACGTGCCGGCGCTACAAGCGGCCGCCGACGCGGTGACCCGGCAGCAGCATGCCTTCCGCACGATTTTCGAGGAGACGCCGGAGGGCTTGCGGGCCGAGGTCGTCGAGGTCGCGGGCGCCGACTGGCAGACGCCCGATCTGCGGCTGGTGCCCGCGAAGGCGCGGGAGTCGGCGGTGGATCAGCTGCTGCGCACCCTCGCGTCCGAGCCGTTCGATCTGGCGGACCGGCCGCCGGTGCGGTGGGCGCTGATCCGGCTCGCCGAGCAGGAGTGGATTCTCGCGGTCGTCGCGCATCACCTTGTGCTGGACGGACTCTCGATCGCGCTGCTGATCGATCAGCTCTGGGCGGCCTACGGCGCCGTGGTACGCGGCGAGGAGGTCGTTCTGCACGTGCCGCCGCGGCAGTACGCCGACTATGCGGTATGGAGCGCCGAACACGGCACGCAGGCGATCCAGGCGGCGGCGGTCGAGCGGCGGGCCGCGCTGCTGCGTGGCGCCCCGGCGCTGGATCTGGCCATCGGCCGCCGTCCGCGCCGGGTGGGTAACGACGGTGCGCGCGTGGAGAATTCGTTCCCGCCCGGGGTGGCCGACACCGTGCGTTCCGCCGCGGCGGCCAACGGCATTCCGCCGTTCGTCTTCCTGTTGGCCTGCTACGAACTGATTTTGGCGCAGCGCACCGGTCAGCGCGACTTCTGCGTCGGCATCCCCATGGCCGCCCGCCCGTACGCCGAGCTGGCGAAGACCATCGGGCACTTCGTCAACACGGTCCCGGTCCGGTCCGACCTCGCCGACGGCCAGACCTTCCTCGACCTGCTGCACCGCACCCGCGACACCGCGATGGCCGCCTACGACGACGAGACCGTCCCGTTCGAGCGGGTCGTCGAGGCCATCGGCGGGCCGTGGGATCCGGCCTTCAGCCCGGTCTTCCAGACCCTGTTCGTGCAGCAGATGCTCGAGCGCCCCGATCTGAGCGCGTGGGGCCTGAGCGTCGAGTGGCAGACCATCGATACCGGCGCCACGCTCTACGACCTGGTCATGCACGTCGCCGAGACCGGCGCCGAGCTGGTCTGTCACCTGACCTACAACTCGAAGCTGCTCGACGCGACCGCCGCCGCCGACCTGGCGCAGGACTTCTGCACCCTCGCGGCCGCCGCCGCGGCCACCCCGGCCGCGCCGGTGGAGTCGTTGCTCGCCGCGTTGCCGGTACGCGAGTACACGGTGCCCGACGAAGCGGCCGAGACGGATTCGGACGCGGCAGACGCGGCCTTCGAAGCCCCGATCGGCGAGCGGGAGATCCGCCTGGCGGCCCTCTGGTCGCAGGCGTTGGAGCGCATCGAGATCGGCCGCCACGACGACTTCTTCCTGCTCGGCGGCACCTCCCTGGCCGCGACCCGGGTGATCTCGCAGATCCTGGACGAGTTCGGCGTCAGCGTCTCGCTGCGCGAACTGTTCGAGAGCCCCACTATCGTGACCGCCGCGCGTCTGATCGAAGCCGCTGCCGCCGAACAGGATTCGCTGCCGCCGTTGCGGGCCGTGCCGCGCACGGACGGCGAACTACTGCCGGTCTCCTATGCCCAGGAACGACTCTGGTTCCTGGAGACCCTCGATCCCGGCAACGCCACTTACATCATGCCCGGCGGCCTACGGCTGCGCGGCGACCTCGACGTCGCCGCGGTGGAGAACGCCCTGGCCCTGGTCGAACAGCGGCACGAGGTGCTGCGCAGCGTTTACCGGACCACCGAGGACGGGCAGCTGCGTCAAGTGATCCGCCCGTATTCGCCACGGCCGCTGGAGTTCACCGACTTCAGCACCCTCCCGCCGGAACAGCGCGGCACCGCCGAGGCCGAACTCGCGGCCAGCGTCTACCGCGCGCCGTTCGACCTGGCCGAGGGCCCGGTCTGGCGCTATCACCTGATCAAATCGGGACCGGGGGAGTATCTGCTCGCCATCGCACTGCACCACATCGTGTGCGACGGCTGGTCGATTGCCGTACTGAGCCAGGAGGTTTCGGCGCACTACCAGGCGCAGCTGGACGGTGCCGACGCGGCGTTGCCGTCGCTGGCCGTGCAGTACGCCGACTACGCGAGCTGGCAGCGCGGTAACGCGGACCGGCTCGACGGGCAGCTGGACTTCTGGCGGGCGGAGCTGGCCGACCCGACGGTCACCGAAATCCCCGGCGACCGGCCACGTCCCGCGCGGCGCACCTCCCGTGGCGCGGTCGAGCGGCTCGGGCTCGACCCGCGGGTGATGGCCGAGGTGCGGGCGCTCGCCGCGCGCAGCGGCGTCACCACCTTCGCGGTACTGCTCGCCGCGTTCTACACCGTGCTGAATCGCTATACCCGCCAACCGGATCTGATCGTCGCCTCGCCGATCGCCGGGCGCACCAGGTCGGCCGTCGAGCCGCTGGTCGGCTGCTTCCTGAACACCCTGGCGCTGCGCACCGAGGTCGACCCGGAGGAGACCTTCACCGGGCTGGTCGCCCGCGTCGGCAAGACGGTCCTGTCCGCCCACGCCAACCAGGACCTGCCGTTCGAGAAGGTCATCGAGGCGATGGTGCCGACCAGGGACATGAGCCGCACCCCGCTCGCCCAGGTCATGTTCAACTACTTGAACACGCCCCCACCGGCGCTCGGCATGCCCGGTCTCGACGTCGAACTGGTGGACGCGCCGCGCACGACGGCCAAGCTCGACCTCGACCTGACCGTCGACGAGACCGACGGCCCCACCAAGCTGGTCCTGGAATACAGCGCCGACCTCTACGACGCACCGACCGCCGCTCGGACGCTTCGGCATTACGCGACCGCGCTCGCGAGTATCGTCGCGAATCCGGAGCAGCCCGTCGGCGCGGTCGGCCTGGAGACCGCGGAACAGGCTGCTGCCGAGGCGGTCTGGGCACTGCCCGGCTCGCCGATGGTGCCCGAGCCGGAGCCGGACGAGCGCCTGATCGATCGGCTCGACGCCGTGATCGACCTGCGCGGCAGCGCACCGGCGCTGCGCGTGGGCGACCGCACGACCAGCTTCGCCGAACTCGACGCGGTCACCGCCGCCATCGCCAAGGAACTCATCGGCGCCGGACTCGACGGCAGTCGCGTCGCGCTGCTCTACGACCACACGCCGGAAAGCTTCGTCGCGGTCTGGGCGGCGTTGCGCGCGGGAGTGGCGTATGTGCCGCTCGATCCGCGGGCGCCGCAGGCCCGGCTGATCGAAATCCTCGAAGAGGCAGACGTTTCCGCGGTGCTGTGCGATCCGGCGCTGGCCGGGCCGGCTCGGTCGGTGGCCGGCGGTGCGCACGTGTTCACCGTGTCCGGCCGTGCCGACCGGCCGGACCCGGCGCTGAGCGCGGTGCCCACCAACGACCTGTCGACCTGGGGGAAATCCCACATCAGCGCCGACGATTTCGCCTACATCCTGCACACCTCCGGCTCGACCGGCCGCCCGAAAGGTGTGGCGCAGAGCGGCGGTAACGCACTGGCCCATGCCGTCACCTACGCCCGGCGACTGCGCATCGGACCCGACGACGTGGTGGCCGCGCCCGCCCGCTACACCTTCGACGCCGGCGTGCTGAACTCGTTCGGCGCAGCGGTGGCCGGGGCCGAACTGTACGTGATCGACCCGCACCTGTTCGATCCCGCGGGGCTGCGCGCGGAGATCGAACGCGCCGGGATCACCGTGCTGCACTGCACCCCAACGCTTTTCCGGTACCTGCTCAGCGACACCGACGGCCCCTGGGTGCCGCACGCGCTGCGCCTGGTGGCGCTCGGCGGCGAGGAAGTGGTCCGCGGCGACGTCGTCGACTTCGGCAAGCACTTCACCCCGGCCTGCCGGCTGGTGAGCCTCTACGGTCCGTCCGAATGCTCGGTCGCCCTGCAGCACATCGTCGCTCCGGAGGACGCGGACCGGGCCGGGGTGCCGATCGGCCACCCGGTCGAGGGCGTGGAGGTCGACCTGGTCGACGAAAGCGGCCGTCCCACCGAGGTTTACGGCGAGATCGCGCTGCGCAGCCGGCACGTCGCGCTCGGCTACTGGCATCGGCCGGAACTCACCGGCACCGTGTTCGGCACCGGCCGCGACGGCGTCCCGTACTACCGCACCGGCGACCTCGCCCGGCGGCTGCCCGACGGCCGCCTGGTCTTCGTCGGCCGCAAAGACCGCCAGGTCAAGATCCGCGGCCACCGCGTGGAACCCGGTGAGGCCGAGACGTTCCTGCGGTCGCACCCGACGGTCGCCGAGGCCGCCGTCGTGCTCGACGCCGACGCCGACGTGCCCCGCCTGGTCGCCTACCTGACCCAGGACGGTCCGCTGGAACCCGACTATCTGGAGCTGTCGGCATACCTGCGTACTCGCTTGCCGGACTACATGATCCCGTCGGCCTACATGGTTCTCGACGCGCTGCCGCGCGGCCTCACCGGCAAGCTCGACCGGGCGAAGCTGCCGAAGATCGCCCCGGCCGCCCCGCCGGTCTACACCCCGCCGGGCACCGAGCTCGAGCGGATCGTCGCCGAGGTCTGGGCGGAGGTGCTCGACCGGGAAATCGGCCTCGGGCAGAACTTCTTCGACCTCGGCGGCCACTCGCTCGCGCTGGCCCGGGTGCGCGGCCTGCTCGAGCGCCGCCTCGGCGTGACCTTGGCGATGACCGACCTGTTCGCCGCGCCGACCGTGGACGGGCTGGCCAAGTCGCTGGCCGGCCGCACGGCCCCGCAGGAGGACGCGGACCGCGGCCAGGACCGCCGCGCGGCCGCCGCCCGCCGCCGGGCACACCGCCAAGCGACCGAGACCCTGCCCGACAGCGTTGGGAGCCAGCGATGACCCAGGACGACACCGAGTTCCGTGTGGCCGTGATCGGCATGGCCTGCCGCTTCCCCGACGCGGACACGGTCACCGACTACTGGCACAACCTGTGCGCGGGGCGCGAATCCGTGCGCCCGCTCGGGCCGGAGACCATGCCCGCCGACCCGCCCGCCGGGTACGTGCACGCGGGCGCGTTGCTCGCGGACGCGGACAAATTCGACGCGGAGTTCTTCGAAATGCCGCCGCGCGAAGTACAACTCACCGACCCGCAGCACCGCCTGTTCACCCTGTGCGCGTGGGAGGCATTGGAGGACGCCGGTCACACCGCGGCCGAAAACCCCACCCCGGTCGGCGTTTTCGCGGGCGCGGGGATCAGTACCTACCTGCTGCGGAACCTGGCCGGGCACGCGAGCGTGTTCCAGACGCCCAGCTCGCAGCTGCACGCGTTGCACGGCAACGCCTCCGACTACCTGGCCACCCGGGTCTCCTACAAGCTGAACCTGACCGGCCCGAGCGTCGCGGTGCAGACCGCGTGCTCCACCTCGCTGGTCGCCGTGCACCAGGCCGCGCAGGCGCTGCTCGACTTCCAGTGCGATGTCGCGCTGGCCGGCGGCGCGAGCGTGAAGGTGCCGCAGGAGGCCGGGTACATCTACGAGGAGGGCTCGATCCTGTCCCCGGACGGCCACTGCCGCGCGTTCGACGCCGAGGCCGGCGGCACCGTCTTCGGTTCGGGTGTCGGCGTTGTCGTGCTCAAGCGGCTCGCCGACGCGATCGCCGACCGGGACCACATCCACGCGGTGATCCTCGGTTCCGCGGTGAACAACGACGGCGGCAACAAGATCGGTTTCACCGCTCCCGGCATCGCCGGGCAGCGCGCGGTCATCCGGGAAGCGTTGTCGGCGGCCGGAATCGGCGCCGAGACGATCGGCTATGTCGAAGCGCACGGCACCGGCACCAAACTCGGCGACCCGATCGAGGTGGCGGCGCTGAGCGCGGCCTACCGCGAGCACACCGGGGCGACCCAGTACTGTGCGCTCGGCTCGGTGAAAGCCAATGTCGGCCATCTCAATTCCGCGGGCGGCGTGGCCGGGTTCATCAAGGCCGTGCTGGCGGTGCGCGAGGGGCGCATCCCGGCGAGCCTGAACTACACCCGGCCCAACCCCGAGATCGACTTCGCCGCAACGCCGTTCTTCGTCAACACCGAGCTACGGGCCTGGCCGGCCGAGGTGCGCCGGGCGGCCGTGAGCGCCTTCGGCATCGGCGGGACCAACGCCCACGTGATCGTCGAACAGCCGCCGGCGCAGGTTGCCACTCCGGTCCGGTCCGGTCCCCGCGCGCTGGTGATTTCCGGTCGCACCGCCCAGGACGCGGATCGGGCGGTTGCCCGGCTCGCCGAGCACCTGGACCGCACCGATGCGGAACTCGCCGCTGTGGCACACACTTTGGCGCACGGCCGCCGACGCTTCCCGCACCGCCGCATGGTCGTGGCCGGCACCACGCGGGAAGCCGTTGCCGCACTGCGCAAGCCGACGGTGGGGGAGGCCGCACCCACGCCCGCCCTCGCCTGGCTGTTCCCCGGCCAGGGCGTCGCGCTCGGCGCCGCGGTCCTCGAACTCGCCGAAACTGTCCGCCCGTTCGGCGACCGCTACCGGGCCTGCGCCGACCTCCTGCGCGAACGCGGCGGCTTCGATCTGGACGCCGCGGTCCGCGATGCCGAGGGCACCGAACAGACCCAGGCCGCGCTGTTCGCCGTCGAATACGCGCTGGCCGGCATGTGGCGCGAATTCGGCGCGGAGCCTGCGGAACTGCTGGGCCACAGCCTCGGCGAATTGGTCTGCGCCACCCTCGCCGGCGTCTTCGACCTCGGCGACGCCCTGGAGTTGGTGGTCGAACGCGGCCGGATCATGGCGGCGGCCCCGCCTGGCGGCATGCTCGCCATCTCCAAGGGGGCCGACCTCGTCGCCGAGCGCCTGCCGGACGACATCTGGCTCGCCGCGGACAACTCGGCCAGCCGCTGCGTCGTGGCCGGCGCCCCGGCGGCCCTGTTCCGCCTGGCCGGCGCGCTGTCCGAGGAGGGCGTGCCCAGCTCGCTGCTGCCGGTCGGGCACGCGTTCCACACCCCGCTCATGGACGAGGCCGCGGCCCGCTTTGCCGAACTGGTCCGCGGCGTGGCCCGGCAGGCCCCGCGGATTCCGTTCTGGTCGAACGTCACCGGCGCGCCGATCACCGCCGAGCAGGCGGTCGATCCCGCTTACTGGTCGCGGCAGATGACCAGCACCGTGCGGTTCCGGGAGGCCGCGCTCGGCCTGGTCGGCCGGCACCCGGGGATCGTCGCGCTGGAGGTCGGCCCGGGCAAGTCGCTGGTCTCGTTCCTGCGCACTGCCGATCGCGCCTCGGCGACCGTCGGAACCCTGGGTTCGGGCCTCGGCGCGGGCGCGCCGGAGCACGCGATCGTGGAGGCGGCCGGACGGCTCTGGTTGTCCGGTGTCGCGGTCGATTTCGATGCAGTCCACGGCGGCGCGGTTCCGGCGAAGGTCAGCCTGCCGACGTATCCCTTTGCCCTGAAACGCTATTGGGTCGACCCGCCGGAGGCCGCGCCGATGCGGCCGCGCCGCGTCGACACCGTGCCCTCCGCCGCCGCGGCGCCGGAGCCGGTCGAAACCGACGCCGACGAGGACGATTTCGTTGTCTCGGTGCGCAACCAGGTCGTCGCGGTGTGGCGCGCTGCGCTCGGCGTCGAGGAGGTCGGTGCCGACGCCAACTTCTTCGAGCTGGGCGGCGATTCGCTGCTCGCCGTGCACGTGGCCACCCAGCTGCGGTCCATCTTCCCGCTGGACCTCGCCCTCGGCGAGCTGTTCGCCGGTCCGACGGCGGCGGGGATGGCCGACACCATCGCCGCGCATCTGCTGCGGCGGCTGGACGAACTGTCCGACAGCGAGGTCGAGCTGCTGCTCAACCAGCCGGGGACGGCCGAAGAACGGAGCAACAATGCCTGAACTCGTCGATACCGGCGCATCCCGTCGCGCGCTGCTGCGGCGATGGGCCGCCGGTGGCACCCCGCGGGCCGGTATCCCGCGCCGCACCGATCCCACTGCCGCCGCGCCGCTTTCGGCCGCACAGCAGCGAATCTGGTTCCTGGAGCAGCTGTTCCCGGACCGGGCGACCTACACCATGCCGCTGGCCCTGCGCCTGCGCGGGCACCTCGACCTCGCGGCGCTCCAGGGCGCGCTGTCGTTCGTCGTCGCCCGGCACGAGTCGCTGCGTACCAGCATCGAAGTGCGCGACGGGGTTCCGGTGCAGGTGGTCGGGCCGGTGGCACCGCTGCCCATGACCGTGGTGTCGCCGGCGCAGCTGGATCCGCAGCGCCCGCTGGCCGACGCCACCGCGCAGGTCGAGCGGTTCAGCCGGACCGTGTTCGACCTGTCCGGCCGGCTGGTCGAGGTGCTGCTGGTGCGGTTGAGCGAGGACGATGCGATCTTCGCCGTCGCCATGCACCACATCGTCTCCGACGGCTGGTCGCTCGGGGTGTTCGCCACCGAACTGATGTCCGCCTACGCCGATCTCACCGCCGGTAAGCAGCGGCCCGAACTGCCCGCGTTGCCGTTGCAGTACCCCGACTACGCGACCTGGTTGCAGGATCTCGCGCAGCAGGACAAGTTCGGTGCCGACCTCGACTACTGGCGCGGCGTGCTCGGCGACGAACCGCCACTGGTCACCTTTCACCCCGACCGGCCGCGCGCGCTCGAACCGGAAAACCGCGGCGCGCGAGTGCCGTTCACGATTCCCGCCCCGGTGCTGTCCGGGCTGCGGCGACTGGCCGGCGAGGTCAGGGTGAACGACCGCCCGGCAACGTTGTTCATCGCGTTGATGGCGGGATTCAAAGCGCTGCTGCGCTATTACACCGGCGCGGAGGACATCACCGTCGGCACACCGATCGCCGGCCGGACCAGGCCCGAGATCGAGCCGCTGATCGGGTTTTTCGTGAACGCCCTCGCGCTGCGCACGGACCTGTCCGGCGCGCCCACGTTCCGCGAGCTGCTCGCCCGGGAACAACGGGTCGTCTTCGACGCGTTCGACCACCAGGAGGCGCCGTTCGACCTGGTCGTCGAGCACGTGCGCCCCGATCGCGAACTGAGCCACTCGCCGCTGTTCCGTACCGCGGTGGTGCTGCAGAACACCGCGTTGCCCGAGCTCGCCATCCCCGGCCTGAGCGCCGAATACGTCGAAGTGCACTCGGGCACGACCAAATTCGACGTGCTGGTCACGCTGCGGCAGGTCGGCGCGGAGCTGGCCGGCGCGTTCGAGTACGACGTCGACCTGTACGACGAGCCGACCGTCGCCGCCATCGCGCGGCACTTCGTCGCCCTGCTCACCGCCGTCGTCGCCGAACCGGACACCGCCCTGCCGGAACTCGACTTCCTCGAACCCGGCGAGCGCGCACGCGCGGTCGCCGCGGCACTGCCCAGCGAGCCATCCGCCGAACCCGCGCTGACGCTGCACGAACTCTTCGCGGCCCAGGCCATCCAGACACCCGACGCGGTGGCGCTCACGTTCGGCGAAAGCGCCATGACCTACGCCGAACTCGCGGCGGCCGCCGACGAACTGGCCCAGCGGCTGCGCGCCCGCGGGGTCGGCCGTGGTTCGTTCGTCGGCATCCACCTCGAGCGTTCCGCCGACGTGGTCGTCGCGATCCTCGCGGTGCTGCGGGCAGGCGCGGCCTATGTACCGCTCGACCCGATGTACCCGGCGGACCGGATCGAGTTCATGATCGCCGACTCGGGCGCGCGCCTGGTGATCAGCCACAGCACGCTGGTCGCGCACTCGGGCCCGGAGCTGCTGTTGATCGACGAGCAGGCGGACGAGCCCGTGCCCGACCTCCCGCTGGAGAAGGCCGCGCCGCACGACCCGTGCTACGTCATCTACACCTCGGGTTCCACCGGTGTCCCGAAGGGTGTGGTCATCGAGCACGCCAACGTGGTTCGCCTGTTCGCCACGACCCGCCGCTGGTACGACTTCGGCGCGCAGGACGTGTGGACGATGTTCCACTCCTACTCCTTCGACTTCGCCGTCTGGGAGATGTGGGGCGCGCTGCTCTACGGCGGGCGGCTCATCGTGGTTCCCGGCTCGATCAGCCGCTCGACCGCCGAGTTCGCGGAACTGCTCGCCCGCGAACAGGTCACGGTGCTGAACCAGACCCCGTCGGCGTTCACCCAGTTGCTGCGCGTGCTGGACGACAGCGCCGAACTCGCGGTGCGCTGGATCGTCTTCGGCGGCGAGGCGCTCGACTTGTCCACGCTCACACCGTGGTTCGATCGCTTCGGTGAGTCGGCGCGCCTGGTGAACATGTACGGCATCACCGAAACGACGGTGCACGTCACCTATCGCGAACTCACCCGCGCCGACGTGGTGTCGGCGGCGGGCAGCCCGATCGGTGTCCCGCTGCCCGATCTCGGCGTGCTCATCGTCGATCCGGCGGGCCGTCCGGTGCCCGACGGAGTGGCGGGGGAGATGCTCGTCTCCGGCCCGGGTGTCGGGCGCGGGTACCTGAACCGCGACGACCTCACCGCCGAACGTTTCGTGCACAGCCCGGTACTCGGCGGTCGCCGGGTGTACCGGACCGGCGACCTCGCCCGCCGCCGGGCCGACGGCGATCTCGAATACCTCGGCCGGATCGACCAGCAGGTCAAGGTGCGCGGCTTCCGCATCGAACTCGGCGAGATCGAAGCCGCGATCACCGCGCACCCCGGCGTCGATCAGTCGGTCGTGCTGGCCCGCAAGGACTCCGGCGGAAACCTCTCCCTGGTCGCCTATTTCACGCCGGGTGACGCGTCCGCGAACGCCGCCGACGCGGAGCGGGACCAGGTCGCCAACTGGCAGATCGTGTTCAACAGCACCTACCGGCAGGGCCACGACGGCGACCCGGATTTCGACATCTCCGGCTGGAACGACTCCTACACCAACGCCGCCATCCCCGAGAAGCACATGCGGGAATGGGTCGAGGCGACCGTCGCTGCGGTGCGCACCTTCGAACCGCGACGAGTTCTCGAAATCGGCTGCGGCACCGGCCTGTTGCTGTCCAGGCTGGCCGCGCGGTGCGCGGTGTACGACGCGACGGACGTCTCCGCCTCGGCCATCGAGAACGTGCGCACGAAGATCGTCGCGGGCAACCCGGACCTCCGGCACGTCCGGCTCGACCAGTGTGCCGCCGACCAGCTGCCCGACGACATCGCCGGACCGTACGACGTCATCCTGATCAACTCGGTGGTGCAGTACTTCCCGAGCGCCGATTACCTGACCCGGGTGCTGGACTCGGTCGTCGGCCTGCTCGCCCCCGAGGGCGTGCTGTTCGTCGGCGACGTCCGCGACCTCACCCTCAGCGAGTCCTTCCACGCGACCGTCGAGGCGACCAACTCGCCGTCCGCCGGCGCCGCCGAACTGGCGCCCGCCGTGCGCGCCGCGCTCGACCGGGACGCCGAATTGGTGATCTCGCCACGGTATTTCGAAGACTTCGTCGCCGCACACCCCACGCTGACCGGGTCCAGGATCCGGCTCAAGCGCGGCCAGTACCTCAACGAGATGTCCCGATTCCGCTATGACGCCGTGCTGTTCGCGGGTCGGCGCGGACTGCCGGTGCGGCCGAAGCTGCTCGACGCGACGACCACACCGCGGCAACTGGCCGAGCTGCTCGAGCGGGATCGTCCGGCGGCGGTGCTGATCGCCGACGTGCTCGATGCCAGGGTTGCCGGTCCGCTCGCGGTGGTCGCGGAGTTACCGCGTGGCCGGGCCGGCGCCGCCCAGATCCGGGCCGCCCTCGCCGGTTCCGGCGGCGTCAACCCGGAAGACTATCTGGCCCTTGCCGATCGGGTGCCCTACCGGATCGAGGCGCTGCGCCGTCCTGGCGGCCGCTACGACGTCGTGGTGACCGGGTGGGATGTCGGGTTGCCGTCCATCCCGGTGGCCCGCGACGCCGAATGGCCGGACGAGCTCGTCATCTCGGATCCGTTGCGGGTCAAGGCCCGCGACGATCTCGTCGTCGACGTGCGTGCCCACCTGGCGCGGCGACTGCCGCAGCACATGGTTCCCGCCGCCGTACTCGTGCTGGACGAATTCCCGTTGACCACCAACGGAAAACTGGACCGCCGGGCATTGCCCGCCCCGGTCCTGCGCCGCAACGCCGTCTCGTACGAGCCGCCGCGCACCCCGCTCGAGCAGCGCGTCGCGGGCGTCTTCGCGCACGTCCTGGGCATTCCGCGGGTCGGGCGCGAGGACAACTTCTTCGATCTCGGCGGCCACTCACTGCTGGCCGCCCAGCTGATCCTGCGGCTGAAACAGACCTTCGGCGAGGACATTGCGCTCGGCTCGCTGTTCGCCCGGCCCACCGTGGCCGGTGTGGTCGCGCTGCTGGCCGGCGAGGCCGCCACCGAGGAGACCATCGATCTCGAGGCCGAGGTGGCCGCCGCGATCGAATCCTGGCCCGCCGCACCGTGGGCGGTGGCACCGCCCACGACCGGCGAGGTACTGCTCACCGGTGCCACCGGGTTCGTCGGCGCGTTCCTGCTGCGTGAACTGCTGGCGCGCACCGACTCCCGCGTGCACTGCCTGGTGCGGGCGGACAGCAGGGAGGAAGGTCTCGCGCGCTTGGCGGCCACCTTCGACAGCTATGAGCTGCCCCGGGACTCGTTCGACCGGGTCGTGCCCGTCCTCGGCGATCTGGCCGCACCGCGACTCGGCCTGTCCGAGAAGCAATTCCTGTTGCTGGGCCGCACCATCGACGCGATCTAC
The DNA here is from genome assembly GCF_042871115.1 of Nocardia sp. NPDC006044. Lineage (NCBI taxonomy): Bacteria > Bacillati > Actinomycetota > Actinomycetes > Mycobacteriales > Nocardiaceae > Nocardia > Nocardia sp. NPDC006044. The sequence goes on from NZ_JBIAID010000004.1 coordinate 1,017,507, forward strand.
CACAACGGCGCGCAAGTGAACTTCGCGCTGCCGTACCGGGTGCTGGAGGCGGCCAACGTCCGCGGCACCCTGGAGTTGATCACGCTGGCCCGAACCAGCGGCGCGCCACTGCATTTCGTGTCCTCGCTGTACGTGCTCGGCCCCGGCGACGCGGTCGGCGGACGGGTCGCCGAACCGCTTGTCGCGCGGGATCCGTCGCAACTGTCCCTCGGCTACCTGCGCAGCAAGTGGGTGTCCGAGCGCCTGGTCACCGAGGCGGGCGAACGCGGCCTGCCGGTGCGCGTGTTCCGGCTCGGCCGCATCGGCGGCGACAGCCGCACCGGCGCCTGCCAGACCAGCGACTTTTTCTGGCTGCTGGTCAAGGCCAGTCAGGAGGTCGGTCTCGCGCCGGAGGTGGACTTCGCGGTGGACCTCGCGCCCGCCGATTTCACCGGTGCGGCGATGGTCGAACTGGCCCGCGACCCGCAGCCGGGCACGCAGATCTACCACATCCGCAACCCGCAGCCGTGCACCTTCACCGCCGCCGTCGGCTGGCTGCGGGAGAGCGGCTGGCCGGTGCGCCTGGTGGGGCTGGACCAGTGGCGCGCCGCGATCGCCGCGCACGCCGCGAGCGCGGGACCGGGTTCGGCCTCGTTCAGCGTGCTGAGCCTGCTGAGCGCCGGCGACGGCCTCACCCCGCTCATCCAGTTCGACGTGGACCAGGCCGTCACCGCGCTGGACCGGATCGGCGTGGCCTGCCCGCCGGTCTCCCGTGACCTGTTCATCCGCTACCTGGATTACTTCCGCAAGGTCGGCTTCCTCGCCGCGCCGTCACCACAGGAGGTCGGAGTATGACCACAACACTGCTCACCGGGGGCGCGCTGGAGTACGACACCTTGGTCCGCGCGCTGACCAACCAGGCCGCGCAACGGCCGGACAAGCTCGCCTACAGCTTCCTCAGCTACCCGGACTCGACCGCCAGGCACGGCGTGACCGAGTCGCTCACCTACGCCGAGATCGACCGTGCGGCAAGGGCGTACGCGGCCACACTGCTCCAGGTCGCGCATCCCGGCGATCGGGCGGTGCTGCTGCTGCCGCCGGGTCTGGAGTACGTGAAGGCGTTCTTCGGCTGCCTCTACGCCGGGATCATCGCGGTGCCGCTGTATCCGCCGAGCGCGCACAACTCCAACGGCCGCATCGACGCGGTCTGCGTCGACTCCGATCCGGCCTGCATCGTGACCGCCGACAGTTCACTCGCCAATGTCACCGCCTGGCTGGACAATTCGCCGACCGACACCACCCGGCTCATCGTGACCACCGGCGAGGTCGACGAAAGGCTCGCGATCGACTGGGAACCGGTCCTGGTGGACCGCGAGCAGATCGCCCTGCTGCAGTACACCTCCGGTTCCACCCGCACCCCGGCCGGGGTGATGGTGCCGCATCGCGGACTGCTGGACAATGCCCGGCAGGTCTACGACATGATGTACCACGTCGGCATTTCCGCCGAGGACGAGGTCGGTTTCGTCAGCTGGCTGCCGCTGTTCCACGACATGGGCCTGATGGTCGGCGTGATCATGCCGATCATCAGCGGCCACGGCGTGGTGCAGATGTCGCCGACGTCGTTCCTGCGCCGGCCCGAACGCTGGCTGCAGGCGATCAGCGACAACCCCGCGCAGGTCTTCGCCGCCTCGCCGAATGTCGGCTACGAGCTGTGCGCCGAACGCATCGGCCCGGAGGCACTCGAAGGCATCGACCTGAGCCGGTGGCGCTACGCCCTGTCCGGCGCGGAACCGGTGCGGGTCAGCACGATCGAGAAGTTCCACGCGGCGTTCGCCGGACACGGGCTGGCCCGGTCGACCCTGATCGCCGGGTACGGGCTGGCCGAGTCGACGCTGATCGTCTCGGTGAACTGGCGGACGCTGTCCGGGGTGCAGACGCTCACGGTGGACCGAGACGCGCTGGCCACCGGGCAGGTGGTCGTCGCCGAGCACGGCGCCGACATCGTCAGCGGCGGCGCGGCGGCCCCGGGCACCACCATCCAGATCGTCGATCCGGAGACCAAGCTGGCGCTGCCCGACGACCGGCTCGGCGAGATCTGGGTGTCCGGCCCGGCCGTCTGCACCGGCTACTACAACCGGCCCGAGGAGACGGAATACACCTTCCGCGGCGAACTCTCGCCGCGCGACGGCAAATACTACCTGCGCACCGGCGATATCGGCTTCCGGCACGACGGGGAGGTCTATCCGACCACCCGGCTCAAGGACCTGATCATCATCGACGGTCGCAACTACTACCCGCCGGACCTGGAGGACGCCGCCGAGCAGGCGCATGCGCTGGTGCTGCCCGGCCGGTGCTCGGCCTTCTCCGTCGAGGTCGGCGTGCAGGAGAAGATCGTGGTGCTCATCGAGGCCCGCATTCCCTCGGGTGACGAGGCGATCGCCGAGGAACTGCGGAACGCGGTGCGCCAGGCCATCTTCAGCATCCACGACGTCGGCGTGCACGAGGTGGTACTGCTCGGCCCCGGCGCGATTCCGCGCACCTCCAGCGGCAAGATCCAGCGCTCGGCCTCGCGCACCGCCTACCTCGACGGCACGCTCCGGGGAGCGAAATGACCACGGCCCTCGCGACGCACGGCGACAAGCTGACCTGCTTCACCGCGGCGTTGGCGAGCGCCCTGGTGGCCCGCGGTGAAACCCGGTGGTGGCGGCCGCTACTGGCAGGCGGGCCGACGCTGTCCGTCAGTCCCGCCGAGGACGACCTGCTGCTGTTCGAGCACGACGCGACCCCGCCGCTGCCCGCCCTCGGCCTGCGGGTGAACGGCGACGACGACTGGGCCACCGCCTACCACGCCCTGGAAGAGCAAGTGGCCGAACATGGTTCGGTGGTGCTGCTCGCGGACATCTTCCACCTGCCCTGGCAGCACGGCTATCAGCGCTGGCACGCACCGCACTGGCTGGCCGTCGTCGAGACCATCGAGGGCTGGGTGATCGAGGACCCGCTGACCATGACCACCGAGCTGGGAAAGCAGACCGGGCAGCGGATTCCGGTGCTCGCCGCGGCGGAGCTGCGCGAATGGTCGGCCGGTCTCGGCCGGGAGCACACCGTCGCGCTGCTGCGCGAACGCGCGATGGCCGGTTCGACCGCGATTCACGCCGGTAAGACCTATCGGTGGCTCGAATCCCATCCGGTCGCGCCGCTGTCGCCGCGCGCGGACCGCCTGGTGGGCGCCGACGCGCTCATCGCACTGGCCAGTCGCTACCAGTTCGCCGCGACGCCGGCCGATTTCACCCAGCTCGACGATCTCTGGCAGGCGTTGCGGCAGCGCGAGTTGCTGCTGTGGGCGTCGGACCTCGACGCCGACCTGCTGGACGCGGCCGGCCGCGACCACTGGGAACGTGCGCTCACCCGGTGGCGCAAGCTGCCGCCGCTGCTGATGCACGCCAGGATGCGCGCCGCCGCGGGCGGCACCGTACAGACCGCGCACATCGCCGAGACCCTGCTGTCCCTCGCCGAATTCGAGGGCAAGCACCTGGCTTTCGCGCACGGCCCGCGCACGGAGCGGGAGTAGTCATGACAACCGATGTGGCAGTGGAACTTTCCCCCGCGGACGGCTACGTGGCGTGGACGCAGCGCGCCAAAGCGCTGACCCGCGCACCCGGCGGACCCGGGATCGCGGTGCGGATGGCGCTGCTGGCCACCTACACCACCGACTTCCTCACCGAGTTGCTGCCGCTGGCGTGCGCTCGCGCGGGATTGACGCCGGAACTCCTGGAGTTCCCGTTCGGTCAGGTCGAGCAGGTGCTGCTCGCACCCCAAACATCTTTTCGCGAAGGCGATTACGTCGTTCTGGCCGGTACCCATCACGACGTGACCGGCACGGTCGACGAGACCGTCAACCGCTGGGTCGGGCTCTGGGACGCGGCCGCGCGTTCCGGTGTCCGGGTGGTGCAGCTCGGTTTCGCGCCGCCCGCCGTGGACGCCTACGGTCCGGCGGCGTGGCGCGCGCCGCAGTCGCTGTCGTATCGCGTCCGCGAGATCAACGCCCGCCTGGCCGAACAAGCCGCCGGGCGAGTGCTTTTCGTCGACGTCGAACAGCTCGCCGCTCAGGTCGGCCTGCGTCAGTGGGAAGATCCGCGCAGCTGGTATCGCGTGCGCCAGCCGTACGCGCCGGACAGCCTGCCCTGGCTCGCCGCCGCCATCGCCGACACGATCGCCGCCGACCGGGGCCGCTCCGCGCGCTGCGTCGTCGTGGACCTCGACGGGACGCTGTGGGGCGGCGTGCTCGGCGACGACGGCGTGGACGGCATCCGGGTCGGCACCGGCCCCGACGGCGAGGCGTTCGCCGACTTCCAGCGCTATCTGCGCGGGCTGACCGAGCGCGGCGTCCTGCTCGCCGTGGCCAGCAAGAACGACCGTGACCTCGCCCTGCGCGCCCTCGCCGAGGCGCCCGGCATGGTGCTGCGGGTCGCGGATTTCACCCACATCGTCGCCGACTGGCGGCCCAAATCCGAACAGCTGCAGGAGATCTCGGACAAGATCCGGCTCGGCCCGCACAGCTTCGTCTTCGTCGACGACAATCCGGCCGAATGCGCGCAGGTGGTCGCCGCGCATCCGGAGGTGCGCGCGCTGTGCCTGCCCGCCGCACCCGCCAGGTTCGCCACCGAACTCGCGGCCTTGCCCTGGTTGCATCCCGGCTCGCTGTCCAGCGAGGACTTCACCAGGCATCGCTCCTACCAGGCGCTGGCCGCCGCCGAGCGCACCGCTACGGACGACCTCGACGAATTCCTGGCCGGCCTGGAAATGGTGGCCACGATCGAACCGATCAACAGCACCACCCTCGACCGGGCCGCGCAGTTGATCGCCAAGACCAACCAGTTCAACCTGACCACCCGCAGGCACACCCAGACCCAGGTCCGGAAGATGGCCGAGGACCCGCAATGGTTCGCCGCCACGCTGCGCCTGCGGGACCGCTTCGCCGACCACGGCATCGTCGGTGTGCTGCTGGCCGAGGCGATCGGCGGCGCCGTCGAGATCGACACCCTGCTGCTCAGCTGCCGGGTGATCGGCCGGAACGCGGAAGACAATCTCCTTGCCGCTGCCGCCCAATGGGCACTGGCACAGGGCAGTTCGCGATTGGTGGGCCGGTATCTCCCGACCGCCCGCAACGCGCTGGTGCGCGACCTGTACCCCGGGCACGGCTTCGCCCTCGAAGCGGAGTCCGAACAGGGGTCGGTATTCGGTTACGACCTGTCGGGCGGCGCACTCGCGCCCAGCCCGCATGTGCGAGAGGCGCAGAGGCAACATGGCTAGTGATCTGATGGAGCAACTGCTCGAGCTGTTCGCCGAGGTGGTTGGCGAGCCGGCCGCGCACGGCCCCGACACCGTCCGCGACGACATGGAAACCTGGGACTCGCTCGCCCAGGTGCGCCTGGTCTACGCGGTGGAACGCGCCTTCGCGGTGGAACTTCCGGAGAGCACGCTCACCGCCGAACCCTCGCTCGCCGAGATCGCCGCGTCCGTCGCGGCCGCACGGCAGGAGCGGGTGTCATGAACTCCAGGGTCTTCCGGGTCACCGACACGGATGTGGCGACCTACGCCGCCGCCGTCGGCGACCGCAATCCGCTGCACGTGGACAACGACTTCGGGCACCGATCGCCGTACGGCCGCCCGGTCGCGCACGGCGCGCTGGTGGTCACCCTCGCCCTGGCCGCGCTGGCCGAGACCACCGATCCGATGGCGGTGCGCGACATCCGGGCGACCTTCCGCCAGCCCACGATTCCGGGCCGCCGCTACGAGGTGGACTGGACCGTGTCGGCGAGCGAGGCCCGCGGACGGGTCAGCTTCGGCGGCATCGAGGTGGTCGGCATCCGGTGCCGGCTCGGCTCGGTGCTGCCGTGGTGCGGTCCCGCCGCCGAAGATCAACCGCGCCGGGATGCGCCGCGGGTGCTCGGATTGGCCGACGTGGCCGGTGATTCCGCGCAGGCGCCGGGTGCGGAGCAGGGGGCGTACTCGGTCGACTATCCGTTGATTGCCGGTCTGGTGTCCCGGGTCATCGGCGGACGGGTTCCCGAACATGTTGCGGCAGTGCTGGGTTGGGCGAGCTACTGGACCGGGATGTGCACACCCGGCCGGGACGCGCTGCTCGTCGCGTGCGCCGTCGTGCTACACGGATCGGGTTCCGGCGCCGTCGAATTCGAGACGAGCGAACCCGAGGTCGATCGGCGATCCGGCCTGGTCACGGTGCGCGCGGGAATGCGCTGCGGCGCCAGCGCCGACGTCACCGTGCAGAGTTTGATCAGGGAGTCGGTGCCCGGACCGGATCCGGCGGAACTGGCGGCGATCCTGCCGCCTTCGGAGGCACTGGCCGGCCGCACCATCCTGGTGGTCGGCGGCAGCCGCGGGTTAGGTGCCGCGGTCTCACTGGGTTTGGCGAGTCAGGGTGCGCGCGTGCTGGTGAGCTGCACCCGCGCACCCGAGGTGCTGGCGGCCGCCTCGCATGCCTACCGGGATCGATTGTGGCCGGTACTCGCCGATGCCAGCGACGGCTGGGCCTTGGGCGCGGCGCTGCCGGAAGGCCCGCTGGACGGCGTGGTTCTGCTTGCCGCACCGGCGATTCCGACGCTGCCGCTGGCGCCCGACGCGGTCGAGACCGCCGCGCAGTTCATGGCCGCGAGCACCCGCCTGGTGTTCGCCCCGCTGTCGGTGTGCGTGCCCCGGCTGCGCAAAGGGGCGACGGTCGTGCTGATCTCGTCCGAGGCGGTGCTCGCGCCGCCGCGCTGGTGGCCGCACTACGCGGCGGCCAAGGCGGCGGTCGAAGGACTCGCGGAATACGTTGCGCGACACCACCCCTGGAATGTCGTGGTGGTCCGCCCGCCGCGACTCTGGACCGACCTGACGAACACACCGGGCGGACGTGCCGTGAGCAACCCCATCGCGCCCGTCGCCGCCGACATCGTCAACGCGTTCTCCGCGCAAGACGTTGTCGCCGGGGAAGTCTCGGTGCTCGGCGCCGCCGGTTGGGGCGCACCATGGCCAATTCTGAGTGAGGAGGTGCGGGATGCTGGAGATCACCGGACTGAACAAGTCCTACGGTAAGAGACAGGTCCTCACCGGGATCGATCTGATCGTGCGGCCGGGCGAGATCGTCGGGCTGCTCGGCCCCAACGGCGCGGGCAAGACCACCACGGCGTCGATCGTGTCCGGGCTCACCGCCGCCGATTCCGGCACGGTGCGCATCGACGGCATCGACATCCGCGCCAATCCACGCCAGGCGCGGCGCAAGCTCGGTCTCGCGCCGCAGGAACTCGGCGTGTACCCGACGCTCACCGCGGAGGAGAACCTGATCTTCTTCGGACGGCTCATGGGTGTCGGGCGCAAGGACCTGACCGCGCGCATCGGCGAGGTCGGCGAGCGGCTCGGGGTCACCCCCTTCCTGAAGACCAGGGCGCATCAGCTCTCCGGGGGTCAGCAGCGCAGGCTGCACACCGCGATGGCGTTGCTGCACGAGCCGGACGTGCTCTGGCTCGACGAGCCGACCGTCGGCGCCGACGTGTCGGCGCGGCAGGATCTGCTCGCCGAGGTGCGCAACCTGGCCGATCACGGCGCCGCCGTCGTCTACGCGACGCACTACCTGCCCGAACTCGAAGTGCTCGACGCCCGCGTGGTCGTCCTGCACCAGGGCCGGATCCTGGCCCAGGGGAGCGCGGCGGATCTGGTCGAGCAGTACGCGCAATCCGCGGTGAGCCTGGAGTTCTCTTCGGCCATCCCCGCGAGCCTCGGCGGCTTCCTCGCCGCACCGGGCGCCGTGGTGCTGGAGTCGAAGCGGTTGAAGATCCCGACCAATGCGCCGGGCCAACTGCTCGCGCAGCTGTTCGCCACCTTGGACACCGATACCGGCCAGCTGCTGGCCGCGGAGATCCATCACCCGAACCTGGAGAACGCGTACCTGGCGATCATGCGCGCGGCCCAGGACCCGGACGAGCCGCCCGTGGAAGGGATCCGAGATGCTGTTGCATGACTCTGCCGTCGATCGAGTACGCGCGCTGTCCTGGGCGGACCTGCGCCGCATTCGTTCCGATCCGGCCCAGCTCATCGTGATGATGGTGCTGCCGATCGGCATGATGGCGTTCCTGACCCCGGCCAACCGGGCGCAGTTGCGGCTGACCGGGTACTTCGACGCGACCGGCATCGAACAGTCCGGGCCGGGCACCATCGTGTTGTTCGCGTTCTTCATCACGACCCTGCTCGGGGCCTCGTTCTTCCGCGAACACGAGTGGGGGACCTGGGATCGGCTGCGGGCCGCGCCGGTGCGGGCGGTCGAGGTGATCATCGGGAAGTCATTCCCGTCGGTGCTGTTCTCGGTGTTCCAGCTGACCTTCCTGTGGGTGGTCGCGTTCACGTTCTGGGATCTGCACAGCAAGGGGTCGACCTGGCTGCTGGTTCCGCTGACCGCGTCGCTCGCCGTCGCCACCTGGGGCTTCGGCATCGCGCTGGTGTCGTTGTGCCGCAGCATCGATCAGCTGGCGATCATGGCGCAGGTGGGTTCGCTGGCCATCGGCGGACTCGCGGGCACCATCACCCCGCGCGACACGCTGCCCGCGTGGGCCCGCGCGTTGTCGCCGTACACGCCGCAGTACTGGGCGCTGAAGGGATACCAGGACGTCATTCTGCACGGCGCCGGGTTCGGCGACATCGTCGAGCCGTGCCTGATCCTGATCGCCGTCGGTGTGGCGGGCGGACTGGTCGCGCTGTTCAAGTTCCGGCTCAATCACACCAAGATCGGGCGGAGCTGAGCCGGTTACTCGATCGGCTGGGTGATCGCGTTGTGCTCGTCGTTGATCAGGTGGAACGCGGACGCCAAGTCGTCGAGCGCGGTCTGCCAGAGCGATTCGGTGCCGTCGCCGTGCGGGTTGCCGCTGCTGAGCGAGAGCAGCACCTGCGCGGCCTCGGCGGCGCGGGCGGCGGCGTCGAGCAGCACCGGGGCCTGGTCCGAGGTGTCGCGCGGAGCCAGCGCGTCGATCCGGTTGTGCAGCCAGTGCGCGTCGAAATGAGCCTGCTCGGTGGCGTTTTCGCCGTCCAGCGCGGGCTGGGTGCTGGCCGCGGTCCAGCGGCGGGCCAGCTCGTCCTGATCCGGCGCGTTGGTCACCGCGCTGCGCAGTTCGCTGCTGAACACCCGCTGCAGCAACGCCGCCAGCTTGGCGCGTTCGACGGCGGTGTCATGGTGCGCGGGGGCATCGGCGTCGCCTGGGTCGATATGCAGCACCGCGAGAATTGCCCTCAGTTGCGCGATCGTGGCCACTCAACCCCTGCCTTGTCCTGACTCGCCGAGCCGCTCTCGGCTACCACCCGACCCCCGGTACCCCGAACGATTAACCAAATGATAGCCGCACGGTGTCAGTGCGGCACCGCAAACGCGGCGCGAATCGCGCGCGCATGGACTGCTGCGCAACCGATCTCGACGCCGAACCCTGGTTGAACATCGAACTGCCGCTCCCCGCGCCGGTGGCGGCGGGACGCACTGGCGGGTGGATACGTGCCCATCGTGACCTCATTCCGAAACGTCGATGCCTTCACATCTAAGTTCGGTTTGCTGCCCCCTCTGGATTGTCGGCACGCCGAAGCAATATCGGGACGGGGTGGGTCAGGGGCGGCTGTACGTCGACGCGACCATGTCCAGGACCAGATCCTGGAGTAGTCGGCGGGTCGCGTGCGCCTGCGCGATCAACGGCTCCGACGAGCCGTCCTCGGCCAGCTCGACGAGCTGATTCATCAGATGACACACGGCAACCAGCCGTCGTACGGCTTGCCGCCGCTCCCCGCAGGTGAGGTCGGTACGCATAACGTCCCAATCGCGCCACGCCCACGGATCGTTTCGTGTCGCCGCGCCGCCACCGAGATCGGTTATGGCGTCAGATCCAGTACCGCTGTGCCGTCGGTGAAGTCGGTCGGGACCGAGGTGTGGTCGTGCACGATGCGCCACTGTCCGTCGCGTTTCCGGAAGCAGGCGGTCCAGCGGAGCCAGATGTCGGCGTCCTGGCCGTCGACCATCGTGCCCATCATGTGATTGAGGCTGCGGCTGAAGGCGAGGTCCGCGCCGAGGGTGATGTCCAGTTCGCGGATCTCGAAATAGATGGGCCCGGAGAAGTTCGCGAACGTCTCCTCCCACGGCTTGCGATAGGTGTCCGTGCCGATGTACTGCAACGGCGGCGCGATGTCGAACGACACCGTGTCCGCGGCGTGGATCGCCATCGCGGCGTCGACGTTCCGGGTGCGGAACGCCTCCACCCATTTATCGATCAATCCGCGGATCTCCGCCTCATCGGGCGTTGTCGTAGGCGTCATCGTCCACCTCGAGCTTCCCCCACGGCCACCCCGACGACCAGCAGGTAGGTTGTTCGACCAGGACCCACACCCTGCCAGAGCCCACCGACAACTTCGCCCGGCAGCGGGTTTGCTAGCCGGTCAGCGACTGGGTGCCGAGGACGGTGAGCAGTGCGAGGCGTTCGGCGTCCTCGGTGCCCGGCTCGGCGGTGTAGATCATGATGCGGAGGTCGCTGCCCGCCACCGTGAGGACGTCGCAATCCATCGTGACCGGACCTACTCGTGGGTGGTCGATCGTCTTCTGGGCGGCCTCGCGGCGGCCGACCGCGCCGGAGTCCCACAGTTCGGTGAATCGGGCGCTGGTGGCGCGCAGGTCCGCGATGAGTTTGCGCAGGCGCAGGTCGGCCGGATATTGGGCGGCGGCGGAACGCAGGTCGGAGACCAGGGAGATCTCGTGTGCGCGGGTGGCCTCGGGGGTGCGCCGGGCGGGGATGCCGGGGCCGGCGAAATGCCGCCACACGCCATTGCGGTCGGGGTCGTTGCGTGCGGGAGGTTCACCCATCAGCGCCGCGTACGGCTGGTTGAACTGCAGCAATGTCCAGGCGGCGTCGTAGACCGCGACGGGCGTTCCGGTCAGCCGGTCGAGCACCCGCTGCACGCTCGCGGTGACGTAGGTGGGCACGGTGTCCGGGTCCGGCAGGGCCAGACCCGCCAGCCGGAACAGATGCGCGCGTTCGACCGCGGACAGCCGCAACGCCCTGGCCAGCGCCTCGACCACCTGCGTCGACGGGTTGGACGCGCGGCCTTGCTCGAGCCGCGTGACGTAGTCGACGGAGATGCCCGCCAGCATGGCCAGCTCCTCGCGGCGCAGACCGGGCGCGCGCCGTTGCCCACCGGTGGACAGCCCGGCCGCCTCGGGCGGGACCCGGTCGCGCCAGCGCCGCACCGCCTTCCCGAATTCCGCTGTCGCCATGGTTCTCAGTCTGCCCGCGCGCCGGTTCATGTGCCTGGTATCAGCAGTCCCAGGAAGGACAGACGACTGGTTGACCTGGCGGTACGACGCGAGTCTGGACGCATGACAACGACATTGATCACCGGAGCGAACAAGGGCCTCGGCTTCGAGACCGCCCGCCGGCTCGTCGCGGCGGGCCACACCGTCTACCTCGGCAGCCGGGACGCCGAACGCGGCCGCCTGGCCGCCACCCAAGTGGGTGCGCGGGCGGTGGTCATCGACGTCACCGACGACGCGTCCGTTGCCGCGGCGGTGAAAACCATCGACGCCGACGGCGGTTTGGATGTGCTGGTCAACAACGCGGGCATCGCGGGCATCGAAGCACAGTCGCTGGACGGGGCCGAGATCGGCGCCGCGGTGGTGACCGCCGACGAGATGCGGACGGTGTTCGAGACGAACGTCTTCGGCCTCGTCCGGGTGACCCACGCGTTCCTGCCGCTGCTGCACCGCTCCGCCGCGCCCGTCGTGGTGAATGTGAGCAGTGGCCTGGCGTCCCTGGCGAATGCCGGCACGCCCGGCGCTCCCGCCTACTTCTATACGGGAGTCGCGTATCCCGCGTCCAAGTCCGCGGTCAACATGGTCACCGTGCAATACGCCAAGGCGTTCCCGAACATTCGGATCAACGCGGTCGAGCCCGGCTATACCGCGACAGATCTGAACGGGCACAGGGGCACTCAGACCGTCGAGGAGGGTGCCGAGATCATCGTCCGGATGGCGCAGGTGCAACCCGACGGGCCGACCGGAGGCTATGTCGATGCCGCCGGAACGTTGCCGTGGTAGTCCTTTCACGATCCCTCAGCTGAGTGCCGTTGCGGCGGAATTCATTCCGCTTGCCTGCCGCGGTCCGACGCCGCAGTATTCCGGTATGCGATTCTCGATCAACATTCCGAACTTCGGGGACTTCGCCGACGCCCGGACGGTGGCCATGGCCGCCCAGGCGGCGGAGGAAGCAGGCTGGGACGCGCTCTTCATCTGGGATCATGTGGTCCTCGACAAGAAAGAACGCCGAGGTCAACCGTTCGGCGACCCCTGGATGCTGCTGACCGCGGCGGCGCTGGCGACCTCCCGCCTGAAGCTCGGCACCCTGGTCACCCCGGTGGCCCGCCGGCGGCCGGAACAGCTCGCCCGCCAGGTCGCCACCCTGGACGCGCTCAGCGGCGGCAGAGTCATCTTCAGCGCCGGCCTGGGCGGACCGATCGAGGACGAGTTCGGCAGCTTCGGCGAGCCGACCGACCCCGTCCTGCTCGCCGAGCGCCTCGACGAGGGCCTGGACCTGTTGCAGCGCTACTGGTCCGGCGAACCGGTCGACCACGACGGCAAGCACTATCAGGTCCGCGACGTCACCCTGCTCCCCGCCGCCACCCAGCGCCCCCGCCCGCCGGTCTGGATCGCCGGCTTCTGGCCGCACCGCCGACCCATCCGCCGGGCCGCCCGCTGGGACGGCGTCGTCCCCCTGTTCGGCGGCGGTCACGGCAACCCCCCGCCGCTCGACGAGCTCCGCGACCTCCTCGCGTATCTCGATGAACAACGAAAAGACTCCAGCCCCAACAACTTCGAGGTGGTGATAGGCGGCATCACGCCCGGCGACCCCACCAAAGCCCGCGATCTGGTCGCCCCCTTCGCCGAAGCCGGTGCGACCTGGTGGGACGAACGCCAACTGATGACCACCCCCGCCCTGCACCGCCTGGCCCCGGTGATGCGCCGAATCAACCAGGGCCCACCCACGCTGTAGTCAGCGGCGGCGGCGGGGCGGCGAGGTCCGGGCGCCGAGTTCGCCTGCGGCCATGATCAATCCGCCGACCGCGAAGATGGCGAAACCAGCGCCCGGGGTGCTCTGGGAGTTGTGCTGGCTGATGCCGATCATCATGATGGCCCAGCCGAAGGCGGCGATCGCGCCACCGATCCACAGGCAGGCTTTGGTCCATCCCGGGGCCCCGGAGATGTCGTCAGGTTGTGGCGCGTAGTAGTCGTAGGTGTTGATGTCTCGGCCCGCGACGTGGCCGTCTCCGGGGCCGCGGGCGACCGCCCAGCCGTCGCGGCTGCTCGCGGTGTAATTGCCTTGGGCTCGGTCGAGTTGGTCGCGCAGGTCGGCCAGTTCGCGCGCGAATCGCTCGTCGGCCGCGGCGGCCCGCTCGATGGCCGCCGCGACCCGCTCTCGGGTTCGGATACTGTCGGGATTCTCGGTGAGGTCGGCGACCGGGCCGCGACCGAGGCGGCGGGTGACCGCCGTGGACAGGGCGGTCAGGCCCTGATCCAGCGAGCGATCCGCCCATCTACTTCCGGCTCCCCCTATCGTCGCGGCCAGATACGCGGCGATTACCATTCCATCGATCATGCCCTTCTCCTTCGGCCACCCGGGGCATTTCAATCATCTAATCGTCGCAGTAATTTCCTTTGTTTCAAGTGTCATTGTCTCGAATTGGTTTGTGAGCGTATGTAATTGGCGACCGACGGGTCGGTGTTCAGCCGAACCAGTGGGCGAGGGCCGCTTCGAGTGGTTGGTCATCGGTGGCGGACCAGGCGATGTAACCGTCGGGGCGGATCAGGACGGTGGGGGTGTCGTCGTCGGCCTTGGCGGTGACGTGGTCGACCCGGTCGGACCAGCGGTCGATCGAGCGGGGTGTGTCATCGAGCGAGAGCAGCAGGCCGCGACCGGAATGCATCAGCCGGCTCACCCGGGTCGGGCCGTCCTGGGTGGTCAGGTCGAGGTCGATCATGCGTGGGCCGAGTCCGGCGTATTGGGTGTCGAGGCCCGACATCATGCCCGAGATGAAATAATTGGTGTCCGGTAGCCGGAGCAGGTCGGTGAACATGTCGCGGACCGCGCCGATGTTCTCGTCCTGCATGGGATTCAGGATCACGCCCTGGGCGCGGGTGGTGCGCAGCACTCGGGCGGCGACCGGGTGGCGCTCGTCGTGATAGCTGTCGAGCAGGCCCTCGGGCGCCCAACCCTGCACTGTCGCAGCGAGTTTCCACCCCAGGTTGACGGCGTCCTGGATGCCGAGGTTCACGCCTTGGCCGCCGATCGGCAGGTGAATGTGGGCCGCGTCCCCGGCGAAAAGTACCCTGCCCTCGCGATAGCGCTCGACCTGCCGGGTGGCATTGCTGAATCGGGAGGCCTCGCGCAACTCACCAACTTTCGTCTCTGATCCATACACCGCCTCGAGTGCCTCGTTGACTTCCGCTGTGGTGACGGGCGTTTCGCGATCGGGTCGCACATCGGAGTTCTTGCCGAAGATCAGCCGGTACAGATCCCCCTCGATGGGGTGCAGGGTGGTGAAATATCCGTTGGCGGACTTGACGTACCGGCTGAAATGCTCGGAAGTGGTTGGCACGGTGGCGGATCGGGACGCGAGCGTGAGATCCGCGACCACCGACGACATCGTGCCCGCGGTCCCGGGGAAGGGGACCCCGAGCAGCTTTCGGACCGTGCTGTGCCCGCCATCGCACGCGACCAGGTAACTACCGCGAACGTCCCCGGCCGTGACGCCGGTGGAATCCTGTTCGATCGCGGACACGTCGACTCCCCGCAGCACCGGCACGCCCTGGTCGAGGAGGAGCTGTTCGAGGAACGCCTCGAGCCGGGTCTGCGGGATGGACACCGGATACGGATGGCGAGTCCGCCACGGCCGGCAATCCAACTCGACCGGAAGCCCGGCGAAATGCCCGCCGAACTCGCCGCGCGGCAGCGAACGGTCGAGCAGCGGATCGAGCATTCCCCGCAGGTCGAGTACTTCCGCGGTCCGCGGCTGCAGCCCGCCTGCCCTGGACTGCGCGCTCGGTGTGAGCCGCTTCTCCAGCACCACCACCGGCACTCCGGCCAGGGTCAGCTCATTGGCCAGCATCAACCCGGTCGGGCCTGCCCCGATCACGATCACTTCGGTTTTCACGTCATCCTCCAAAAGTAGACTCGATGCAACAATACACTCGATCTACCAATGCGCTAGAGTGTGACCATGACCGAACCGACCGGCCTGCGCGAACGCAAGAAGATCCGCATCCGCGAGCAGATCGCGGCCACGGCCATCCGCATGTTCCTCGAATCAGGCTTCGATCAGGTCTCCGTCACCGATATCGCCAAGGCGGCCGACGTCTCCCGCCGCACCCTGTTCGCGTACTTCGCCACCAAGGAAGACCTTGTCCTGCAACGGTTCGCCGACCATGAGGAGGAGACGGCCCGCACCGTCCGCGCGCGCCGCCCCGATCAATCACCCTTGGACGCGTTGCGCGAAGCGCACCTGGACGCGCTGCGGCGGCGCGACCCGAACACCGGCCTCAACGACACCCCCGAGATCATGGCCTTCCTCCGATTGGTCTTCGGCACGGAGACTCTCGCCGCAAGGCTGATGCGCTACTCCGCCCGCGGCGTCGCGACCCTGGCGGAAGCGTTGCGCGACAACGGCTTCGACCCGCTGACCGCCCGCCTCCTGGCCGCCCAGATCATCGTGACCTACCGCGAACTCATCCTCATGAACCACGAATCCCTGGTCGGCGGCGAGTCCGCCGCAGCCCGCTACCCAGAAGCCGTCCGAGCCGTCAACCACGCCTTCGACCTACTGCAGGACGGAGTGAAATCCCTTCCCGCGTAGTCGCTCTCCATCGGAAGCGGATTACTGTCCCGCGCGGTCGCACTGAGTGCGGCGCTGCCCGGCCGAATCATGGGCTGAGGTGTCGAGTTCTCCGGCGCCGCGTCATTGCACTTGATGGCGTGAATATGGCTGGTGTGGGCGAGGTTTCACGGATGGGGTGAGGGGTGGTCGATCTGTTCGCGGAGGATGTCGCCGTGGCCGGCGTGGCGGGCGAATTCTTCGATCATGGCGAGCAGGGTCCAGCGCATGCTGACGGTGCCTTCGGGGGGGTTGTGTTTGGTGGCGTCGAGGTCGAAGCGGGCGGCGATCTCGCGGGATCGTTGGCTGGCTCGCTCGAATTCGGCGATCACGTCGGCCAGTGATTCGTCAGCGGTGACGGTGAAGGTGCCTTCGTCGCGTTTCGAGTATCCGTCGCAGTCGGATTCGCCGAGTCCCGCCCAGAATCGCTGGAACCAGATCCGTTCCGCCGCGGCGGCGTGTTTGATCACCGAGATCGGGGTCGTCAAGGAGGCGACGAGTCGCCGGCGGGCGTCGGTCTCGGAGAGGCCGCGGACGGTGGCGATGAGTGCCGCGCGGTTGTGGTCGAGCGTGTTCTCGATGAGCTGCCGCTCGGTGCCGGTAGTGATTCTGTTGATAGTCAAGGGGTTTCACTCCATTCGTACATTGGTTGAGCTCCGGGCCGTCTTATCGGTCGGGGCATGACGGGTAGACGAGGTTTCAGCTACGGATCTCGATCCAGGGACATCGCGTCCGGGGATGGAGGCGAGCCGGGGAGCATTCGATGTGCGCGCCGCGAAATGCGTACTGAGAGTGGCGATGCGGGCAGATTCACACCGCAGCCAGGGGACCGAGCACCGAACTCGGTGCCGTCGAGTCACAGTATTACACAACCTGATTTGCGGCTCGACGGTGTTGAGTAGATACCACTCGCCCGAACGCGATGACCAGAGCGTGGCGGATCCCGGCGACACCCGTGGGTGCGTATTCGGCAGAGGCCGATGTGCGCTGACGGCGCGGACAGCGTGCGCTTGTGGGTCGGCGTGGCGGCCATGGCGGGGGCTGGCTGGAGGGGTGGGGGTTACGATCGGGGCGATGCGTATCGACTTGATGCTTGATTCGTTGGATGGGCTGTCGGTGGGGGACTCGTTGGGGCAGGAGTTTCCGGTTATGCGGCGGTCGATTCGGGATGTTCGGGGTGGGAATCTATCGGCGGGGCCTTGGGGGTGGACGGATGACACCGAGATGGCCTGCACGGTGGTGGCCGAGTTAGGGGCCAGGGGTGGGATTGATCAGGATCGGCTGGCTGCTGCTTTTGCGCGGCGGTTCGATCCGGGGCGGGATTACGGGTTCATCGCGGTCAGTACGTTGCGTCGGATTCGGGACGGCGCGGCGTGGCGGGAGGTGGCGGGGGCGGCGTATGACGGGCAGGGGTCGTGTGGCAATGGTGGTGCGATGCGGGTCGCCCCGTTGGGCGCGTATTTCGCCGATGATCCGAAAAAGGTTGTAGCCGAGGCGATTCGATCGGCACAGGTGACGCACATGCATCCGGAAGGGGTGGCGGGCGCGGTGGCGGTGGCGCTCGCGGCAGGTCAGGCCGCGCATGCCCGGCTGACCGGAACCCGGCCGACGCCAGCGGAATTCATCACCACTGTGCTCGACCACCTCGGCGACGGCGCGACGAGCCGGCTGATTCGCCACGCTCGCGCCCTGCTCGGCGCCCCGGCCGAACAGGCGGCGGCCGAACTCGGCAACGGATCTCAGGTCACCGCGCAGAACACGGTGCCGTTCACGATGTGGGTCGCGGCAACGCATCTGGCCGACTACCCGTCCGCGATCACGACATGTATTGCGGCAGATGGCGATATCGACACAACCAGCGCCATCGTCGGCGGCATCGTCGCCGCCTACACCGGCACCGCCACCAACTCGGGCCCGACCATCGGCGTCCCGCCGGCCTGGCTCGCCGCGCGCGAACCCCTGCCACAGTGGTTCGATCCGGCCCGCTGGCCCAGGCGCCGCAAGAACCCTTTTCGACGCTGGCTCCCCGGCGCATCGTGAGCCGACCCGCTTCGCGTGAACGGACCGGCGCACACCCATAGGTCGTCGGGCGCAATCGACCAGAGTCAAAAGGTCGCTGCCAGAGATCATCGAACGACCTTTTGACTCGGCTCGATGCTGCCCGGCGTTCACCGGCGCGCGTTCGGACTGAGTGCGGGGGCTAGCGCGCCCCGGGGATAGAATCGAGCGGTCGCAGGCAGGTCCGCTCCTGCGCACATCTGGGTGAGTTCGAGGGAGGTCGGCCATGCCGGCCGAATTCCTGCAGCACGCGACCACCGCTGCGGTCGGTGCGGTGCCGATCTATCTGGTCTTCATCGCGATCGAGGTGATCGCGGTCCGCCTGCTCGATGCGCGCCCACAAGGCCGAGCCGGAAAAGGGTATAGCCTCGTCGACACCATCGATAGCTTCGCCCTCGGGATCGGCTCGGTGATCATTCATGGCATTACGCAAATAGGCCCGCTGGTCGGGGGTATTTCGGCACTCTACGCTCTGACGCCGTTGAAGATGCCGACGTCGCAGTGGTGGAGTTGGACGCTCCTGCTGATCGGCTACGACCTGCTCTACTACCTGCGCCATCGCGCCAGCCACCGGGTTCGGCTGATGTGGGCCGGGCATCAGGTGCACCATTCGAGTCAGTATTTCAATCTCGCGGTCGCATTACGCCGGAAATGGGCGCCGCCATGGCAATTGGCCTTCAACATCCCGCTGGCGCTACTCGGCTTCTCCCCGGCGATGATCGGCGTCGTCATCACCGTCGACCTGACCTACCAGTTCTTCCTGCACACCGAAACCATCGGCCGACTGCCCCGCTGGTTCGAATTCGTCTGCAACTCGCCCTCGCACCACCGAGTCCACCACGGCAGCGACCCCGACTACCTCGACCGCAACTACGGCGCCTTCCTGATCATCTGGGACCGCATGTTCGGTACCTTCGTCCCCGAAACCCACCCCGCCACTTACGGACTCGCGCACCCCATCGACAGCACGAACCCACTGACCATCGGCGTCAGCGGCTATCGCGACATCCTGCGCGACCTGCGTGACTCCCACACCCTGCGCGAACGACTCGCTTGCGTGCTCCGCTCGCCCAGCTGATCGACACACGGGGAGCGGGCTGAACTGGCCGGTCTCAGCGCCCCCACCCGTTCCACGCGGCATTTCGGCCTGTCGTTGCTCCGCGCTGCCGCCGGATGCCTGATCGGATCGCATGCGGATCCGTGAACACTTGGATAGACCGCGCCTGACCCACGGGACAACAGCGCCGGCGTCGGACCCCGCAGCCGACGCCGACGCCGCTGTCGCCCCTTCGTCAGACCGGACTCTCGTGCATGGCGTCAACCGGTCGGCCGTGCGCTCTCGCAAAACCAGAAGCGAAACCGCGCAGAGGACGACGGTGATCGCTTCGGCGATCACGCTCAGGGCTGCTTGCGGCGCAGGTTGCCAGCCGATCTCGATGAAGCCGAAAAGCCCGGTGGTGCGGGACAATACGAACGCCGTCAGCGCGCCGACCGCAAGCAGGCCGGCGGCCACGCGCAACGTCCACGGCCCGACGATCACCAGCAGGGCGAGCGCGAACGAGGCCGCGGCTTGGAGCAGGAAGGACGGGCCGATGAGGTGGATGTAGCGGTAGCCGTGGTCGTAGAGGTCGGCGTGGAGGAAACCGCTGACCGCGAGGCTGATGCTGATACCCACGCGCACAAGCAGATCGGCGGCCGGAAAGCTCTGCCTCATTTGAGCGTCTGCTCCTTGATCGCCAGCATCTGCTGTCCCTTCTGGTAGGTCACCTCACGAATGCCCAAGGCGTCGTGCAGCTTTCCGGCGGGCAGGGTAACCGGCTTGGGTACCGGCCCGTCGCCGGGCTTCGGCAGGGGATAGGCCGTGGTGGTACCGCTGTAGAAGGTGATGTTGCCCTCGGTCTTCGTGAACAGCTGGTGCACATGCCCGTTGAGGCAGGTGACCGAGGAGAACCGCTTCAGGTAGCTCAGCGCCTGAGTGGCATCGTCGGTACCCCAACCCCATTGGGGGTACATGGCGAACAGCGGAATATGACTGAACACCACGATCGGTGTGTCGCTGGACAACCCGGCCACGTCCTTGCGCACGAACTCCAGCTGATCCTGCCCCAGATGTCCGAGATTCTGCAGGTTCAGCGTGTTCACCAGGGCGATCAGGTGCACGCCTGCGATGTCGAAGCTGTACCAGCCGTCGCCGCGGGTGCCCTTGCCGAACGCGGAAAGGTACCGCTGCCCGCCGTCGTCGGTCGAATCGTGTTCGCCCGGAACGGTGAACACGTGCGGGGTGTCGAGCCCCTTCATCATCTGCGCGACCTGATCGAACTGGTCCGGGGTGGCCAGATGGGTGAGGTCGCCGGTGTGGATGACGAAATCGGGTTGGTAGCCGAGCGCGTTGACCTGCCCGATGGCCTCGGTGAAGGTATCGGTCACGTTGGCATTGGCCGTCCCCTGGAAGCCGATGTGGCTGTCGCTGAGCTGTGCGAAGCGCAGCGTCGGCCGATTGTCCGCCGCCGCGCTCGGCGCGCTGCCCGCGACGTGGGAGATGACCTCGCCCCCGACCACGGTCAGCCCGACCGCGGCGCCGAACCAGGCACTGTGCCGAATCAGTTGCCGCCGGGTCATGCCGTGCGGGTCCTGGTGTCCGGTCATGGGGTAACCACCACCGTCGCCTTCATGAACGGATGGATCGAGCAGATGTAGGCGAACGTGCCCGCCTTGGTGAAGGTGAACGTGTAGGTTGCCCCGGCACCCATCCCGGGCGAGTGGAATCCGCCGTCGGTGGCGGCGACGGTGTGCGGCTCCTCGTCGTGATTGACCCAGGTCACCGTCGTGCCCGCCTTGACCGTGAGGGTCGCGGGCGTGAAGGCGAAACCGTCGATGTTCACGGCGTTCGGTCCGGCCGGTGCGGCGCCCCGCGTCGGTGGCGGCATCGACATTCCGGGCATGCCGCCGGGCGTCGCGCCGCCGGGTGGGAACCCGGGAGTTTCGGTGCCGGAAGCGAATACGGGGGTCGGCGCGGAAGTGTCCGGGCTCGCGCCACCGCAGGCACTCACCGTCGCCATCAGTGCTGCCGCTGCGACGGCGACTGTCATTCGCTTGCCAGGGATACGTTTCATCGATCCGGTCCTCCATCCGGGGATGACCCGCGGGATGCGGGCCTCTCACCGACAGATAGCGAACGGGGTTACACCGGCGGCGATCTCAGCCGGGCTGGGTCGGGGCGAATACCTCTATCGTGCCGTTGTTCTCGCGCACCTCGAGCCGGGGCAACGGTGTCGGCGCGATCGGCAGCTGATGCTCGAGCACCCGCCCGTCGGCGGCGAACGAGGTGCTGTGACACGGGCAGCGGAGCCGGGCGACGGGCGCGTCGAGCCACAGCTTGCAGCCCTGATGCGTGCACACGCCGGACACCGCCGTGGCAATCCCGTTGACGCGCCGCACGAATCCGCTCAGCGTGCCGACATCGAAATGAATGATGCCGACCTCCGGTAGGTCGGAACTCGCCGCGATCGCGTGCCACGCGCCGTTGTTCGGTGTCAAAATCTCCTGGGCCGCAGTCTCGTTCGCCGACCGATCGGTCACGGCGTGGTCGATCGCCGCGCCGGCGGCCGCCGCTACCGCGGCCGCCGAGGTGCCGATCAGCACGTTCCGCCGCGCGGTGGATCCATCCGGACGGGATTCCGTTGCGGCGTCATTCATTTCGGCAGCGAGCCGCCGGTGCAGATCGGCCAGGAATTCCTCACTGGGCGCTTGACTGCCGAGCCGCGCGGCCCGCAGATCGATGGCGGTCCGCATCTGCTCGGCCTGCTCCGCATCGGGCCGGAACGATCGGGGACGGCGCCCGGCTAGCAACTGCTCGACGTAGCGCCGCACGTCTCGCCCGCTCACCGCGCACCTCCCGCACTCTTCCGCGCCGCCAGCTGTAAAGCTCGATGCTGCAGCACTTTCGCGTTCGCGACGCTGACGCCCAGCGTGTTGGCCGCGTCGCGCACCGACAACCCTTGCAGGAACCGTAGTTCCAGAATCCGCCGATAGCGATCCGGGAGCCGCTCGAGCACGGCGCGTGCCCGCGCCGTGGAGACCGGGTCCGGTGGTTCCGGATCTGGCCGATCGTCGACGATGTCGTCGTCGATCGTGGTGATCTCCCGTCCCATTCGCGTCCGCCAGTATCCCGCCAGCACGGTGCGCGCGGTGGCCCGCAGATAGGCGCGCACCTCGGGAACGCTCGCCGACACCCGCAACGGCCGCAGCGCGGCCATGAACACCTCCGCGGTCAGATCCTCGGCGTCCGGCCGGTTGCCCACCTTGCTGAACATCAGCGCGAACACCCAGGAGACGTTGTCCCGGTATACCGCCTCCCAGTCCGGATAGCCGTCACCGGAGACCAGCCGCAGCTCCCGGTCCGCCCCGGGTTCCTCCCGTGCGGGCCCGGCTCCCGTTCGTCCCACGATGCCCACCTTCTGCGCCGGTGTAACCACGCTCCCTACTAGGTAGTGCACGGGGTTACACGCCCGGCAGTTCAAAGGTGAGCACGAGCCGGCCCGCAAACGACAACTGCGCCACCTGAATCAGGTGGCGCAGTCGGTCGCGCGTCACTGGATTATATTGCGCCCCAGCATCTTCGACGCTTACTTCGCGGCGTTCTCCCGCTTGGGCAGCTTCCAGCCCGGCCGCGGGAAGTGGCAGGTGTATCCGTCCGGGTACTTCTGCAGGTAGTCCTGGTGCTCGGCCTCGGCCTGCCAGAACTCGCTCGCCGGCGTCACCTCGGTGACCACCTTGCCCGGCCAGAGGCCGGAGGCGTCCACGTCGGCGATGGTGTCCAGCGCGACCTGCTTCTGCTCCTCGTCGAGGTAGAAGATGGCCGAACGGTAGCTGCTGCCGATGTCGTTGCCCTGCCGATCCTTGGTGGTCGGATCGTGGATCTGGAACAGGAACTCCAGCAGCGCACGGTAGTCGGTCTGCGCGGGGTCGTAGACGATCTCCACGGCCTCCGCGTGGCCCGGGTGGTTGCGGTAGGTGGGGTGATCGTTGCGGCCACCGGTGTAGCCGACTCGCGTCGACAACACCCCCGGCTGCTTACGGATCAATTCCTCCATGCCCCAGAAACATCCGCCGGCCAGAATCGCCTTGCGCGTGTCCGTCACGCGTCCTCCTTCGTGAACAGGGTCCGGTACTGCGCGTACCCTTCCGCCTCGAGGTCGTCGAGGTGGACGAAACGCAGTGCCGCCGAATTGATGCAGTACCGCAGGCCGCCTTCGGCCTTCGGCCCGTCGGTGAAGATGTGCCCGAGATGGCTGCCACCGTGCGCCGAACGCGCCTCGGTGCGAATCATCAGATGGCTGAAGTCTCGCTTCTCGACCACATTCGCGGCGTCGATCGGCTTGGTGAAACTCGGCCAGCCCGACCCGCTGTCGAACTTGTCGACCGAGGCGAACAACGGCTCACCGGACACCACGTCGACGTAGATGCCAGGTTCGTGATTGTCCCAGTATTCGCCCGTGAATGCGCGCTCGGTCCCGTTCTCCTGGGTGACGTGATACTGCTCGGGGGACAGGGCGGCGACGGCCGCGGGATTCCTGTTGTATTCCGGTGCCACATGACCTCCTCATATCGGCCCCACGTATAACCCGGGCTCCAGGTGGGAAAGTCCCCGCGTGGCCGGACGTCACACTTCGGTCATCATTGTCCGCCATTCAGTGTGCCGCGTCGACGAATGCCCCGTCTACCAGCAGCGGAACCGTCCGGCCCGCGTCGATTTCGGTCGCGACGGCGACATCGCCGGCGAATCCGATGCCGGCCAGCTCGCGGCCGGAGGCGCAGTGCTCGATCAGCGACGGCACGTCGGCGGTCGCGTCGTAGGTGGTCTTGGCCGCCGAGGCTTCCGGCGACAGTGGTCCGGCGCCGTGCGCGGCGAGCGCCGAGATGACCGCGGCGGCCCCGAACCAGTCCTCGATCGCGGGCCGCAGCACGTCCTGACCCGGCCAATGCTCGCCCGCGGCGATGACCGCGATCGGCCGCTCGACGGTGCCCCAGCCCTGCCGGACGATCCAGCGGGCGACCGCGGACGCGTTCCGCAGGCAGGCCGCGAGCACCGGCACCCCGGTGACCGCGGCCGAAATCGCCGATCCGTTCGGCGACGGCAGCACCAGGCGGGCCGGAGCGGGCGCCTGGCGTAGCGCCGCGGGCGACAGCGACCACGGCTGCTGCTCGGACACCGCCGTGCGCCCGACAGCCAGCCGTGCGTCCTGCTCGGTCGCGAACGCCGCGGCGGTCTCGTTTCGCCACGGGTAGGGAAACACCCGAGTGCCCGCGTCGACCGCGACCGATACCGATGTCGTGAACGACAGCACGTCCACTACAACGACTGCCGCGCTATCGGGGCCTAGCGCCCGCGCACCCGCCAAACCCCAATCGATCCGCACTCCCCACGGACGTTGTTTCGACCAGTCGGGAATCTCCGGCATCGGTTCTGCGAATTCTCGTTGGTCAGAAGAAGTACGCGGTGCCCGAGGAACTTCCGGTCCCGTAACCCATGCTCTTCAGCCAGTTGCGGAAGTTGATCAGGGCATTGCCGACCGGCCCCGGATCGGAGCACGAACCGCCGACCGAGGAGAAGGTGCACCCGTCGTCCGCCACCGCGGACACCCCGGGCTGGTTGCCGGCACGCTGCCCGCTGTCCGCGGACGCGGTCGCGGATCCGGCCAGCACACCGGCGACCACGCCACCGGCCACCAGCGCACCGCTGATTCCACGTTTCCACTGCACGTTGTCAATAGATGTACCCATTCGTACGAAGCTACCGCACCGCGCAGTGAAACCGTTTGTCCCGCAGTGCACCCCAACTCTGGGGTCTCGCGGAATCCGGCGATCGGTGCAGCTAGCCCAGCCGGGCGTTATCGATCACGACCGGTTGGGCCGGCAGGCCGTCCCGCTCACCGCGTTCGGTTGGCGTGATGCCCGCGGCGACGATCCGATCCAGCACGTCCATTCCGCTCACCACCTGGCCGAGCACCGAATAATTGGCCGGAATATGCGCGAACGAGTGGACGATGAAGAATTCGCTGCCGTTGGTACCGGGACCCTGATTGCCCATCGCGACCGTGCCCCGCTCGTAGGTCTCGGTGCCGTCGACCTCGTCGGGGAACTGGTAGCCGGGGCCGCCCTTCTCCACCTCGTAGATGTCGCCGCACTGCAAGACGCCGAGGCGGGCGCTGTCGGTCAGCCGCCAGCACTGGCTCTGATCGTAAAAGCGTTGCAGCACCAGGCTTGCCATGTTCTGCGCGGCACACGGCGCGGCCCCGGCCCGGTTCAGCCGCACGGTCACCGGCCCGTAGTTGAACTGGAAGGTCACGTCCATGGTGCCGACGGCGAGCGCGACCGGCGGCGGCGACACCACCGGCCGGGCCGCGGCGTTGTCCGGCGCGGTCGGAGTGAAGCTGCACGACACCACGGGCGGCCCGGCCGAGGCCGGAGCCGTGCCGGCTACCAGGCCGGACAACGATAGGACGGAGATGGCGAGCGCAGCGCCCCAGCGTGAATTCATAGCGTGCAAACTAGCCGATAATGCCGAATCGAGCTCACTAACGCGACAATTCGCTCATTATCGCGCAGCGGTGATCAATGGGGTGAGGCCGTCGGCGCCGAAGAGGGGCTGGGATTCGGTGACTTGCCTGCCGTTGACGAAGACCGACGGGGTGGAGGTGATGCCGCCGGCGAGGAGTTCCTTGGTCTTCGCGCGCAGGTAGGGGTCGTACTTGCGATCGGTAATGCATTGGGACACTGTGGGATCGGTGTAACCGGCGTCCCTGGCGAGCTCCACCAGCCGCTCGTCGGGCAGCCCGTCACCGCCCTCGGCGGGCTGGTTCTGGAACATCGCGGCCAGCCAGCCCTGGTACTTCGACGGGTCGGCTTCGGCGACGCAGTAGGCCGCGTTGCCCGCGCGCGACGAGTACTGGGTGGTCGACGCGCGGTCCAGGAACGAGATGATGTTGTACTCGACGAGGGCCGAACCGCTGGTCGCGGCGTCCTCGAGCACCTTGGCGTTGGCCTTCTCGAACATCTGGCAGGCCGGGCATTGCAGGTCGGCCACGACGCGCACGACGACCTTCGCGGCCGGGTCGCCGATCCGGACCCCGCCGTTGTCGGTCACGCCCGCCGGGGTGGCGGGCAGTTGCTCGGCCATGGGGAGCGGGCTGGCGCTCTGGACCGGTTTCGGCGTGCCGATGACGTCCTTGGTGAGGTCGCGCGCCACGATCCCGACGCAGACCGCGGCGACGAGGGCGAACAGCACGCCGCCCGCGATCAGCGCGGCCAGCACCTTGCGATTGTGCGCCTCGCGCTCCGGCTCCGATGGGAGGGTGGACCAGCCGTCCCGCGTGGTGTTCACGTGTATTCCCCCGTGCCTCTCGCCAATTCAACAGTTTCGCTCCGTCACGATAGTGGGTGCCGAACCTGTTTGGTGACGTTGACCGGGTGCAGTACACATCCAGTACCGGTGCGCCGCACGGCGGCGAATACTCGCTTGACCCCGGCCCGAACCGGAAAAGTAGGGTGGGCCCGTGATTCGCACAGCCGCGTTGGCCCACATCAGGGATCGTCGTCTGCTGCAGGCGCGATCGATCGGCAAGGACATCTTCTACATGGCGGGCGGGAAGATAGACCCCGGCGAGACGCCCGAGGGGGCACTGCGTCGCGAGGTGCGCGAGGAACTCGGCGTCGGCGTCGTGTCCTTCGACGAGCTGGGCGTTTTCACCGCCCAGGCGGTCGGCTACGCGCCCGGCACACAGCTGCACATGACCTGCTTCACCGCCGAACTGGACGGTGAACCACAGCCGACCAGCGAGATCGCCGAGCTGCGCTACTTCACGGTCAGCGAGTACGCCGCGATGGACCACGTCGCGCCCGGCTCGATGCTGGTGTTCCGCAAGCTGCACGAACTCGGCATCGTCGACTGGTAGGGGTATCAGATCAATAAGCCTGCGGCACAAGTCCATTGAGCCGCAGGCCGTTGAACGCCTTCCGTGTCGTCGGTCAGAACAAGGACTGTGCGTCGGCCGCGATGAAGAATCCGTGACCGGCCTGATCGCACCGGATCCCCGCCTGCGTCGACGTGCACGCGGTGCCGCGGACGATGAGCGTCTGTCCGTAGCCGAGCACCTTGCCGCCGCCCTTGCTGCCGCCGTCGAGCGGCGGGCCGACGAAAATGCCCTGGCTGGTGCAGAGGAACTTCGCCTTGCCGCCCACGATCTGCGCCGCCACCGCACGGTTGGCGCGGGTGCCGCAATCGGGCAACTCGGCCGGGACCACCGACGCCTGCGCCAGTTGGCAGCCGGTGCCGAGGGAGTCGGCCTCGACGAACCCGCACATGATGTTCCCGCTGGGTGACTGGAAGTAGTACTTGTCACCGCTCTGATAGTCGCGGGCGTCGACGGTCGCGTCGTCGCGGCTCGGCAGCTTCGTGGTGGCGTCGGCGCCGCCTGTCTGCGGCGCCGCGGTCGCAGTGCCCTTCGGCGGACCGTCCGAACCGGCGCCCGCGGGACCCGGGACGCTCGTGCCCGGGGAGTTGCTCGCAGCGGGACTCTTCGCGTTGTCCGAACACCCGGTCAACGCGCCTATCGCGGCAACCGCCGCGAACGCCAGAACAATTGCCTTCATGTCGTCTCCTCCGTCGATCCACCCCAACGATCTTGTTGAGCATCGATCGGCCGAGGTGAGTCGTTACTTCGGCAGGGCAACAGGGGGAGTCGTTTTCGTGCCGCCGGCTACTCGTCCACGGGGTAGCGTGCTTCGAGCCCGGATCGGTCGCCGACGCCGAAGTTCATGACCAGGTCGTCGGCGACCTGGATCAGCACGTCGCGTCCTTCGACCGTGGACACCAGATCCATCGGCAGCGCGGAGACGCCGTGCACGGCGCCGATGAGGTTGCCGGCCACCGCGCCGGTCGAGTCGGAATCGCCGGAGTGGTTCACCGAGAGCAGCAGTGCCGCCCTGGTATCGCCGCTCTTCGCCGAGTGCAGCGCGCAATACACCGCTATTGCCAGGCATTCCTCGGCGATCCAGCCCGCGCCGACGCGCTCCACCTGTTCGGCGGTGGGCGCCTGCTCGGCCGATTCGACGGCTCGGGTCAAGGCCGCGACCGTCTCCTCGCTCGACGGAATCTCCGCGAGCTGAACGATCGTCTCCTGCACCGCGATCGGCAACTCGAGTCCGCTGACCACCCGATCGAGAATCGCCGCGAACGCGCCCGCCGCGAGATATCCCGTCGGATGTCCGTGCGTCAGTTGCGCCGCCCGCGCCGCGGTGACAAACGCCTGATCGGCTCCCATTCCGGCCAATCCGAATGGCGCGGAACGCATCACGGTGCCGCAGCCTTTCGAATGCGGATTGACCGGCCCCTCCGCCCCGAACGGCGCCGGCGGCTGATATTCGCGCGCCTGCCGGGCAAGCCCGGACATGCACGCGTTGCCCGGCGCCCGCGACGCGTACAAGAACGGCAAACTCGCCAGCCAGCCATCGCTGTGGTCCGCGGGCCCGCCCCCTTGCTGAGTCTGCAACCAGCGCAGATACGCCCGCCGCAAGGCGGGCACCGGATCCGCCCCCGCCGCTGACCGCAATAGCCCTTCCGCGGTGAACAATGTCATCTGCGTGTCGTCGGTAATCTCTTGCGGCGCACCTGCGTTCGCCTGAGGGACAAAGCCGGTCACCCCGCTTTCGCCGTGCCGCCCGCGGATCTGCTCCCACTTCAAGAACTCGATGGGCCACCCCAGCGCGTCGCCGACCGCCCCACCCAGCAGGGATCCCCGAACCCGCTCGAATATCGTCGCGTAATCCACCATAAGACCCCATCATTCCCGACCCGCCCGCCCCTGTCCCAGAACCTCACCCGGTCCGTCGCCGCAGCCGGGCGGCCAGCCAGAGCACGACACCGTACCCGAACGCCGCGTCCGCGCCGGACACCAGCGCGGCCGTCGGGAAGACGACGGCATGCCGCAATCCCGCGTCGGCCAGGGCGCGAATGCGGGTGAGAACCTCTGGGGGAGTGCCGATCATCAGCCATTCGTGCAGCACCTCGTCCGGGACCTGCGAGATCGCCTCCTGCACTTCGGCTTTGGTCAGCCGATGCGGCATGAGATCGATCAGGCCGCGGAAACCTTGGCCGAACGGATGTTTCGCGCCGCAGCGGGCCCACACCTCGTCCGGCGCGAGCAGCGCCATGTAGCGGATCCCGGGGTGGCGCATCAGCTTCCGGATGCCCGCGGGCGTGCGCGCGGTGAGCATGGAGATCATGGTGGCGGGGACGATCGCCGCTGGGTCGCGCCCCGCGGCGCGGGCGGCGGTGTGCACCACCTTCAGTCGTCGCCCGTACTCGTCGGGCGTCATCGCCTCCCACGGATACCAGCCGTCGGCGTAGCGCCCGGTCAGTTCCAGCATGCGTGGGCCGTGCGCGCCGAGCCAGAGCTGCGGCATCCGGTCCGCCGGCGCGGTCAAATCCATTGGCGCGCCGTCGATCCGGTAGTACTTGCCGGTGAAGTCGAACGGTTCCGTCGCGGTCAGCGCGGTGCGCAGCACCTGGAGGGCCTCCTCCAGCCGGGAGACCGGACGGTCCCAGGCGAACCCGTACGGATCGAGGTTCTCCCGTTCGCCGCAGCCGAGCCCGAGGATGGGCGGCGTCTTCGTCATGTGCGCCAGCGTGAGGAACGTCTGCGCGAGCAGCACCGGGTGCCTGCGGATCGGGTCGGTGACCCCGACGCCGAGTTGCACCCGGCCGGCGCCGGCGGCCAGATTGGCCAGTAGCGGCGCGTAATCGAACTGTTCGTCCGGGCTGCGGATCGCCTTCGCCTGCGGGGTGAAGTCGGTATCCCAGATGGCCCGGGGGAACACGCTGATCAAATGATCCGGCGCCAGAATGGAATCCAGCCGTCCGAGCTTGGCCAGCCGCACCAGGAAGCGGGAGGCGCTCAGCGGCGGATTGACCCCGGCCATGGTGCCCACCGCGAACGCCCGGGAATTGTGCGAGTCCGACACCGTGGTCTCCTCTCGACCGGTGTGCCGCGTCGGGCACCCCCAGCTGATTATCCCGATGACCCAGGTTCGCGTCCGGCGAATCCTGCGGCCATAATTGACACACGTTGCAGTTCCTGCGAATGTTCGAGGGACCGCGAGGTCCCTGATTCGGCTGGGCGCCTCGGTGTCGTCGAGTCGGAGCGTGCGCTATGGGCTTTCTGCAACCCGAACTGCCGGTCGTCGATATGGCGGAGTGGAGCAAGGGCACCCGCGGGGAACGAATCCGGCCGATGGCCCGGCACTGGGCCGAGGTGGGCTTCGGGACGCCGGTCGTGCTGCATCTGTTCTACGTCGGCAAGATCGTCCTCTACGTGCTCGGCGGCTGGCTGATCGTGCTGGCCACCAAGGGCGTCGACGGGTTCACCGATGTCGGGGCGTGGTGGTCGGAGCCGATCGTCTTCCAGAAAATCGTGCTGTACACGTTGCTGTTCGAGGTGGTCGGGCTGGGCTGCGGATTCGGGCCGCTGAACAACCGGTTCTTTCCGCCGTTCGGCTCGATCCTGTATTGGTTGCGGCCCAAGACCATTCGGTTGCCGCCCTGGCCGGGCCGAATCCCGTTGACCAAGGGCGACTCTCGTTCGGTGCTGGATGTCGCGCTGTACGCGGCGCTACTGGTGCTGACCGTGATCGCGTTGCTGTCCGACGGAACCGGCCCGGTGCGCGAGCTGGATACGACGGTGGGACTGCTGCCGATGTGGCAGATCCTGGCGGTGCTCGGCGTGCTGGCGGTGCTCGGGTTGCGCGACAAGGTGATCTTCCTGGCAGCGCGCGGCGAGGTATACGCCACCCTCGCGGTGACCTTCCTGTTCACCGGCACCGACATGATCGTCGCCGCCAAGGTGGTCTTCCTGGTGATCTGGATGGGCGCGGCGACCTCCAAGCTGAACAAGCACTTCCCGTTCGTGGTGTCCACCATGATGTCCAACAGTCCGGTCGTCCGGCGAAAGGCGTTGAAACGCAAGTTCTTCGAGAACTTCCCGGACGACCTGCGCCCCGGGCGGCGGTCCCGGATCTTCGCGCACGGCGCGACGGCCGTCGAGCTGCTGGTGCCGCCGGTGTTGTTCTTCTCCCACGGCGGCCTGGTGACCGCGATCGCCGCGATCGTCATGGTCGGCTTCCACCTGGGCATCCTGACCGCCGTGCCGATGGGCGTGCCGCTGGAGTGGAACGTCTTCATGATCTTCGGCGTGCTGTCCCTGTTCGTCGCGCACGCCGATCTCGGCCTCGGCGATCTGCACAACCCCGCGCCGGTGGCGGTGTTGTTCGTGGTGATCGCCGGCCTCGTGATCGCCGGAAACCTGTTCCCGCGCAAGATCTCCTTCCTGCCCGGTATGCGCTATTACGCGGGCAACTGGGATACCACGATGTGGTGTGTGAAGCCGTCGGCGGCGGCCAAGATCGGGCAGGGGATCGTCGCGATCGCCAGCATGCCGCAGGCGCAGCTGGAGCGGTTCTACGGCAAGGACCGCGCGGTGATCCCGATGTTCATGGGATACGCCTTCCGCGCGATGAACACCCACGGCCGCGCCCTGTTCACCCTCGTCCATCGCGCCATGCCGGACGGTCGCGAGGACGAATACACGATCACCGACGGCGAGCGCATCTGTAGCACCGCCCTTGGCTGGAACTTCGGCGACGGGCACATGCACAACGAGCAGCTCATCGCCGCGATGCAGAGGCGCTGCCGGTTCGAGCCCGGCGAGGTGCGCGTCGTGCTGCTCGACGCGCAGCCGATCCACAAGGGCACGCAGGAGTACCGGCTCGTCGACGCCGCGACGGGCGAGTTCGAACGCGGGTTCGTGAACGTCGCGGACATGGTGACCCGCCAGCCATGGGCCGATGACGTGCCGGTGCACGTCCGCGACTGAGCTACGCCGGATCCGGGAGCATGGGCCGCATGAACGTGCGCTCGTAGCGCAGCACACACCCGCTCTCGTCCCGGATGCGATCCGCGGCGACGAAGTCGGGATCGACGCCGAACAGCTCCCGATACTGCTCGTAGGCGCTGAGACTGGCGAAGCTGAACAGCGCCATGGCCTTGTCGCTGGCGCCCTCGCCGGGCAGGAAATAGCCGTGATGGGTGCCGCCGTGGCGCCGCACCAACTCCATCCATCGGCGGCCGAATCGTTCGAAGTCCTCGATCTTCGCGGGATCGATCACGTACTCCACAACACAGGTGATCACCAGGTCAGCCTACGGCCGCGATAATGGCAGACCGGGCACGCTTGTGTTCTGGATCACACAGTGTTTGGGTAGTGGGGGCCGGGGCATATCGGCTGACGGCGCACAGCGCGCCGGCGGAAACAATGCTTCGGAAGGATCGGTATCTGTCGTGGGCTTGCTACTGGTGGGAATCGGTACTGCGTCGGCCGTCGTGATCGCGACACACGGCGTGGTGGTCGCCGCGCACCTGGCGCAGCGCCGTCCGGCCCCGCGTCGCCGGCCCGCCGACGTGGACGTGCACCCCGCGAACACCCCGCGCGTCTCCGCGTAGCGCGCCCGGCTCGGGACGAGCCACGAAACTTCGCTTACCGCCGCCGTCGTGTCGGTTGTTCGGCCGATGGTGTGCCCTCGTCGCAGCGAGGAATCTGTTAGAGCAAAGACAGAGCGCCGGGTCCCGGCACTGCGAAGAGGTGCACACGATGGCCGAGCACATTCCGCCGCCCGATCGGGCTCCGGCGAATCGGCGGATCGCCGCCTGGGCGGTCGATTTCGGCCTCATCATCTGCGCGGCCGTGCTGCTCGGCTCGGTGACGCACTATCGGATCGCCGATTACCTGTCCGGCTGGCCCGGACTCGCGCAACAGGGCGGGTGGGACCTCTTCCGCGCGAACGGGGACTGGGGTGGCGCGGGAAAGGCGTTCGGGTGGGACGTCTTCGGTGAGATCCTGCTGCTGGTCACCGAGGCGTTCGTCGCCCTGGTGCTGATCGTGTTCGCCTACCAGTTCGCCGCCCTCGCCTGGAAGGGGCGCACGCTGGGCAAGTTCCTGCTGGACATCCGGGTGCATTCGCTCACGGATCCACATGGGGCACTGAGCAAGTGGCAGTCGGCCCGGCGGGCCTTCGCGAGCACGCTGGTGGATGTCGGACTGTACTCCGCCGCCTGCGTCGCGCTACTCGCGGGCAAATTCGTGCTCTCCCTTATTCTTTGGGTAGTTGCCGTGGTGGTGCTGATCATCAACGCGGTCCCGCTGGCCGGCGGCCGTACGGTGATCGATCGCCTCGCCGGGACAACCGTCGTTCGCGCCGGGCTGTACCAAAAGTCATGGCAGGCAGCCAGAGACGCGGCCGTCGTCGAGCGCGGCGTGCAGGCCGGGCGCGAACGGATGCACGCGGTCACCAGCGCCATGAAGGAACAGGCGCAGCATCTCGCCGAGGACGAACGACTCCGGCAGCTGCGCGAATCGGACCGGGCCGCACAGCTGCGCCGGATCGGCCAGGACGCATCCCGGCACTCCGGCGCGGCGGCCAGGCAGCTGCTCAATTCCGAACGCGGACAGCAGGCTCAGGACACGGCCAAGCGGGTCGGCTCGAATCTCCGCGCGGTGTACGACAAGCGCCGCGGCACGCGCAGCTGATCCCCGTCATCCGTCTATGCGCGCCACCTCGCCCAGGGTGAGGGTTGCGCCGCCCTTCGGCGCATCGATCCGCACCGCCACTGCCGCGCGGGCCGGTAGGTCGGCTTCGGTCGGGAACCAAATCCGTTCCCGGTCAACCAGAATGATCAGTCCGTCATGGTCACCGACCGGAGTGAAGACGGGCAGCTGCGGCGTGAAGGCAGCGAGACCGTACGCCTCGGTGAGTTCGCCGACCGCTTGCCGAACGTCGGGCACGCCGATGCCGACCTCGCTGATCGACAACAGCCTCGGCGCCTCGCCGGTACCGGCGGCAACTCCGGCATCGGCCGCTCGCGCGATCAGCTCCAAGACGACGCCGTCCGGTCCACGGAAGTAGACCGAGCGCGAATCCCAGCCGGGCGGCCCCTCGATGATCTCGGAGCCGTTCGACGTGATCAGCTCGACCCGACGGCCCAACCACTTCCACGCAAGTCCGAAATCATCTGGGGAAATCCCGAATGCCAGATGATGGGCGCCCGCGAAGGTTTCACCCCGGGTCAGGATGAGCGTGCTGAGGCCGATTTCGACAGTCACATGATCGTCCCCGACCGCGACCGGTAGTTCGAGCACGTTCCGATAGAACTGTGCCGCCGCGTCGAGATCCGTTGTGCTGATAGCTACTTCGCGAATTCTCATGACTTCTCCCTTCGGTCGGTCCCGAGGCTAGATCCTCAACACTGGTTGAGGTCAAACGGCGTCGGGCGCCGGATGACGTGTGGGTATCCGCCACGCGGACAGCGATTGACAGGCTGTCGAACCGGACATACAGTCCCTCCTCAAAGTAATTGGAAACTTTCCTAATAGTTCACCCGGTGCGGGGTGAGGGGAGGGGGTCACGTGACCACGCGACAGACCCTCGCCGGCACGCCCAGCCTGCTGCGGGCGATCAACGATCGCGCCGCGCTGGAGCTGCTGCTCGCCAACGGTCCGCTGTCCCGCACCCAAATCGGCACGCTCACCGGACTTTCCAAGCCGACCGCCTCGCAACTGCTCGGCCGGCTGGAGGCGGCGGGGCTGGTCGTCCCGGTCGGCACCATGGCCGGCGGTCCGGGGCCGAATGCTCAGCTGTACCAAGTGAATCCGGCGGCCGGCTACGTGGCCGGACTCGACGTGACGGCCTCCAGGATCCGAATCGCGGTCGCGGACATCACCGGTCGCACCCTCGCCGAACACGAGGTCTCCACCAAGGGCTGGCCCGCCGCCGAAACCACCGCCAGGGTGGGCGCGGCGGTCGCCGAGGCGGTCGAACTGGCCGGGCTCGCCGAGGGCATCTGCTGCGAGGTGGTGATCGGCATCGGCGGCGCGCTCGACCCGGCCACCGGCAAGCTCCGCTACGCGACCCACCTGCCTGGCTGGCACTCGCCGCGCCTTGTGGCCGAGCTGGAGGACGCCATCGGCTGCTCGGTGTCGATCGAGAACGACGTCAATCTCGCCGCGATCGCCGAGCAGGCGCACGGCGCGGCCCAGGGGTGCG
This sequence comes from Nocardia sp. NPDC006044, assembly GCF_042871115.1. Lineage (NCBI taxonomy): Bacteria > Bacillati > Actinomycetota > Actinomycetes > Mycobacteriales > Nocardiaceae > Nocardia > Nocardia sp. NPDC006044. Next base: position 1,052,634 of record NZ_JBIAID010000004.1, read on the forward strand.
AGGATTTCGTCCTGCTCTGGACCGGCGTCGGGGTCGGCGCGGCCATCGTGATCGCCGGCCGGCTGCACCGCGGATTCCACAGCGGCGCTGGCGAAGTCGGCTACATGCCGTTGCCGGGCGCGCCGATCGTGCACGACGTGCGCCGGAAGAACTCCGGTGGCTTCCAGCAATTGGCCGGTGCGCCCGCGGTTCTGGCGCTGGCCAAGCAGCACGGACTGTCCGCGCCGACCGCCGCCAAGGTGGTGGCCGAGGCGCTGGAGACGCCGGGCTCCGGCGACGCGTTCCTGGTCGAATTCGCCGGCCGGCTGGCGCTCGGCCTGGCCTCGATCGTCTCGGTGGTCGACCCCGAGCTGCTGATCCTGGCCGGCGACGTGCCGACCGCCGGTGGCGAACGGCTGCGCGCGCTGGTCGAAGAAGCGTTGACCGAGCTCACCTTTCCGCGCCCCGAGGTGCGTTCGAGCACGCTGCCGGGCTCCCCGGTACTGCACGGCGCGCTGGAGCGCGCCCTGGCCACTACGCGGGACTCCGTGTTCACGACCCATTGATCCGCCGCACACCAGCAGTACCCAGGAGAACCGCACATGCGCAGAACAACCCGCCGCACCCTCGCCGCCCTCACCGCATGCGCGACCACCGCGCTGGTGCTCACCGCCTGTACCGGCCAGAGTGCCACCGGCGGTGACGACGGATCGGGGGAGGGCAAGGACGTCACCATCACCTTCTGGCACGGCTGGAGCCAGGACACCGAGGTCAAGGCGATCGAGGACAACATCGCCGCCTTCGAGAAGCTGCACCCGAACATCCACGTCAAGGCGGTCGGCAATATCGCCGACGACAAGCTCGAGCAGGCGCTGCGCGGCGGCGGCCGCGACGCCCCGGATGTGGTGTCGTCGTTCACCACCGACAATGTCGGCAAGTTCTGTGCCGGCAAGGTGTGGGCCGATCTCGCGCCGTTCATGACCAAGGACGGCATCGACCCGGCCAAGACGTTTCCGGCCGGCATGCTGAAATACAGCCAGTTCGAGGGAAACCAGTGCGCGCTGCCGCTGCTGGGCGATTCGTACGGCCTGTACTACAACAAGACTGCCTTCGCTGCCGCCGGAATCGCCTCGCCACCAAAGACATTCAGTGAGTTCGAGGCGGCGGCGCGCAAGCTGACCATCGCCGAGGGGGACAGCTTCAAGCAGCTCGGCTTCCTGCCGAACTACCACGGCTACGAGACCGCCGCCACCCGCTACCTGGCCCAGTACGGCGCCGACTACTTCGGCGCGGACGGGAAGTCGAACATCGCCACCGATCCCCGGGTCGCGGCCATGTTCGCCTGGCAGAAGGACCTGATCGCCAAGCTCGGCGGGTACGACAAGCTGGAGAAGTACCGCACCACCTTCGGCGAGGAGTTCAGCGCCAAGAATCCGTTCCACACCGGGCAGGTGGCCATGGCGCTGGACGGCGAGTGGCGGACCGCCTCGATCGCCGAGAACCCGGTGAGCTTCGACTGGGCCACCGCGCCGTTCCCGGTGCCGGACGATCAGGCCGCCACCTATGGCCGCGGCTACCAGACCGGCACCATCATCGGCATCGCCAACTCGAGCCGGAAGCAGAGCGCCGCTTGGCAATTGGTGAAGTACCTGACCACCGACACGGACGCGGTGGTGAGCTTCGCCAACGCCATCCACAACGTGCCGAGCACCAACGAGGCGCTGAATTCGCCGAAGCTGACCGCCGATCCGAACTTCCGGACCTTCATCGACATCGCCAAGAACCCGCACTCCGCCACCACGCCGTCCAGCATCAACGGTGGCGCGTACCAGCTTTCGCTGCGCAACTTCGGCTACGACTACGAGGCGGGCACGGTCGACCTCGCGGCGGGCCTGGCCGCGACCGCGAAGGAAATCGACGAGGCGATCGTCCAGGCGAAGTGATGTAGCGATGGCATCGATGACCGCGACCGTCCCGGCGGCGCTGAAACGCAAGCGCCGCAAGGGGAATCTGCGCACCCTGGCGTTCCTGTCGCCGTGGCTGATCGGGTTCGGCTTCTTCTTCGCCTACCCGCTGCTGTCCACCCTCTACTTCTCCTTCATGAAGTACGACGGGTTCGCCGCGCCGACCTTCACCGGGCTGAAGAACTGGGACTACGTGCTGGCCAAGTACCCGTTCTTCTGGCAGGGGCTGGGCAACACGCTCTGGCTGGTGCTGATCATGGTGTCGCTGCGCGTGGTCTTCGGACTCGGCGTCGGGCTGCTGGTCACCAAGATCAAGACCGGGCTCGGGTTCTTCCGCACGGTGTTCTACCTGCCGTTCCTCGCGCCGCCGGTCGCGGCTACCATCGCCTTCGCCTTCCTGCTGAACCCGGGGACCGGGCCGGTCAACCATCTGCTCGGCAATCTCGGTCTGCCGCAACCAGGTTGGTTCACCGATCCGGAATGGTCCAAGCCCGCGCTGACCATGTTGGCGCTGTGGGGCGTCGGCGATCTGATGGTCATCTTCACCGCGGCACTGCTGGACGTGTCGCGGGAGCAGTACGAGGCGGCCGAGCTGGACGGCGCGGGCCCCTGGCAGCGCTTCCGGTATGTCACGCTGCCGAACATCACGCCCATCGTGCTGTTCGCGGTGGTGACCGGCGTGATCCAGACCATGCAGTACTACACCCAGGCGATGGTCGCCGGGAAGGTCGCCAGCGGCAAGGCGGGTAACTCGGGTGAGGCGTTCGAGGCCGGTTATCCGCACGGCTCCACCTGGACGCTGCCGCAGATGGTCTACAACCTCGGCTTCCAGCGCTTCGATCTGGGGTCCGCGTGTGTCGTCGCGGTGATTCTGTTCGCCCTGTCGATGGCGTTCACCGCACTGCTGCTGCGGCGCAAATCCGGTTTCCTGCAGGAGGACCCATGACCACCACGCTGCCGGTCCCCGTGCGGGTGAACGCCCCGACGGTCGAGGCCAGGGGTGCGCGCCGGAAGCACCTGCTGAACTGGGTTGCCGTGCACGCGTTCGCGATCGCGGCGGCGCTGCTGTTCCTGATGCCGTTCGTATTCGTCTTCTTCACCTCGGTCATGTCGGACCGGCAGGCGCTCACCGCCGACCTGTGGCCCGCCGAGTGGCACTGGGGGAACTACGTAAAGGTCTGGGACACACCGGGATTCTTCACCTGGTGGCGCAACACGCTGGTGTACGCGGTGGCCGGCACCGCGCTGACGCTGCTGTCCAGCATCCCGGTCGCGTACGCGCTGGCCAAGTTCCGCTTCCGTGGCCGCAATCTGGCGCTGATGGCGGTGGTTTCGATGATGATGCTGCCCCCGCAGGTGACGGTCATCCCGATGTATCTGATCTGGGCCAAGCAGTTTCATCTCACCGGTTCGCTGTGGCCGCTGATCATCCCGCTGGCGTTCGGTGACGCCTTCTCCATCTTCCTGCTGCGTCAGTTCCTGCTGACCATCCCCGACGACTACCTGGAGGCCGCCCGCATCGACGGCTGCGGTGAGCTGCGCATCCTGCTGCGGATCGTGTTGCCGATGGCCAAGCCGGCCATCGCGGCGGTCGCGCTGTTCCAGTTCTTCTATTGCTGGAACGACTATTTCGGCCCGCAGATCTATGCCAGCGAGAACCCGGGCGCCTGGACCTTGAGCTACGGCCTGGAGTCGTTCAAGAGCGCGCACCACACCAACTGGAACCTCACCATGGCCGCCACCCTGCTGGTGATGGCGCCGGTGATCATCCTGTTCTTCTTCGCACAGAAAGCCTTCATCGAAGGCGTGACACTGACAGGGGTCAAGGGCTGATGGGCGCACTCAAGCTAGCCATAGTCGGTGGTGGTTCCACCTATACGCCGGAGTTGATCGACGGATTCGCCCGTCTGCGTGCGAGTTTGCCGATCGGGGAGGTGGTTCTCGTCGACCCGGCCGCGGACCGGCTGGAGCTGATCGCGGGGCTGGCTCGCCGGATCTTCGCCAAACAGGGACACGATGCGCGGGTCAGTACCGCCGCGTCGATCGCGGACGGGGTCGAGGGCGCCGACGCGGTGCTGCTGCAGCTGCGGGTCGGCGGGCAGGCCGCGCGCAACGAGGATGAGAGCTGGCCGCTCGAATGTGGCTGTGTCGGACAGGAAACGACCGGCGCCGGCGGCCTGGCGAAGGCATTGCGCACCGTCCCGGTGGTGCTGGAGATCGCCGAGCAGGTGCGCCGGGCCAACCCGGACGCCTGGATCATCGATTTCACCAACCCGGTCGGGATCGTCACCCGCGCACTGCACACCGCGGGACACAAGGCGGTCGGTCTGTGCAACGTCGCCATCGGATTCCAGCGAAAGTTCGCCGCGCACTTGGGTGTCGACCCCGAGTGTATCCGGCTCGACCATGTCGGCCTCAATCACCTCACCTGGGTCCGCGGCGTCACCGTGCTCGACTATCCGGGCGCGGGCACCGGTCACGAGGCGTTACCCGAGCTCCTCGCCCGGTTCGGCGAGGAGATCGCCGCGGATGTGCGGCTGCCCCTTTTCCTGATCCGCCGGCTCGGCGTCGTCCCGTCGTACTACCTGCGCTACTTCTATCAGCACGACGTGGTGGTCGAGGAGCTCGCGACGAAGGGTTCCCGCGCCGCCGAGGTCGCGGCCATCGAGCAGCAGTTGCTGACCATGTACGCCGACCCGGCCCTGGACACCAAGCCCGAACTGCTCGGAACCCGCGGCGGCGCTTTCTATTCCGAGGCCGCGGTCCAGCTGCTCGCCGCCCTGCTCGGCACCGGGGACACCGGCATCCAGGTGGTCAACACCCGCAACGACGGCACCCTGCCGTTCCTGCCCGACGACGCGGTGATCGAAGTGCCGGCGGAGGTGGGCGCCGCAGGAGTGCGCCCACTCCCGCAACCGCCGGTCGAGCCCCGCTACGCGGGCCTGATCGCCCACGTCACCGCCTACGAGCAGCTCGCGTTGCGGGCGGCGCTCGACGGTAGTCGCGACCGAGTTTTCGACGCGCTACTAGCTCATCCGCTGGTCGGCCAGAACGAACTGGCCGAGCAGCTGACCGACCGGCTGATCGACCACAACCGCGCTTACCTGAGCTGGGTGTGATCATGCCGACTAACACCGTGCACTGTTGGCGGGGGAAGCGTCTGATGAAACTCCCACAGAATGAACAGGTTCCGGGCGTCCTGGCCATCGACGCAGGCAACAGCAAGACCGATGTGACCCTGGTCGGGCGCGACGGTGCGATCCTGGCGACCGCGCGCGGCGGCGGCTATCAGCCGCATCGGACCGGCGCGCGCAAGGCGATCGAGGGACTCAGCCCGCTGGTCGAATCGGTGGCTCGGCAGGCCGGGCTGACGCGCGGCGGGATCCTCACCACCCGGGTCAGCGCCTGTATGGCCAATGTCGACCTGCCGATCGAGGAGCAGCGAATCCACGCCGCTATCGCGGCCCGGCCGTGGGGCCTGACCGTGGGCGTGGTCAACGACACCTTCGGCCTGCTCCGCGCGGGCACCGACGGCCCGCGCGGGGTGGCGGTGGTCTGCGGCGCGGGGATCAACTGCGTCGGCTTGCTGCCGGACGGCCGCACCGCGCGGTTCCCGGCGCTCGGTGTGCTGACCGGTGATTGGGGTGGCGGCGGCGGGATGGCGGCCGAGGCCATGTGGCATGCCGCGCGCGCCGAGGACGGGCGCGGCGAGCCGACCGCGTTGTCCGCGGCGATCGGCGAGTACTTCGGTCTGGCCGGCGCCAACGCGGTGGCCGAGGCGATCCACCTCGGGGAGCTGCCGGAGAAGCGGCTGCACGAGCTGGTCCGCGTGCTGTTCACCACGGCCGAGGCGGGCGACCCGACGGCCCTGCGCCTGATCGATCGCCAGGCCGACGAGATCACCCGGCTCGCGCTGGTCGTGCTGCGCAAACTGGACATGCTCGACGAGCAGACTCCGGTCATCCTCGGTGGCGGCGTGCTGGCGGCTCGCCAACCGCTGCTGATCGACAACGTGACGCGCAGGCTCGCCGCGGCGGCACCGCTCGCCGAACCCCGAATCGTGGTCGCCCCACCGGTTCTCGGGGCCGCGCTGCTCGGCCTCGATCACCTCGGTGCGACCCCGGCCGCCCATCAACGACTCCGCGCGGCCTACCCGACCGTGCCGGCCACCGACGGCAGGCCGGAGTATCCGAGCGAGATGGGCCAACCGGCCTGATCGGTGCGCGATCGCGGCATCTCGAAACTGATCCGGAGTGCGCGCTTTTCAACTGACCGCTTGCTCGATGCGGTATACCTCGGTAGTACCGATCCCTACGCGTAAGGAGACTTCGGCGTGTCCGACGGCCCGATCGATCTGCACACCGATGTCGCGCATCCGGCCCGGATGTATGACTATTTCCTCGGCGGCAAGGACTCCTACGATGCCGACCGGGTCGCCGCCGAGCATGCGCTACAGGACTTTCCGCACGTCCAGCTGACCGCCCGCACCAATCGCGAGTTCATGCGGCACGTCACCCGCTATCTCACCGGCCAGGGCATCCGGCAGTTCCTCGACATCGGCACCGGCATCCCGACCGAGCCGAACCTGCACCAGGTCGCCCAGGAGCTGGCGCCGGAGTCGCGGGTCGTCTACGTGGACAACGACCCGCTGGTGCTCGCGCACGCGCGAGCGCTGCTGGTGAGTTCGCCCGAGGGCCGCACCGCCTACCTCCAGGCCGACGCCGCGGAACCGGAGGCCATTCTTGCCGCTCCGGAACTGGCTGCCACACTGGATCTTTCGCAGCCGGTCGCGGTATCCCTGATGGCGGTGGTGCATTTCGTGCCCGGGGACGTCTACCAGATGGTCAAGACGTTGCTCGAGCCCTTGGCACCGGGCTCGTACCTCGCGATGTCGCATGTCACAACGGATTTCGACGACGGCGACCAAGACCCGGAGGGCATGGCGCGACTGTTGCAGGTCTACGCCGACCGCGGCATCCCGGTGCGCCCGCGCTCCCGCGCCGAGGTCGCCGAGTTCTTCGCCGGACTCGAACTCGTCGAGCCCGGCGTCGAGGTGATCCACCGCTGGCGCAACGAGGGCATCGCCCCGCCGCAGAGTTACGACAAGCGGATCTCGCTCTACGGGGCCGTCGGCAAGAAGGTCTGAGCCGGTCGAATCCGTCAGGGACGCCAGGTGATTCGGCCGCCCTGGAAGTCCTGGGCCTTGCCGCCCTCGTAGTCGTATTCGTCGCCGGTGGGGTAGCCGTAGATGCCGTCCGCGCCGGCCCTGGCCTCCCAGCTGGTGCGGATGGCTCCCCAGACGGCGTGCGCGCCGGTCTTCTGCGACCAGTAGATCGTGCCGTCGTTGAACAGGTTGTAGCGGCCGCCGCCCTTGGCGGGCGCCTCGTCGGTGACCGGGAAGCCGAGCGGGCTGTTCTCCGCGCCGAGCGCGTACCACTTGTCCCGGATGACGCCGCTGACCTGATGGGCGGCGGTGCCGACGGACCAGTAGATCGAGCCGCCCTGGAAGTGACTGAACCGGCCGGGCTTGGCCGGGGTGGACTGCTCGCTGGTGACGGGATAGCGCAGGCCGCCGGTCTCCGCGCCGAGTCCGCGCCACTTGTCCAGGATCGGTCCGCTGAGCGCGTGCGCGCCGGTGTCGGGGTGCCAGTAGATCGCCGCGTTGCGGTCGAAGGTCTGGAACTTGCCGCCGTTGGCGGCGTCGGCCTCGGGCGCGGTCGGGTCGCCGAACACCCCGCCACCGCCGGCCGCGTCGTATTCGGCCTCGATCGCGCCGCCGACCTCGAACGGGCCGATCGGGCGCGCGGTCGCGGTGCCCGCGGCGAGCAGCACCGCCAGCGTGACGGTCGCGGTGGCCAGTGCCGCGTTGGTGCCGCGGTGGTGGGTACGAAGGCGGGCCAAGAGAACTCCTCAGTCAGGCTTTACCGGGTGACAAAGACAGGGCGGAGCGTCGGTAGGCGATGATGGCATGCGGCCTCGGCCCACGCGCCGCGCGGGTCAGGGTTGCCAGGTGATGCGGCCGCCCTGGAAGTCCTGTGCCTTGCCGTTCTGGTAGTCGTATTCGTCACTGGTCGGGTAGCCGTAGCCGCCGTTGACGCCCGCCCTGGCCTCCCAGGTCGTGCGGATCGCGCCCCAGATCACGTGCGCGCCGGTGGCCGGGGACCAGTAGATGGCGCCGTCGTCGAACAGGTTGTAGCGGCCGTTGTTCTTGGCGGCGGCCTCGTCGGTGATCGGGAAGCCGAGCGGGCTGTTCTCCCAGCCGTAGGCGCCCCACTTCTCCCGGATCGCGCCGCCGACCTGATGCGCCGCGGTGCCGAGCGACCAGTAGATCGAGCCGCCCTGGAAGTGGTTGTAGCGACCCGCCTTTGCCGGGGTGGACTGCTCCCTGGTCACGGGGTAGCCGAGGAAGCCGTTCTCGAAGCCGAGGTTGCCCCATTTGTCCCGGATCGCGCCGCCGATCTGGTGCGCGCCGGTCGCGGGATGCCAGTAGATGGAGGTGTTGCGCTCGAAGGCCTGGTACTTGCCGCCGCGGCCCGCGTCCGATTCGGGATTGACCGGGTCGCCGAAGACCGCGCCCCCGCCGGCCTGGTCGTATTCGACCTCGATCGCCCCGCCGACATCGAAGGGCCCGATCGGCCGTCCGGCGGCGGTGCCCGCGGTGAGCAGGACCGCGATTCCGGCGGTGGTCATGGTCAATGCGGCTCGGGTGCGACTTAGGCGGGCCAAGAGGAACTCCCTATGCAAGTGGTCGTCGTATACGAAACGGTCGGCTCGGCAATTCGGGCGCGATGGAGCTGTGTCGTGCTATCCGACACCCGCCTATCGGTCGCGTCGCCGTCACCGTTAGCCCGGCGGCCCCCGGGGCTGAGACTTGGTCTCAGAACTGCTCGGCTGGTTCGCTATCCAAGTGGTGCGTTGTCATCTCGGTGATGAGTTCCGCGAGCCCGCGGAGTCCGAACTGTCGGCCGGCGTAACCTCGCCACCGGTGTCCGGGGTCGCCGGACTGCCGCTCACCCTCGACGACTTCCTGCGCTGACGGCGGGATCCGGGAGTTCGGCGTTCGGTGATCCGAGGCCCGGCGACGGCGGCCCGGGCTCCTGTGGCGCCGGGTACCGCACGGCTGCGGGAAAGCAGCGCAGCAGTGCGGCGAGCCGCTCGGTATCGCCCGCCACCTCGGTGTCTGCCCGCTCGACGGCGTCGTGCAGCGCCGCACCGGCGAACACCAGATCGCGCAATGTCGCCGCCTCCGCCACGGTCAGCCACGCGTCGGGTTCGGCGTGCTCGCCGCGGTCCAACTCGAGGCGCCCGCCCGCAACGGTGATGCGGAACCGATCGCCCGCGACGTCCAGCTGGCAGCGCAGCGACAGCCCACCCGCCAGTGCCGGATCGAAGGTGGCGCGCAGGGCGAACAGGAGCGCGTCGACGCTCAGTTCCGCCGCGCCGTCCTCGGGCAGCGGTGCGCGGCTGCCCCAGTGGGCGAGCGCGCGGAGCACGGGCTCCAGTTCCTGCCCGCGCTCGGTGAGTTCATACACGGCGGCGGGCGCAGGCGGTCCCAGGCGCCTTCGCCGCACCAGGCCGTCGGCTTCGAGCTCGCGCAACCGCTGCGCGAGGACGTTCTGGCTCATCTGCGGCAGCCCGCGGTGCAGGTCGGAGTAGCGCTTCGGGCCGAAGATCAGCTCCCGCACGACAAGCAACGCCCACCGCTCGCCGACCGCGTTCAGCGCTCGCGCGATGCCGCAGGGGTCGTCGAACAGCCGCTTCTTGCTCATACACCCGATTGTACTTGCACAACAGGTGTGATCACTCCTAAAGTAGGAGTATGAACCGTGACCTCAGCCGACGGCACCGTCATCGGCTACACACGGCACGGCGACGGGGCCCCCGGGTGATCCTTGGTCGACATGCTCCGACGGTGACGACCACACATCGAGAAATGGAGAGAAGCAGTGAACGAGATGACACTTCGGGTGACGTCCGCCGACGGTACGAGGATCGCCTACGACCGGAAAGGCGCTGGCCCGGCGGTGATCCTCGTCGGCGGCACCCTGGACGACGGCGCTGAGAACGCGCCGCTGGCCCGAGTCCTTGCCAACCATTTCACGGTCTACAACTACGCACGACGCGGCCGGGGCGCCAGCGGCAATACACCGCCGTACGCCGTGGCGCGGGAGGTGGAAGACCTCGACGCGCTGATTGCGACAGCCGGCGGCTCAGCTCACGTGTACGGCGCCTCATCTGGCGGCGCCCTCGCGCTGGAGGCAGCAGCGGCAGGTTCGGCGATCGACAAGATCGCGGTGTGGGATGTGCCGTACGTGATCGGGGACGACCTGCGGCCGAGGTTCGACCAGTACCTCGCGGACACCCACGAGGCATACGAAGCCGGCCGGGACGAGGAGATGCTGGAATTGTTCATGAGGCTTACCGGCGGACCCGACGCGGACATCGCGGCCGGCAAACAACACCCGTTCTGGGCCTGGTCCGTCGCGCTCGCCCACACGCTCGTCAAGGACGCCGTGGTCCTCAATGACTACAAGATCCCCACGAACCGACTTGCCCGCATCACTCAGTCGGTCCTGGTGACCACCGAGGGTCCGATCACCGAGCCCCAGATGGCGGGCCTCCCGACCGACTTCTTCGACCGCGCCGCGAAAGCGATAGCCGCTGCCATTCCCCAGACCGAACGACACACGCTCGACGGGCAGGGACACGTCGTCGCCCCCGAACCCATGGCCCGTGTACTGACGACGTTCTTCAACCAGTAACCCGTCGACTGATCAGGTCGCGACCGCGGGTCGCTTCGGAACGCAGGTCGCCACGCCACATACCCGACGATCTCCGCTCAGAGCCGATCCGTCCGGGATCGACACACATCAGTTCTGCGACCATGTCTAAGCTCGGATCCATGGTCGAGACGACGAGGATCGTGCTTGCTTCGCGCCCGGAGGGTGCACCCACCGCGGCGAACTTCCGCACCGAAACCGCCGAGCTGCCGCCGCTCGACGAGGGGCAGGTGCTCTTGCGAACGTTGTATCTGTCCCTCGATCCGTACATGCGCGGCCGGATGAGTACCGCCGAGTCGTATGCGAAGCCGGTCGAGCTCGGCGCGGTGATGGTCGGCGGCACGGTCGCCGAGGTGGTCGACTCCCGCGCCGCCGGTTTCACCAAGGGCGATGTGGTCCTGGGGTATTCGGGGTGGCAGACGCACGACGTGGCGGACGCGTCCACGCTGCGCAAGCTCGATCCGGAGACGGCGCCGGTGTCGACCGCGCTGGGTGTGCTCGGCATGCCGGGCTTCACCGCGTACTCCGGGCTGCTGAAGATCGGGCAGCCCAAGGCGGGGGAGACCGTCGTGGTCGCCGCCGCCACCGGGCCGGTCGGTTCGGCGGTCGGCCAGATCGCCAAGGTCAAGGGCGCTCGTGCGGTCGGTATCGCGGGTGGTCCGAAGAAGTGCGCGGCTCTGATCGATGAGTTCGGCTTCGATGCCGCGATCGACCATCGCGCGCCCGATTTCGCCGAGCAGCTGAAGGCCGCGGTGCCGGACGGCATCGACGTCTACTTCGAAAACGTCGCCGGCCCGGTCGCCGAGGCGGTGTATCCGCTGCTCAATACCTACGCGCGCGTCCCGGTCTGCGGCCTCATCGCCAACTACAACTCCGCCGGCGCCGCCGACGGCCCGGACCAGCTGCCCGCCTTCTACGGCCGCATCCTGATCAAGAGCCTCACCATTCGCGGCTTCATCCAGACCGAGTTCGTCCGCGAGCTGTACCCGGACTTCCTGCGCGACATGGCCGGCTGGGTCGCCGACGGCAGTGTCAATTACCTCGAGGACGTCACCGAGGGCCTGGACAACGCTCCCGACGCGTTCGTCGGCATGCTCGAGGGCCGCAACTTCGGCAAGGTCGTGGTGAAGGTCGCCGACTAGGGCTTGCGGCCGATGCCCGCCCAGTACCAGGCGGATTCCGGGTCCGCGGGCGGGTCACCGGGTGCCGGATGCCAGGTGACCACCGGCACGACACCCGGTTCGACGAGTTCGGTACCGGCGAAAAGTGTTTCGGTTTCGGCGTGGGTGCGCGGGTAGAAGGTGATGCCCGCGTGTTCGGCGGAGTCGACCACGCGGGACATGGCGCGTTCGTCGAAATCGGCGGTGGGATGGCTGATCACCAGGTAGCTGCCGGACGGCACCGCGTCCAGCAGGTTCTCGATGATGCCGTGCGGATTGTCTTCGTCGCGGAAATACATCATGATCGCGACCAGCATGATGGCGACCGGCTGGGTGAGGTCGAGGGTGGCGCCGAGGGATTCCTCGCGCAGGATGCCATGCGGGTCGTGCAGGTCGGCGTGGATGAACGCGGTCTTGCCCTGCGGGTTGCTCGACATGAGGGCGCGGGCGTGCGCGAGCACGATGGGGTCGTTGTCCACGTAGACCACGCGGGCGGCCGGATTGAGCCGCTGGGCCACCTCGTGGGTGTTGCCCGCGGTGGGGATGCCGGTGCCGATGTCGAGGAACTGGGTGATCCCGGCCTCGCGGGTCAGGTAGTCGACCGCGCGGCCGAGGAACGCGCGGTTGGCGCGGGCCATGGTGCGGATGGCGGGGATGTGGGCGGCGATGGTGTCGGCCAGGGCGCGATCGGCCGGGTAATTGTCGCGCCCGCCTAGCCAGTAGTCGTAGACGCGCGCCTCGTGCGCGACGCTGGTGTCGATCCTGGTCGGTAGTCCGCTGGCGGTCGGTGACTGGCTGTCCGGCATGGTGATTCCCTCCTGAGGCGGTCCCGGAGCGTCGGTTCCGGTGGCCGCCGAGTCGCCCACGGCTGGCGACTACTACTGCGAAACGTGCTCGGCAAGGATATTCCAGCGAACGCCTGGCATGCGGTAGTTCCGCGGTATATAGGTGGGTTTACGGGCGGTTCACCGGTTTCCTTGATCATTTCCGGGAACGACTGCGGGAACGGCCGCGCGCCGAGTGGCAAACCGGTCGGTCGCTTGTTGGGCGGTATGTCGTTTATGCGGTGTGTCGCGGGGCATACGTGATCTTGATGAGGTTGAATTGCCCAGGTCACGAGTTTTTCTTCGATATTCGAGTCTTGCGAGCCACACGCGATTCCTCGTGTCCGGACCCACCTCGGCCTGTGAAAAGGAGCATGAACGTGAGCATGATTCTGGCTGCGTTACACGACACCGTTCTTGCGGAGGTCGGCAATCCCACACCGGAAGCGCCTCCGCTCGCGGATAAATTGATGCAAATGGGTCGCTACTTCACCTGGCTGGTCCAACTCTCGGGCATCACCGCCATTACCTACGGCGGCGGCCGGTTCGCGTGGGAGAAGTGGAACGGCGGCGGTTTGCAGTCGCCGAAGATGATCGCCAGCGCGATGGCCGGCGGCGCGGTGGCCACCAGCGCGGGCACCATCATGAATTCCGTGATCAGTTGAGCCGGTAGGGCATGTGGTCACCGGCTCGGCGAGGTCGGTCTCGTTGAGCCGGGTTCGGTTGCGGCGCTGCCCGGTTCGTTTGGTCATCGGACCAAGAATTGGTCGCTTGTTCAAAGTTGTTGTGCAGCAAGATATTTCCACATGATTATGATGTACGTCACATTGCCGTAGCGAAACTGTCCCAGATACATTGTGGGCGATGAATCGCACGCGATCAATTCTAGGGGCGGCGGGCGAAACCGCCGTCGAGTCCCGAATCACCGTCGCCGACCGCATTGTCGAGGCGGTCGCCGAACACACCGACCACGTCTTCGGGGTCGGCGGCGCGAATATCGAGGACATCTACGACGCGTTGCACCGCAGTGCCGCGCCGATCACCGGGATCGTGGCCAAGCACGAATTCGGTGCCGCGACGATGGCCGATGGTTATGCGCGCGCCACCAGCCGGCTCGGGGTCGTCGCGGCGACGTCGGGTGGCGGTGCGCTGAACCTCGTTGCCGCGCTGGGCGAATCGTTCGACTCCCGGGTTCCGGTGCTGGCCTTGATCGGTCAGCCCCCGCTCGCGCTCGAAGGACGCGGGGCGTTCCAGGACACCGGCGGCGGGGCCGGCCGGATCGATGCGCAACGACTGTTCGGCTCGGTCTCGCGTTTCTGTGTCAAGGTCACCAGGGCCGAGGATGTCACCGCCGTCCTGGGCGATGCGCTGCGAGCCGCGCGGGCAGGCGGGCCCGCGGTGTTGTTGCTGCCGAAGGATGTTCAGGCACAAGACCTACCGGAGCCGGGCTCCGCCGTGCGGAACGGCTCGGGCGATAGCTTCGTCCACGACGGGCCGGAAGCCTGCGCCGAGGCGCACGCCCATGACGAGGCGCTCACCCTGGTCCGTTCCGCGGCGGGCAGTGGTCGCACCGTGATCATCGCGGGACCGGAAGTCGCTCGTGCGGATGCCCGAACCGAGTTGCTCGTCGCGGCGCGGGCGCTGCGTGCTGTGGTGGTGGTGACGCCGGATGCCAAAGACGCCTTCCCGAACGACCATCCGCTGTTCGCCGGTCTCGCGGGCAGCATGGGGCATCCGCGGGTGGCCGAGCTGATCGCCGGTGCCGAGCTGTGCGTGCTGGTGGGCACCCCGATGCCGGTAATGGCTCGAGCCGGTCTCGAAGCGGCCCTGGCGAATTGCCCTCGGGTCCTGCACCTGGGCGCCGAGCCGGCGTTCGTGCGGACGCAGACCTGGCTGCGCGGGCCGCTGCGGTCCCGGCTGCGGGAGGTGGCGTCGGCGGTGCCGCCGGACTCCGGCGACGAACCGGCACCGAATCTCCCACTCGCGCTGGAGGTTCCGCCCGCATCCGGACCGGGGGTGCGCTACCGCGACGCGGTGGCGGCGATCAATGCCAGGCTCGGTCCCGGCATCGACGTGGTGGCCGATGCGGGCAACACCGGCGCGGCGGCGGTGCACCACCTGCCGGTGCCGGCCGGCAGCCGATTCCTCATCGCACTCGGCATGGGCGGCATGGGTTACGCGTTCGGCGCGGGCATCGGCAGCGCGCTCGGCCGTGGCCGCCGGACGTTCGTCATCGCCGGAGACGGCGCCTATTTCATGCACGGTCACGAAGTCCACACGGCCGTGGAGCATCACGTACCGGTGACCTTCGTGATCTTCAACAACAACGCGCACGCGATGTGCGTGACCCGCGAACAGCTGTACTACTCCGGCGATTACACCTACAACCGCTTCGGCCCCGCGCGCATCGGCGCCGCGGTCGCCGCGATGTTCCCGCATATCCCGGCCTACTCCACCGACACTCGCGCGTCCTTCGAAGCCGCGCTCGACGAGACCCGCGGCGCGTCCGGCCCCGTGTTCATCGAAATCCTTTGCGACCCCGACGAAATACCTCCGTTCGCACCATTTCTGAAGGAGCTCTCCGCATGACCGAACCCGTCGCAAGCACGGCCACACCCGTCGAAGTCCCGGAACTCGACGTGCCCGGGGTGTATCGGGTCGAGAACATCAGCGTCAAAGAGGGCATGCCGATCGTCCTCGACATGACCCGCGCTGTTTACCCGCACGACGAGGTCTACGGCCAGTTCTGCACGGTCAACGAATACGTCGCGGCGCCACCGGACGAGGTGTTCGATTATCTCGCCGACACTCGTAGCTTGTGCGAATGGACCTACAGTATGCGAGGTTTCGAGCGCACTGCCGAGCCGGACCTTTGGGTGTCCGACGATCGCATCGGCGAGCACACCCGCATCTACACCCGAACGGTCGCCAATGCCTCAGCCCGCACAGTCGACTACCACTGCGCCTGGGACCAGCCCGACCACCTCTGGATGATCTACATCATGCGGGTGTTCGACGCGCAACTGGTGCTGAACAAGCCGGGATCGGTTGTCCTGTGGACCAATTGCCGTCACCCGTTCTACGACGAGAACGGCTACCCGGATACCGCACCACCGGAGCGTCCGGTCTGGGTCGGTGATTTCTGGAACCTCTTCTATGCCGGTCACCTGCTGGAATTGCGCAACCTCAAGGCTATCTGCGAGCACCGCCACGCCAAAGGTGAGCCGATCAAGCCGGAGTGGATGAACTGATGAGCACCGACACCGTAAGCCTTATCGATGTTTCTAGCTACCTGCCCGAGAACCGCGTAGCCGCAGAGTATTTCACCCAGTACGCGGAGCCTGAAGACCATATCTCGAACGCGATGTTCAAATCGCCGCCGTTCCGGCACCACATCGCGCCCGGTGAGACTCCCGCCGATATGGTCGAACAGGCGATCGCCCCGATGGTGCACCGGCGTGGTACCGACTTCCTCGGCGAGATCGACGTTCTCGTCGTGCACACGCAGCTGCCCGAGATCGGCATTGTCGGCAGCGGCGGTGAGGTGGCCGCTCGTCTCGGCATCAATCCGGAATGGCTGATCGACCTGCACAACGGTGGTTGCGCCGCCTTCGTGCACGGCATGAAGATCGCCAGGCAGATCTTGATGAGCAGCGACGCGCGCTCGGCTTTGATCGTAACCGTGCAAAACGTCGCGGGGCAGGTTTTCACCCAGGAACAGGTGCGCGCCAAACCGCAGGCCGCCATCCCCGGCGATGGGGCGGGGATCGGGCTGATGGAGACGTCCGATGCCTCGCCGATTCTCGATATCGAGACCCGGCACCTCCCGGAATTCGCGGGGCAGATGACGGTGGTCGCCGACCCGCCACGCAAATACTGGGAGGCCGGCGAAGGCCAAATGCACGTCGGCTTCACCGAGTCGAAGATCGCGAAAGTCCTTGCCCGCGGGAACCGTATCGTCCCGGAGGCGGCGCACGCGGTGTGCCGGCGCATCGGCGTGCGGTCGGACGAATTGGATCTGCTGGTGACCAATCAGCCGAACCGGGCGTTCCTGCGCAACTGGCGCGATGCCCTGCAACTGCCGGTGGAAAAGCACCCCGACACCTTCGACGAGTGCGGAAACCTGTTCGCCGCGGGCATACCCGTGACGTTCGACCAGGCCGTCCAGGCGGGGCGGGTGCCCGCGGGTTCGCTGGTGATGTTCGCCGGCTTCGCGCACGCCGGGGACTTCGCCGCGGCGGCCGCGGTGCGCTGGGGCGGACGCTGAGGGCCGGGCGGACCGTGCGACTCGGTCATCAGCTCTCGCTCAACGAGAACCCTTACGGCCCTTTGCCTTCGGTGCAGGCTGCGTTGACCGGCGCGCTGGTCACCGCGAACCGCTATCCGGAGTTCCTGCCGCGCAGGCTGCCCGGCCTGATCGCGGAGCGGCTCGGCTACGCGCCGGAGCGGGTCGTGGTCGGCGCGGGCGCGACCGGCGTGATCATGCACATCCTGCAGGAGTTCGTCACCGCGGGCGCCGGAGTGGTGATGGCGACGCCGACCTTCGACGGTTATCCGCTGCTGACCGGTACGGTCGGCGGCCGGGTGGTGGAAGTGCCCTTGACACCGGAGGGGCACCAGGATCTGGCGGCGATGTCGGCCGCCATCGACGAGCGCACGGCGGTGGTCGTTCTGTGCAGTCCGCACAACCCGACCGGAACCCGCGTCGAGCACGGTGCGCTCGCCGAGTTCCTCGCACGCACCGACCCGTCGATCACTGTGGTCTTCGATGAGGCATACATCGATTTCGTGCCGCCCGCCGACCGGGTGGACACCGCCGTGCTGGTCGAGCGACATCCCAATCTGATGGTGATGCGCACCTTCTCCAAGGCCTACGGTCTGGCGGCGTTACGCGTCGGCTACGCCTTCGGTTCGGCGCCGGTGATCGGCCGAATCCGCCGCTGGCAGTTGCCGTTCGGCATGACCGCCCTGGCCGAGGCGGGTGTCCGCGCCTGCTACGCGGCGGAGGACGAGCTGGCCGTGCGCACCGAAACCATCACCAGGGAATGCGGCAAACTCACCTCCGGCCTGCGCGACCTCGGTTACCGCGTCCCCACCAGTGCGGCGAACTTTGTCTACCTCTCCGGCTGCGCGCCCGCCGAACTCGACCGGCTCCGCGCGGTGTTCACCCGCGACGGCATCCAGGTGAAACACTGTGCCACCGGAATCCGGATCACCGTGGGCGACGCGGCGGCGACGGAAGCGGTCGTCGGGGCGGCCCGGTAAGAACCGATAGAATAAGCGAAAAGTTTGCCGGGCGATCAGATTTCGCGACCGGAACCGGTCGGCGACCGCATGCTATGAGGTGTGAACACGCACCGTCGCCCGGGTTTTCCCGCCGGGCGGGCCGCCGGTACCGGATTCATTGCCGGCTGGCCGGCAGTGGATATCCGTCCGCTCCGGCAGCGTGATCGCCTGTGGTGCCGGGTGCCGGTGCTCAAGGTGATCCGGTCGATCGTCGTGCCCGAGGTCGAGGAGGTTCGCGCTCGGCTCGCCGAGTGGCGTGCCGTCCGTCCGGACGATGCCCGGGTGCGGCTACTGGATGTCGAGCACGGCCGGACCGGACAACCGGCGCCCGGGTGGGCGGCCGCGTTCGTGCGGGCGCTGGTGACGAGCTCTGCGGAAGACTGTCCGGCGGACGGCTCGCCGGCGCCGGATGTGCGCGATTTGGGTGGGCTACCGTTCCGGCTCACCCTCGGCAGGGAGTGGGCGCAGTTCAGTTATTCGCACGCGCTGGCTGACGGCACAGCCAGCTGGGATTTCCTGGGATGGCTGCTGGCGCTGGGCAATTCGCGTGATCTCGGCTCCGATCGGTGCGTCCGCCCGCTGGCCCGCGGACTATTGGCGACGTTCTGCCGCTCCGGATCCAAGCTGCCGCAGGCAGTCTCGGTCCAACGGGAAATGCGGCACCTGCGCACCGAGGGCGACCGGAGGGTGGTGAACGTTGTCGGTCCGCCGTCCTTCACGACGACGGCGGTCGCCAGTTCCGAGTCGTTTGTCCAGGGAGCTAGGCGGTTTCGTGCGGAACGGGGATCGGCCGCGTCGGTCATGTCGATCATGACCCTGCGGGCACTGTTGCTGTGCCGCCATCACGGGCTCCAGGTCGACGGCACGGTGGTGTTCATGGTCGACCTGCGGCGCTATCTCGCCGGACGCGGATCGGTCGACGGCAACTTCAGCTGGTCCAAGTCCGTGCCGGTCCTGGACTCGGACACCCCGACCGAGCTGAGCGCGCGGATCGGCAGCATCGTCGACAGCGGGCTGCCGCTACTCGTCTTCGGTCAGGCCTTGCAGCGCAAGCGGATTCATCGCTCCGGTCCGCCATCGGTGCGGGCCGGTGGCAATGGTCCGGTCCGCCTGATGATGTCGTACGGGACCAGGTGGCCGGCCGCCCCGCCGCCGGCAGGCTCGGCGCCACCCCGGATCACGGTGTCCATCGCGCCGCCGGGCCCGAACTTCCTCGGCTTCAATGTCGTAGAGGCCTACGACCGCCTCCACGTGTCGGTGAACCGGTGCGGCGAATTCGATCGTGCGCTCGTCGGCCGGATCGCGACCGACTTCGTCGCAGACCTTGGCACCGGCCCGATCGACGAGTCGCTGTGGGCGCGATGACCGCTGAACGACCGGCCCGTCCGGCGGCATCGTCAGGCAGAGCTCGGACCCAGCACGGAGTCGGTCGGCTCGGACGGTGATTCCTTCAATTCGATGAACAGCGCGTGAGTTTCGGTGTCGCCGATGTTCTCGCCGGAGTGTTCCTGGGCACCGACCCAGCGCACCTGCCCTTGTGTGAGGGCGACCTCCACCTGCTGGCCGTTGGCGGTGATCCGGCGGCGAAACGACGTCAACGGATACAGCACGCTGTCCGGGTGATCGTGCGGCTGGGTCCGGTCACCGGGCCGGTCCCGGTATTCGAGGACGCGCACGCGTTCGTTTTCGAAGATCACCCGATACAGATCGGGGTTGACGACAGTGGGGTCAGTGCTCATCGCGACACCTCCGGAAGTATATGGAACTAGAGTACCATGATGGGCATGCCGGTACCATATGAAGAAGGGGGACGGCGCAGCCAGAAGGCGCGCACCCGTTCCGCGCTGGTGTCCGCGACGCGCGGATTGCTGGCGCAGGGGAAGATCCCGACCGTCGAGGAGGCTGCTCAGGCCGCCGACATCTCCCGGACCACCGCGTACCGGTACTTCGCGAATCAGCGTGCGCTGCTGGCCGCGGTGCGCCCGGAAATCGAGCGGGACGATCTGCTGCCCGACCCCGCGCCCGCCGACCCGGCTGCCCGGCTCGAACTGGTGATGCGCGAGTGTGTCCGCATCACGCGGGAGTGGGAGCCGGAATTGCGCACATCCCTGCGGCTTTCGCTCGAACCCGACGCTACGGACACGACGCTGCTGCGCCGTGGGCGGGGCATCGGCTGGCTCGAGCATGCGCTGGCGCCGCTGCGTGCGCACCGGCCCGGCCTCGACGTGCACCGGCTCGCTGTCACGATCCGGTCGGCCACGGGTATCGAGTCCTACATCTGGCTCGTCGACGTGGCCGGGCTGACCCGCGCCGAGGCCGCCGAAACGCTGTGCCGCACAGCGCAAGCCCTGCTCGCGTACGCGCTTGCCGAGCCGTCCGGCGCATCCTGAACCGGGCGAAGCGATCGCCGTGGGCGACTTTGCGGCAACCGCCACGGGCGTGACCGCGACGCGGTAGAGTGCGGTGTTCACGGGACATTTGCCGCATGCGGATGATGCCTCCGTTGGTCTGGATAAAACTGATCAATCACACAGAGGCACCAGGAAGATGAATCGTTCGGGGCCGGGTCGCTTCATTCTTATTGTGATGGCCGCTATTTCGCTGTCTGTGGGAGCGGTGACTCCTGAGGCGCCGGGCGGACCGTTCCTGCCGAGTCTGCCTATTGGAACGGCCTCGTACACGGTTGAGGTGGATCGATCGGGCAACGCCCCGGCGTACATCTTCTATACCGCCGGTGTGAGCGCGGCGGCGCTGGTCCCGGCCGTCGGCGCGGTGCTGTCCAGGGTGCCCGGCGGTGCGCCCGCCAACGTGATCGCGGATCGCTCCGGCCGCGAGATCTGGCGCTACACAGCACCTCCCGGCCAGGGGGTGGCGAACTTCCGTACCCAGACCTATCGGGGCAAACCGGTGCTGACCTGGTGGCAGGGCAGCACCGTCGGCGGGCACGGTTCCGGCGTCGACTACCTCGCCGACGACCACTACCGGGTCATCGCCACCGTCACGCCCGGCCCGGGGCTCGGCTCCGACGTGCACGAATTCCGGCTCACCCCCGACGGTCGTGCCCTGATCACCGCGTACCAGGAGATCGCCGCCGACCTCACCGCGATCGGCGGCCCGAAGGACGGCACGATGTTCGACTGCATCGCCTCGGTGGTCGACGTCGCGACGAACGAGGTGCTGTTCCAGTGGAGCGCCGCGGCACACATCCCGCTGACCGACACGCAGGTGCCGGGCCTGCTTCCCGGCAACACCAGTTATGACCCCTACCATATGAATTCGATCGCCCTGGATCCGGCGGGCGACCTGGTCGTCTCTCTGCGCAACACCTCGGCCGTCTACGACATCGATGCGCACACCGGTGCGATCAACTGGCAGCTCGGCGGCAGGAACTCCAGCTTCGAACTCGGGCCGGGTGTCCAGTTCGGCTTTCAGCACGACGCCGAATTCGCCGCCCCGGCAACGCTGCGCCTGTTCAACAACAACTCCAGCGGGCCGAGCACACTCGGCCCGTCCAGCGTGCAATGGATCCGTCTCGACCTCGAGGCGCGGCGAGCGACTCTGGTACGCAACCAGACTCATCCCAGCGGGCTGGTCACGGTCGCGATGGGCAACGCGCAGGGCCTGCCGAACGGGAACACGCTGGTCAGCTGGGGCGTCGTGCCACGCATTTCCGAGTTCGCCCCGGACGGTGAGCTGGTCTACGACGCGACCGTCCCGTTCGGCAGCTACCGCGCCTACGCGGACCCGTGGCCGCCCTGATCTCCTGAAGGCGCCCGGCTATCTGCCCGCACGACATGGAAGTTCCTGGGGCGCAGTCTGATTCCCACGGCAATCAGGACGAACATGCCGGCCACGCAGAGCCAGGCGAAGAGGTCGCCGGTGCGCCGGTAGAGCGTTGCGGTGCCGTGGATCGGAAACAGCAGCAGGCGCGCGACTCTGCCCAGGCGCGGCGCGAGCAGCCGGTCCACCAGGTAGGGGAGCGTGAGCACGGTGCCGAAGGCCAGGCCGCCCAGTGCGGTCGTCGCCGTCAGCGGTACGGCCACGTGCCACAGAACGAACATCGCGGCCGCCACGCCGGCCGGCCAGACCGAGCCGACCCTGGTGGCCACCCGGCTGGTGCGCGAAAACCGCAGCAGCAGAATCGAAAACAGCCATGCCGCCAACGGGATGTCCCAGCGGCCGTTGACCGCGAACAACGACAAGACTGTGCCGGCGGCGAGCCACAGATAGCGCAGCCCGTCGGGCGAGATAGCGCAGCCGGTCGGGCGGTCGCCCGGTGCTCGACGACGGATCGGCGCCGGAATCGACGCTGTCGGACAGTTGCTTGCTCGTACCCGTGGTCAAGGGGCTGATCACCCGTGAGGTGGATCCGGCGAATCGGCGGGCCAAGATCGTGACACTGACCGAGCGCGGCCGCGAAGTCCCCCAGCGGCTCGGCACGGCCATGTTCACCCGGTCGTCGGTTGCTCGGCTCGGCCCGGTCGAACAACGCCAACTCGCGCGGCTGCTGACCGAGCTGACCCGAGCGAAAGCTGTTGAGGCCGAAGCCGGTACGGACTGACGAATCGGCTGCCCGTCGGTCATCCTCGACTGCCGGGCTAACCCTGACGCTGCGGCAGGGTCGGCGACGGTGGGAATGATTGACGCGCAACGGATTTGCGGAAACGCGGCGTGTGCGGGGCCGAATGGCGGTGCCGTGTGCGAGTGTGGCGGGTGTCACCTGGCTGGGTACGCGCGCCGGGGTTAGCTTGAACTTTAGAGGTGCTAACTAAATCCGTGTGTTACTGATGCTTCAGGAAAGCTGGCGACATGTCTGACGACGTGAATGTGAAGCAGGACAACGACAATGGCGCGATCGGCCGCCGGGCGCTGATCGGCACCGGCGTGGTCGCGGTGGGTGCGGCGGCGCTGGGCGGCGGCTTGGTCGGAGCGGCCGCGGCGAGTCCCGCAGCGCCGGACGGACTCGGGAACGAGGGCGCGGTCGACAGCAACCTCAACAACGCACCGCATTTGTTCAAACTGACGGCATCGGAACGTGCCAACCATGACGGCGGCTACCTGCAAGGCGCCAACGAAGACAATTTCCCGGTGTTGAAGGGGCAGAAGGGATCCGTGTATTTCGTCCACCTCGACGGTGGCGGCATCCGGGAGCCGCACTGGCATCCCTCGGCCTGGGAGCTGAACTTCATCATCTCGGGCCGGGCGAAGTGGTCCATCCTGGGGACGCATCCGGACGGGACCTACCACAACGACGTGTTCGAAGCCGGGCAGGGCGATCTGGTCTTCGCCCCGCAGGGATACTTCCACTACTTCGAGAATGCCAGTGCCGATACACCTTTGGACGTGCTGGTCATGTTCAACACGAGCGCGGGGGAGCCGAACGACGACATCGGCATCGTCGGCACCCTCAACTCCCTGCCCCGGGAGGTGCTCGCCGCGTCCTTCGGGATCCCGGTCTCCGCCTTCGCCGACGTGCCCAAGGAGATCAAGCCGGTGGTGATCACCCGCCATCGATGACCCGGTCCCCGCCTCCGCCGCCGAGCGACGGCGGAGGCGGGCCGATTCGGACCGACGCCGACCTGCCACACTCACGCGCATCGGTCCCGGCGATACGCTGAGGGCGACGTCATGGTGCCGCGTACGAGTTACCGCGTGAGTGAAGGGAAGTCGCGGAATGCTGTTGCCCTCGACCGAGCGGGCGCTGTTGCATCGGGTCGCCGTCGAGCAGGCGGAATACCGCGTGCCGTCGCTCATCGCCGCGGTGGTGCGCGACGGGCAACTCGTGTGGTCGGGCGCGCGAGGCCGGGTCGACGGGAACCCGCCGACGACCGATACCCAATACCGCATCGGCTCGATCACCAAGTCGATGGTGGCCACCGTGGTGCTCCGGCTGCGCGACGAAGGCAAGCTCGACCTGGCCGACCCGGTGGCCAAGCATGTGCCCGGCGCACCGCTGGGAGACCGGACGGTCGCTCAGCTCCTTTCGCACACCGCGGGCCTGCGCGCGGAGTCGCCCGGCGAATGGTGGGAGCGCACCGCAGGCGGCGATTGGGCCGAGCTTGCCGACAGCTTGGACGGGGACCCGGGTAGCCAGGCGCTGGTGCACCGGGCGGGCCGGCGGTTCCACTATTCCAACGTCGGCTTCGCCGCGCTCGGCGAGCTGGTCGCCCGGCTGCGCGGGCACAGCTGGTTCGAAGCGGTGCACGCCGAAGTGCTTGTCCCGCTGGGCATGACGCGCACCACGGTATCGCCCGTGGCACCGCACGCCACCGGCTGCGCGGTGCATCCCTGGGCGGACGTCGTGCTCGCGGAACCCGCGCACGACCATGGGGCGATGGGCGCGGCCGGGCAGCTGTGGTCCACGGTGCGGGACCTCGCCCGCTGGGCGGCGTTCGTCGGCGGCGACACCGGCGAGGTGCTCGCGGCCGACACACTCGCCGAAATGCGGGACCCCGCCACGATCGACGACGGCGACGAGTGGAACATGGGGTACGGGCTCGGCTTCCAGTTGCGGCGTCACCAAGGTCGGCGGCTGGCCGGCCACAGCGGCGCCATGCCCGGTTTCATCGCCAACGTCTGGGCCGACCCCGACGATCGGACCGGCGTGCTGTTCCTGTCCAACACCACCTACGGCGGCATCCGGGGCAAGCTGGACCTCGCGCTGCTGGACATCCTGGCCGAGCACGAGCCGGCGTTGCCCAGGGAATGGCTGCCCGCACCCGCCGTCGACCCGAACCTGTTGGCGCTCACCGGAACCTGGAATTGGGGCACCGCGTCGATCGCCCTGCACCTGCGCGCCGACGGCCTGCTCCAGCTCAAAGCCCTCGCGCACGGGGGCCGGCAGTCCCGGTTCCGTCCCGAGCCCGACGGTTCCTGGACCGGCCTCGACGGCTACTACGCGGGTGAGCGCATGCGATTCGTGCACGGCCCGGATGGCACGGCCACCCGCCTGGAACTGGTGAGCTACGTCTTCACCCGCGCACCCTACGAACCCGCCGACCCCATCCCCGGCGGCGTCGATCCGGCGGGCTGGCAGGGGTGCGGCTGAATCACCAGCCGCGCTCCGCGGCCTGCACCTCGCCCGACTCGATCGCCGCCACCAGCGCGGCGTGATCGGCATAGGTCTGCGCCGCGTAGCCGCGCGCGAAATCGATGATCCCGGCGGTGAACGCCGCGCCCTTTCCGATATACGCCTCGATCGCCTCGGGTTCGCCGCTGCGGGCGTGTGATTTGGCCAGCGCCGAGCCGCACGTCTCGGCGAATTGCGGTAGGTAACCGGCGATCTGACTGCCACTGGGGATGATCTTCATGTCGCGGAATTGCCTGGTGTAGTAATCGATGTCGTTGACCCGGACCGAACCGAGAAAGATGTCGCTCGCGGATTGCATCAACCGCTGCCCGACACAGACCCGCTCGCCGTGGTTGCCGAAGATGCTCGGGGCGAGGAACTCCTCGTAGACCGAGGCGGTGGCCTGCTTCATCTGGAAGAAGAGCAGCTCGCCGCTGTCGCCCTCCATGAGGTGCAGGTAGACCCGCATTCCGACGCTCCCGACCCCGACCACCTGCTGGACCGTGTCCACTCGGGAGAAGCGGCCGACGAGCCGGATCAGGTGCGGCGGGATCGATGCCAGGTAGGTGTCGAAGATCTGCTCGTACACCCGGACCGCGTCCACATCGGTGAGGTCGACGTGGCGGCGCTTGATCGGATCGTCGGAAATGCGCCGCCGCCCGTCTTCGACGGTGACCAGCTGGCGCGCGGTTCCCTCCTGGGAGCGCTTCTTGCGCTGCTTGCCGATCGTCCGTTTGGCGTGTTTGGCGAACTGAGAGTCGAGGTTTCGCAACGGGACATCCGCGGTGATCCGGTCGTACCACACGTCCAGTTCACCCGATCGGGCATAGCGGCGCATCGCCGAGCGATAACCATCGATGGCCGCTGTCGCCGCCGCGTCCGCCGTCGACGCCGCGATCCCCTCGGTGGCGGCGAGCACGTACACGCTCGTGCAAAGCCGTTTGAGGTCCCACTCGAACGGACCGGGCAGGGTCTCGTCGAAATCACGAGCGTCGAACAGCAATTGCCGCTCCGGCGACGCCCACAACCCGAAATTGAGAATGTGCGCGTCCCCGCACATCTGCACCATCAATCCGGAGTGCTCGCGTGCCGCCAGATCCGCGGCCATCACCGCCGCCGCGCCGCGCAGATACGCCCACGGCGACGACCCCATCCTGGCGTAGCGCAACGGCAGCAACTCTGCGTCGCGCACGGCCTCCTGGGCACGCAACCGGCCCAGCGCTGACATCGAACGACCACTCGGATCCCAGTCACCCGCCGACCGGCGCGGCGCGCGGGCCCGGGCCGCGCGGCCCGCCTCGCGGTCCCGGTCGACCGCAGGCGTCGCCCGGAGTCGCGCAGGCGGGGACGAGCTCGCGGCCTCGGAAAGTTCTGTGCTCATCGTGGTCCCTTCCTGGTCGGTCCGGGAGATAAACGAGATCAGACAACCCTCAGCAAATCATCAATCGAGCGCGTTGACCAGCAGGCCGGGTTGCGTCCGCGCCCACAGCTCGCGACGACGCCGCTGGGCCGCGGGCTCGGCGACCGGCACCGCCAGCAGCAGGCGCCGGGTGTATGGCGAGCTGGGCTCGGCGAGCACCTGCGCGGTGGGACCCTGTTCGACGATGGCGCCGTCGCGCAGCACGACGACATGGTCGGCGAGTTGCTGGACGATGGCGAAATCGTGGGTGATGAACACCGCCGCGAACCCGAGTTTCGATTGCAGCCGCCGGATCAGCGCCAGGACCGACGCTTGAACGGCCGCGTCCAAGGCGCTGGTCGGCTCGTCCAGCACCAGGACATCGGGTTGAACGGCCAGCGCGCGGGCGATGGCCACCCGCTGGCGCTGGCCGCCGGAGAGCTGGCGCGGGTAGCGCGTGATCAGGTCACGGTCCAGCGATACCTCGTCGAGCAGTTCCTCGACGCGTTCGCGCCGTTGCGCACTGTCCAGCTCGGTGTGCACGCGCAACGGCAGCTCGATCGATTGCAGCACCGTGTGCTGCGGATTCAACGACGACATCGGGTCTTGGAACACCACGCCGAGCTGTTTGCCGAGGGCACGGCGGTTTCGCTTGCGGAGCAACGCGATCGGCTCACCGTTCAGGGCGACCCGGCCCGATGCCGGGGTGACCAGTCCGCACAACGCGCGCCCCAGCGTCGACTTCCCGGCGCCGGACTCACCCACCAGGGCCACGATCTGATGTTCGCGAACAACGAGATTCGCCTCCCGCAACGCGGTGAACCGGGCACCGCCCTTGCGGTACTCGACGGTGAGGTCCTCCACCTCGATGACCGGCTTCGCCTGCTCGGCAACCGAACTCGACGCCGGCGGTTCGAGCTGCAACACCGCGGCGAGCAGCGTTTTCGTATAGTCCTGCCGCGGCGCCAGCAGGACCTGCCCGGCCGGCCCCGCCTCGACCGGGCTGCCGTCGCGCAGCACAACGACATCATCGGCCAGGTCGGCGACCACGCCCATATCGTGGGTGATCAGCAAGAGGGCGATGTCGTTGCCCTGCTGCAACTCTCGGAACAGCTGGAGCACCTCGGCCTGCACGTTCGCGTCGAGTGCGGTGGTCGGTTCGTCGGCGATGATCAATTGGGGCGCCCGGGAAATCGCCATCGCGATCATGGCGCGCTGCAACTGCCCGCCGGAGATCTCATGCGGATAGCTGGCCGCCACCCGCGCCGGATCGCCGATCTTGACGCGCTCGAACAGCTCCAGCACCAGCGAATCCGCCTGCCGCCTGGTGTATTTGCGGTCGGTGCGGATCACCTCGCGCAGCTGCGCCCCGATCCGGTACACCGGGTCGAACGCGGCTGCCGGATCTTGGAACACCACCCCGATCTCGCTCCTGCGCACCTGCCGGAGCGCCTCGGGGCGCATCCCGGACAGGCGCTTGCCGGACAGGGTCACGGTGCCGGTCGTGGCCGAACCCGGCGGCAGCAAGCCGAGCACCGACAGGGCGGTGAGCGACTTGCCGGAACCGGATTCGCCGACCAGCGCAAGGGTTTTGCCGCGTTCGATGGTGAAACCGAGGTCGCGCACGATGGTCCGGCCGTCGATCGCGACGCCGAGCTCGCGGACTGCCAGGGCCGGCGGCGACGTCATTGCGCGAGCGAGACTTTGAAGTACACCGGGTAGGCGGGGAACGGCGGCACGTAGAAGTTGCGCACGTCGCTGCCGAAGATGAACGTGTTCACCGAGTTGACCAGCGGAACGTTCGCGGCGTCACCGGTGACGATCCGGTCGACCTCGAGCCACAGTTCACCGGCCCGCTTCGGGTCGACCTCGGCGGTCGCCTTGGCGATCAGGTCGTCGACCCGCGGATTGCTGTAGCGCGAGACGTTGAAGCCGCCGTTGCCGATCTCCGAGGAGCCGAAGCTGGGCTGCAGCATCGACGCCGCGCTCGGGAAGTCGGCCTGCCAGCTGGCCAGCGCCAGGTCGTAGCCGGACCCGTCCTTGTGCTGGGTGATGTCGTCGAAGCTCGCGTTGTCGAGGGCCTGGATGGTGACCCGGATACCCGCCCGGCGCAGCCCCGCCTCGATGGCCTGACCGCCCGCGGAGTTGGTCGCGTCGTTCTTGGTCACCAGCACCAGGTCGATGCCGTTGGGGTGTCCCGATTCGGCGAGCAGTTGCTTCGCCTTCTCTACGTCACCGGTCGGCTGGGTCGGGAAGGCGTCGAACTTCTGGTAACCCGGGATGGCCGGGGGAATATTGGTGGTCGCGTAGTCGCCGCGGGACTCACCGCCGAGCGAGGTGCGAAACGCCTGCTTGTCCGTCGCGTAGACGATCGCCTGCCGGACCTTCGGATCATTGAGCGGCGCCTTGCTCACGTTGAGCTGCAACTGATACAGCGATCCGCCACCGGCCTCGGCGATCCGGTTCTTCGCCGACGGGTTCGACCGGACCAGCGGCAACTGCGAGGCGGGCACGAACGAGGCGGAGAACGCGGACTTGGCGGTGCCGGTGTCGGCGATCAGCTCCTGGCTGATCGTCGTCTGCTGCATGCCGAGCTGGAAGATCACCCGATCGGGACCGGCCGTGCGC
Source organism: Nocardia sp. NPDC006044 (assembly GCF_042871115.1). NCBI lineage: Bacteria > Bacillati > Actinomycetota > Actinomycetes > Mycobacteriales > Nocardiaceae > Nocardia > Nocardia sp. NPDC006044. Next base: position 1,081,723 of record NZ_JBIAID010000004.1, read on the forward strand.
GCGGTGTCGGTCTTCGGATCCCAATTCGGGTTGCGCACCAGGACCACCTCGGAGGCCTTGTCGAACTTCTCCACCTGGTACGGACCCGAGGCGACCGGCGACTGGAAGTACGTGGCCGGGTTGTCCTTCGCCTTGGGCACCGGCGTGAACGCGGGTTGCGAAGCAATCCAGGGGAAGTCGCCGAACGGCTTGTTGAGGTGGAAGATCAGCGTTTTCGCGTCGGGCGTCTCGATGGAGTCGAGCGACTTGCCCGCGTACGGGCCGTCATACGCCTCGCCGCCCTGGAGCAGCGTGCGGTGGTAGGTGAAGCCGCCGGACAGCAGCGGCGCGAACGAACGTTCCAGACCGTATTTGATATCCGCCGAGGTGATCGGCGAACCGTCCTGGAATTTCAGGTCGTCTTTGAGCGTGTACTTCCAGGTGCGCCCGCCGTCGGTGGTGGTTCCGGTGTCGGTGGCGAGATCCGGGATCGGCGTCATCTCTTTGCCGGGTTCGGCCTGCCAGGTGGTGAGCCGGCGCGCGATGAGACTGAGCGAGGTGATGGCCAGATTCGTCGACTTGGCCGGATCGAAATTGAAGTCGGTGTTCGACGACAGGATTCGCAGCGTCCCGCCCTTTTGCGGCGGGACGGATTGCGTGGTGTTCCCGGCGCCGTCGGTCGGGTTGGCATTGCAGGACGTGACCGACAGTGCGACCGCCAGCGCGGCGGCGGCCAGTGCCGTCTTGGATTGCTTCTTCATCACTTCACCCTGGGATCGAGCAGTCCGAGAACCGCGTCTATGAGGAAATTGGCGACCAGAACGATCGCGGCGGAGAAGATGGTGACCCCGACGATGACCGGGAGGTCGATGGTGTGGACCGCGTCGATGAGCAGCCGGCCGAGGCCGGGCATCCCGAAGACCTGCTCGGTGATGACCGCCCCGCCCAGCAGCGCGCCGAGGTCGACCGCGAACAAGGTCAGGATCGGCGCGAGAATGTTGCGCACCGCGTGACCGAAGATGACGCGCCGCTCAGCCAGGCCGTTGGCCCGCGCGGTGCGAATGAAGTCCTCGCGGAAGATCTCGATCAGCTGATTGCGCGAAATGCGGGCGTACATGGCGGCATTCACCAGGGCGAGCACGACCCAGGGCGCGACCAGGTGCCAGGCCCATTGAACGACACCCGAACTCAACGGCACGTAGCCGCTCACCGGAATGACGTTGAGCGTGAACCCGAACAACAGCACCACGAGCAGACCGAGCAGATACGTCGGGGTCGACAGTCCGAGCGCGGCCAACGACGTGACGGCCCGGTCGGTCGGCTTGCCCTGCCGCCGTGCCGCGACCAATCCGGCGCCGACTCCGAGGATCAGCCACAGCACCCCGGCGCCGAGCGCGATGGACAGCGTGATCGGGAAGCGCGCGAAGATCAGCGACGCGACCGACTCGTTCTGCTGGAAGGAATAGCCGAAACACGGTGCGGCGCATTGGATCGTCGCCAGCCCCGACCCGTAGCTGCGGCCGGCGACGACACCGGCGACGAAATCGGAGAACTGTTGGTACCACGGATGATCGAGGCCCATGTACAGCTGCGCCTTGAGCAGATTGTCCGGCGTGCACGGCTTTCCGCAGGCGAGCTGCGCCGGATCGGCGGGCAGCAGGTAGAACACCGCGTAGGTCAGGAACGCGACGATGAGTAGCACGCCGAGCGCGAGGAGTAGCTTCACCGCCGACGACGACAGCCGACGGCGCACGATTGTCCACCTCATGCCGCGTGGAACGCGTTCCGTAGACCGTCGCCGACCAGGTTGAACCCCAAAGTCAGTAGCACCAAGGCGATTCCGGGGAAGATCAGGAACCACGGATCGGTCTGCACCCAGGCCACCGCGTCGCCGATCGACCGGCCCCACGACGGTGTCGGCGCGGGGACGCCTACGCCGAGAAACGACAGCGAGGCCTCGGTCGCGATGAGCCCCGGCATGCTCGTGGTGGCGAAAACCACCACCAGCGCACGCAAATTCGGCAGCACCTCGCGGGCCAGGGCATGCAGCGGCGAAACCCCGATCACCAGCGCGGCCCGGACGAAATTCCGGTTGCGCAGCGACAAGGCCTGCGCCCGAATCACTCTCGCCATGCCGGGCCACCCGAAAATGCCCACGATGAACACCACCAGCACCGGGCGCGGGAACGTAGCGGGCAGCACCGCGCTGAGCGCGATCATGAACAGCAGCGACGGAAAGCCGAAGAGCACATTGATCGCACCGGAGAGGATCCGATCCACCCAGCCGCCGACGAACCCGGCGGTAACGCCGATCACGAGCCCGAGCAGGGTCGAGATCGCCAGCGCGCCGAGCGCGATGAACAGCGAGGTCCGGGTGCCGGCGACGATGACCGCCAGCAGATCTCGACCGGTCAGCGGTTCGACGCCCAGCGGGTGCGCGGCGCTCGCGCCACCGAACCTGCCGGACGGCACGCTCTGCGCGTCGAGGGTCTCGGCATGGAACGTGTACGGATCGATCTCGAGCAGGCGGTTGATCAGCGGCGCGAACGCCGCGACCGCGACGAAGAATACGACCACGACAAGGCCGAACGTGCTCCAGCGATCGCTCGAGAACCGGTACCAACGCGACCGCAACTAACCCCCCAATTCATCGGATGTCTGCGTCACAGTAGACAAGGGGCAGGGGGTGATCCACTGATTGCCTCAGCGAGATCGTAATTCGGCGGAACCGGCGCGCGGACACCGGAATAGCGCATGAGCAGCGGCAAACTCGCTGGCGTAAGGTGATTGAATGCCCGAAGTAGCGCATCCCAGCTCCGCGGTGCGTGTCGAACCGGCCGCAGCGCCGGGCACCACCGCGACCGCCGGGGATTCCGATCACGACCTGCTGGCGCTGGCGAACCAGCTGTGTTTCGCCCTGTACTCCACCTCGCGCTCGATGACCGCCGCCTACCGGCCGTTCCTCGAGGCGATGGAGATCACCTACCCGCAGTACCTGGCCCTGCTGGCGCTGTGGGAACGGCCCGGGATGACGATGAAGGAGCTCGGCGAGCAACTGCGCCTGGACTACGGCACCGTCTCGCCGTTGATCCAGCGACTACAGTCGCACGGTTTCGTGGAGAGCGTGCGCAGCGCGCACGACCGCCGCTCGGTCGAACTGCGTGCGACCGAAGCGGGTCTGGCCCTGCAGCGTCAGGCGAAGGAGATGATCGAGTCGGTGATGGACTCGGTCGGCTACCCGCTCGACGACCTGATCGCCCTGCGCGACCAGGTGAACGCGCTCGGCGAACGCCTCGACGCGGTCGCCTGCGCGCGCAAGGAACACTGAGCGCGGTTACGCGTCGAGCACCTTGACCTGTCGCTGCACCACCGGCGGCTCGGTGGACCAGGGGAAGTTGATCCAGCGGTCGGTGTGCTTCCACACGTATTCGCAGTCGACCTCCGAGCGCGGCTTCTGGCAGATCACCGCGCAGCGGACCTCGGCGACGTGGTCCTCGCAGAAGTCGCGCACCAGCTTGAGCGTGGCGCCGGTGTCGGCCACGTCGTCGGCGACCAGCACGGTCGCCCCGGCCAGGTCGACCGCCTGCGGCACCGGCGGCAGCATGACCGGCAGGTCCAGGCGCTGGTCGATGCCGGTGTAGAACTCGACGTTCATCACGTGCAGGTTCTTCACGTCCAGCGCGTAGCCGAGCGCGCCCGCCACGAACAACCCGCCGCGGGCGATGGACAGGATCAGGTCGGGCTCGAACCCGTCGTCCGCGATCGTGGTCGCCAACTCCCGACTCGCCGACCCGAACAGATCCCAGGTCAGCACTTCCCGATCCGCCATGGATCCTCCATTTTCCTCGTCGCGACTGCGCACCGAGCATACGAGTTGCCGCGATGTGGCCGGCGGCACGGTCGGCGACGGTTCGCCGCCGCAGATGTCGTCCGGATCGGGTTGTCCGCTGAACAGTAAGAACTTCATCGACCGGTCGGACGATCCGGTTCTACTGTGCGGGTATGGTTTTCGCTCGAACCCCGCGCCGCCGCTGGCTACGCATGACCGTCTTCGCCGCCGTCGCGGCCTTTGTCGCGGCGTGCTCCTTCGGATCCGCCACGGCCGACCCGGGTCCGTGGTGGCATCCGGAGAAGGGCCTCACCTGGCAGTGGCAGCTGCACGGCGAGCCGGTCGACACCTCGATCAACGCCCAGGTCTACGACATCGACCTGTTCGAGAACCCGGCGGCGACCGTGAAAACCCTGCACGATCAGGGACGTAAGGTGATCTGCTACCTGTCGGGCGGCTCGTGGGAACCGTATCGGCCGGACGCGGGCGAGTTCCCGGACAGCGTGAAGAGCGGTCCGGTCCCGGAGTGGGACGACGAGCGCTGGCTCGACGTCAAGCAGATCGATGTGCTGAAGCCGCTGATGGCGAAGCGGATGGATCTGTGCAAGCAGAAGGGGTTCGACGGCGTCGAACCGGACTGGGCGGATCTGCACAGGCAGAACACCGGCGAGCTGAAGATCTCCGCGGCCGATCAACTGGCTTACAACCGCATGCTGGCGGGTCTCGCGCACGATCGCGGTCTGGCCATCGGGTTGAAGAACGATCTGGACCAGGTGTCCACGCTGGCCGGGCTTTTCGATTTCTCGGTCAACGAACAGTGCTTCGAGGAGCGGGCGAGCTGCGACAAGCTGACGCCGTTCCTCGCCGCGGGCAAGCCGGTGTTTCACGCGGAGTACACGCTGCGGCTCACCGAGTTCTGCGCGGACTCGGCCCGGCTCGGCCTGTCGTCCATCCGGAAGCACCGCGAACTCGACGCCTGGCGTGAAACCTGCTGATCGACGGATCAATTGGGCGCTTTTACCCGGCGCGCGACTGCGGCAAACATTGTTTCTCGGCAATTGCGGATATGCATAACCGCCTTTTGTGGAATTTCGATCCGGCTTTTCGGCGGTCGATGATTCGCGCGCGACACCCGGTGGAAATCGGGCAATGCGTCGCGCTATTCCGCTACGGTTCGCGCTATCGCCTGGAACGACACCGTACAGAATGGGGATTGTCATGCGCTTTCGCCCGGCCCGGATCGTCACCCTCGCAATCTTGTTCATCGCGGCGGCCGCCGGTCTGACCGCACTGGCCTCGGCCGCCACCGCCGAGGAGCAGTGGACCTACATCTGCGACTCCATCGAGGAGCCGGAGGAGGTCGGTGCGAAGGGATCGGGGAACTGCCAGGCGAACAACGGCGCACCCGAGGCCGGTCCGATCAAGCAGAAGTTCAAGCTGCATCAGCGCGGCGTGCAGCCGAAGCCGGACATCGTCGCGGTCTGCGAGGGCGAATCCAAGAGTGCGTTCGGCGAGGCGTCGCTGCCGGCGCGGGTCGACGGATTCGGTTGCTACGTCTACGAAACGCGCTGATCCGCCGGCTCACGTCTATTTCGTGCCGGACTTGAATTTCTGCATCGCGGCCAATCCGGTGGCGGACAGGTCGGGCCACGGCGGTCGACGGAACACCGCGAGTGTCGCGATCACCGCCGCCGCCAGCCCGATGAACTCGGCGAACAGCGCCATGCGCGTGCGGTCGACCGCCGCCTCCCAGGAAACCTTGCCGTCGTTGATGACGAAGATGCCGAGGGGCGACGGCGCGAACGGGCCGACACCGAGGCGGGTGACGGTGATGACGGTGGAACCATCGGCGGTTTCGTACGGTTCGCCGAACACCTGGGTGCCCCGGCCGCCGCCTGGCTCGAGCCGTCGTACGGACCTGCCGATGATCGTCATCTTCCCCGCTCTCGCCGTGACCCGGTATTCGCTGGGCACCACCGTACCGCCAGTGTCGCGAAGGGGACATCCCAGCGGCGAAACTCGAGGTGCGCCACGGGATGTCCCGTTCGAAGTCAGGGGCAGAGGCGGTGCAGGTCGCGGGGGAACAGGGTCGCGGTGCGGATGTTGTCGGCCTCGATCAAGCGGCTGACCCACCGTTCCAAGCCGATGGCGAAGCCGCCGTGCGGGGGCATGCCGTGCCGCATGGCCTCGAGATAGCCGGCGTATCCGGCGGGGTCTTCGCCGCGCGACGCCAGTGCCTCGAGGTAGTCGGCGTGGTTGTGCAGCCGCTGGCCGCCGGTGACCAGTTCGAGCCCGCGGAAGAGCAGGTCGAAGGAGTTCGTCCAGCGTGGGTCGCCGGGTTGCGGATGGGTGTAGAACGGCCGTTTGGCCGCCGGATACCCCTCTACCGCAAGGAAATCCGAGTCGAACCGCGACTTCGCCCAGGCGCCGAGGAAGCGTTCGTGCTCGGGCGCGAGGTCGGGTTCCTCCGGTGCCGCCCCGACGAGTTCGAGGGCTTCGCGGAAATGGATGACCGGGATCCGCTCGGGCACGCACGGCAGCTCGACGCCCACCGTTCGCACTGCGTCCCCAGCCTTTTCGTCGATCGCGCCGATCATCGCGGCGAGCACGTCCCGCAGCCGGGCGAGGACGTCGCGGTGGTCCCGGATGAAGCCGAATTCGGCGTCGAGAGAGACGTATTCGGCGAGATGCCGGGCCGTGTCGTGCGGTTCGGCGCGAAACACCGGGCCCACCTCGTAGACTCGCTCGAAGACGCCGGTGAGCATCTGCTTGTACAGCTGCGGGGACTGCGCGAGATAAGCCGTCGAGCCGAAGTAGTCCAGCGCGAACACATTTGCGCCGGACTCGGTCGATCGGCCGACGATCTTCGGCGTCGTCACCTCGGTGAATCCGGCGCCGTCGAGGTGCCGCCGGAAGCCGGACATCGACGCGGCCGCGATCCGCCACACCGCCTGCCGGGTGGGGTGGCGCCAGGTGATCGCCGCATGGTCGAGCGCGGTCGGCAGGGTGACGCCGAGGCTCGGCCGCCACAACTCGACCGGCGGCGGCTCGGCGGGCGCGCCGAGCGGATGCACCGCCGGGCCGGCGATCTCGATTCCGCCCGGCGCCTTGGCGTTTTCCACCGCCGTCCCGGTCACCCGAACCACCGTTTCCTCCGGCAGCCCCGAAATCTGTTCGCGGACTTGTGGATCGGTCACCACCACCTGCGCGAACCCGGAACGGTCGCGCAGCACAACGAATGTGACGTGCGCGAGCTGCCTGCGCCGGTGTATCCATCCCTCGATGGTCACCGGGTTGCTACGTGGCCGAACGGCCGGTAGAGCCGAACACAGAATGCGCGGCATCGGTTTCACCTCCTGGTTGCTGTCCCCGGGAGGTGTGGGCGATCGGGTCCGTCGCGGTGCCACCACACCTTCGCAGCGTGCTGCTCGCTGCCTCTAGTGGTCGGATTTCGTCGTCGGTGACCGGCCGACGCGGCTCGGAGTTCGTCACGCTCGTCGGCGCCGCGTCATCGAGCTTAGCCGGTCGGATCGACGGCGCCAGTGATTAACCGCGGGCTAGCCGATGTCGGCGGCGCCGCGCGACGATGTCATCCCAGTGACGTGGCCGTTCGCGTTGAACGCGACGACGACCTGGACGCCGGGGCTGGTCATGCGCAGCTTCGAGCCGTCCTGGTTGAACCGTGGGTCCAGGCCGCGCTGCATGGCGTAGCTGTGCAGCACGCGCCGGTGGTCGGGTACGCCGAGCTCGAGCGCCCAGTCGAGCACCCGCCGGACCCGGGGCAGTTCCGGGGCGGGCAGCGCGAGATCGGGATGCTCGATCAGCACCGCGAGCCGGGTGCCGCCGCCGACATCGCAGCTGTACCAGGTCCAACTGCCGGACACCGCCTTGGCCAGCTCGCCCATCAACCAGGTGACCCGGCTCGGCTCGGTCGGCGATCCGGGCAGCCACGTGAACGGCACCTCGGCCGTGTGCAACGCCGAAATCCCGTGCCGCAGACCATAATCGCGCACCGACCGGGCCAGCTCGGTCAGCTCCGGCGGATACCAGTCGTTGTTCGCCCAGCTCCACAGCCAGCTCTGCGGTCCGGGCGCCGCCGTGCCCAGAACGTGAAACCGCTTGCACACCAACGGATGATCCCCGAAGAACTCGAACCGTGGCGGCTCATATCCGACCTGCCATCGATGCTCACCCAGCACCCGGACACAATGATCCTGATGTTCGAACGACATCAATGCGGCATCATCGAGTAGCTGTTCGAGCGTGGGTGATTCATGGTCGAGATAAGCGGTCACGACCGTCGATCCTGTCTTATGGAAGGGCACCGTGCATCCCCATAGAATTAAGGTCCATAAAGTTCTCGCCGCACGGGTATCGCGAAACTCGCCGGTAATTAGAACGGCGACCGCGGAAAATACCTCCGGCGGCGCGTCGTGCGCTGGGCAACGCCCACCCGGCATGGCACCATCGGACCCATGACCAGCAGTTCCGCCGACGCGTCGCATCTGCGCGACCTCGCGCGGCTGCGCCGGGTCCGCGACCGGATCGACCGGGAGTACGCGCAACCGCTCGACGTCCAGGCCCTGGCTCGCGACGCGCACATGTCGGCCGGTCACCTCAGCAGGCAGTTCAAGCTCGCCTACGGCGAGGCACCTTACAGCTATCTGATGACGCGGCGCATCGAGCGCGCGATGGCACTGCTGCGCCGCGGCGACCTGAGCGTCACCGAGGTCTGCTTCGCGGTCGGCTGCTCGTCGCTGGGCACGTTCAGCACCCGCTTCACCGAGCTGGTCGGGATGCCGCCGAGCGCCTATAAACGCGACGCCGCGCAGGCGGCCGCTGGCCTGCCGTCCTGCGTGGCCAAACAGGTCACCAGACCGATCAGGAATCGAGAAGCGCAGGTGGCCGGGCCGGAATTAGCCTGATCAGCATGACAATCACCATTCACGCCAGCTTCCTCCCGCAGAACGACCCGGACGCCGCCATCGCGTTCTACCGCGACATTCTCGGCTTCGAGGTCCGCAACGACGTCGGCTACAACGGGCTGCGCTGGATCACCGTCGGCTCCGCCGATCAGCCCGGCACCTCCATCGTCCTGTTCCCGCCGGCGGCCACCCCCGGCCTCACCGACGACGAGCGCCGCACGGTCGACGAGATGATGGCCAAGGGCACCTACGGCAGCATCGTGCTGGCTACCAGGGACCTGGACGGCACCTTCGAGCGGTTGCAGGCCGCCGACGCCGAGGTGGTCCAGGAGCCGACCGACCAGCCGTACGGGGTGCGCGACTGCGCGTTCCGCGATCCGGCCGGCAACATGGTCCGGATCCAGCAGCAGAGCTGAGCCGGCGCACCGCACGCAGGCGAGTCAGGACGGACCGGTAACTGACCGATAGCCTCTGAACTGGAAAGGAATCGACATCATGGCCTGGAGCAAGCGCAACCGGCAGTTGCACCGTCTGCTGTCGCTCATCTTCACCGGGACCGTCGTGCTCGCGATGATCGCCGCCGCCGCCGGCCTGACCGAGACCGCGATCTGGCTGTTCTACCTGCCGCTGCCGCCGCTGTTCCTGCTGATGGGCACCGGCCTGTACATGTACGTTCAGCCTTATCGCGCCAAGCGCCGCAACGCTCGCCCGAACCCCGCCTAGCAGTACCGATCACCGGTTGGATGGAGACACCATGGCCACCGCCTCGAAGAAGGGCACGACGGCGCCCGCGCAGCCCGTTGCCGACAGTCACGACTTGATTCGCGTGCACGGTGCGCGGGTGAACAACCTGCGCGACGTCAGCATCGATATCCCGAAGCGCAGGCTGACGGTGTTCACCGGTGTCTCCGGATCGGGCAAGAGCTCGCTGGTGTTCAGCACCATCGCCGCGGAGTCGCAGCGGCTGATCAACGAGACCTACAGCTCGTTCGTGCAGGGTTTCATGCCGACGCTGGCGCGGCCCGAGGTGGATGTGCTCGAGGGGCTGACCACGGTCATCACCGTGGATCAGCAGCGCATGGGGTCCGATCCGCGCTCCACGGTCGGCACCGCGACCGACGCGAACGCGATGCTGCGCATCCTGTTCAGCCGGCTCGGCAAGCCGCATATCGGCTCGCCGCAGGCGTATTCGTTCAATGTCGCCTCGATCAGCGGCGCGGGCGCGGTGAGCATCGAGCGGGCCGGCCGGACCGTGCGGGAACGGCGCAGCTTTCAGATCACCGGCGGCATGTGCCCGCGCTGCGAGGGCCGCGGCTCGGTCTCCGATATCGACCTCACTCAGCTCTACGACGATTCCAAATCCCTGACCGAGGGCGCGTTCACCATCCCCGGCTGGAAATCCGACAGCTTCTGGACCGTGCGGGTCTACGCCGAATCCGGCTTCGTCGACCCGGACAAGCCGATCCGCAAGTACACCAAGAAGGAACTCAACGATTTCCTCTACAAGGAGCCGGTGAAGGTCAAGGTCGACGGGGTCAATCTCACCTACGAGGGGCTGATCCCGAAGATCCAGAAGTCGTTCCTGTCCAAGGACCGGGAATCGATGCAGCCGCATATTCGCGCGTTCGTCGACCGCGCGGTCACCTTCGCCACCTGTCCGGACTGCGACGGCACCCGGCTCAGCGCCGAGGCCAGGTCGTCGAAGATCAAGCGCAAGAACATCGCCGATCTGTGCTCGATGGAGATCCGCGATCTCGCGGAGTGGGTGCGCGCGCTGGACGAGCCATCGGTCAAGCCGTTGCTCGATTCGCTGGTGCACACCCTGGATTCGTTCGTGGAGATCGGCCTCGGATACCTCTCGCTGGAGCGGCCGTCGGGCACGCTGTCCGGCGGTGAAGCGCAGCGGGTCAAGATGATCCGGCATCTCGGGTCGGCGCTGACCGATGTCACCTACGTGTTCGACGAGCCGACCATCGGTCTGCACCCGCACGACATCCAGCGGATGAACGATCTGCTGTTGCAGTTGCGGGACAAGGGGAACACGGTGCTCGTGGTCGAGCACAAGCCGGAGACGATCGCGATCGCCGACCATGTGGTGGATCTCGGTCCCGGCGCCGGGTCCGGCGGCGGCACCGTCTGTTTCGAGGGCACCGTCGAGGGGCTGCGGAACAGTGGAACCAGCACCGGCCGCCATTTCGACGACCGGGCGGCGCTCAAGGAAGCGGTACGTGAACCCAAGGGCGCGTTGGAGATTCGTGGCGCGACGGCGAACAACCTGCAGAACGTGGACGTCGATATCCCGCTCGGGGTGCTCTGCGTGATCACCGGTGTCGCCGGTTCCGGCAAGAGTTCGCTGGTGCATCGGTCGGTGCCCGCCGCGGAAGGCGTGATCGCGGTCGATCAGACGCCGATCCGAGGCTCCCGGCGCAGCAATCCGGCGACCTACACCGGGCTGCTCGAACCGATCCGCAAGGCGTTCGCGAAGGCCAACGGCGTCAAGCCGGCGCTGTTCAGCTCCAATTCCGAAGGCGCGTGCCCGAATTGCAACGGCGCGGGGGTCATCTACACCGATCTGGGCATGATGGCGGGCACCGCCAGCACCTGTGAGGTGTGTGAGGGCAAGCGATTCGACGCCTCGGTGCTGGACTACCACCTCGGGGGCCGGGACATCAGCGAGGTGCTCGCCATGTCGGTGACCGAAGCCGAGGAGTTCTTCGGGTCCGGGGAGGCGCGGGTCCCGGCCGCGCATGCCATCCTCGAGCGGCTCGCCGACGTCGGCCTCGGGTACCTCACCATCGGGCAGCCGCTGACCACGCTGTCCGGCGGCGAACGGCAGCGGCTGAAGCTGGCCACGCACATGGGCGACAAGGGCGGTGTCTACGTGCTCGACGAGCCGACCACCGGCCTGCACCTCGCCGACGTGGAAAACCTGCTGGCCCTGCTGGATCGGCTGGTGGAGTCCGGCAAGTCGGTGATCGTCATCGAGCACCACCAGGCCGTGATGGCGCACGCCGACTGGATCATCGATCTCGGGCCCGGCGCGGGCCACGACGGCGGCAAGATCGTCTTCGAGGGCACCCCCGCCGATCTCGTCGCCGATCGATCCACCCTCACCGGCGAGCACCTCGCTCAATACGTCGCCGCACCGAAAACCGCGCGGGCGCGTAAGTAGGTCGAACGATCGGGCAGCGTCAGGCCAGGCGGACGGTGGCGGTGGCGAGCCCGAAGATCTTGCGGCCCGCCGACTTCGCCACGATCACGACGACGGCGGTCCTGGTCTCCGGGTCCAGCGACTTGATCCGGCCGCTGAATTCCACACTGCCGGACGAGCGTGCGTCGATGACGGTGTAGTTGGAGAGGCGGACGCCGTACCTGAGCACCGCGCCGGGGTCGCCGAGCCAGCCGGTGACGAAGCCGGCGCCGAGGCCCATGGTGAGCATGCCGTGGGCGATCACGTCGGGCAGCCCGGTGAGGGAGGCGACGTCGTCGTGCCAGTGGATCGGGTTGACGTCGCCGGCCACGCCGGCATAGTTCACCAGGTCGCCCCGCGTGAGTTGGGTTACCCGCGTGGGGAGTTCGTCGCCGACGGCGAGATCCTCGAAGCGGATCGCGGTGTGCGGGACCCGCGTCCGGGAGATCTCGGACCGGATCGGATCGATTACCGAACTCGGCTTCGATTCGATCGGCTGTTCGGACGTCGTTGTCCTGGAGGTTATTTCGACGCCGTGCATGACCACGCGCTCGATCGCCTCGCCGATTCCGGCGGCGACATCCGCGCCGGTGACGCCCGCGACGGTGGTGTGCATGATCTGCACGACCCGGCCGGTCTGGTCGATGAAGGTGTTCTTGATGGTGAGCAGGTCGTTGCCCGCCACCCGGCGCACCGACGCGAGTTCGACGTCGCTGATCAACCGGTCGCCGGTGACCACCGGCTGGTACATCTCGAAAACCTGGTCGGTCTGGACGAATACGTCGTAACCGGTGAGGACGGTTTCCAGCAGCTTGCGGTTGGCCAGCATCGCGGGGATCGAGACGAACGTGGTCGGCGCGACCAGGCCGGGGTAGCCGAGTTCGCCGGCCGCGTCCTCGCTCCAGTGCGCCGGATGGAAATCCTGTACCGCGCGGGCGTATTCGCGGATCTTCTCCCGGCCGACCTCGTAATAGTCGTCGGCCCGGTAGTAATGGCCGACCAGGGCGGCCACATCGTAGGTTGCTTCCATCAAGCCGCTCCTCGCATTCGATTCCCCGGCATCGTAATCGGCCCTATTCGGCGGCGCGGCGGCGGACGGTGCGCTCCAGGATGCCGAGGGTGGCCTTGAGCGCGGATTCGGGGACCACCGGGAAAGTGAGGCGGCTGCGCCACTTTTCGTCGATCTCGGACCAGTCGTAGAAGGACGTGACCAGGGTGCCGCCCTCGGCCGGCTCCAGGCGGTAGCCGTAGATATGACGGACCGGCGGGCGGATCTGCCCCTCGACGGTCCAGGCGATTTCCTGATTCGCGGTGAACTCGGTGATGACGACCTCGACGTCGTACTTGCCGAGCGGGAAGTCGCCCAAGGCTTCTCGGTCCATGTGGACCAGGAAGCGGTCGCCGGCCCCGGTGACCGGTTCGCCTTCCGCCTCGAGCAGCATGCCCGACGCGTCGATGTCCACGTGGCCGTGCGGGTCGGTGAGCACCGCGAAGATCGCGTCGGGGGAGGCCGGGATGAGCCGGGAGACCTCGACCCGATCGGGGTCCGGCGCTGAAATCGCGCCCTCCACAAGCGTTTCCGCCGTGGCGATCAGGACCGCGCGGCCCAGGGTGTGGCCGGACATGGTGAAGCCGAGGACGGCCGGGGTGGCGTCGGCGGGGACGCCGATGGAGTCGACGTCGAGGGCGTGCACCACGACGAAGTAGCGGTGTTTGCCGTGCCCGGCCGGTGGGGCCGCACCCAGAAAGCGTGCTGTGCGTGCGTCGTTGAGGATCTGGTAGGCGCCTTCGGGCAGGCCTGATCCGGTGTCGTCGCCCGCGCCCTCGGCCAATTCGGTGACGGTGGCGGGGATGTCGGCGACCGCCCAGTGCCAGAACCCGGAGCCGGTGGGGGCGTCGGGGTCGTAGACGGTGACGGCGTAGCTCTTCGTGCCCTCCGGGGCGCCACTCCAGGACAGGTGCGGCGAGGTGTCCTTCCCGCCGGGGAGGCCGCCCGAGTGCTGCTCGGGTGCCCAGGCGCCGCCATGGCTGACGGTGTTGCTGGTCACCGTGAAGGTGGCCGCCTCGGGTAGGCGGGCGAAGGGGTTGTTGGCGCTCATCGCGGGAATCCTTTCAGGCCGTGCGTAGAGATCGGCGGTGTGGCCGCCCGATCGACTCTAGCATCAATAATCGATTATCTGCCAGATCGTCTATACTCGGCTCATGACCCGGACGGCTGATGCCTCGACCTCGTCGGGAAAGCGGATGCTCAGCGAACAGATCTACCTGCACCTTCGGGACGCGATCATGCGTGGGGAGTACGCGCCCGGCGCTGCGCTCAAACCGCAGGACCTGGCCAGAGAACAGGGCGTGAGTCTCGCCGTTGTGCGTGAGGCCTTGGTGCGGGTGGTCGGGGAGGGGCTCGCCGACCGGTTGCACAACCGTGGATTCGCCGTCCCGGCCTACTCCGATCGGCGCTGGCAGGAGATCGCGGAGGCGCGGCGGACCATCGAGCCGGCCATGCTGCGGATGTCCATCGAGCGCGGCGACATCGAGTGGGAGGCGCGCGTGCGTGCCGCCCATCATCGGCTGGCGCGCACGCCGCCGTTCGCGCCGGACGGGGGCGAGTTCTACAGCGACGAATGGGCCGAAGCACATCGGGTCTTCCACCGCACGTTGTTGGAAGCGTGCGGAAACCCGTTCCTGCTGGCGACTTTCGATCGGATGTGGACCGCGAGCGAGCTGGCCCGGCGCTGGTCCGGGCAGCGTAATCCCGGCCGGGACGGGGCCATAGAACACCGCAGGCTGGAGGAGACGGCGCTGGCTCGCGACGCCGACGCCGCAGCGGAGACCCTGATCCACCACCTCACCCTGACCGCCGCCGGACTGACCCGCCCCGCACCCGCGGGCGAAACCCGATAGTCCGCGCCGGCGGACCCGAATACCCTGTGGCAGTCACCGATCGGCGCTGGAACGATTGGCCTCCGGTGCCACGTTTTCGGTGAGAGGGATCCGCGCATGCCGGTGTTGAGGCGGTTCTGGATCGAATTCGACCTGTCGGGAAACGGTTCGTATGCTTCCTGGCCACTGTGGGAACGAGGCGTCGGTGTCACCGGGTACGACGCGCGCGATTGCCTGACCCTCGTGGCCGCCTCGGCCAACGACGGAGCGTTGCCGCCGGTGCGCCGCATAACGGTCGATGTCTCACTGGCCGAAACACTTCCGGCGGATCCGCCTTTTGTCGGCGTCCCGGTGTGGCGAGGCGTCTGGTTCCCAGCCGACAATCTCCGAACCGGACCCATCCTGCGTTCTGTCGGCCGAATCGGCAGGCGCGCCGACAATCCGACGCCGGTCCCGGCGGCACCCCGTCGAGCGCGAACCATCGGCGCCGAATCCTGGTGGTGGGACGAGATCCCGCACATAGACGCCCTGCGCTGGCCGCTCGTGCAGATGCACTCGGACCGGTACCGCGCCTCGATGCCGCACGCCGCTCCGGTAGTCCGCGACCGGGTCGGCAAGGACTCGGTTTACGCGACGATGATGCGTGCGGCCATGGATTTCATGATCGCTTGGCAGCCGACGCCGGACGAATGGTCCGACCCGACCAACGTACGGTTCGGTGATCAGCAAGAATTGGCCGAGTACTTGCGCGCGTTCCGCGACTATCTTTTCGGGGATCGCGCGGAGCCGATCTATCCCGCGCGGTCTTCGCGGGCGTCGAGCCCGGCTCCGGGAGCCGAGCTCGACAGCTGATCACGGGCGAAGCTACGCGCGGTCGAACTCGCCGTCGGCGACCCGTGTGGTGAAGGCGTCCCAGGCTTCCGGGGCGAACACCAGGGCCGGTCCGGTGGGGTTCTTCGAGTCCCGGACACCGACCGCGCCACCTTCGATGAAGGCCACCTCCACGCAATCCTTGGAGGCACCACTGCGACGGCTCTTGAACCACTGCGCGCCGGACAGGTCTACGTTCACGGGCATACTCCTTTGTGATCCTGAGAATGAGAGCGCGGCTGCTGCCGCGTCCACGATAGCCACACACGGTCGAGCCGAGCCACGATACGACCCGATCCCGCCCCGGCGCCACCCTTCCATTTCCGCAGACCTCAACCGGTGGCGATCCGTTCCGGTCGCAGTGATGCCCGCTTTGCGCGTTTTACGAATAACGCCGCCCGATATGCCGTATCTGCTGGCATTCAAGAGGTTTCGCAATTGCGCCGCCAATTGTCGGCGTAGTCGTGGCCGGCGCACTTCTCATTTCGTCGCGCACGAAACGACCGGTAAACCATTGTGCGCGTCCCGAAAACCTTTGCGCGCGTATGCCTGCACGCCGTCAGATCCATAGGCCGAGTTCGTCGGGGCGAGGATTCGAGACCAATTGGGAGCGTGGGGTGTTGAAGGTTATCACGGGGCGGGTGGTCGTTTCGTAAGGCGTCCAGGGGGTGCGGCCGCGGGCGAAATCTATCCAGGTGTGGTGGATTTCGGCGGCCAGGGTTTGGGGCGGGGTGTGCGGGCCGAGCATCATTGTGGCGCCCTCGGCGGTCAAGGTGTCGAAGACGAAGGCAATTTCGCTGGCATGGCAGGCTCGGAGGTCGAGGTACGGTGTGGGCCAAGCGAATTCGTAGACGTGAGCGGTGGTCGCGGCCTCGGCGAGGCGAGTGGCGGGGACACGGAAGGCCCAGTCGGTGAGGATGGCGGCCAAGAGGTCGCCGGGGGTCGCGTCGGGGCGGTTGGCCGAATAGGTATCGGCGACGGTGGGGTCCAGGCCGCGGGCGCTGAGGACGCCGGCCAGGGCATCCGGGGTGAGGGTGAGCCCGGCGGGGGCGGTGTAGAGGCGGAATTCGTCGGCGGTGGTGCCCACGATCAGCGGGATGTCACGGGCCGCGCCCGCGGCGATCGCGTCGACGGGGAGCGCGGTGAGGACCCGGTCGTCGATTGTGGGGTGGAAGGCCATCAAACCCAGACTTGCCGTGAGGGTGGAGCGCCCCCAGCGGGCCGGGTCCTGGCTGAGGGTGAAGTCGAGGACCAGGTTTCGTTCCGCTTCGAGCAGGGCCGGGATTTCGGCGGCGCCGGGGGTGGTGTCCAGCCGCCCGGCGAAGTCCGCGGCCACGAGGCGCGCGTCATCCAGGGTGGAGGCGATGGATCCGTTGCCGCTCTGGATAATTGCGCGCTGGAACAGGCCGGTGGCCAGGGGAGAGGCGAGTAGCGTGGCGACGCTCATCGCGCCCGCGGATTCGCCGAACAGGGTGACTTGCGTGGGGTCGCCACCGAAAGCGGCGATATTGTCGCGGACCCACTCGAGCGCGGCGATCTGGTCGAGGATGCCGCGATTGGCCGGTGTCCCTTCGAGGGCGGCGAAGCCGATCGCGCCCAACCGGTAGTTGAGGCTGACCAGGACGACGCCGTCACGAGCGAACGCATGCCCGCTGTACACCGAGACCGCGCTGGAACCCACGCGGAACGCCCCGCCGTGGATCCAGACCATGACCGGCAGACCCGCCGCGGCCGGATCGGGCGTCCACACGTTGAGATTGAGGAACTCGGACCCCTCGATGATCGGATTGTGCAGAATCGAGCGCAGCGGCTCCGGATAGCCCAGCTGCGGTGCGGTGGGACCGAATCGGGTGGCATCGCGTTCGTCATCCCAGGTGGGCGCGGTCCCGGGCGCCTGGAACAGTGCGGCACCCAATGGTGCTGCCGCATAGGGTATTCCGAGGAACGCGTGCACAGATCCGGTCGCGCTACCGCGCACCTTGCCTTGGGGCAGGTCCACTACTGACGTGTGCATTCGGTTCCTCACAAATCGCCGGCGACACCTTGAACGTCTCATACCCGGGCGACTCACTAGGGTAGAATGATGCGGATCTTTCTGGCCGGTGCGACCGGCGTGATCGGAACACGGCTGCTCCCGCTGCTGGCCGAGGCGGGACACGAGGTCGCGGGAATGACCCGATCGGCAGGCAAGGCGGACCGGGTGCGCGACGCCGGGGCGATCCCGGTGATCTGCGATGTCTACGACCTGGACGCACTCATCGCGGCGGTCGTGGACTTCCGGCCCGACCTGGTCATGCATCAGCTGACCGATCTCCCCGACGATGTCGCGCGGCTGCCCGAGGCGGCGAACGCGAACTCGCGCATCCGCACCGAGGGCACCCGCAACCTCATCGCCGCGGCCCGCGCCGCAGGCGCGAAGCGTTTCCTCGCGCAGAGCATCGCGTGGGAACCGGCGGGCGGGGCCCAGGTCATCCAGGACCATGACGCCGCCGTCCTCGACATCGACGGCGTGGTGGTGAAGTACGGCCAGTTCTACGGTCCCGGAACCTATTACGAAAGCGAGCTGCCCGCCCATCCGCGGGTGCACGTGGATGACGCCGCGATCCGGACGATTCCGCTGCTGGACGCGTCCCCGGGCGTGGTCATCATCGCCGACACCGCTTAGGCCACGGCTTCTCAGCCCGTGGTCTGCGGCAACGCGCGCCGGGCATAGGCGCGCACGTCGGCGTCGACATCATCGACGGCGCGTTCGAGGGCGTCGATCGCGTCCCGATTGCCCGGCCAGGTGGTCAGGGTCAGCACGGCCGCCTTGCGCACGTCGAGATGTGGGTCGTTCAGCGCCTCGGCCAGGATCGGCACGGCGGACTCACCTTCCGCGCCCGCCAGTCCGCGCGCCGCGCCGACCCGCACCTGCCAGGCCGAATGCCGCAGCGCGGCAAATAGTTCGGTGACGTCGGCCGGGTCCGGGGGGATGACGGCGAACGCCGCCAGCGCCGCGGCCCGCACCAGCGGGTCGTGGTCCGTGGCGAGCACCCGGATCACTTCGGGCCCACCGCCGCCGATGGCCGCCAGTCCCTGCGCGACCGCGATCCGGACCTCGCGGATGCCGTCGCCCGCGACCGACGAAACCGCCTGCCGGTCATCGAGCGACACCAGGGCGCGGACCGCTTCGATCCGCACCCGATGATCCGAATCCGCCAGTGCCGAACGATATTGCGGCGCGGTTCCGGCGCGCAACGCCCGCAGCAGATCGATCACCGTTGCCCGCACGACCGCATCGGGCGACCGCAGCCGCTCGGCCAATCCGATCGCACCGGGTAACACCTCGACCAGTTCCCGCAGACTCGCCGCGGCCGCTCGCCGCACCGCGGCAGCGCCATCATCGAGCGCCTCGACCAGCACCGCCGCGAAACCCTCCGGAGTGTTCTCGGTGAGCACGGACAGCGCCGCCACCCGCACGCCACTGTCTGCATCCACCAGATAGGTCGACAGGTCGGCCACGGTCGGCGCGTCGAGGGCGAGCAACGCGACGAGCCGAGGCGAAGGGGGAGTGACGGATTCGCGAACCGCCGCGACCTCGCCGGCCCGCTGCGGCGCGCGACCGCTGAGCGGCGCCGGCTCGTGCACCGCGACGATGGCCGGGTCGGCCGAGGTCAGGTCGTCGAGTCCGGGGACCGGAACCAGGTACGGCGCGACCGGCCGCTTGCGGAATTCCATGGCGCCGTCGGCGTTCTTGCGCAGATTGAGGTGATACCGCCAGCCGACATCGTCGCGCTCGGGAATATCGGCGCGATCGTGGTACAGACCCCAGCGAGACTCGGTGCGGGTCAACGAGCTACGCGCCGCCATCTCGGCGCAATCGCGGATGAACGACACCTCCGCGGCCCGCATCAGCTCGTGCGGCGTCCGCGCGCCGATCTGCGCGATCTCACCCCGCATCCGATCGAAGGTCTCGATCGCGATCGACAGCTTGGCGGCCGTCTTCGGCGGCGCCACATAGTCATTGACGAACCGGCGCAACTTGTACTCGACCTGCGGCTGCGGCGGGCCTTCCGGGTGACGCAACGAGCGATAGATCAACTCGTGCGCCTCGGCCAGCTGATCCTCCGGCAGCTCGACCGGCGCCGCGACCTCGTCGAGCGTCGACGCGGCGTGCGCACCGGCCAGATCGCCGAAGACGAACGCGCCGATCATGTAGTTGTGCGGCACGCACGCCAGATCGCCTGCCGCGTAGAGACCGGGCACGGTGGTTCGCGCATGCTCGTCCACCCACACCCCCGACGCGGAATGCCCGCCGCACAAACCGATTTCGGAAATGTGCATCTCGATGTCGTGCGTGCGGTAGTCATGCCCGCGATTGGCGTGGAAGGTGCCGCGGGTCGGCCGCTCCGTGGTGTGCAGGATCCCCTCCAACGTGGAGAGGGTCTCCTCCGGCAGATGTGAGACCTTGAGATAGATGGGCCCGCGCGCGGATTCGATCTCCCGCTTGACCTCGGCCATCATCGCCCCCGACCAATAGTCGGAGTCGACGAACCGCTCACCCTGCGCGTTCACCTGGTATCCGCCGAACGGATTGGCGACATACGCGCAGGCCGGCCCGTTGTAATCCTTGATCAGCGGGTTGATCTGGAAGCACTCGATCCCGCTGAGCTCCGCGCCGGCGTGATAGGCCATCGAATACCCGTCACCCGCGTTCGTCGGATTCTCATAGGTCCCATACAGATACCCCGAGGCGGGCAGCCCGAGCCGGCCACACGGACCGGTCGCCAGGATCACCGACTTGGCGCCGACGACGACGAATTCACCGGTGCGGGTGTGCAACGCGGCCGCGCCCACCGCGCGCCCGCCCTCGGTGAGCACCCGGACGGGCATCAGCCGGTTCTCGATCCGGATGCGCTCCCGCATCTTCCGTTGCCGCAGAACGCGATACAGCGCCTTCTTGACGTCCTTGCCCTCGGGCATCGGCAGCACATAGGACCCCGACCGGTGCACCCGCCGGACCGCGTACTCGCCGTACTCGTCCTTCTCGAATTTCACCCCGTACCGCTCGAGCCGCTGCACCATGGCGAAGCCACGGGTCGCGGTCTGATACACGGTGCGCTGGTCGACGATTCCGTCGTTGGCCCTGGTGATCTCGGCGACGTAGTCCTCCGGCTCCGCCTTACCGGGGATGACGGCGTTGTTCACGCCGTCCATCCCCATCGCGAGCGCGCCCGAGTGCCGCACGTGCGCCTTCTCCAACAGCAGCACATCGGCCCCGGCCTCGGCGGCGGTGAGCGCGGCCATGGTGCCCGCCGTCCCGCCGCCGACGACCAGCACATCGCAGTCCAGCCGGACCCGATCGGACAGCTCCGGAATGTTCACAGGTTCTCCAGGATTTCGGCCCGCACCGAGCGTCGATCGACGTCCTGGCGCGGGTTCGGCACGTCGACGATCGTGCGGAGCGCGCCGCCGCCGAGCACGGCGACGCGATCGCCGAGCAGCAGGGCCTCGTCCAGATCGTGGGTGACGAAGACGATGGTGGTCGGGTGCGTGCGCCAGGTGTCGATCAGCAGGCGCTGCATGGTCGCGCGGGTCTGGGTGTCGAGCGCGCCGAACGGTTCGTCCATGAGCACGGCGCGGGGTGCGCCGGCCAGGCTGCGCGCCAGCTGCACGCGCTGGCGCATGCCGCCGGACAGGTCACGCGGCAGGAAGTCGGCGTAGCCGGTCAGACCGATCTCGCTCACCCAATGCCGCACCCGCTCTTTGCGTTTGCCGCGCGGCAGGCCGCGCAGTCGCAGCGGGAGTTCGATGTTCTGGCCGACGGTGCGCCACGGCAGCAGCGCGTCGTCCTGGAAGACCAGGGCGCGGTCGGCCGACGGCCCGGTGACGGGCGCGCCGTCGGCCAGCACCGTACCGCCCTGCGGCGTCCGCAATCCGGCCAGCGCGCGCAGCACGGTGGACTTCCCGCAACCGGATTTGCCGACCAGGACCAGGATTTCGCCGGGCGCGACGTCGAGATCGAGCCTGTCGATGACGGTGCGGTCGCCATAGGAGATTCGGACATTGTTGAGCCGCAACCGCATTCCGGCCGTTTCGAGCGACGCCGTGGTGGTCATTCGGACACCTCTCTAGGCAGCCAGTGGGTGACCCGGCGACCGGCCAGTTCGACGATCCCGGACGTGCCGAAGCCGAGGATGCCGATGGTGATCATGCCGACGAACACGGCCGGATAGTCGACGATGGTGTAGGCCTGCCAGGTCCGGTAACCGATACCGAGCCGGCCCGAGATCATCTCCGCGGAGATGAGACAGATCCAGGCCACCCCCATGCCCACCGACAGTCCGCTGAACACGCCCGGCAGGATCCCCGGAAACACCACGCGCACAAGCACACCGACGCGCGAGGCGCCCAGGGTACGCACCGCGTCCGCCCAGACCGCGGGCAGCGCGCGCACCGCGTGCCGGGTACTGACTAGCACCGGGAACACCGACGCGGTGAAGGTGATGAACACCATGCCGGACTCGTCGCTGGGGAACATCAGGATCGCCACCGGCACCAGCGCGATCGCCGGAATCGGGCGGGCCAGCTCGGTGAGCGGGCCGAAAACATCGGCCAGCAGCCGGGATCGGCCGAGCCCGATCCCGGCCAGCACACCCACCACCGCGGCGAGCCCGAACCCGCTCACGATCCGGATCAGCGATTGGGCGATGTCCAGGTAGTACTGATCCGATCCCAGATGTTTGCCGAATTCGGCGATGATCTCGGTGACCGTGGGCAGCGTGTCGAACCGGAGCCCGGCCCGGACGTTGTTGACGGTGAGCAGTTGCCACAGACCGACAGCGGCGGCGACCGAGGCGACCCGGATCAACCGGGATTGCCACAGTCCTTTGCGCGGCTCGCCTGCGCCGGTCCGCGCAGACTCGTCCCGCGCCGGCTCAGCCGCGGTGACATCGCCGGCCTGGATCTTCGCCGGGACTTCGATGGTCATGGGCGAACGTCCGTGACGGCCTGGTCATAGGACACGTTCACCGCGCCCGCGTGCGCCTGCCGATACCGCTGCGCCGCAGCCGGAGTCGTGAACGGCAGGAACGCGTCGCCGTCACGCACCCAGATCGACTTGTCGGCGAGCCACCGCGTGCCGAGTTCGGCATCGGGGAGGTAGGCGGCACGGACGACCTTGCCCTGCGACTTGGCGGTCTGCACCGCCCGCAACAGGCAGCCCGCGTCGGCGGCCGGCTGCGGCCGATCCGCCCCGTCGATCCACACCTCGCCGGCCCGCGCCGAATCCGTCACGGCCCGACCGCAGATCGGATCGGTGCCGCTGATCAGGCTCGGATTCGCCGTCGTCGCCACCGACCGGTCGTAGTCCGCGCGACCGTCCTCGGCGAACGCCTTCCGCAGCGGCCCACTGTCGACGAACCCGTCGACATCCAGCTCGGCGAAGTCGCCGATCGATTTCAGATACGGCACATCGCCTTTCAGCGCGTTGATCAAACTCGGTTTGAGCGTGGTGTCGAAAGACGTTCCGCCCGGCCCGTTGTAGAGGTAGACGACCTCCTGCGGCAGCCCCGAGCCGTCCGCGACGATCTTGGCGGCCTCGAACGGCCGGTCCCGTTGAAACGCCGTCGCGTCGAGCTGTGCCGCCAGAAAGGCCTGCAATACCTCCGGATGCTCGGCGGTATACGCCCGCCGCGCGACCACGCCATGGAACGTCGGCACTCCGAGTTCCGCACCGTCGTACAGCAACTTCGCCTTGTTCTGGAACACCAGCAGCCCGGGCCACGCGACGAACTGTGAAAGCGCCTGCACCTGATGCGATTCCAATGCGGTCGCGCCGATCTGCGGCTGCTGGTTCAGCACCTCGACACCCTTGCCCGCATCGATGCCCGCCCGGGTGAGCGCCTGCACCAGGGTGCCGTGCCCGGCCGATCCGACGCTGGCCGAGACCTTCTGCCCGGCCAACTCGGCGATGCTCGTCGCGGTCGAATCCGGCGGCACGACAACCATGTTGAGCGCGCCCCTCGGGTTGTACCCGGTCACCGACACCAGCGCGGTCTTCGCTCGCTCGTTGGCCTGCGTCCGAGACCCGTTGATCAGCAACGGATAATCGCCCATCGACCCGATGTCGATCTTCTCCGCCACCATCTGCGCGGTGATCGGCGCGCCGGTGTCGTAGTCCTGCCACTCGACCTGATACCTGGCGCCACCCCGATCGGTGATCTGCCGCAACCGCTGTTCCAGGTACCCCTGCGCTTTGAGCAGCGTCCCGGCGGTGACGGTGTTGATGGTCTTGGACTGGTAACCCACGACGACCTTCACGGTCCCGGCGGGGGTGTCGTTCGAACTCTCGAGGGAGCAGCCGGCCAGGGTGAGCGCGGCGGCGAGCAGGGCGGGAAGGAGGCGTACTTTCATCGGACTTCCAGATCAGCGGAGCAGGTAGGGCATGTTGACGGTGACGGCGCCGGTGGGACAGCGGGCGGCGCACGGGCCGCAGTACCAGCACTCGTCCACGTGCATGAAGGCCTTGCCGTTGTCCGGGTTGATGGCGAGCGAGTCGAGCGGGCAGATCTCGACGCACAGCGTGCAGCCCTGGATGCAGAGCGATTCGTCGATGGTCACCGGAATATCGGTGCGCTGGTTCGCGAGTGCCATCTAGAGGACCTTCCATTCGGGGGTGCTACGGGTCAGGCTGCCGCGCATGGTGATTCGGTCGCCGCGCAGGCGGATGTACTCGAGGTCGACCGGCCTGCCGTCGTCGAGGTGGGTCAGCCGTTCGAGCATGAGCAGCGGTGCGCCGCCGGGGATGTCGAGGGTGGAGGCGGTGTGCGGGTCGGCGGGCACCGCCTCCAGCGCGAGGTCGGCGTGCCCGAGCGAGCGGCCGCTGAGCTGTTCGAGCAGCACGAAGATATCGGTGTGCTCGAGGTCGTGGCCGAGCAGTTCGGTGCCGATATCGGGCACCAGGTAGGTGAGGTCGAGGCTCAGCGGCAGGTCCGCGAGATAGCGCAGCCGTTCCACATAGACGACGCGCTCGCCGGGCGCGAGGTGCAGACGGCGCGCGACCGCCGCCGGGGCGGTGACGTGCATGGCGGCCCGGACCTCGTTGCGCACGGTGCCGTGGTCCTTGAACGTCTCCTGGAGGCCGAGCAGCGCGTCGAGGCCGTGATCGTATTTGCGCGTCGCGACCCGGGTGCCGATCTTGGGCGCCCGATCGATCAGCCCCTCGTCCTTCAGTAGCGCGAGGGCCTCGCGCACCGTATTGCGGGACGTCTCGAACTCCGCCGCGAGCTGCTGTTCGCCGGGCAGTCCGGCGTCGAACGCGCCGGCGTGCAGTTGATGCCGGAGCAGATCGGCGACTCGCCGGGCTTGATCGGCGCGCAACCGCCGCACCGGTGTGGGTTCGGCCGCGCCATCTGCCGCCTTTCTGTCGCTGACCTGCATGGATAGCGACGATAGTGCGGAATCGGCAGCCCGGATCCCGGCGGCGGGCAGGCCGGGAATCAGGGGATGTTATTGCGCCGCCGCCACCCGGCCCCGACCTGGCGAAATGGTGGATCGGCAGGCCAATACGCCACCTCGGCGGACCGGCACCGGATTCGGATCACGCCGATTCGAATGCGGCGGGTTATCGAGGGCCGTAGGTATTGAGGAAGAGTACGGGGCCCGCGCCGAAGGCGCCGGCGGTGTCGAGGTGCAGGACCGCCGCCAATGCTTTGGCGGTGTACACGGTTTCGAGACCGAGTCCGTCCTGTGCCGCGAGCGACTGCGCCTCGCGCGCGGCCGGGGTCGCGTGTCCGTAGCCGGGGCCGAGCCAGTCCGTGGTGATGGTGAGGTCGTCCACGCCCAACCCGGTCGGCTCGAATTGTGCCCCGCGTGAACGCAACAGCCGCTCCGCCTTCGCGGCCAGCCGGATGATGTGGGGCGCGTCGAGGGGGAGCGAGTCGTTGACGACGACCCCGACGACCCGGGTCCGCAACCCGGCCAGCCGCAGTCCGAGCGCCAAACCCGCTGCGGTGCCGCCGGACCCGACCGCGGTGACGATATGGCCGGGTTCGGGCAGCACGCCCGCGGCGATCTGGTCGGCCAATTCCAGTGCGCCCTCGACGTAACCGAGCGCGCCGAGCGGCGACGAGCCACCCACCGGCAGGAAGTACGGCCGTTCGCGGCCGAGTTTGTGCCGCAGGTAGAGCCAGGGCGCCGTCAGCCTGGTTCGCCGCTTGGTGTGCGTGAGATGTACTGCGGCGCCGGACTTCTCGATGCGTCGCAGCTGTGCGCGAACGTGATCGTCGGCCGGTTGATCGACCAGCGTGAGGATGGTCGAGATGCCCTGATCGCGCCCGTAGAGCGCGGTGGCGAGACCCCAGTTGGTGCCGGTGCCGCCGACGGTGAGGATGGTGCGGGCGCCGCGCCGATGTGCCTCGGGCAGCAGCCATTCCAGCTTGCGGACCTTGTTGCCGCCCCAGCCGCCGTCGCCGTAGACGCTGTCGTCCTTGCACCACAGCGCCGCGGCGGTACCGACGTCCAGGGGGCGGACCGGGGTCGGCGCGGTGCCGAGGCGCAGATACGGCAGGGTGTCGGCGAGGTCTGGGAAACGCTTGTGCAGCAATGAGTCCGACATGTCAGCTTCCGGTGGGAGGTCTCGTGATCGCCTCGGGGATGCCGAGCAGTGCGGCCTGCACCTCGTGCAGCCGGTCGACATCCCCTCGGATGCCTGCGACATTATCGTTGTACAGGAATGCCTCGCCCAGCCGGACCAGGGTGTAGGCGAGCAGGTCCGGTTCGACCGGCGGCCGGTAGCCGTCCTCGCGTTCGGCGCGGGCGATGAGCTCGCGCACGGTGGTAACCACCAGCGGCTGCACCGGCCCGTCGCTCGCGGTCAGAATGCGCAGCCCGGCCAGCGGCTCGTTCTCGAAGTAGCGCCGGAACGGCACGTTGTCGGTCATCCAGCGATTCACCCGGTAGAGCACGTCCAGGATGCGCCGGGCGCCGGTGGAGCGCCGCTTGGCGTCGGCGCGGGTGAGCAGCGCGGCGAACTCGCCGGCCAGCACCGTGCCGAGCACGCCCTCGCGCGAACCGAACCAGCGGTAGACCGAGGCGCGGCTGAGCCCGAGCTGCGCCGCGATCGCCTGGATGTCCACCCGCTCACCGGCCAGGAACGCCTGCCGCGCGAGGTCGATCACCTCCTCCCGGGTCGCCGACGCCGGTCGGCCTGGCGGGCGGGTGGTTCGCTGGCGGGGGGTGGTCATCGGAAAATGGTACATCCTTGCAGGTGTGTACCGAATCAGAACCAGGCGTCGCGCATTTCCAGGGTAGTGGTGTCGAGGCGGGCGAGCAGGTCCAATGCCGGTGCCGTCTTGGGCAATTCGAAGCGGTAGAAGTACCGGGCCGCGTGCCGCTTGCCGTCGTAGAAATCGCCGGTGTGGTCCCCGGTGGCCAGTAGCTGCTCGAGCCAGATCCAGGCCAGCACGATGTGGCCGAAGGCCTCCAGGTAGACCGAGCTGTTCGCCAGCGCGGCCTCGAAGTCGCCGGTGGCGAACAGGCCCGCGGTCACCTCGACGAGGCGCTGCCAGGACGAGTCCAGTTGCGCGGCAAGCTCGGCCGCCTCGCCGCCGGCGGCGCGCGCCGCCGTCACCGTGCCCTGCACCCGCTCGTTCAACGCGAGCAGGCTGGCGCCGTTCTGCTGGGTTACCTTGCGCCCCAGCAGATCGAGGCCCTGGATGCCGTGCGTGCCCTCGTGGATCGGGTTGAGCCGGTTGTCCCGGTAATGCTGTTCGACGTTGTATTCGCGGGTGTAGCCGTAACCGCCGAGCACCTGGATGGCCAGGTTGTTCGCCTCCAGGCACCATTGCGACGGCCAGCTCTTGGCGATCGGGGTGAGGATGTCGAGCAGCAGCGTGAGCGCCCGCCGCTCGTCCGCCGAATCGGCGGTCTGCTGCTCGTCGACCAGCCGCGCGCAGTACAGCACCAGTGCCAGCGCGCCCTCGGTGTAGGACTTCTGCGCCAGCAGCATTCGCTTGACGTCGGCGTGCTCGATGATCGGCCGCTGTGGCGCGGTCGGATCGGCGGGCAGCTTCGCCCGGCCCTGCGCGCGGGTACGGGCGTAGTCGAGCGACTCGAGGTAGCCGGTGTAGCCGAGCGCCGAGGCGACCATGCCGACGCCGATGCGTGCCTCGTTCATCATGTGGAACATGTAGCTGAGCCCGCGGTGCGGCTCGCCGACCAGGTAGCCGACCGCGCCCGCGGCGCCGTTGGGGGTCCAGCGGCCCTCGCCGAAGTTGAGCACGGTGTTGACCGTGCCGCGGAAGCCCATCTTGTGATTGAGCCCGGCCAGCGCGACGTCGTTGCGCTCGCCGACCGTGCCGTCGTCCTCGACCAGGAACCGCGGCACGACGAACAGCGAGATGCCCTTGGTGCCCGCCGGGCCGCCGGGGATCTTCGCGAGCACCAGGTGCACGATGTTCTCGCCGAGCTCGTGATCGCCGCCGGAGATCCACATCTTCGTGCCGAACAGCCGGTAGGTGCCGTCGTCCTGGGGCTCGGCCCGGGTGACGATGTCGGCCAGCGAGGAACCCGCCTGTGGTTCGGACAGGCACATGGTGCCGAAGAACCGGCCCTCGAGCATCGGGCGGACGAACCGGTCGGTGAACTCCGGACCGGTGTGGGCGAGAAGGAGATTCGCGTTGGCCACGGTGAGGAACGAGTAGCCGGAGGTGCCGGGATTGGCCGCCTGGAACCACGCGTAGCTCGCCTGCGCGACGGTGACCGGCAGCTGCGCGCCGCCGAGTTCGTAATCCATTGCCGCGGCGGGCAATCCGGCCTTGGCGAAGGCGGCCAGCGCGGTGGCCACCTCGGGGATGATGGTGACCCGTTCGCCGTCGAAGGTCGGCTCGTTCGCGTCGTTGAGCTTGTTGTGCGGCGCGAAGTATTTGGTGGCCAGCTGCTCGCTGAGCTCGAGCATCGCGTCGAAGGTGTCGCGCGAATGATCGGCGTAGCGCTCGCGTTTGACGAGTTGCTCGACGTTCAACCACTCGTACAGCAGGAAATCGAGATCGCGCCGGGAAAGCAGCGTGGAACGCATCAGCCGTCCTTTCGAGACATGTGCCAACCACTGTATCTTACGGCGGGCGGCTGCGCCTCGGCGTCGGCTCAGCCGGTGACGCGGTCGATCTGTTCGGCCGCAACGCCCCAGCCGGACAGCAACTTTCGGACCTGCTCCGGGTCGGACGAGAGCGCGGCCGGGGTATCGACCGGGGTGCGGTCGAAGCGCGGGGCGGGCGCGGGCTGGAGCACGCCGTCGACCTCGATGAAGGCGTTGCGGGCGCGGTTGTGCGGGTGCTCGTGGGCCTCCCACGGGCTCAGCACCGGGGCGACGCAGGCGTCGGAACCGGTGAACACCTCGGCCCATTCGTCGCGGGTGCGCTCCTTGAACTTGGCGCCGAGCACCTCTTTCAGCCGCGGCCAGCCGTTCTTGTCCAGCTGGAACGGCAGGTCGGGGTCGTCGATGCCGAGGATGGCGAGCATCTGGTCGTAGAACGGGGTCTCTACGCAGCCGACGGCGAGAAACTTGCCGTCCGCGCATGCGTAGGTGTCGTAGAAAGGCGCGCCACCGTCGAGCATGTTCTCCCCGCGCGGGAAGTTCCACAGCCCGAGGTGGTGCAGGCCGTGCATCGACGCGGTGAACAGCGCGGAACCGTCCACCATGGCCGCGTCGACCACCTGCCCCCGGCCGGAGCGTTCGCGCTCGTAGAGCGCGCCGAGCACACCGAGCGCGAGCAGCAGGCCGCCGCCGGCGTAGTCGCCGAGCATGTTCGCGGGCGGTACCGGCGGTTCGCCGGCCCGGCCGACCAGGCCGAGCGCGCCGGAGATCGCGATGTAGTCGATGTCGTGACCCGCGGTGTGCGCCAGCGGGCCCTGCTGGCCCCAGCCGGTCATCCGGCCGTAGATCAGCCGCGGGTTGCGGGCCGCGAGGTCGGCGGGGCCGAAGCCGAGCCGCTCGGCGACGCCGGGCCGGAACCCCTCGATGAGCACGTCCGCGTGGTCGGTGAGCGCGAGCAGCGCCTCACGATCGGCGGGCTGCTTGAGATCCAGTGTGATGCTGTGCTTTCCGCGATCGAGCGGGCCCGGGGGCGAGACGATGCCCGCCCCGGGCGCGCCGCCGCGGTCGACCCGCAGCACCTCGGCGCCGAGATCGGCCAGGATCATCGCGCCGAACGGGCCGGGCGCGAGGCTGGCGATCTCGATGACTTTCACTCCGTGCAGTGGTCCCATGTCTCCGCTCTCTGTAGCGCTGATGTGCCGTGCGTTCGTTCGGTCAGTCCAGGCCGGAGAGGCGGGCCAGGATGGTGGCCGCCATCGCCGCAGGGTCGCCGTGGTCGGGGCGCAGGACGAGTTCGGGTTCGGTGGGGGCCTCGTAGGGGTCGTCGATGCCGGTGAAGCCGCGGATCTCGCCGGCCCGGGCCTTGGCGTACATGCCCTTCGGGTCGCGGGATTCGCAGATCTCCAGGGGAGTGTCGACGAAGACCTCGACGAACGGGATGCCTGCTTCCAGGTGCGCCGCGCGCACCCGATCGCGGTCGGCCTGGTACGGGCTGATCAGCGAAACCACCGCTACCACACCGGCTTCGGCGAACAGCCGGGCGACTTCGCCGACGCGGCGGACGTTCTCGACCCGGTCCTCGGCACTGAAGCCGAGGTCGGCGTTGAGCCCGTGGCGCAGATTGTCGCCGTCGAGCAGGAAGGCCGGACGGCCCGCCGCGACGAGCCGGCGTTCGAGTTCCACGGCGACGGTGGACTTCCCGGAGCCGGACAGCCCGGTCAGCCAGACCGTGAGCCCGCGAGTAGCGCGCTCGTCCCGGCCGACCGCGGTGGAGTGCCAGACCACCCGCGAGGACGGCAGGCTCGGGCCGGTGATCATGCCCGCGCCGACGGTGTTGTTGGTGGTGTCGTCGACCAGGATGAAGCTGCCGGTGAACCGGTTGCGACGATACGGATCGAACAGCAGCGGTTGCCGGGTGCGCAGCTGGACGCGGCCGATCTCGTTGAGCGACAACGATTCCGCGTTCTCGTCCCGGTGCAGGGTGTTGACGTCGAGCCGGTAGTCCAGGGTGCGCACCTCCGCGGTGGCGGTGCGGGTGGTGTGCCGGATGGTGTAGGTCGAGCCCGGCGTGAGCTGGGTTTCGTCGGCGAACCAGCAGACCATCGCGTCGAGATCGCGTCCCGCGGTGGGCCGGTTGTTCGGCCGGCAGATCATGTCGCCGCGGGACACGTCGAGCTGATCGGCCAGCTGCATGGTGACCGCCTGCGGCGGAAAGGCTTCCGCGATCGGTTTGCCGCCCGGGCCCCAGATCGCCTCCACCGTGGTGGTGAATCCCGAAGGAAGCACCGCCACTTCGTCGCCCGGCTTGAACACCCCGCCGACCACCGTGCCCGCGTAACCGCGGAAATCCTGGGCGTGGCTGCGGGTTACGTACTGCACCGGGAACCGCGCGTCGATCAGATTGCGGTCCGAGGCGATGTGCACCTCTTCGAGATGGTGCAGCAGGGGAGTGCCCTCGTACCACGGCATGCTCGCCCCGCGGTGCACGATGTTCTCGCCGTCCAGCGCGGACATCGGCACGAAGGTCAGGTCGAAGATGTCGAGTTTCGAGGCGAACTGGGCGAATTCGGTGCGGATCTCCTCGAACCGCGCCTGTGACCAGTCGACCAGGTCCATCTTGTTCACGCACAGCACCAGGTGCGGGATGCCGAGCAGGCTGGCCAGGAACGCGTGCCTGCGGGTCTGCTCCACCACGCCCTTGCGGGCGTCGACCAGGATCAGCGCCAGGTCGGCGGTGGACGCGCCGGTCACCATGTTCCGGGTGTACTGAATGTGACCCGGGGTGTCGGCGATGATGAATTTGCGCCGGGGCGTGGCGAAATAGCGGTGCGCCACGTCGATGGTGATGCCCTGTTCGCGTTCGGCGCGCAGGCCGTCGGTGAGCAGGGCCAGGTTCGGGTAGTCGTCGCCGCGGTCGCGGCTGGTCCGCTCCACCGCGGCGAGCTGGTCGGTGAAGATCGTCTTGGAATCGAAGAGCAGGCGCCCGATGAGGGTGGACTTGCCGTCGTCGACGCTGCCCGCCGTGGCGAGACGTAGCAGGGTTGCGGTCATCAGAAGTAGCCCTCTCGTTTGCGATCTTCCATGCCCGCCTCCGAGATTCGGTCGTCGGCGCGGGTCGCGCCCCGCTCGGTGACCCGGGCGGCGGCCACCTCGGTGACCACCTCGGCGGGGGTGGCCGCGGTCGACTCCACGCAGCCGGTGCAGGTGGCGTCGCCGACCGTGCGGAACCGCACCGTCGTCTCGCGCGGTTCCTCGCCGTCGAGCAATTCCAGAAAGCGCGTGTGCGCCAGCAACATTCCGTCGCGCTGCACCACCGGCCGGCGGTGCGCGTAGTAGAGCGGCGGCAGGTCGATGCCCTCGGCGGCGATGTAGGTCCAGATGTCGAGCTCGGTCCAGTTGGACAGCGGGAACACCCGAATGTGTTCGCCCGCACGGTGTCTGCCGTTGTAGAGGTTCCACAGCTCGGGTCGCTGGCTGCGCGGATCCCACTGGCCGTACTCGTCGCGGAAGCTGAAGACGCGTTCCTTGGCCCGCGCCTTCTCCTCGTCCCGGCGCGCGCCGCCGAACACCGCGTCGAAATTGCCCTCGTGGATCGACCGCAGCAGCGTGGTGGTCTGCAACCGGTTACGCGAGGTGCGCGGGCCGGTCTCCTCGACGACGCGGCCCGCGTCGATGTCGTCCTGCACGCTGCCGACCACCAGCCGCAGCCCGAACCGCGCGACGGTCTCGTCGCGGAAGGCGATCACCTCATCGAAGTTGTGCCCGGTGTCGATGTGCAGCACCGGAAACGGCAGCGGCGCCGGCCAGAAGGCCTTGGCCGCCAGGTGCAGCATCACCACCGAGTCCTTGCCGCCGGAGAACAGCAATACCGGGCGCTCGAAGGTTGCCGCGACTTCTCGGAAAATATGTGCCGACTCGGCCTCGAGCGCGTCCAGATGAGGCAGCTCGTAGGTGCTCGCCGTCGACTTCGCGTACTGGCTCACACCGCAAAACTAGAACACGTTTCGATTGTTGGCAACAGGTCGTGCCGGACCGGAATCGGCGAAAGACCGCGGGGGTCAACTCCAGGATGACCGCTGCGCCGGTGGATTACCACCCGAAGCGATGGTCACGGCATCCGCGGCGGCGACCAGAGCCGTTCCACGCCGGTCGATTTCGGCGCCGGTGATGGACTTGCCGACGTACATGGTCAGCACCATGTTCTGCCTGCCGTCACCGCCGTAGGTCGGCGCGGCCAGCAGGCTGACCGGATGTTCCTTGCGTGGGCGCAGATCCGTGCCGAGGTACACCCGCTCGCCCAGGCTGGTGACCAGCTCGCCGACCAGTTCGCGCAGGTCGTCGGGCAGGTCGCGGGCGGCGAAACCGGCCAGCATGGAATACAGCCTGCGGCCCGCGGCGGTGAGGCTCTCCACCAGGTAACCGCGCTCGCGGCATTCGGCGACGATCTGCCGCAACCGCGCCTCGTCCTGCTGCAACGGCACGGTCGCCGGCTTGGCCAGCCAGGCGTCGAACGCCGCGTCGGTATCCCACAGCACGTACATCAGTCCGACCGGGGGCGCGAAATGGTAGGCCGCGCCGACCTTGACCAGGCCGGGTCCGGTGCTCTCCAGGACCATGATCTGCTCGCCGACCACGGCGGAGGCGGTGCAGGTCGTGCGGTAGCGCGCGGTGAGTTTGTCCAGTTCGGCGCGGGCGAGGGCGGATATCGCGAAGCTGTCCTGGGCGACCCGGCCCGCGGCGATGAGGGCCGGACCGAGGCCGTAGGTGAGCGTGTCGGCGTCGCGGACCAGGTAGCCGCCCGCGGTGAGCTCGGTGAGAATGCCGAGACAGGTCGGTTTGGCCAGGTCGAGGGCGCGGGCCAGCTCGGACAGGCCGTAGCGCTTGCCGCGCTGCTCGACCAGGAAATCCAGTACCTGAACCACCCGCACGGTAGGTGCGGATCTACGGGCGACCATTGACCACTCCTAGAACACGTTCTAATCTTGCCTCAGACGAAATGTACCAGACTGGTACGTATTTGGAACACCGCGAGTCAATGGAGACCTTTTGCTGACACAGCCGTTCGCGGACGCCATCGCCGCCGCCGAGCAGATCATCACCGAGGCGGCGCACATCCGCACGGAACAGGACCTCGTCGAGGGCTACGACTACCTGGCGGGCAGCATTCGCGCGGCCTTACAGATGGCGTGGGCCTACGAGCGGGACTTCC
Source organism: Nocardia sp. NPDC006044 (assembly GCF_042871115.1). Lineage (NCBI taxonomy): Bacteria > Bacillati > Actinomycetota > Actinomycetes > Mycobacteriales > Nocardiaceae > Nocardia > Nocardia sp. NPDC006044. The sequence goes on from NZ_JBIAID010000004.1 coordinate 1,115,680, forward strand.
CGTTCTTCGTCCGGTCCACCGGGCCGTACACCAAGATGGGCCTGGACAACCCGGACACCCTGTACTTCCACTCCTACCTGCGACCGGACGCGGAATACGTGGTCACCGGAAAGCGCGGCAGCACACGCGATCTGAGCTTCCAGGTGCTCAACGGCAACTACTCGCCGGTGGACGTGCCAGACAGTCAGACCGCGTTCGACGACCGTTCCCTGGAGATCGGGGCGGACGGGTCCTACGAACTGCGGCTCGGGCCGGGCGAATCGCGGTCGGGTTACGTGCATCTCGCGCCGGACTCGGCCATGTTGGTGGTCCGCGAGGTCTACAGCGACTGGGCCACCGAGCAGCCCGGCACGATCCGGATCGCGCGGGCCGACCGCGTCGGCGACGCGCCGCCGCCGCTGACCAAGGACCTGCTGACCAAGCGGTACGGCGTCGCGGGCAAGATGCTCATCTCCCGGTTGCAGACCTTCCTGGCCTTTCCGAACTGGTTCTACCTGAACCTGCCGGTGAACACGATGACCGAACCCCGTTCCACGCCGGGCGGTCTCACCACACAGTTCTCCTCGGCCGGCCACTACGAGCTGACCGACGATCAGGCGATGATCATCACGGTGCCGAAATCCGATGCGCCGTATCAGGGTTTCCAGCTCGGCAGCATGTGGTACCTGTCGCTGGACTACATCAATCATCAGACCAGCCTGACCGCCGATCAGGCGCAGGTGGACCCGGACGGCATGATCCGCCTGGTGGTCAGCGAGCGAAATCCGGGCCTGGCCAACTGGATCGAACGCACCGGCCACGATCGCGGCTACCTCCAGTTCCGCTGGCAGCGGCTGGCCCGGGAGATGAAACCCGAGGACGGGCCGACGGTCGAGGTGGTGCCGGTCGGCGAACTGGCCCAGCGACTTCCGTTCCACGATCAGGCGAGCGTCACGCCGGAACAATGGCGCGCACGAATCGCGGCACGGCAGGCTGCCGTCGCGGAAAGGATGCTCGGCTGATGTTGTTGCAGGACAAGGTTGTTGTGGTCTCCGGGGTCGGTCCCGGACTCGGGCGCGCCATCGCGGTGCAGAGCGCCAAGGCGGGCGCCGACGTGGTGCTCGCGTCGCGCACCGAATCGCGGCTCACCGAGGTGGCCAAGGAAATCACCGAACTGGGCCGGCGCGCGGTGGTGGTGCCCACCGACATCAACGACGAGGCCGCCGCCGTCCATCTGGTCGAGGCCGCGCGGAGCGCGTTCGGCCGGGTCGACACCCTGGTGAACAACGCGTTCGCGATTCCGCCGATCACCGATCTCGCCGACGTCGACCTGGATCAGGTGCGCGCCGGATTCGAGACCAATGTGCTTGCGGCGCTGCGGTTGACCCGGTTGTTCATCCCCGCGCTCGACGAGTCCGGCGGTTCGGTCGTGATGATCAACTCGGCGGTGCTGCGGCACTCCCGGCGCACCTTCGGCCCCTACAAGATGGCCAAGGCCAGCCTGCTGGCCCTGGCCCAGAGCCTGGCCACCGAGCTCGGCCCACGCGGCATCCGGGTGAATACCATTGCCCCCGGCTACATCTGGGCCGACAACCTGAAGTGGTACTTCAACTACCTCGCCGAGCAGCGCGGCATCACCGCCGACGAGGTCTACGCCGAGACCGCGAAGACCATCGATCTGCGCAAGCTGCCCGAACCCGACGAGATCGCCGATGCCGTCGTGTTCTTCGCCTCGCCGATGGCGCGCGCGATCACCGGGGCGTGCCTGGACGTCAACGGCGGCGAATACCACCACTGATCGGGTGCGCACCACTAGTGAGGAGATGAACGTTGATCGGTAGGGACGATGTCGGGACCATCGATGATCTGCACGCGTCGGCGACCAAGGTCGTCGGGCTGACCGACTTCGGTGCCGACGACTACCGCGCCGGGCTCGAGGTGCTGCTCGAGTCCTATGCCAAGGACGCGGAGCTGACGCCGTTCGGCAACAAGGTGAATCGCGCGTTCCTGCGCGGCGCCCTGATCGCCCGGCTGCTCAGCGAGGCCGCGTGGCAACGGTTTCCGGAGCACGCCGAGGTGGCGATCGAACGGCCCATCTTCGTGACCGGGCTGCCGCGCTCGGGGACGACCGCGGTGCACCGGCTGCTCAACGCCGATCCGGCGCACCAGGGTCTGGAGATGTGGCTCACCGAGATGCCGCAGCCGCGCCCGCCCCGGGAGACCTGGGCGAGCAATCCGGTGTATCAGCGGATCGAGGCCGCGTTCGAGCAGCATCATGTCGAGCATCCCGAATTCATGGGGGTGCATCATATTTCCGCCGATCAGGTGGAGGAGTGCTGGCAGCTGCTGCGGCAGTCGGCCATGTCGGTGTCCTACGAGTGCCTCGGCTATCTGCCGACCTATTCCGACTGGCTGCGTGCCCAGGATTGGACCGGCGCCTATCGCCGGCACCGGCGCAACCTGCAACTGATCGGACTGCCCGATGCCGGGCGGCGCTGGGTGTTGAAGAACCCCAGCCATTTATTCGCACTCGATGCCATTTTCGAGGTGTATCCGGACGCGCTCGTCATCCAGATGCATCGCGACCCGCGCACCATCATCGCCTCGGTGTGCAGTCTCAACGAGCAGGCGTCGGCCGGGTGGTCGGACAAGTTCCGCGGGCCGGTGGTCGGCGCCGCGCAATTGGATCTGTGGGCCCGGGGTGCGGATCGGTTCCTGGCGGACCGCAAGCGGCACAATGCGGCTCAGTTCTGCGATGTCGACTATGACGACTTCGTCGCGGATCCGATCGGGACGGTCGAATCGATCTACCGGCACTTCGATCTGCCGTTGACCGAGGAGGCGACGTCGGCGATGACGGCGCTGCACGCGGAAAGCACCTCCGGGGCAGCGCGTCCCGCGCATCGCTACACCCTCGCGGACTTCGGTCTCACCGAAGACCAGGTCGACGAGCGGTTCGCGGCGTATCGGGAGGCGCACTTCCCGGGCCGTTGATCAGTGGAAGCAGCGGGCGCGCATGGCATTTCCCGCATGTGTGCAGAGCATGCAGTAATCGGGCCTGCGCGGCGACCTCGGTCGCTGCGCAGGCCCGGTGCTTGAATCCCTTGGCGGCAGCGGCATCTCGTGCACGCGTGCAGAGTGCGCACTTCCGCGGTGGTGGGACGGAATCAGGGCTGGCCCGGCTTGAGCACGATGAACAAACCGTGCGCCTCGGCGCAGAGCCGGTCGCCGTCGTGCAGCGTGGCCCGCACGTAGACCTTGCGGCCCTCTTGGCGTTCGGCCCACGCGTGCACCTTCAGTTCGGTGTGCAGCGGGGTGATCGATCGGTAGTCGACGGTGAGCGACGCGGTCCTGGTCACTTGGCCGGAGTAGACCGCCGCGGCCATGCCGAGCAGGTCGTCGAAGCCGATCGCGACAACGCCGCCGTGCGCGGCGTTGTTGCCGCCGAGGTGGAAGGTGCGGAAGGTGATGCGCGCGTCGACGCCGTCCCGGCCGACATGGTCGAAGACGAACGGCGGCAGCGTGATGTTGCCCCGGCCGGGCAGATCGTGCCTGGTCCAGTTCGGGGTGGACCACTCGTCCACCTTGGCCGCGTCCAGCTTGTCGTTGAGCTGCTTGAGCAGGCCGATCGTCTCCACCGCCAGCTCGTCGGAGGGGCACGCGAGTCGCACGCGATCCATCAGCCCGCGCACCTGCTCGATGAATTCGCCGTAGTGCGGGCCGCCGCGGGTGATGTCCACGTCGCTGTGCGCGGCGTCGATCAGGTCGCTCATCGGCCGGAACGAGCCCTCGTGGTGCTCCTTGCTGGGCAGCGAGTCACCGGCCTGTTGTTCGTTCATGCAGAACACGTTATAGGTTGCCCGCCGAATGCTCACTTCGTGGGCGGCCGGACGGGCCGCGAGACGTGGCCTAGGCTGGGTCGGCGTATTGACCGGCTCGGCGACGAAAGGCTGTGGGTAGATGGGTATTACGGCGGTTGTCTTCGACATGGACGGCGTACTGATCGACTCCGAGCCGGTGTGGGAACAGGTGCGCCGCGACTATGTGGCCGAGCGGGGCGGGCAGTGGCTGCCCGACGCGCAGCAGCGGCTGATGGGCATGAGCACCCGCGAATGGTCGGCGTATCTGAGCACCGACCTCGGCGTCGACGCCGCGCCGGAGACGGTGGCGCGCGACGTGATCGAGCGGATGGCCGCGCACTACGACCGCGCGGTCCCGCTGCTGCCCGGTGCGATCGACGCGGTGCGGCGGATGAGCGGGCAGTGGCCGCTCGGCGTGGCCAGTTCGTCCCCGCGGGCCCTGATCGACGTGGTACTGGGCCGCACCGGTCTGATCGAATTCTTCGAGGCCACCTGCTCGACCGAGGAGGTCGATCGCGGCAAGCCTGCCCCCGACGTCTACGTGGCCGTGGCCGCCGCCCTCCGCCAACGCCCCACCGATTGCGCCGCGGTGGAAGATTCCAGCAACGGCCTGCGCTCCGCCCACGCCGCCGGCCTGCGCGTCATCGCCGCGCCCCGCCCCGAATACCCGCCGGCCCCGGACGCCCTGGCCCTGGCCGCCCACGTCATCGCCGACCTCGCCGAACTCACGCCGACCCTCGTCACCGAGCCCGCCTGACCGGGGGTGACCGTGCCGAATCACGGGTGATGCCTTCGTGAAGTCCTGTGCCGGGATGAGGCGCGAGTGCCCCGGTCACGGGCCGGTCGTGCGGTAGGAGGTCAGGAGGGTGCGGGCGGCTTCGGGGAGGTCGGTGTCGAGCCAGGTGGGGAGGGTGGGGGCGTGGCGGCGGAGGGTGGCGTAGGGGAGGTCTACTACGACCCGGCTGATGGCGTCCAGTTCGCGTGTGCCCGCGCGGCCGAAGAGGTCGGTGGCGAGGCGGCGCAGGTGGGCGAGCAGGGGTTCGTTCATGGTGGCCAGGCGGGCGCGGAAGTCGTCGTCGGGGGCGCCGTCGAGCAGGTCGCGGAACCGGACGTTGAGCAGAAGCCTTGCGTCGTCGGGGAATTCGCGACCGAAGACCAGCGCGGCGCGGACCATGGCGACGCCGGCCTCGACCGGGTCCGGGTCGCCGGCGGCGGTGAGTACTCCGCTCTGGAACCGTTCGAGCGCGCGTAACCAAGTTGCGGTCAGCACGCCGTTGCGGTTGCCGAAACGGTGGTACAGCGTGCCTACCGGCGCGCCGCTGGCCTCGGCGATGGCCGCCACGCCGGCCGCGCGGGGCCCGTCGGCGAGCACCAGGGCGCGCGCTGCGTCGAGGATCACGTCGGTGTCGTGCTTGCGGGGAGGTGCCATGTACTAGTACGTTCCTTCTATATGGAGCGTTTGTCCTATATCGACCAGCATGCCAGATCGATCGACGCGAATCGCGATCGGGTCTGGAAAGCACTGCTCGAAGTCATGTGCAAAGACCCGGCCGATCCGTCCACGGTGCCGGGCGGTTTCGTGCTCGACGAAGCGGCGGTTCCCTCCCGGCTGGCCCTGAAGGGTCGGCACTGGTTCTCGGTCTACGCCCTTGTCTTCGAACTCGACGACGAAGGCGCGAACCGGACCCGCATCCGCGCCGAGTCCTGGGGGAATTTCCCTGGGCTGCACGGCAAGATCTACCGAGCCCTGGTCATCGGCACCGGCGGCCACAAGATCGTGGTGCGCGGCCTCCTCCGCCGAATAGCCGCCGCGGCCTGATTACCGGAAAGAGCTGGCCGACACCGAGCCTCGGGCCGCGTCGCGACCCTGACCGGCGATCGAGCATGATCAACGGATGACAGCGGTACAGCTCGGTGAAGTCCAGACCTGGTATGACGAAATCGGTTCCGGCGAGGCGGTATTGCTGCTGCACGGCGGTTTTGTGGACTCCCGGTCGTTCGAGCCCGCCGTCGCCGGCCTGGCCGAGCACTTCCGCGTCTTCCGGATGGATCGCCGCGGGCACGGCCGCACGCCCGACGTCGAGGGTCCGATCTCCTATGACCTGATGGCACAGGACACCATCGCCTTTCTCGACCAGGTGGTGGGCGGCCCCGCCCACCTCGTCGGCTACAGCGATGGTGCGATCGTCGCGCTGCTGATCGCGATCCGCCGGCCGGACCTGGTCGGCAAACTGGTCTCGATCAGCGGCAACTTCCATCGCGACGGCATCCTGCCCGGCGTGCTCGACGGCTTCGGTCACGAGGAACCGATGCGGCGCTTGGCCGCTCGCTACGGCGAGGTGTCGCCGGACGGCGAGGAGCATTTCGCCGTGGTCGCCGAGAAACTCCTGCGGATGGCGCGCGAAGAACCGGCCATGTCCGTCGAGGACCTCGCGGGCATCACCAGCCGGACCCTGGTGATCGCCGCCGACGATGACGCGGTGAGCCTGGAGCACACGATCGCGCTCTATCGCGCGATCCCGGATTCCGAGCTCGCCGTGATCCCCGGCACCTCACATCTGCTCGTGGTCGAAAAGCCCGCCGAGGTCTATCGCGTCGTCGGCAACTTTCTCACCACCGATGCGGCCCGGACCTGGCAGCCGATCCGCCGCGCCTGATCGAATCCGGCGTTTCCATCCGGTAGCGCAAAACTGGTCGCGCTTGCGCGCGCAAGACATTTCGGCAAACTATGTGCTAACGGCGGCGCTGTTGGTCGTCCGACCGGTCATGCTGAGCGGTATGGACTTCATGAAACCAGCTGAGCAACTGTTAGCGCAGGTTGCGGCCAGGTTAGGCTCTGCAGAGGCCTTCCTCGAAAGGCTGGCGGACGTCCGCGCGCAAGCGATGGACGACACCGTGGAGATGCCGCGTGTCGCCGGCGGATTGCCCACCATTTACTGAAACTGGTGAAGTTCGGCTACATCGAACTTCCACAGCTCGAACCCGTCGGGCACGGTGTCGCCCACCGAGATCCGGTCGTGCGCCCATGTACCCGCCGGCCCGCGCCGGTCGGCGCCGCCCTCGGCCGTGAGGATCGGCAGCGGATGCACGCGGCGGCGCAGCGCGTCCTCCCGCACGGTCGCCTTGTCCACGTAGCCGAGTTGATCGTGGTTGACGATGTAGCGCCCGGTGCAGCCGTGTTCCGGTGGATTCAGCGGCGCGACGGAAGCGGTGGTGGCGTACAGGCTTTCGCGCCCGCCCTGCTGCCTGGCCCACACCACCCGGGCGGGCGTGGTCAGCAGCCGTTCGACGCCCTGAACGAGGTGATTGCCGATCCACGCGTGTTCCTCGAGCTGGGTATCCGGCTCCACATAGCCGATCAGCCGGTGGTCGTCGTCCAGGAGTACTGCTCGATAGAACTGCCGCACGTGGCCGGATTCCTCTCGGAGGTAAGCGATTTCGTAGCATGCTCACACGCGATTGCGGTGTGGCGATTACCGTCGCGTTACAACCGGACCAGAGCGCTGCCCGCGCACATGAACGGCGGGCGGCATTTGGCGAAATTTGTTGGAGGCATGCTGGTGTCGCCTCTACCGTGACGACGTGACGACTCAGGTGATCGTGCTCAATGGCGGCTCCAGTTCGGGGAAGTCCGGTATCGCCCGATGTCTGCAGGCGGTCCTGCCGGATGCCTGGCTGACCCTCGGAGTCGACACGTTGATCCAGGCCCTGCCCGGCTCGCTGCGCGCCGCGGGCGCCGGGATCGAGTTCGCCGCCGACGGCGGGGTCCGGATCGGGCTGGAATTCTTGCGGTTGGAGGCGGCCTGGATCGAGGGGGTCGCCGCCATGGCCAGGGCCGGCGGCCGGATCATCGTCGACGAGGTCTTTCTCGGCGGCGCGTCGTCGCAGCAGCGATGGCAGAAGGCCGTGGCCGGATTGAGCGTGCTGTGGGTCGGTGTCCGCTGTGACGGTGCGGTCGCCGCCGGCCGCGAGATCGCCCGCGGCGACCGGGTTCCGGGCATGGCCGCCGCGCAGGCGGAGATGGTGCACCAGGGCATGGTCTACGACCTGGAGGTGGACACGACCCTCACCGAGTCGCTCGCCTGCGCTCGGGTCATCGCGGCTCACGTCACGTGACTCAGGGACCGCCCTGTGCGCGGTCGAGCAGCAGGGCTCGTTCGGCTTCGTTGGCGGTGAGTTCGGCGGCGCGGAGGAATTCGGCCCGCGCCGCTTCGGGGCGGCCGAGCTGGGCGAGCAGATCGCCGCGCACCGCGTTGTAGAGATGATAGGTGTCCAGGGCGCCCGCGAGGGCGTCGACGAGGTCGAGGCCGGCCGCCGGACCGTGCACCTTGCCGACCGCGACCGCACGATTGAGTTCGACGATCGGGGACGGGAAGCGTTCGGCGAGAACGGCATACAGGCCGGCGATGCGGCGCCAGTCGGTGTCGCCGGGGGTCGCCGCCATGGCGTGCACGGCGGCGATCGCGGCCTGCAAGGCGTAGCTGCCGGGCAACGTCCCGCGGTCCCTGGCGACCGTGTTGGCGCGCGCGAGCGCGGCGAATCCGCGCCGGATCAACAGTCGATCCCAGCGTGCTCTGTTCTGATCGGCGAGCAGGACAACATCTTTCGCGGGACCGCTGCGCGCGGGCAGCCGGGACGCCTGCAATTCCAGCAGTGCGGCCAGTCCGTGCACCTCCGGCTCGGTGGGCAGCAGTTCGGCCAGGATGCGGACGAGTCGTAATGCGTCCTGGCACAGCTCGATTCGAATCCAGTCCGCACCCGCGGTCGCCGTATACCCCTCGTTGAAAATCAAATAGACGACCGCGAGCACGGAGCCGAGCCGCTCGGTCAGCTCGGCGCCCTCGGGTACCTCGTAGGGCACCTGTTTCGCGGCGATGGTTCGTTTCGCCCGGACGATGCGTTGCGCCACAGTCGATTCCGGGACGACGAAGGCGCGGGCGATCTCGTCGGTGGTCAAACCGCCGAGCAGCCGCAGCGTCAACGCCACCCTGGCCTGCTCGGACAACACCGGATGACAGGCGGTGAACATCATCCGGAGCAGATCGTCCTCGACCGCACCTTCGGGTTCGGGCTCCGCCGGCTGCTCGGTCACCAAGGCGCGGCCGAGCACCGCCAGCTTGCGGGTGAAGTTCTGGGTGCGGCGGATCCGGTCGATCGCCCGGTGTTTGGCGGTGAGCATCAGCCAGCCGCCCGGATTCGGCGGCACGCCGTCGCGCGGCCACTGTTCCAGCGCCGCGACGAGCGCGTCCTGGGCCAGTTCCTCGGCGGCGTCGATATCGCCGACGATGCGGGTGAGCCCGGCGACCAGCCGCGGCCATTCCATCCGCCAGACCGTTTCCACGGCGCGACGGGTCTGTTCCGGCGACCGGCCGGGGCTCATCCGCGGCGCCCGATCAGGCCGGCTCGTCGATCTGCCGGATCTCGACGTCGATATCCCACTCCGGTCCGTGCACCCCGAGGAAGCGCGAGGTCCACTCGATCGCCTCCGCTTTCGACTTGGTCTGCAAGACGCAGTAGCCGCCGACCACCTCCTTGGACTCCGTGAAAGGTCCGTCCAGCACGGTCTGCTTGCCGCCGCTCTGGCTGATCCTGGTCGCCTCGGTGACCGGGCGCAGGCCGTTGGTGTCGAGCAGCACGCCCGCCTTGGTCATCTCCTCGATCACCTTGCCGACCTGCTCGAACAGCGCCTCGTCCGGTTCCGGGGCGGTGGTCGGGTCGACGTGGATCAACATCATGTAGCGCATCTGCGGTCCTTTGCTCGTTGTCGTCAAGATCGGTCGATCCTCACCTCACTGCATCGAACGGCCGACCCCCGAATCGACATCTCGCCGGAGATTCTCCTCGAATTTCTGTCCGGATGTTCGTGACGAGGCGATCTGCGCTGGGCCGCCGCGGGATTCACAGCAGACTCCCAGCCAACAAAGACGTTAGTTTTGCTAAGGTAATAGTGGCGGGCGAGTATCGCGCCGCCGAGTTTCTACCTGATCCCGTCAAGTTTCTTGCTGGTCGTGGAGGTGGACCTACTTATGTCGATAGATTCCCGTGAAGAGCGGCTCGCACGCCGCATCGCAGATCTGCACGCCACTGACGCACAGTTCGTCAGCGCGCTTCCCGACGAGGCGGTGACCGCGGCGCTCGAGCAACCGGGCCTGCGGCTGGCGCAGCTGGTGCGAACCGCGCTGTCCGGATACGCGGACCGGCCCGCGCTCGGGCAACGCGCCGTGCGGTTCGTCGAAAACAAGGCGACCGGACGCGTCGCGACCGAACTGCTGCCCAGTTTCGAGACCATCACCTATGGCGAGCTGTCGGAACGCGTCGACGCCTTCGCCGGTGCGCTCGGCGACGTGGTCGGACCCGGTGATCGGGTCTGCATCCTTGGCTTCAGCAGCGTCGACTACACCACCATCGATCTGGCGCTGATCCCGCTCGGTGCGGTGTCGGTTCCGCTGCAGACCAGCGCGCCGGTGACGCAGTTGCGCCCGATTGTGGCGGAGACCGAACCGCGCGTAATCGCCTCGAGCATCGACTATCTCGCCGACGCCGTCGAACTGGCGTCGGCCGCCGCACCCGAACGACTGGTGGTGTTCGATTACCTCCCGCAGGTGGACGAGCAACGCGAGGCGTTCGAGGCGGCCCGAGCGCGGCTGGCCGAAGCGGGCAGCCCGGTGGTGCTGGAAAGCCTCGCCGACGTGCTCGACCGCGGGAAAGGCGTGCCCGCAGCGGATTTCGCGCCCGACGAGCCCGATCCGTTGACCCTGCTGATCTACACCTCCGGCAGCACCGGCGCGCCCAAGGGCGCCATGTACACCGAACGACTGGTGGCCAACTTCTGGCGCAAGTCGACCAAAGCGGCCTGGGGACAGGAGAGTTCGACCCCGGCGATCACGCTCAACTTCATGCCGATGAGCCACGTCATGGGCCGCGCCGTCCTGTACTGGACGCTCGGCACCGGCGGCACCGCGTATTTCGCGGCCAGGAGCGATCTTTCGACGCTGCTGGAGGATCTCGCCCTGGTCCGGCCGACCCAGCTGAACTTCGTGCCGCGGATCTGGGAGATGCTGTTCCAGGAGTTCCACAGCGAGCTGGATCGGCGCCGCGCCGAAGGCGGCGATCGGGTGGAGCTGGCCGCCGAGGTGATGGCGGATCAGCGCCGGTCGCTGCTCGGTGGCCGGTTCGTCACGGCGCTGACCGGTTCCGCGCCGATCTCGCCGGAGCTGCGCGCGTTCGTGGAAACCTACCTCGACCTGCACCTCTTGGAAGGCTACGGTTCGACCGAGTCCGGTGCGGTGTTCATCGACGGCCACGTGCGCCGCCCGCCGATCATCGACTACAAGCTGGTCGACGTGCCCGAACTCGGCTACTTCCGCACCGATCGGCCGCATCCGCGCGGCGAACTGCTGGTCCAGTCGGACGATGTGTTCCCCGGCTATTACAAGCGGCCCGAGGTCACCGCGAGCGTGTTCGACGCGGACGGCTACTACCGGACCGGCGATATCGTCGCCGAGGTCGGACCGGACGAGCTGGTCTACCTCGATCGGCGCAACAACGTGCAGAAGCTGTCGCAGGGCGAGTTCGTCACGGTCTCGACGTTGGAGGCGGTGTTCGACAGCAGTCCGGTGGTGCGCCAGATCTACATCTACGGAAATAGTGCTCGTGCTTATCTTTTGGCGGTCGTCGTGCCCACGCCGGAAGCATCGGCACGCACCGGCGGTGACGTCGAGGCGCTGAAATCGCTGATCAGCGATTCCTTGCAGGAGGTCGCGCGCACGGCCGAATTGCAGTCCTACGAGATCCCGCGCGGGCTGCTCATCGAGACCACGCCGTTCACGCTGGAGAACGGCCTGCTCACCGGCATCCGCAAGCTCGCCAGGCCGAAACTCAAAGAGCACTACGGTGATCGGCTCGAACAGCTCTACCGCGAGCTGGCCGAGGGGCAGGCCGACGAATTGCGCACGCTGCGCCGCGACGGCGCCGGTCTTCCGGTGCTGGAGACGGTCAGCCGGGCGGCCGGCGCGCTACTCGGCGCGTCGACCGCGGATCGGCGGCCCGACGCGCACTTCACCGATCTGGGCGGAGATTCGTTGTCCGCGTTGACCTTCGCCAATCTGCTGCACGAGATCTACGACCTCGATGTGCCGGTGGGCGTCATCGTCAGTCCGGCGACCGACCTCCAGGCCATCGCCGACTACATCGAGGCGGAACGGACCGGCGGCGCGCAGCGGGCCACCTTCGCCACGGTGCACGGCCGCGACGCCACCGTGGCGCACGCCGCCGAGCTCACCCTGGACAAGTTCATCGACGCCGAAACGCTCGCCGCCGCACCGGTATTGCCCCGCCCCGGCACCGAGATACGGACGGTACTGCTGACCGGCGCGAGTGGTTTCCTCGGCCGCTACCTGGCGCTGGAATGGCTCGAGCGGCTGTCACTGGTCGACGGCACACTGATCTGCCTGGTGCGGGCCAAGGACGACGCGGCGGCCCGAGCCCGTTTGGACCAGGTGTTCGACAGCGGTGACCCGGAGTTGTTGCGGCAGTATCGGAATCTGGCCGCCGATCACCTCGAGGTCATCGCCGGCGACAAGGGCGAGGCCGACCTCGGACTCGATCGGCGGACCTGGCAGCGACTGGCCGACACGGTCGACGTGATCGTCGATCCCGCGGCCCTGGTCAACCATGTTCTGCCGTACAGCCAGCTGTTCGAGCCGAACGTGGCGGGCACCGCCGAGCTGATCCGGCTCGCGCTCACCACGAAGCTGAAGCCGTTCACCTACGTGTCGACCATCGGTGTCGCCGCACAGATCGAGCCGTCGGCGTTCACCGAGGACGCGGACATCCGGGCGGCCAGCCCGGCCCGCGCGGTCGACGACAGCTACGCCAACGGCTACGGCAACAGCAAGTGGGCGGGCGAGGTGCTGCTGCGGCAGGCCAACGACCTGTGCGGCCTGCCGGTCGCGGTCTTCCGCTGCGACATGATCCTGGTCAGCGGCCGGTACGAAGGCCAGCTGAACCTGCCGGACATGTTCACCCGGATGATGCTCAGCCTGGTCGCCACCGGAATCGCGCCCGGCTCGTTCTACGAGACCGATGCCGACGGCAACCGGCAGCGGGCGCACTACGACGGCCTGCCCGTCGACTTCGTCGCCGAGGCCATCACCACCCTCGGCGAGCAGGTGACCGAGGGGTTCGAGACCTATCACGTGATGAACCCGTACGACGACGGCATCGGCCTGGACGAGTACGTCGACTGGCTGATCGACGCGGGCTACTCGATCCAGCGGATCGCCGAATACGACGACTGGCTGCGCAGATTCGAGACCGCGCTGCGGGCGCTGCCGGAGCAGCAACGACAGCATTCGCTGCTGCCGCTGTTGCACAACTATCAGCGACCCGAGCGGCCGGTCCGCGGCTCGTTCGCGCCCACCGAGCGATTCCATGCCGCGGTGCAGGAGGCGAAAGTCGGTCCGGACAAGGACATTCCGCATGTCACCAGGCCGATCATCGTCAAGTACATCACCAACCTGAAGCTGCGCGGCCTGCTCTGAATCCGAAACCCGGTGCGGCCCTGTGCCGTACCGGGGTCAGGTCGGCCAGGCGGGCGTGGTGTGCGCGGCGCGGGCGCTCCAGCGGCCGTCGTAACGGACCTCGACCGGGTGCGCGAAGGCGGCCGTGACGTTGCCGGTGGTGAGGATTTCCCGGGCCGGACCGGCGGCGACGGTGCGGCCGTCGGCGATGAGCAGCGCGTGCGTCGTGGTGCTCGGTAGCTCCTCCAGATGATGGGTGACCAGCACCGAGGCGACCTCGGGATGGCTGTCGCCGAGGGTGTCGATGGTTTCCAGGAGTTGTTCGCGCGCAGCGAGATCCAGGCCGGTGGAGGGTTCGTCGAACAGCAGCAGCCTGGGTTCGGCGATGAGCGCGCGGGCGATCAGTGTGCGTCCGCGCTCACCTTGGGAGAGGGTGTTCCAGGTGTTGGCCGCTTTGCCGCTGAGGCCGACGGCGTCGATCATGGCGTCGGCGCGGACGAGCTGATCCGCCGTCGGCGTCCAGCGCATCGGCGTATCGATGGTCGCCGTGATTCCGGTCAGCACGACCTCGCGGATGGTCAGCGGGTATTGCAGCGGATGCCGCGGATTCACCTGGCCGATCGAGTGACGCAGGCGTTGCAGTTCGACGCGGCCGAGCTGTTCGCCCAGCACCCGGACCGTGCCCGTGGTGGGAAACGTGACCGCGCCGCAGAAACCGAGCAGGGTGCTCTTGCCCGCGCCGTTGGGCCCGAGCAGCGCCCAGTGCTCGCCGGCGCGCACGGTGAGCGAGATGCCGTTGATGATCTTCTTGCCCTCGCGGCGGAACGTCACGTCCGTCAGTTCGAGCACCGGCGTTCCGGTCACGTGAAAGCCTCCTTCAATGCGGTGAGATGGGAGCGGCTGAGTTCCGCCGCGGCCGTGGCGTTTCGGGCGACGATCGCCTCGACCAGCAATTCGTGCGCGGCATGGTCGGCGCGCTCGGACGGGACGGGGCGGATGGTCAGCATGTCGATCATGGCCAGGCGCAGCCGGGGGAGGAACGTGTCGAACAGCTGGACCAGCACCTCGTTGTGCGCCGCGACCAGCACCGCGCGATGGAAGGCCATGTCCGCGTCGACATGCTCGGCCACCGGCTCGCCGTGCGCCTCGCGGGCGAGCAGGGTGGAGCGCAGGATGCGCAGGTCGGCCCGGGTGCGCCGGTGCGCGGCGAGGGCGGCCGCCTCGGCCTCGATGGCGATCCGCGCCTCGATCACCGAGGCGATGGTGGCGCGCCGCAGCACCACGTCCCAGTCGTCCTTCGCGTCCAGTGCCGTGACGAACACGCCCGCGCCCTGACGGCTGTCCAGCACGCCCCTGCCCGCCAGTTCCCGGATCGCTTCGCGCAGCGTCGAGCGGCCGACCCCGAGCTGCGCGGCCAGCGTCGTTTCCCCGGGCAACCGATGCCCGAGCGGCCATTCACCTGCCTTGATCCGGGTCATCAGCAACTCGGCCGCCTGCGCGGCCAGCGGATGCCTGCGTACCTGCGAGACCATTGCACCTCTCTACTTGTCTGAGGAGTTGTGTATAAGTCTAGCCATCATGCGCACCATGCTTCTGCTTAGCCGCCACGGCGGGGCCTGACCGACCGGCCCCCGCCGTGGGGCTCTGTCGTGGCCGGTCACCTCTGTTTCGTGACGACCAGAAGGCACCGCATGTCTTTCCCGACGATCAACACTCCGGCCGGCGCGATCCCCGGCAACGCGCCCGCCTGGAACCCGCAGCGGCACTCCCAGATGCCCTCGCACCGCTACCGATCCGTCTACGACCGGGTGGAAGTGCCGCTCACCGACCGTGATTGGCCGAACGCCCGGATCACCGCCGCACCCCTGTGGGTGCCGGTCGACCTGCGCGACGGCAACCAGGCCCTCGCCGACCCCATGGATCCCGAACGCAAGCGCCGCTTCTTCGAACTGATGGTGGCCATGGGCTACAAGGAAATCGAGGTCGGCTACCCGTCCGCCTCGCAGACCGACTTCGACTTCGTCCGGTTGATCGCCGAGTCCGGGCTCGCGCCCGGCGACGTCACCATCGTCGTATTCACCCCCGCCAGAAGAGATCTCATCGAACGCACCGTCGAATCGGTGCGCGGACTGCCGAGGGTCGTCATCCACATGTACGCCGCGACCGCACCCACCTGGCGAAACACCGTGCTGGGCAAGGACAGTGCCGCGCTGCGCGAGCTGATCCTGGCCGGCGGCCGCGCCATCCTGGAACTCACCGCCGAGCTGCCGGACGTGCGGTTCCAATTCTCGCCCGAGGTGTTCAACCTGACCGAACCCGACTATGTCCTGGACCTGTGCGACCGGGTGACCACACTGTGGGACGCCACCCCGCAACGGCCGGTCATCCTGAATCTGCCTGCCACGGTAGAAGTCGCGACGCCGAACGTGTACGCGGACCAGATCGAATACATGCACCGCAACCTGGCCCGCCGCGACAGCGTCATCCTGTCCGTGCACCCGCACAACGACCGCGGCACCGGCATCGCCGCCGCCGAACTCGCGGTGCTGGCCGGCGCGCAACGTGTGGAGGGCTGCCTCTTCGGCAACGGGGAACGCACCGGCAACGTCGATCTGGCCACCCTGGCGCTGAATCTGCATGCGCAGGGCGTGGATCCGATGATCGACTTCGCCGACATCGACGAGATCCGCCGCACGGTCGAGTACTGCACCCGCATGCCGGTGGCCGAACGTCATCCGTACGTAGGCGATCTCGTGCACACCGCGTTCTCCGGCACGCATCAGGACGCGATCAGCAAGGGCATGGCCGCGCATCGCGCACGGGCCGCGCGGACGGGAACCCCGGAACGGCAACTGGATTGGCAGGTGCCGTATCTGCCGATCGACCCGGCCGACCTCGGCCGCACCTATGACGCGGTCATCCGGGTCAACTCGCAGTCGGGCAAGGGCGGCATCGCCTATCTGCTGAAGACGGAGTTCGGCATCGACCTGCCCCGCGATCAGCAGATCGACTTCGCCGGGCATGTGCAGGCGCACACCGACGCGACCGGCCGGGAGATCACCGCCGCCGAGCTGCGCGAGCTGTTCGAGGCGGTCTATCCGGCCATGCCGATGCCCTGACCGCCGGGCATCTTCGGGCAAAACGCCCGGCGGCGCGCCCGTCCGTGCGAAGGTAATCGGCGTGGCGCGGTACGTGACAGGAAACCTCCCCGCCGAAGTGACCAGTTTCGTCGGGCGGGGCAGCGAAGTCGCCGCCGCCAGGAAACTGCTGTCCAGCACCCGCCTGCTCACCCTCACCGGGCCGGGCGGCGTGGGTAAGACCCGGCTGGCCAGGCGGGTGGGCGAGACGGTGCGCCGGGCCTTTCCCGACGGCGTGTGGCTGGTCGAGGTGGCCCACGTCAACGACGGGGCGCTGGTGGCGTTGACCGTCGCGCAGGCGCTCGGCCTGCGCGACGACACCAGCGTCCCGCTGGCCGGCCTCACCGATTACCTCGGCGGCAAACACCTGCTGCTCGTCCTGGACAACTGCGAGCACGTGATCGGCGCCTGCGCCGAGCTGGTCGACCGGCTGATCGCCGGCATCCCCGACCTCCGGGTGCTGGCGACCAGCCGCGAGCCGCTCGGCGTGGTGGGCGAGCAGGTGCTGCTGGTCGCGCCGCTGCCGGTGCCCGAAATGGACGAGGACGCCGGCGAAGTCGACGCGACGGACAATCCGGCGCTGCGGCTGCTGATCGACCGCGCGACCGCGGCGAATCCCGAATTCCGGGTCACCCCGGCGAATCTCGGCGCGCTCGCGGCGATTTGCGCTCGGCTGGAGGGGATTCCGCTGGCCTTGGAGCTGGCGGCGCTGCGCCTGCGCGCCTTCACGCCGGACCAGGTGCTGGAGCGCCTCGGCGACACCATGCGCCTGCTCACCACGGGCCTGCGCACCGCGCCGGAGCGGCAGCAGACCCTGGAAGCGGCCATCCGCTGGAGCTACGACCTGTGCACCCCGGGCGAACAGCTCCTCTGGGAGCAGCTCGCGGTGTTCGCGGGCGGTTTCGACCTGGCCGCCGCCGAGGCGGTGTGCCTGCTCGAGCCGCCCGCCGCGCTGATGGACGCGCTCACCGGGCTGGTCGACAAGTCGGTGCTGAGTCACCGGCACGACAGCGACGGCACCGGCCGCTACACCATGCTCGAACCGCTGCGGCAGTTCGCGCTGGCGCGGCTGGCGGCGCACGGCGACGAGTACGCGCTGCGGATTCGGCACCGCGACCACTACTACCGGGTCGCGCGGCGAGGGCGGGTCGAGTACTGGGGTGACGCGGATGTCATCTGGTTCCGTGACGTCACGCGGGAACACGCGAATATGCGTGCGGCCCTGCAATTCGCGCTCGCCGACCCGGACGGCGCGCATCGCGGGTTACAGATCGCCAGCGAACTGCGGCCGTTCTGGGAGCACTACCGGTTCTTCCTGGAGGGCTACCGGTGGTTGACGGACGCGCTCGGCAAGGACCTCGCGCGCACCGCCGACCGGGCGCGGGCGCTGGCCGCCGCGTCGGTGATCGCCGGCATGCTCTCGGACACCGTGTCGGCGCACGCGTATCTGGCCGAATGCGTCGCGATAGCCACGGAATCGGCCGCCGAACAGGTGCTGGTCGAGGCGCAGCTATTGGCGTCGGTGCTGGCGTTCGCCGAGGCCGATCCGGTGCGGGCGCTCGACATCGCCGAGGACGCCGCGGTGCGGGCGCGGGCGTGCGGGCATCACGGCACGGAGATGGAGTGTCTCGCGTTCGGGTATGTGTGCGCGATGGTGCTGGCGGACGAGCGCGCCGGTCCGTTGGCCGAGCAGTTCCTGGCCAAGACCGCCGAGCATGGCTCTCATCTGCTCGGCGGCCTCGCGTGGTGGGCGGTCGGGACGAATCACTGGCGAAACGGCAACGGGGACCGGGCGGTCGAGGATCTGCGTCGCGCGGTCGAACTGCTACGGATGTTCGATCGCTGTGTCTGGACGGCGTCCGCGTTCGACGGGCTGGCCTGGGCGGCGGCAGCGAGTGGCGACCAGCGTCGGGCCGCCCGGTTGATGGGTGCGGCGACGACGGTGCGGCGCGGCAGCACCCAGCGTCTCGCGCACGCGATGACCGACGCGGTCGGCGAGAAGGTCCGGCTTCAGGTGCATGATGCGTTGGGGGACAGGGAGTTCGGCGCGGCGTTCGACGGTGGCGCCGCGCTCACCCTGGACGAGGCGGTGAGCTACGCAC
Organism: Nocardia sp. NPDC006044; assembly: GCF_042871115.1. Classification (NCBI taxonomy): domain Bacteria; kingdom Bacillati; phylum Actinomycetota; class Actinomycetes; order Mycobacteriales; family Nocardiaceae; genus Nocardia; species Nocardia sp. NPDC006044. The sequence continues at coordinate 1,134,279 of NZ_JBIAID010000004.1, forward strand.
TCGGCGTCGAGCAGGCAGCGCCGCCGCCGGCACCGAAAGCCGTTGCGGACGAACAGCTCACGCGCAGGGAGAAGGACGTGGCCCGGCTGGTCGCGGCGGGTTACAGCAACAAGCGGATCGCCGCCGAACTGGTCATCTCGATCCGGACCGCGGAGAGCCACGTGGACCATATCCTGACCAAGCTGGGCTTCGACTCACGGTCGCAGGTCGCGGCCTGGGTGCGGGACCACGCGCTCTGACCTGGTCAGTCGCCCGTCGCGCCGTCGATGCGTTCGCGCAGGAGGTCGGCGTGCCCGTTGTGCCGCGCGTACTCCTCGATCATGTGCGTGTAGACCCAGCGCAGGTTGTAGGTCAGTTCCGGGCGTCGGGGATGCGCGAAGGTGTGCTCGAGCGACAGGTCGGCGACCGCGGCATCGGCCAATTCGACCTCTTTCAGGTATTGCGCGAGATCGGTTGCGGGGTCGGACTGTTCGGTGTTGTCGAAGTCGCTGTTCGGATTGTCGGCGCGGCTGTAGACGTAGTCCAGGTCGATGCCCGCGGCGGCCACGCGGAACCAGCCGCGCTCGACCTCGGACAGGTGCCGGACCAGGCCATGCAGCGACATCGCCGACGGTGGGACGGGCCGCTCGCCGAGCTGTTTCGCGTCGAGGCCCGCGCACTTCCGCAGCAGGGTGTCGCGGTGAAAGTCGAGCCAGGCCTGCAACATCGGCCGCTCGTCGGCGATCAGTGGCGGTTTGCTTCGGGTGCGGTCGGGCGCGGTCCAGGTCACGCCGGCGACTGTAACTCGGCGAGGTTGCCGGAGGCTCGTGATTTATCCCCGGCGTCAGTTCGTGAACCGTGTCGCCTTGTCGCCGTGCAACCGGCCGGCGGGCAGGGTGCGTCCGCACAGCACCAGCAGCAGGTCCTGCGCGGCGCCGGACACGACCTCGCCGGACCCATAATTCCATTCCAGGTCATCGGCGCGCAGCTGGATTCCTTTGAGATCAACTCCGAAGAATTTGACGCTCTTGGGGTTGATCGCGTCCAGGACCAGGCGCAATCGGTCCTCGGGCACTGTGCGATTCAGGCCGAGCGCGACGGTGATGTCCAGACCGTGGATGACATCGTGACTGAGCGCACCCTCGAATCCGCCGCCCGGCGGCTTCCACGGGTGGGCTACGTTGTCCCACAACCACTTCAGCAGGTCCTCCGCGGACAGCTCCGCGGCGTCGTGCCGGGCGGTCCGATCCGACATCCGATGGAAACTGCCCGCCGCTCGCACCATCTCGAACGCGAACCGCGGCCCCGACAGCCGGTACGGCATGGTCATGTGCGCGACCACTTCCCGCACCCGCCACCCCTTGCACAGCGTCGGCGCGTCCCAGGTCTCCGCGTCGAGCCCGGCCAGCAGTTCGGCAAGGTCGGTCCGCTCACCTGTGATCGCCTTGCGCACCTCGGTCTCCGTCATAGTCTCTCCTCGCCCGAGATCATTCCCCGCCACGCGGCGAGATGCCATACGACAAGGCAAATTCGTGATCCCGCAACAGGATCGAGGACCGCCGGTTGGGCCTGTTTGCCGGGGACCGGCGGGGATCTGCATGATGGGCTGGATATCAGTGCGCCGCACACCGCGACCATCCCGGGCATTCGGAGTAGAGCTTTGACCTCACCTATCGCGCCGTTCGATACGGACTACCTCGTCGATCCGTACGCGGTGCACCGCAAACTCCGGGAGAGTGCGCCCGTGCACCGTGTCGCACTTCCCGACGGCACGCAGGCCTGGCTGGTCACTCGGGAAGCGGATGTTCGTCGCGGACTTGCCGACCCTCGACTGTCGATCGACAAGCGTTCGTCCACTACGGGATACAAGGGTTTCGCGCTTCCACCGGTGTTCGAGGCGAATCTGCTCAATATCGACGCCCCGGACCACACGCGCCTGCGTCGCCTGGTTTCGCACGCCTTCACCCGCCGACGCGTCGACAGCCTGCACGGCAAGATCCAAACGGAAACCGATCTGCTGCTCGACGGTCTCGCCGAGCGGGAACAGCCCGAACTCATCGCCGATTTCGCGGCTCCGCTGCCGCTGACCGTCATCGGCGACCTCCTCGGCATCCCCGGCGAAGATCGCGAGCGATTCCGGGCTGGACCAATGCGCTACTCGCGCCCGATCCGAGCCAGCCGGGGCAGGCGAAGGAAGCTGTCGTTCAGATGGCGCAATTCATGGTCGATCTGGTCGCCGCCAAACGAGCCGCACCCGCCGACGACTTTCTGTCCGATCTGATCGCGGTGCGTGACGCGGGCGACGTGCTGACCGAAAACGAGCTTGTCTCGCTGGTCTTCCTCATCTTCTGGGCGGGTTACGAAAACGCCGTCAAGCTCATCGGAAAGAGCGTACTGGCGTTGCTGGACAACCCAGAACAACTTGCCGCATTGCGAGTTACCGCGCCCTCGATGAGCGATTCCGCAGTCGAGGAGTTGCTCCGCTACGCCCACCCGAGCCAATTCGCCATCCGCCGTTTTCCCACCGAAGACATCACCATCGGCGACGTCCGAATCCCGGCCGGGGAAACCGTGCTGCTGGGCACCGCATCGGCGAATCGGGATCCATTGTTCGTGCCCGACCCCGATACTCTCGATTTGTCGCGACAGGACAATCCGCACCTCGCCCTCGGTCACGGCATTCACTATTGCCTCGGCGCTCCATTGGCCCGGCTCGAAACCCGCATCGCCATCGGCAGCCTGCTGCACCGATTCTCGCGAATCGAGCTGGCGATACCGCGCGGCGAAATCCGCTGGCGATCGTCCTTCCGGGAACACGGCCTGCATGCCTTGCCTGTGCTCCTGGGCGATTAGGCCGGGCTGGGTAGGTGTTTGCGGTGGCGTCCGTGCTGGCCGGACCAGGTGAACCGCTGGGCGTTCTCGCCGTGCAGGGTTCCGTCGGGCAGGGTGCGGCCGCACAGCGCGAGCAGGAGATGCTGGGCGGCGCCGGAAAGGACTTCGCCGGTGCCGTAGCGCCAGTCGAGGTCATCGGCGCGCAGTTGGATGCCTTTGAGATCGACGCCGAAGAACCTGACGCTCTTGGGATTTACCGCGTCCAGCACGTGCCGTAGTCGATCTTCGGGCACTCTGCGTTCCAGTCCGAGCGGGACCGTGATGTCCAGCCCGTGGATGACGTCGTGACCCAACGCGCCCGTGAAGCCGTAGCCCGGCGGGTGCCACGGGTGAGCGACGTTGTCCCACAGCGACTTCAGCAGATCCTCGGCGGTGAATCTGGCCGCGTCCTGATGGGCGGCATGATCGGCGAGCCGATTGAATCCGCCTGCCGCACGGAGCAGTTCGAGCGCGAAGCGGGGCTCGGACAGGCGGAACGGCAGGGTGATGTGCGCGACGACCTCGCGGACCCGCCAGCCCCGGCACAGCGTCGGCGCGTCCCAGCTCTCGGCGTCGAGGCCGGTCAGGATTTCGGCGAGTTCTGTCCGTTCCGCCGTGATCGCGGCGCGCACCTCGGTATCGGTCATTGTTCTCCTCGCCGCGATCATTTCTTCGCGTCCGCAGATTCCGCCCGTCCGCGAATTCGTTCGGCCGGGCAGGACGCTGCCGCGTAATTGATCGGGATTTGTCGGGTATATCCCCTTTCCGGCGATGCTATGCCCAATAGCCAGCAAAACGCCGGAGTGTGGGAACTCGGCGTTTCAAACCGGCGTGTCGCGCCGGCGGACTAGGCGGGTTTCAGGAAAGTGCCCGCGTGCAGGGTGGTGCCGAAGCCGGGGGCGAAGGCGCCGTATTCATAAACGACGTGCCCGCCGACAATGGTGGCGGCCACGGCCCGGTCATTGCGATTGACCATCCGATTCAGTCCGGCGATACCGGGGAATGGCGTTTCGGCGTAGGCGGCGCTCGATGCGTCGAAGCCGGCCGGGTCGATGACGGCGATATCGGCGCGCGCGCCCTCGTGCAGGCGGCCGGCGTCGAGGCCGTACCAGTCGGCGAGTTCGCCGGTCAGCCGGTGCACCGCCGCCTCGATCGGCATGAAGCGGCGCTGGTGCGTGCGTTCCAGCATGCGCAGGCCGAAGTTGTAGAAAGCCATATTGCGCAGGTGCGCACCGGAATCGGCGAAGCCGACCTGCACATTGGGGGAGCGTTGCAGCCGGTCGAGCACGTCGTCGCGATCGTTGGCGATGACCGTGCGCCAGCGCAGCCGCGCGCCGTGCGCGACGGCGAGGTCGAGCAGCGCGTCGGCGGGATGGATCCCGCGCTCGTCGGCCACCTGGCCGAACGACTTGCCGACCACGCCGGCCTCGGGGCAGGACACGATCTGCGCGTCGTAGAGGTCCCGGTGCCACACTCGCGGACCGTATTTCTTCGCGAGATCCTTGCGGAACTGCCTGCGGTAGGACTCGTCGGCGAGCAACTCGCCGCGCTTCATCACGTCGCGGATGTTCAATGCGGCGACGCCGGAACCGAACTCCTCGAACACCACCAGATCGACGCCGTCGGCATACACCTCGAACGGCACCGGCAGGTGCTGCCACCGGAACGCCGCCCCGCCGACGATATTCGCGATCCACGCCGCGGTGATCGCCGCGCGAGCGGTCGTGCGATCGGCCTTCACGTCCATGCCCGCGATCAGCGTGGTCTTGAGCGGCTTACGGAATCGCCCGGCACTCTGCGCGAAGTAGCGGGCGATCTCCAGCCGTGAGGTGAGATTCGGCGTGCTCTGATGGATCCGATTCCGTTGCCGCAGAATCTTGTTCAGTGCCGCGTACTCCCGCCAGCCGGCATAGGTCGACGGCAGCTGCCTGGCCGGGAAGCGCACTCCCTCCAGCTTCGAGAACGAGCTGCGGATGGTGGACAGGCCGAGGAACCCGGCATCGAGCGCGTCGGTCAGCATCTGGCGCATGCGATTCAGCTCGTCGCCGGTCGGCTGTGCCTGCGGGTCGACCGCGCGCCCGAGCCCCATGACGGCCACCCGAATGTCCGAATGTCCCAGCAGCGCGGCCACATTCGCGCCGAGTGGCCGCGCGGCCAGCGATTGGGCGTAGGCGCGCGGCCCGTCCCAGTCCTTGTGCTCCTTGACCGCCGAGTGCACCGCGTCCCAGGGCAGCGCCTCGACTCGGGCGAACATGTCCGCGCAATCGTCGGCCGCGGCGTACACCGTGGACAGCGAGCAGTTCCCGATCACCACCGAGGTGACGCCGTGCCGCACCGACTCGCCGAGCCCGGGGCTGCCGAGCACCTCCGCGTCGTAGTGGGTGTGCACGTCGAGCATGCCCGGCATGACCCATTTGCCGGCCGCATCGATGGTCCGCGCGCCGTCCGGCAGCGGCTCGGCGCTGATCGTGACTACTTTGCCGTCCCGGATGCCGACGTCCGCGGTCCGCGGTGGCGAACCCGCGCCGTCGAATACCGACCCGCCGCGAAGTACCACGTCATACCGCGTCATCTGCGCCTCCATGCCCTCCGGTATCTGATACCACCGGTATTGAGTACATGGTCGCACGGGCGATCACCCGGGGTCATCCGATGGGCACGAATGCGCCGATCCATCCAGGCCGCGCGCAGAAACGAATACGACAACGGTGGGCCGCTCGGTTCGCCTCGCTGCCGCGGCAGCGGCAACCACGCAGAACGGGGATCACGCATGCGGGTCAGATCCGCTCGGATCAGTACGCTGGCCGCCTTTTGTGTCGTGGCGCTGGTCGGTCTGTCGCCGTCGAGTGCGGCGCGGGCGGACAGCGTTATCGAGGGCGTAGACGTCGAGTCGACCGGGGTCAACTGGGCCACCGTGAAGAAGAACGCCGCCTTCGCCTACGTCAAGGCCACCGACGGAAGGGACGGCGTCAACGCGGCATTCGCCCAGCTGAACGACGCCGCGAGCAAGGCCGGCCTGTTTCACGGCGCGTATCACGTCGCCGCGCCTGATCTGAGCAACGGCATGGACCAGGCTAATCACTTCTTCGACCACGGCGGCGGCCCGACTGCTGCGGACAACCGCACGATGCCAGGAGCCGTCGTCTTGCGCGACGGCGCCAAGACCGACAAGTGCTACGGACTCGACGCCACCGCGATGGTCAGCTGGCTGGCGATGTTCGACAACACGTATATCAACCGGTCCAAGGGCCCGCACCCGGTGATCGCGACCACCGCCGAATGGTGGAAGACCTGCACCGGCGGCTCGCACGATTTCGGCGCGAACCCCTTGTGGCTGCTGCACTCCGCCGATTCGACCGAGCAACTGCCTGCGGGCTGGCAGGCGTACGCCCTCTTGCAGTACGAGGTGTCCGGATCCAAGCAGGGTAAGGACAAATTCAACGGCAGCAAAGACACGCTGGCCAACTTCGTTCTGCCGCAGCAGGAGTGAGCGGCGAGTCGGACATCGCAACCGGTCGGCGAGCCGCGACGCCGATTGCTCACGTCCTCCGCTCGTGACTGCGCCGCCGCCGTCCACGGGGTACGGCGGCGGGCGGCGCACTGGACTTGCCGTAGAGATCGCCTTGCGCCCGTTGATATTCCGCCCGAATGCGGTTACCTATGGCGGGCGCGTCCGGCGCGGGTACCTCGGCGACCGTGCGCGCGGACCAGGTCGGTGGCTCCGCCGCGCCGCTGAGCGCCCAGGCGGCCTGCCGGGCCGCGCCGAGCGCCACGTACTCGTTCGGCTGCGGCACCGTCACGGGCACACCGAAGATCTGCGCGGCGATCTCCGCCACCAGCGTGGACCGGGCGGCCCCGCCGATCAACAGGATTCGCCGCACTCCGGTGCCCCGCGCGCGCAGATGATCGAGCGCCTCGGCCATATTGCACAGCATCCCCTCGTAGGCGGCGCGGGCAATGTGGCCGGGGCGCATGGTTTCCGGGCGCAGACCGTGCAAACTGCCGGTGGCGTGCGGCAGGTTCGGCGTCCGTTCGCCGGACAGGTAGGGGAGCAGGACCAGCCCGTCCGCACCCGGCGGAGCCTGCGCGGCAAGCGTTTCGAGCGTGGCGAGATCGACGCCGAGCAGGTCGGCGGCGTACTTGAGCACTCGCGCGGCGTTGAGCGTGCAGACCAGCGGAAGGAACGCCCCGGTCGCGTCGGCGAATCCGGCGACCGCCCCGCCGGCGTCGGCGCTGGGCGTCGCGGACCGGGCGAAGACGGTCCCGCTCGTGCCGAGCGAGACCACCACATCGCCCTCGCCGAGCCCGAGACCCAGTGCGGCACCGGCATTGTCACCGGTCCCGGCCGCGACGAGCACCCCGCCCGGCGTGCGCCCGGCTGCCTCCGACGGCGCGAGCACCCTCGGCAACTCGGGCGTCCGTCCGCGAAACCCGAGCGCGAGCAGGTCTTTGCGGTACTCGCAATCGGCAGGCGACCAGTACCCGGTGCCCGAGGCGTCGCCGCGGTCGGTCGTCGGTTCGAGCGCGGGATCCGACGGTCCGCCGCCGCGCAGCCGCCAGGTCAGATAGTCGTGGGGCAGCATCACCCGGGCGGTGCGGTCGGCCGACTCCGGCTCGTGATCGGCGAGCCACCGCAGCTTGGTCACGGTGAACGCCGCGAGCGGGACACTGCCGACCGCCTCGGCCCAGGCCTGCGGTCCGCCGAGCTCGAGGATCAGCTCGTCGGCGGCCGCGGCGGACCGGACGTCGTTCCACAGCAGCGCATCGCGTACCGGATTGCCGTCGGCGCCGACCGCGACCAGCCCGTGCTGCTGGCCGGCCACCGCGATCGCGTCCACGCGCTCGAGCAACCCGTCGCCCGCCGCGCACAGGGCCTCCCACCACGCCTGCGGCGCCACCTCGGTGCCGTCCGGATGCGGTGCCTGCGCTTGGTGCAGGATCTCCCCGGTGTCCGCCGCGCAGACCACCACTTTGCAGGACTGAGTAGAGCTGTCCACCCCGGCCACCGTTGCCGCACACATACGCTCCACCTTGCACCCGAACCGTCCCCGCACGGCGCATTTCGGGTATTCGATGACCGGATCGGGCACACTGGCCCGGTGACCGACGATCCGGACCGACCTGCCGACGCGCATGTCCGGACCGGTGCCGGAATCCCGGTACCGGAGCTGACCGACGACCTGCTCACCGAAATGCTGGACGAGCCGCCCGATCCGGAATGCCCGTTCATCGTGATCAACCGCGGCGAGCACGCCTACATCCAGACCCGCCTGCTCCCGGACGGCGTCTACGAGATCGAGCACCGCGCCGACGACTCCGGCGAGCAGTTCCAGGTGTACACCCCCGACGCCCGCCTGGTGCGCGATGTCATGTGGTCGTGGCTGGACGACGACCGGTGGTGGCGCGACGCCGTCGCCTGGTACCGGGTCGATCCGGCGGTCGCGGAGGTGCAGTCCGTGCTGCGCGACTTCGACGATCTGCTCGGCGGCATGGACGTGCTCGACGACATCCAGGCCTCGATGGACGATGCCCTGGCCCGAGCCGACGAACTGCTGGCCATGGATATCGGCGAGCCGAAAGCCGAGCCCGACGAATCACCGTGACGGCGCGGCCAGGTAATACCACGCGGTGCTGGCGATATCCGAATTCTCCAGCGGCAGATAGGCATCCCCTTGCCAGCCGAGCGCCTGCACGGTGACCCGCAGTGCGCTGTCGAAGCAGATGGGATCGCGCTTGTGCCAGCGGTACATGCCGAATTGCTGGTACGGCTCGTAGATCTGGTCCGGCGGCATGACCTGCACCAGTCCGACGTACGGCGCGGAATACCTGCGGTAGGTGCCGTCGATGTCGAAATTCCACGCGCCGCCGAAGTAGTCCTCGGTGCCGGTGCCGCACAGGGTCGGGAAGTCGGTGTCGCCGTCGAGGAAGAACTTGAATTCGCCCTCACCCCACCAGCCGGGGGCGTTGGGCCGCATCGCGAGGTAGGTGCCGACATAACGTCCCGGCCCGGGGACCGTGTCCAGCACGGTATGAATGGCGGGGTGGCCCAGCGGGTTTCGGCGTGACCACTGGGTGTGCAGGTAGCCGACATCTCCCTGCACCTCTTCTTCGGTATAGGTGACCTGGTAGTACACCGGAACCGTACGGCCGGAGTGATTTTCCAGGGTGATCCGGGCGTGCTCGCGAAACGGCATGGGCCAGTAGCTGTTCAGGCCACCGGCCGGCGCGACCACCACCATCTCCGATTCGACCAGGGCGAGTTCTTCCCAGCCGTTGCAGAAGAAGTAGCCGAGCGGCAGGTCGATCGCGGGCTCGGTCGCATGGTCCCAGTACATCCGCACCGTGATGTCGCGCAGCGCACCGCGATCGGTGGTCAGCCAGATATGGCGGACCACGCCGGGACCGCAGATCTCTGCCAGGGTGGCGGTTTCACCGTCGTCGAGCAGGATCGACGGTGACACCTTCCAGCCGACCCCGAGGAACCGGGCCGCGTGCGCGCCGGTGCCGGTGGTCGCGCGGCCGCCCTGGCCGGGAGCGCCCGTCGGGTTCTCGGCGCTGATCGACCGCGTCCGCGTGTTGTCCAGCTGCCATATCTCCATCGGGCGCCTCCAGGGTTGGTTACAGGCCGGGCCAGCCGTATCTACTCGGGATCGGCGCCAGCCCCGCCATGCGCGAGGTCGCGCCGGGTACGGCCGGGGTGACCGCACCGTAGGATTCGGCCGGAGCGCCGTGCTGTTCGGCGAATTCCCGGCGGATCTTTTCCATATCCAGCCATTTGATGTTCTGGACGAGTTCTTCGAGCGATTCGGAATCGATATAGCCGGCCTCGTTGTACACGAGCAGGCCCTCGCGATAGGCCATCAGCGTCGGATACGCGGTGACCTCCGCGGCGTTCTTCATCGCCTCCTCCGCCACGGCGTCGACGGTGCCGTGCACGATGTCGGGGTGCCGCTCCGCCGACGACTCGTACACCGGGGCGAATCGGGTACACCAGCCGCACCAGTCGGCCCACCAGTCGACGAGCACTATGGGGTGGCGGGTGATGACGGATTCGAAATTCGCCGGGGTCAGGGGGAGAGTGGGCATGAGATCCTCGTAGTGAGTCCGACAGAGCAACCCTGCATCCTCGCACGGCGGGCGAGGTTCAGGACAACACCCCCTTGCGGTGTTGTTCGCTCGCGAGGAAATGGGTGATAGCGGTACTGCATTCGTACAGTTCGCGGTAGCGCCGGTAGTACGCGTCGTATTCTTCGGTGCGTTCAGGATACGGCTCGACGGTCGCGACGACCGGATTCCAGTTCGCGGTGCCGACCCCCGCGGCCTCGGCGGCGAGCAGCGCGTCGCCGAGGCAGGCGCCGATCGTCTCGGCGGGCAGTTGCTGAGGCAGGCCGGTGACATCGGAGACGATCTGCGTCCACAGTCCGCCCTTGGTACCGCCGCCGACCGCGACCAGCCGCCCGGCCTGCGCGCCCGCCTCGGTCATCGCGGCGAGGTTGTGCCGGACGCCGTAGGCGATGCCCTCCAGGACCGCCCGATACAGCTCGGCGCGGCCGTGTCCGAGGGTCAGGCCGGCGACGATGCCCCTGGCGTCCGGATCGAACAGGGGTGTGCGCTCGCCGGCGAAGTAGGGCAGCACCAGCAGTCCGCGACCGCCGACCGGCACCTGCGCGGCCTCGGTGACGAGGTCGGCGAACTCGCCGCCGACCAGGTTGCGCAGCCAGTCGGTCACCGCGCCCGAGGTGGCCATGCCTGCGGCGAGAGTGTATGTGCCGGGCCAGGTTCCGCACGTGCCCCACAGGCCGGGGTGCGGGCGCGGATCGGTCAGCACCTGCACCAGGAACATGGTGGTGCCGTACATGACCATCGCGTCGCCCGGCGCGCGCACGCCGACGCTGGCCGCCTCGGCCCAGGCGTCGATGGTGCCGGTGGTGACCGGAAGCCCAACGGGCAGGCCGGTACTCGCCGCCGCCTCGGCACTGATCCGCCCGACGATCTCGGTCGGCCAGGCGAGTTCGGGCAGCGGTAAGCCCGGCGCGACGAGTTCGGCCCAGTCCGTTGCCCATTCGCGGTGGAGCAGGTCGTACATCGGGACGCACTGGCTGGCGGATTGATGGTCGAGCACGTAGCGGCCGGTGAGCCGTTGCACGAGAAAGGAACTCGCCATCAGCAGCATGCGGGTCGCGGCGGCGACCGTGGGTTCGTGCCGGGCCAGCCAGCGCAGTTTCGGGCCGACCGCCTGACTGGTGAGCGGCGACCCGGCGCGCTCGAGGACCGCCTCTTCGCCGAATTCGGCGGCCAGTTCGCCGATTTCAACCGTCGCCCTGGTATCGACGCCGTAGAGGATGGCGGGACGCAGCGGGCGGCCGGTCGCGTCGGCGGGGAGCAGGCAGGGGCCGATGCCCGAGACGGCGAGTCCGTCGAGGGTGGCGCCGTCCGCCGCCTCGACGAGGTCGCGGACGATCGCGACGAAGTCCGCCCACCACACCTGTTCCGCGTCGTGCTCGACCCACCCCGGGCGCGGCGTCGAAACGCCGTGCGCGCGTTCGGATCTGGCCAGGACCGTGCCGTGCTCGTCGGTGAGCACACCCTTCGAGCTGGAGGTGCCGATGTCGACGCCGAGGAACCTCGTCACCGGACGAACTCGTCGAGGGTGACGCCGAGCAGCGCGCACGCCGCCCGCACGGCGGCCCGGTGATCGCCGGGCACGGCGTGAATGTGGTTGGCGCCGAAGCGGGACAGGAAGTCCTCGGCGCGGGCGTCCAGCCGGGCGAACGCGTGCGGCCACTCCCAGGTGGACTGCTTCATCAGCGCTTCGTTGGTCTGCTCGTCGTAGGTCTCGAAGTCACCGAGCATCAACTGCATTCGATAGTCGCCGTCTTTGCGGGTGAGCCGGGCCAGCGTCATGCCGCCGGGCGCGGCGAGATGGTGCACCGAGGCGCCGCCGGCCGGGAAGAAGAACACCTCGGGATACAGGTGCACCTTGGCGAGGTTCTCCGCCGGGTCGGCGCTGCGGGCGGCGAACCACGTCGCGTGCTGACCCGAATTGCACAGATCCCAGATGTCGCGGTCGGCGTGATAGTGCCGCACGTCGGCGAAAAGCACCGGGGTACCGGCGATCTGCTTGAGCAGCTGCATGGTGAGCGCACCGTCCATGTCCGCCTCGGTGGCGCACACATGGGTTTCCTTCGGCCCGTTCCAGTCGTACGGATCGTTGAGCAGGGCCTCGGTGATGTCCATGGTGGCGAAGTACTGGGTGAGCTCGGGTTGCCCCTTGATGCCCGAGAAGTCCAGGCGCCATTCGGCGATCAGCTCACGCACCGCCAGATACGAACGGATCTGGCGTTCCAGGATCTCCGGCGTCAGCTTCGCGCCGTCGTAATGCACGCCCGCGGCATGGGTTTCGAACCATTCGCGGGCCGCCTTCGCCTCGCTCGCGTCGGCCAGCTCGGCCCGGCGGACGATCTCCCACTGATCGATCTCCTCGACATCGATGCCGAAGATCCGTTGCCACTGATCGGTATTGGCCACCGCGGTGTTCATGCCCATCGGCCGTCCGCCGAAGCGGCCGAACGTGCTGCCCCGCAGGCTCGCCACCGCCGCAGCCGCGCTCGCCTGCACGCCGATCGCCTCGATGAGCGCGGAATCGGCCGGGTCACCCCACAACCGGGTGTGGGTGCGCCCGATCTGGTCGAGCGCGCCGCCCGCGGCCAGCATGCCGACCATGCCTGGCTGTACCGGGTCGATATTCGACAGCAGCAGGAGCGGACCGGGGGTCGCGCCCGCGGCGAGCATGGTGAAATGCGGGAACGCCCACACCGCGTAGTGGAAAACGGTCAGATCGACGTCGGCCGCGGCGACGCCCCTGGCCACCGAACTCGCCAGCGCGTTGTCGCTGACGGTTTCCTCGCCACGCACCACCTCGTGCCCGGCCCGGATCAGCGCGGCGACCAGGTGGTCCTCGGTCGAGCTGATGAAGTCCGCGATACCCGCGTGCACATAATCGCGACCGTCGGACATGCTGATAACACCGATACGGGCCATGCCGGTCCCTCCGCGCAGAGTGGTCGGATAGACGGTTTGCTTCAAGAAATACCAGGCAGAACAAAACAATTGGGCGGATTGGGCAAATCGCGCGACCGGCCGGGGCGGTGACGTACGTTTTGCTACGGTCGCCCGATGGGAACGGACCCGGTGGGGCGGGTCGGGCCCGCGTCCGCCTCCGGCACGCGGCGCGGCGTGCTCGTGATCGGCGCCTATTACGCAGATCTGGTTTTTCACGGATTGTCGCGGCCCGTCCGGCCGGGGAGCGAGGTGTTCGCCCGCGGGTTCGAGTTGCTGCCGGGCGGGGCGTTCACGCCGGCGATGGCGATGCGCAGGCTGGGGCACGACGTGGTGTGGTCGACGGACTTCGGCACCGATCTGTTCAGCGCGCAGGTGCTGGCCGCGGCGCGGGCGGAGGGACTCGACGACAGCGGGTTTCGCCTGCACGCGGTGCCGGTCCGCAGCGTGACCGCGGCGTTGTCGTCGCCCGCGGACCGGGCGATGGTGAGCTATCAGGACCCGGTCGCGGAGCGTCCGCTCGCGCAGGTCTTGCGCGAACACCCGGCGCGGGTGGCGATCCTGCCGCTGCTCCGGTACGGCGAGGACGTGCTCGCCGCACTCGAGGTCGCGCACGGGCTCGGAACACGGGTCTTCATGGACTGTCAGGACGTCCCCTGCACGCTCGAAACGCCGACGGTGCGCGAGATACTCAGCCGGGTGGATACTTTCGCGCCGAACGCCGATGAGGCATTGCGATTGACCGGCGCTAGGTCGCTGGACGCGGCAATAGATATCCTTGCGGGCCTGGTGGATACGCTCGTCGTCAAGCGGGGCAGCGGGGGAGCCGTCGCGGTTCGCGACGGACTGCGATGCGAGATCGGTTCGATCCCGGTCGAAGTCGTCGACACCACCGCTGCGGGAGACTGTTTCGCCGCCGGCTTTCTGCACGCTCACCTGGCCGGGCAGTCGCTGTTCGACTGCCTCGCCACCGCGGTCGCCTGCGGCGCGGCGGCCACGACGGCCCTCGGTTCCAGCGCCGCACCGGACTTGGCGGAACTGCCACAGTGGCTTGCCCGCGTGCCCTGCCCCCGTACCCTGTGATATTTCCCCGCCGACACGGTGATGCGGTCCTGCTATCGTTGCGTAGATGGCAACCGGCGCGGGTTCCAAATCTGTTGAGCCGGAGGCCAGTTCATCCGGCAATCGATGCTGCGGCGTCTCGGCGGGCGCGGTCGGCGGTGAGAAGGTCCTGGTCACCGATCTGGACGGCACGCTGCTGGGCGGCTCCGACGCCGATCGGCTGCGCCTGCGCAACGCGCTGACCCGCCACCCCGAGGTGACGGTGGTCTTCGCCACCGGACGCGGCCTCGACTCGGTCCGCGAGGTGCTGCGCGATCCCCTTGTGCCACAGCCGCGGTGGATCATCGCCGACGTCGGCGCCAGCGTCGTCGACGGAGCCGATCTGACCCCGGTCGCGACGCTGCAGGCACGCCTGCGCGCCGGCTGGCCCGGCGCCGCGGTCGTTCGCGCTGCCCTGCGGCGTTTTCCGGCGTTGACCTACCAGGAAGGCGTGGCCCAGGACGGCCGGTGCTCGTTCCTGCTGCCGCCCACGGGCCTGACCCGGGAGCTGCTCGACGCTGTTGTGGCGCTGGGCTGTTCGTGGCAGTACTCGGCGGACACCTACTTCGACGTGTTGCCCGCGCCCGCGGACAAGGGCCACGCACTCGTCGCGCTCGCCGCGGACCGTGGCTGGTCGATGGGCCGGGTGCTGGTCGCCGGCGACTCGGGCAATGACCGCTCGATGTTCGGCCGCGGCGCGCACGGGGTCATCGTCGGCAATGCCGAAAGCGCTCTACTGGCGGCGGTTCCGCCCGCGCAGGCGGCGCATCGACCGGAGCTGCCGGGTGCGGCGGGCATCCTCGCGGCATTGCGTGAACTCGGTTGGGTCGAGGCGGACTATCCGCTGGTCGTCGGATACCACCGCGCACCGGTCACGTGGACGCCGGACGGCTGGCGGACCCCGTCGAGTCCGAACGGCATTCTGCCCACGCTGAACAGCGTGTTCACCGGTGATCTGCGGGCGGTGTGGGCGGCCGGCGTCGTCATCGAACCCGGCGATTTTGCCAGGCTCGACGATCACGACACCGGACTTCCACTCGCCTTCCTGCCTTTGACCTCCGGGGAGTGGCACGAGTATTTCCACCGTGCCTGCAAGGAAGCGCTGTGGCCGGTCCTGATGTCGCAACCGCACCGACTACACTTCGACCCCACCGCCTGGACCGCGTATCGAGAGGTGAACACACGCTTCGCCGACCACATCGGCCTTCGGGCCGCGCCGGGCGCCACGGTCTGGTTGCACGACTACAACCTGTGGCTGGTCCCGGGCCGGCTGCGCGAAACGCACCCCGACCTTCGGGTGGGCCTGTTCCACCACACCCCGTTTCCCGAGCCGGAGGTCTTCGCGACCCTGCCGCCCGCCGCCGAAATCCGCGATTCGCTGGGCGCGCTGGACTGGGCCGGTTTCCACACCCAGGTCTTCGCCGGACGCTTCCTCGCCTCCCTGACCGACCTCGCCCGCCCGCCCGCGGTCGGCGTTCATCCGCTGGGCATCGACCGGGCGGCGATCGAGGAGCTGGCCCGTTCCCGCCCACCCGAGCGGAGGAAAACCGATGGACCCGTGGTGCTTTCGGTCGAACGTCTCGACTACATCAAAGCCCCCGTGCAAAAGGTCGACGCCATAGCGGATCTCCTGGTCCGCCGCCCCGAACTGCGTGGCGCACTGCGCTTCCGGCTCGTCTGTCCGCCGCCGGAGCCCGGCATCACCGCCTACGACGACACCCGGCAGGTGCTCGAACGCCGCATCGACGAGGTCAACCGAGCCTGGGCGGCGGGCGACTGGCAGCCCATCGAGTACTTCCCTCGGTTCCTGAGCTTCCCCGAGGTCATCGACCACTACCTGGCCGCCGACGTGTTCTGGGTGACTTCGCTACAGGACGGGATGAACCTGACCGCCAAGGAGTTCATCGCCGCCCAAGCCGCAGTGCGCGGTTGCGGTGTGCTGGTCCTGTCCCGGCATGCCGGGGTCGCCGGGCAACTGGCGCCCGCCGCGGTGCTCACCGAGCCGAATTCACCCGCCGACCTCGCCGAAACCCTCTACCGCGCACTGCGACTCCCGCCCGCGCAACGCAGACAGCGACTTTCGCGCCTGAGCGATCTGCTCGGACAGCACAGTCCCGCCGAATGGGCCGCCGAGATCATCGCGGCAATCCAGGCCGCCCGATCCCGGCGGGGCGACCGCGCGGCCTGAACCCGCTATCGCGGTACGGCTTTGACGGCACAGGGATCGTGGGCGGGTGGGAAGGTGAGGGTTGTGAGGTATACCCCGCCCTGTCCCCAGCCGGCGCTGGTGATCCACCAGCTGACGTCGTCGCGCACCAATTCGGCTGCGTGGGCGGCGACGTGGCCGGCCGTGTCGCTGATCTGGAAGCAGAAGGGGGAGTCGCTGCCGAACACGTCGGTGCCCAGATAGTCCGGTCGCGGCCCGATGAACAGATACCACCGGCCGTCCTGCTGAACGACGAACGGCGACTCGGTGTTTCCCGCCTCGGTGCCCACGGTCGGATCGGTGTAGGCGATGCGCCGGTCGCCCCAGTGCACGAGATCCGGGCTGGTGCGGTAGGCGACCACATGGTTTCCGCCCGTGGGTTCGCTGGTCGCGCAGTAGTACATCACCCACTGATCGCCCACCCGGGCGACCATCGGATCACGCGCGTCGTAGCCGTCGCGGAACAACGGCCCGGAAGCTTCACGCTCCCAGGTGAACATGTCCGTCGAGGTCGCCAGATTGATCTGAGCAGCGGTCCGATCCGTGCCGCCACCGGCGTAGAACATGTAGTACCGGCCCTGCGCCGCGACCACGTGCGGCGCCCACAGGTGCGTTTCCCCGTACTCCGGGTCGACCTCGAGCGCCGGCGGCTGCTTGGTCCACGGCCCGAGCAGCTCGTCCGCCGTCGCATGCGCGAACTCGATCTCTTCGAACGGATTCGCGGGCTCGGGATGCGTGATCCCGAACAGATGCCACCGCCCGTCCGCGTCCCGGACGATCGTGTGATCGTTGATATACCAGGGCTCGGCCTCCCCGGCGCCGGGATCGTAGATACGCACAAAGGCGCCCGCACGGACCACATCGCGCATCGGCATACCTCCATCATCCTCGCTCCTCGGCCCGCTTCGATGCGGTTCGGGTATCGCGTTGTGGCCGGTTCAGTGCCGTGGTCGTAGCGCGCCCGACCCGGCGGCGGCCAGCAGCACGAACAACACCGGAACCCCCAGTCCCACAGCGAGACCGTGGTTCTGCGCGACGAAGCCGATGAGCACGGGGCCGGTGAAGAAGCCCAGATAGCCGACGAAGGACACGTTCGCGATCGCCTGCGCCGGGTGCACGCCGGGGACGCCGCCGCTCGCGGCGAAGGCGAGGGGCAGGGTGAACGAGATGCCGAAACCGAACACCGCCACGCCGAACAACGCGGGAACCATGCCCCCGCTGAGCAATGCGGCGCCCAGGCCGAGCCCGGCCGCGAGCGTGCCGAACAGGAACGGCCGCACCGGACCGAACCACGCGACCAGCCGGTCGCCGATCAGCCGGCCGGCGAACATCGACCCGGCGAACAGGGCGAACCCCAGCGCCGCGAGCGAGGTGCTGGCGTGCGTCTCGTCGCGCAGGTAGACGGCGGTCCAATCGTTGGCCGCGCCCTCGGCCATCGCCACGCAGAACGCGAGCAGGCCGAGCACGATCAATCGCACCGGCCAGCGCCGCGCACGGCCGGGCGCGTCCGCCTCGCCACGCGCCATGCGGTCGATGGATGACGGCAGCATCCCGCGCGCGCCGAGCACGGCCGCCACGACGACCAGCGCGCCGACCCCGGCGAAGTGGGCCGTGAGCGCCACGTGCGCGCGCTCGACCGCGGCGCCGATCACCGAACCGCCGATCATGCCCAGGCTGAAGCAGGCGTGGATACCGGACAGCAGCGGTCGCCCACTGGCCTGTTCCACCGCGACGCCGTGCGCGTTCATCGCGACGTCCACGACGCTGTTGATCACCGCGAAAACGAATACCGCGGCGGTCAGCGCGGCCAGATTGCCGCCGGCCGTCAGCGCGGGCAGGCAGAGCGCGAACAGCGGCACCGCCACCCGCAAGGTCGCGCGACTACCGAACCGTAGGGTGACCAGCTTGCCGAGTTGCAGCCCGAACACCGCGCCGAGGTTCATCCCCGCGAATGCCGTTGCCAGCCCGGCCTCGTCGAGGCCGAGCTGGTCCTTGATGGTCGGGGTGCGGGAGACCCAGGTCGCGAACAGCGCCCCACTGAGGAAGAAGGTCAACCGGACCGACCACAGCGCCGACCGCACGTCGGTGGTGGATGGGCCCGAGGTCAGCACCGGCACTGTGCGCTCCTTTCGTCACGACCCGGGTCGCGACCGGGACACGAATCAGCCAGCGAAACACGAAAACGAGAGCCCGGCAACACGTTTACGCCCTGCGCGTGATCGCTGCGGCCTAAACTGGTCGGGTGGGTCCGGCGATCGTCGATCCGGGCCGGCAGAGAGTTGCCATGTATTCCGATCTCGACCCGCGCCGGTGGGTGGAGTTCGCGGAGATCGACAATGTGCGCGATCTCGGTGGCCTGCCCGTGAATGACGGCGGCACAACCCGTTTCGGGGTCGTCTATCGCTCCAGCACGCCGCAGCAGGTGTCCGAAGCCGATCTGGCGCAGCTGCTCGGTCCGGTGGGCCTGCGGACCCTGGTGGATCTGCGGACGCCCGCCGAGGTAGCGCAGGAGGGATATGGCCGGCTCGCGGAAAGTGCTGTGCGACTGGTCAATCTGCCCGTGTGCAAGACGGCGAGCGCGGCCATGCCCAGTGACCTCGTACCGGACGCGCACCAACTCGACCAGTGCGAGCTGTATCGCGAACTCCTCTCCGGCAGCGGCGAATCCATGGTCACCGCCGCCCGGCTCATCGCCGACACCGGTCACCATTCGGTCTTCTTCCATTGCGCCGCAGGCAAAGACCGCACCGGAATCCTCGCCGCCGTGCTGCTCGACGCCATCGGTGTGCGCGCGGAAGCGATCGTCGCGGACTACGTACTCACCGCCGACCGCATCGTCCGGATCCGCGCCCGGCTGGCCACCATGGCGTCCTACCAGGGTCTCCCGCCGCTGTCCCGGACCGGCATCTTCGCCGTCGACCCGGCGCCCATGCGCCGCTTCGTGGCCGGCCTGCGCGCCGAGCACGGTGGCGCGGCCAACTGGCTGCGCGCGAACGGCCTGACCGCCGCCGAACTCCGCGACCTGCGCCGGGTCATGGTCCGATAGCCGGCCCTACGCCGCGTCGGTCAGGCTGCGCCGCAGGTAGTCGGCGGTGATCGAGTTCTCGTCCGCGAGCATCGCGGCCGGCGTTCCGGTGAACACGATCTCGCCGCCGTGCTTGCCCCCGTCCGGGCCGAGGTCGATCACCCAATCCGCGCGCTTGACCACGTCCAGGTCGTGCTCGATGACGATCACCGTGTTGCCCGCGTCGACCAGCCGGTCCAGCAGCGCCATCAACGTGTCCACATCGGCCATGTGCAAGCCGGTGGTCGGCTCGTCGAGGACATAGACGCCGCCACTGCGGTGCAGATGATCGGCCAGCTTGATCCGCTGACGTTCACCGCCCGACAGCGAGCTGAGCGAACGGCCCAGGGTCAGATAGCCGAGCCCGACCTCGGTCAGCGACCGCAACGGCGTGCGGATCTTGCTGTCGGCGTTGCCGTCCCAGAAGTCCAGGGCCTGCTCGGCGGTCATGTCCAGCACGTCGGCGATGGACGCGCCGCGCACCGTGTAGTGCAGCACCTCCGGCCGGAATCGGCGGCCGTGACAGGTCTGGCACACGGTGGTGATCGGATCCATGTAGGCCAGATCGGTGAAAATGACGCCCGCGCCGCCGCATTCGGCGCACGCGCCCGCGGAGTTGAAGCTGAACAGGCCCGGCTGCACGCCGTGCTCCCTGGCGAACAACTGCCGCATCGGATCCATGATCCCGATGTAGGTGGCCGGGCTGGAGCGCCGCGACGCGTGAATCGCGGCCTGGCTCACCGCGATCGCGTCCGGGTGCGCGGCCAGGAACGCCCCGGAGACCAGGGTGCTCTTGCCCGAGCCCGCCACCCCGGTGATCGCGGTGAGAACACCGGTCGGGAACCGCGCGGTGACGTTCTTCAAGTTGTGCAGCGCCACGTCGGAAACGGTGAGCCACCCGGTGGGCGTGCGCGTGACGTTCTTGACCGGCCGCACCCGGCGCAGCAACTCCCCGGTCACAGTGCCGGAGGCCCGCAGTTTGTCGACCGTGCCCTGGAACTCGACCTGTCCGCCGTGCGCGCCCGCACCGGGACCCATGTCCACCACCTGATCGGCGATCTGGATGACGTCGGGGGAGTGCTCGACCACCAGCACCGTGTTTCCCTTGTCCCGCAACTGGATCAGCAGATTGTTCAACCGGCCGACGTCGCGCGGGTGCATGCCGACGCTCGGCTCGTCGAAGATGTAGGTCATGCCGGTGAGGCTCGAGCCCAGGTGCCGGACGACTTTCAGCCGCTGCGCCTCACCGCCGGACAGCGACGAGGTCTCCCGGTCCAGCGAGAGGTAGCCGAGCCCGACCTCCTCGATCCGCCGCAGCCGTTCGACGGCGGCGCCGGCGATCACCGCGGCCATCGGATCGTCGATCGCGCCGAGCACCTCGATCAGATCCGACACCTCGAACCGGCCGTAGTCGGCGATGCCGAGTCCGTCGATCCGGCTGGCCAGCGCGGCCGCACTCAACCGCGCACCGCCGCAGGACGGGCAGATCTCCTCGGTCACCACCGCTTTCGCCGCCGCCCGATTCTTGTCCGAGAGCGAGTCCAGATCCCGCTTGATGTAGAGCCGATCGAACCGTTCGAGCAGCCCCTCGTACGCATTGGACCCCATGCCGCCGGTCTTGTTCGGCCGCGGTACCCGGAAGCCGTTGCCGCGCAGGAACAGCTGCCATTCCTCGGCGCTGAACTCGCGCAACGGCTTGTCCGGATCGAACAGCTGCGACTGCGCGTAGAGCTGCCACTGAAACGTGCCGATCGCGAACGGCGCGAACGTGATCGCCCCCTCGTTGAGCGACTTGCCGGTGTCCAGCAGCTTGTCCAGGTCCGGCCGCACCACATGCCCCAGGCCGCCGCACTCCTGGCACATGCCGAGCGGGTCGTTGAACGAATAGCTGGTCGCCTCACCGGCACTCGGCTCGCTGTGCCGGGAGAACAGCACCCGGATGATCGACTGGATGTCGGTCATGGTGCCCACGGTGGACCGCGAGTTGCCGCCGATCGGCCGCTGATCGACGACCACCGCGGGGGCCAGGTTGTCGATCGCGTCCGCCTCGGGCCGCTCGTACTTCGGTAGCCGATTGCGGATGAACCAGGTGTAGGTCTCGTTGAGCTGACGCTGCGACTCGACCGCGACCGTGCCGAACACGATCGACGATTTCCCCGAACCGGACACCCCGGTGAAGACCACGATCTTGCCCTTCGGGATCTCCAGCGTGATGTTGCGCAGGTTGTTCTCCCGGGCACCGACGATCTGGATGGTGTCTTGCTCTGCATTCACGACGACCACGCTATGCGGCAATGAGGTCAGGATCTGTCCTCGTTGGGAGCCATACTGGGACCGTGACCGAGACCGCCGCGCGACTGCTGCAACTGCTGGCGTTGCTCCAGACCCGCCGCGAATGGACCGGGCCCGAGCTGGCCGACCGCCTCGGCGTCACCGTGCGCACGGTGCGTCGCGATATCGAACGACTGCGCGAGCTGGAGTACCCGGTGCGCGCCGGCCTCGGTTCGGCCGGCGGTTATCGGCTGGAGGCGGGGACCGCCCTGCCGCCGCTGCTGCTCGACGACGAGGAGGCGGTGGCGATCACCCTCGGGTTGCGCAGCGCCGCGCAGGGTTCGGTCGCGGGGATCGAGGAGTCGGCCGCGCGAGCGCTGGTCAAGTTGCAGCAGGTGCTGCCGTCGCGGCTGCGCGGACGGGTGGACGCGGTCGACTCGGCGACTGTTTCGCTCGATGGTCCGGCGGCCGGGCCACGCGTCGACCCCGAAACGCTGGTCGTGCTGGCCGCCGCGGCCAGGGACGGCGAGCGGATCCGGTTCCGCTATCGGGACAAGAGCGACGCGGAGAGCAAGCGATTCGCCGAACCGCACCGCCTCGTCGCCGCGGGCCGCCGGTGGTATCTGGTCGCCTGGGACATCGATCGGGCCGACTGGCGGACCTTCCGCCTCGACCGGATAGACGCGCCGTTTCCGACCGGCGTGCGGTGCGCGCCAAGGGAATTGCCTGCCGAAGACGCAGCCGCTTTCGTCACCGAGCAACTCGCGCATTCGCGGCCGGCGCGCAACGTGGTGTTCCTGGCGCACACCCGTGCCGAGCACCTGGCCGAAACCTTCCGGGTGCGACCGGAAGAGGTCGAGCCGATCGACGAGCACAGCTGCCTGATCCGCACCAGCGCCGACTCGCTCGAGTGGACCGCCGTCCGGATCGCCCACCTGAACGTGGAATTCGAGGTGCTGGAACCGCCGGAGATGAAGCGCATGCTGCACGAGGTCGGTGCGAAACTGCTTCGCGCGGCGGGGAATCCGCAGGTGGAAAGCGCGGACTGACGACGAGGACGGGCCCGATCGGAAAATGACCGATTCGCCTGTTTTCAATACCGGTATACGACCGGTCGTGCGTTGCTATCGTTCCGCCATGTCGAACAAGGCGGGCGATCGCCTGGAATCCGAGGCGCCCGTAGAAGATCGGCCCACGTTGCTGGAGGTCGATGACGAGGAAAAGCCTGCCCGGGTACTGACCGGATGGCCCGAGCGGATAGTCGCGACGGTGTCCTTCGTGGTCGCGATCCTGGTGGTGTGGCAGGTCTTTCGGCCGCTGCCGCAGGGCAGTCAGTACTACCTCGTCGTATTCCTCGCGGCGACACTGCCGTTGGTGTTCCTCGCCTATCGCTCCGGTGTGCGGTTCCTCGATCGAGGCGATGGGCCGGGCGTTTTCGACGGGCTGCTTGCCGTTGCCGCCGTGTTCGTGTGCCTCTATCCGGTGCTGCCGTTCGCCATCGGTTCCGGCGGCGGCGGATACAACGCCTTCTTGGATCGGCAGGGACTGCTCGATCCCGTCGACGTCGCCATGGGCGCGGTGCTGCTAGTCCTGGTGCTGGAGGCGTGCCGGCGGACCACGGGCTGGGTGCTCGTCGCGGTCTGCCTGGTGTTCGTCGCGTACGGGTACTACGGCGGTTTCCTGCCGCAGGACTGGACGATCGCGCACGCGGGCCTGGACTTCGGGCAGATCGTCGACGCGCTCTACAACTCGGGCAGCGGGTTCTACGGCACGCCCCTGGATGTCGCGGCCACCTATATCGTGCTGTTCACCCTGTACGGCGCGGTGCTCGAATTCTCCGGCGCGGCACAGTTTTTCGTCGACCTGTCGGTGGCGGCGTTCCGGCGCTCGCGCGGTGCGGCCGGACGCACCGCCGTGGCGTCGGGATTCCTGCTCGGCACGGTATCCGGGTCGGGCACCGCGACCGCGGTGACCATCGGCGCGGTCACCTGGCCGATCCTCAAACGCGCCGGCTATCCGCCGGAGCAGGCGGGCGGCATGCTCGCCGCGGCCGGTGTCGGCGCGATTCTTTCGCCACCGACCCTGGGTGTCGCGGCGTTCATCGTCGCCGAGTACCTCGAGGTGTCGTATGTGACGGTGCTCGGCTGGGCGCTGATTCCGACGCTGCTCTACTACCTCGGAATCCTGCTCGCCGTCGAGATCGATGCGCGCAGGCTCGGCACCGAACCGGTGGAGACCGACGGAGTTTCGGCGTGGCGGTTGCTGCTGCGCTTCGGCTACCACTTCCTGTCGCTGATCGCGATCGTCGTGCTGCTGTTGCTCGACGTCAGCGCCACCAAGTCCGTCGTGTACGCGACCGGCCTGGCGTTCGTCCTCGCCTTCTTCGACCCGCGCACTCGCGAGACCGCACTGTCACCGCGACGCGTGTTCCACGCGATCGGCAGCGGTGTGCGGGCCGCGCTGCCGGTGGTCGCGGTGTGTGCCTCGGCGGGCGTGATCACCGCCATGACCACCAAGACCGGCCTCGGCGCACAGCTCGCCGCCCTGCTGGTGCGCGCGGCGAAGTCGATGTCCGACAACCACACCGTGGTGCTGGCCTGCACGGTCGTGCTCGCCGCGATCGCACTCGCCCTGCTCGGCCTGGCGGTGCCGGTGACCGCGTCGTTCATCATCGGCTGGGCGATCATCGGACCCGCGCTGCTCGCGCTCGACGTGCCGCCGCCGGCCGCCGCGATGTTCGTCTTCTACTACTCCGTGCTCTCCGAGGTCACGCCGCCGACGGCGCTGGCCGCGGTCGGCGCCGCCGCGGTCACCGGCGCGCGCACCGTGCCGACCATGTGGCAGGCGCTGAAATACGCGCTGCCCGCGTTCCTGGTTCCGGTCGTGTTCGTGCTCACCGAACCCGGCGAATATCTGCTCGGCCGCGGTCCCGTGCTGGGCATCCTGTGGACGACGGTCGTCGCCTGTGTAGGGGTCGCCGGCCTCGCGATCGCCACCGGCGGCTGGATCCTCGGCGTCGGTCCGGCGAAACCACCGGCCAGAGCGCTGGCCGGGATCGGCGGCCTGTTGCTGCTGTACCTGGAGACCGGCGCGCTCATCGCCGGAATGGTCGCGCTCGCCGCGGCCGTCGGGATCACTCTGCTCGCTCGAAGGAGGACGACATGAGAAGAGTCGCCGTAGTTTTCGCCGTCACCGCGGTATCGGCCGGACTGCTGACCGGGTGCGGGGGGCGTCGAGACGCGCCGCATCACGACGCGGGCGGCGCGATCACCTGCGAGGTGCGGCAGGAGACCAGGGTCGGCATCGCCACCGGCAACGCGACCGGCGTGTACTTCGCGCTCGGCAACTCCTACGCCGACCAGGTCTCCCAGGCCACCAACGGCAAGGTGAAGGCGACCGCGGCGGAAACCGGCGCGTCCGTGCAGAACATCCAGCAGCTCGTCGCGGGCACCTACCAGGTGGCGTTCTCACTCGCCGACACCGCCGCCGACGCCGTGCTCGGCGTCGGCAGCTTCGACGGCAAAAAGCAACCGGTGCAGGCGCTTTCGCGGCTCTACCCGAACTACACCCAGGTGGTCGCCCGCACCGGCTCCGGCATCAACTCCGTCGCCGACCTGCGCGGCAAGCGCGTGTCCACCGGCTCGCCCAAGTCGGGCACCGAGGTCATCGCCCAGCGCGTCCTGCAGGCCGCCGGCCTGAATCCCGACAGCGACGTCTCCGCTCAGCGCCTCGACCTCACCAAAACCGTCGACGGGATGAAGGACGGCTCGATCGACGCCATGTTCTTCTCCGGCGGCCTGCCCACCCCGGGCATCACCGACCTGTTCACCTCGGCCAAGGACAAGGTCCGCTTCCTCGACCTCACCGACCAGCTGCCCGCCATGCGCAAGCTGAGCCCCGTCTACGAGGCGGGCACCATCCCCGCCGCCACCTACGGCCTGTCCGCCGACGCGAAGACCATCGTCGTCCCCAACGTCCTGCTGGTCCGCGACGACCTCGACGCCGACCTCGCCTGCGTCCTCACCAAGGCTCTTTTCGATCGCAAACCTCAACTGGAACAGGCGAACTCCGCCGCCAAGGACATCTCCCGGGACAACGCCCGCAAGACCGACCCGGTCCCGCTGAACCGCGGCGCCGACCACGCCCTGACCAAGTAGGCAGCCGCTGCCGCTTTGCTGCTCGGTGGAAAATCGACCGGATACCAACGTTTTTCATTAGCTGAGCGGATGGCGTTGATATCGTCACGCCTTGTCTGCCATCGCCGTTGGACTCCGTCGTCCGCGGTCGCGGTGGACGAGGTGGAGCTGCCCGCACGGGCGTCGAGTTTGGTGGGCGAGCGGGTTGGTCGCGGCCGGTGTGGTCGTTCGGCCCGCTCAGGGAGGACGAGATGAGAAGAGTGGCCATCGCTATTGCCGTGGTGTCGGTATCGGCGGGGTTCGTCGCCGGCTGCGGGCCGCGCCAGGACGGGCCGCCGACCGACTCGGGCGCTCCGGTCACCTGCGAGGTGAAGCAGGGCACCAAGCTCGATATCGCCACCGGCAACGCGACCGGCGTGTTCGCCGCGCTGGGGATCGCCTACGCGGATCAGATCGCGCTGGCCACCGACGGTCGAGTGACGGCCACCGCCGCGGAGACGATGGCGTCCGTGCAGAACATTCAGGACCTGGTGGCAGGCAAGTATCAGGTGGCGTTCGCGCAGACCGATACCGCGGCCGACGCGGTGCTCGGCATCGGCACCTTCGACGGGGACAAGCAGCCGGTGCAGGCGTTGGCGCGGCTGTACCCCAGCTATACCGAGGTGGTCGTTCGGGCCGACTCCGGCATCACCTCCATCGCCGGCCTGCGGGGTAAGCGGGTGTCGACCGGATCGCCGAAGTCCGGGACGGAGATGCTGGCACGGCGCATCCTGCGCTCCGGTGGGCTGAACCCGGACAGCGATATCGCGGTCAACCGTCTGGATCTGACCAAGGCCGTCGCCGGGATGAAGGACGGCTCGCTCGACGCACTGTTCTTCACCGGCGGTCTGCCGACGCCGGGGCTCACGGAGTTGTTCAAGTCGGGCGGGGACAAGTTCCGTTTCATCGACACCTCCGAGCAGCTGGCCGGCATGCGGATCCTGAACCCGGTCTACGAGTTGGGTGCCATCCCCGCCGCGACCTATGGACTGCCGGAAGACGTGCCGTCCATTGTCGTACCGAACGTGCTGCTGGTTCGGGACAACCTGGATGCCGATGTCGCGTGCGTGCTGACGAAGGCGCTGTTCGATCGGAAACCTCAGTTGGAACAGGCGAATGCCGCGGCCAAGGGGATCGTGCGGGACGCCGCACGGGAGACGAACCCGGTCCCGCTGCACCGCGGGGCACAGCACGCGCTGGCCAACTGAAGTCTTCGTGGCCTGAGTCACATTCGTGTGACTCGCACCGATCTTCGGCCGATGTCAGGGGCCTTGACCTGCGAATTCTCGGGCTGCCCAGGGGATTTGACGTGGCGTTCTGCGACACGTAACTTAGTTCGAGTCAGAGCGACACGGACACCGACCCGGAGCCGAGAAGCCCAGCGGAAACGCTGAGCGGAGGACCGGGAAACGAGGTAGTACGAGGAGCGCCTGACGCTCACACTGGCAAGACCGGTACCCCGATTTTACCTCGGGTTCATGGTTGCGCTAAGCTGTAAAAGTTGCCTCACCGACCGATCGGGCCAAGCCCGCTAAGTGGTGTGTGCGTGTGTTCTTTGAGAACTCAATAGTGTGTCGATGAATGTCAGTGCCAATTTTTTATTGGTTCCGATTCCTCATGCCCCCCGGTTGAGGGGATCGGACATTTTTGTCAGCAAATACTTTTTGCTGGTGTTTTGTTTTGCTAGGTTTTCGGACTCTAGTTAGATTGTTCTG
>NZ_JBIAID010000005.1:0-303985 GCF_042871115.1 Nocardia sp. NPDC006044
CACTTCCCCGACACCTGGCAGGCCACCCAGCGCCTGGACGGTGTCTCCACTCGCCTGCGCACCTGCATCGTGTGCGGCATCCCTGAAATCGAGGCTCTGCCATGACCATTCACCTCTACGACGACAACGACGGATTCGACGCCGACGAGATCGACGCCGCACTCCGGTTGCGCTCGGTGCGCCTGCTGATCGACAACGACGGCTTCACCGGATGGGACGCCGAAACCGGCCTCGATTGGGACACCGCAGCATGAGCACCACCGTGGGGCCGCTGTGCTGCGGGAAACCGACGACTATCGAACGGGTCAGCGTGTGGCCCCACGGGGAGGCCATGCACTGCTACGAATGCGGACACTGGGAGCCCTGGGAAACCGACGACCCGCACTACTGCGGCGACCCCGAATGCGAACGCTGCGGCACCTGGCCGCCCAACCCTGACCGGCCCCGCGGCGATGACCGCTGATCCCGGACGCAAGCAGGTGCAGTGGGGCGTACTGATCGGACGGTCGGTGCGCCCCCTGCCCAAGGCCCGCAACGTCACCGACGCAGTCCTCTACGCCTGCCACCTCAAAACCCGCCGGAACGTGAAAACCGCTGTCGTCTACCGCGATTCGGAATCGGAGACGTGGCGCAAATGGATCGATGAAACCCCGGTGCCGACACAACTGGCACTGGACCTGTTCGACAAGGAGGCCCAGTGATGGCCACGAAAACCACTGACCTACATAAAGAACCGGCCGAGGTCATCACCGAAGCCGTCCTGATGCTGGGGTGGCAGCTGCTCAAACTCGCCGTGGTGACGGTCTGGTGGGCGTTGCTGTTCCCGATGGTCTCGCTCCCGATCGCGCTGGCTGTCGCGGCCGGCCTTCTCCTCGGCTGGGCGTGGGTGCTCGTGGTGGTCGGGGTGTCCATCGCGGGGATGGTGCTCTGGCGTGCGAAGCATCCGGAGACCTTCGAGCGGTGGCTCACCCGGCGCGCACGTACCCGGTTCCTGCGCTGGTTCCGCTACCGGCTGCGCTGGGACAAACGCCTGGAAGCCTGCAAACTCACCGTGTCCGCCGACACGTCGACGTTCGTCCCGCGGCTCCTCGATGCCCAGATCGGTCAGTGCATGGACTGGGTACAGGTGCGCATGCTCGACGGCCAGTGCCCTGCCGACTACGAAAATCGTGCCGAGCGTCTGGCCCACACCTTCCAAGCATTGGAATGCCGCCCCGCCGTCGTCGGTCCCGGCGTGGTCGAGCTGGTGTTCCGCTACGCCGATGCCCTTGCCGAACCCGTCCCAGCGCCCCGCATCGACCCTCGTTTCCGGAAGGACGCCGCCTGATGAACGCCAGCACCGAACTGCCCACGATGGGAGGCACCGCGGCTGCGCGCCGTGCCCTACCCAACCTCTACGAAGTCGCCCAAGCTGCCGCCGACCAGCACGTGGTGTGCAAGCGGCCGATCGCGATGCGCGTCGAGGACTCGAAAACCGGCACGGTCACCTATGAGGGTTCCCCGTGCAAGTCCACGATCGCCTCGGTGTGCCCGGCGTGCGCGAAATCGAACCTGCTGCTGCGGATGGCGCAAAGCCGTGAAGGCTGGCACACCGGCACCGAACTCGTACCCGACAAGACCGACCCGACCGATGTGCAGGTCGAATTGCTCACCGCCCGAGCCGATCTCGTCACCCAATACCGTGCAGCGGTCAGTGACGCGGACGAAGAACTCGCCGCCGGGATTACCGAGGTCATCCGTGACCTGGACGCCGAGCTGCGGGAAACGGGGTTACGAGGCCGTCTGCCAGCCTTGGACGCGACGAGCAAGGATCGGCGTCGGCGTTCGACCAGGCGGCGGCAGGACGTGCCGGATCTGCCGCGGCTCAAGGTTTCCAAGACCACCGTCGGCAAGGTCTACGACGGCAAGCATCGGCCCTCGATGTTCG
Organism: Nocardia sp. NPDC006044; assembly: GCF_042871115.1. Taxonomy (NCBI): domain Bacteria; kingdom Bacillati; phylum Actinomycetota; class Actinomycetes; order Mycobacteriales; family Nocardiaceae; genus Nocardia; species Nocardia sp. NPDC006044. Next base: position 1,928 of record NZ_JBIAID010000005.1, read on the forward strand.
TCACCCTGACCATGGACTCCTACGGGCGGATCAACCGCGACGGTGCCGGGGTCGATGAGAAAGGCCGCCCGGTCTCCGACGGCTCACCGGTCAACATCGACAGCTACGACTACGTGCGGGCCGCACGCGACATCGTGTTCTTCTCCAAGCTGGTCGATCGCTGGATTCAGAACCTGCGCCGCGCAGTCGGCCGTGACTTGCAGTACTTCGCCACCGTCGAACCGCAGAAGCGTGGTGCCCCGCACCTGCACATCCTGATCCGGGGCGCGATCTCCCGCGAAATCCTCAAGCTGGTCACCGCGGCGACCTATCACCAGGTGTGGTGGCCGCACTTCGAGCCCGAGAACCGCGTCTACGGTGGCGCGCATCAACCGGTCTGGGACCACAAACACGCCACCTTCATCGACCCCGAAACGCGGTTGCCGCTGAAGTATTGGGACGACGCCCTGGACACCCTCGATCAGATCGATGACCTCGAGCCCGCGCACGTGGTGCGGTTCGGTACGCAGATGGACCGCAAATCCATCACCGGCGTGATCCCGGAAAAGGCCGGCCGGACCATCGGCTACGTCACCAAATACTTGACCAAGTCCATCGCGGAAATCGTAGAACCGCAGTCCGACCGCGCCGCCGAACACTACGACCGCCTCCATGCCCAGCTCCAGAGCACACCGTGCTCGCCCCGGTGTGCGGTGTGGCTGGAATACGGCATCGTCCCCCAAGGCGCGAGCGACAAAACCATCCCGGGCCGCTGCCGGGGCAAAGCACACCGCCGCGACACCCTCGGCCTGCCCGGTCGCCGGGTCCTCGTCTCGCGGCGCTGGTCGGGCAAAACCCTCACCGACCACAAACAAGACCGGGTCGCGTTTGTTCGGCAACTCCTCGCCGATGCCGGAATCGAGAAACCCGACACCAGTCATTACCGGGTGACACCGGTCGAACCCGGCGACAAATCCCGGCCCTTGCGTGAACACCTGATCCTGGGCTCGATCGCCCGGCGCACGACCTGGAAAGCCGAACTGCTGCGTGCGCAACTTGCGACCGACCCACCAGGCCGCGACAAAACTTCGGCAATCCAGCAAGCAGCAGCGTAGGGAGGGACAGAGATGGACATCGGACCCGGATACATGGACGTGGCAGGCGCAGCGGTGTACCTGGGCACGGGAGAGCGGTTTGTTCGTCGGCTGATCGCGGAGCGGCGAGTCGTGTTCTACAAGGTCGGAACTCACGTGCGGTTCAAGGTCACAGACCTGGAGGCATACGTACAAGCCGGAAAGGTCGAACCGATCACGGTTCGCTGGAGCGGCGGCAAGGTGGTGGCGTGATGGCCCGGCGTCGATTCGGCAAAGTGCGCAAGCTGCCTTCCGGGCGGCATCAGGCGTCGTTCATCGGCCCGAATGGGCAGCGCCAGAACGCACCTCATACCTTTCGGACCAGGGGAGATGCTGATAGGTGGCTGGTCAAGGTGGAAGCGGACATCAGTCGGGGGACATGGCTGGATGAGAAGCTTGGGCTGGAACTGTTCGGCGTGTACGCCAAGGCGTACCTGCACGAGAATCCGGACGTCGGTCGGCGGTGGGAAGAAACTTGCCTGCGCAACATGCGCCTGCACATGGTCGAACTGCTCGACAAGCCACTCGTTTCGATTACCGCCCCGGTTGTGCGTAGCTGGCACGCGAAAGCGCAAGCGGGAAAGGGCGGCAAGACATCGATCGCACAGTCATATCGGTTCCTGCGCGCGGTCATGAACCAGGCCAAGCGCGACGGCGCGATCTTGACGAACCCGTGCACGATCAAAGGCGCGGGCTCGGAAGGATCGAAGGAACGCGGCATCGCGAACGTGACCGAGGTGTCCGCCTTGGTCGACAACATCACTCCTCGGTACCGGGCGGCTGTTCTCCTGGCGGCATGGTGCGGGCTGCGTCGTGGCGAGATCATCGGCCTGGCGGTGGTGGACCTGAACCTGGAGGCCAGCGAGGTATGGGTACGCCGCAACCACGTCGAGTTGCTGGAGACGGCGGAATCCTTCGATAAGGACCCCAAGACCGACGCGGGAAAGCGCCCGGTATCGATCCCACCTCACCTGCGGCCCTACCTGGTCGAGCACCTGGAGAAGTGGGCTGGTGACACCTGGCTGTTCATGGGCCGCGATGGCCGGCGGATGCGGGGCAATGCCGTCTACCAGGCGTTCGTCCGAGCCCGGGACAAGGTCGGTGTCACCGTGACGTTTCACGATCTGCGCCATACCGGCCAGACCCTGGCAGCGAGCACCGGCGCGACCCTGGCCGACCTCAAGAAGCGCCTTGGCCATTCCTCCACCGCAGCGGCCAACCGCTACATGCATGCCGTCGACGGCCGTGATAAAGAGGTCGCCGAACAGCTGAGCAAGCTCGCTGCCCGGGGAAACGCAGTCGCCCTCCCGCGCACCATCGTTGTGAAGCACTGACCGGGAGATAGGGCACGTGGAAGGCACGACATCGCAAACAGGGCATCTGAGCTGCGGTTTTGTGCCTGACTGAAAAGCGGAAGGTCGCCGGTTCGATCCCGGCCCTGGCCACTCGAAAGCGGGGAAGCCCTGCGTGCAGAGAACGCACGCTGGAGCTTCCTCGTCTTTTTTGTTTTGTGGGGTGCAACCCCACGCCCGCCCGGAGGGCTTCGCCCCCGGACCCGCTCCCTTATATGCCGATCCTGCGCAAGGTTGGTGCTCGTCGGTCGAGCGGGGCGGGGATGTCGCTCCCGTAGGCTGGCCGGGTCATGCTGACCCTTCTTCTGGCGCTCGCGGGTTTCGCGTTTCTGGACTCGTTGGATGTGCTGCTGGTGGGGGTTACTACGGCGGTGGTAACGGACAGTCGGGTGGGGCGGCGGTCGCCGGTGCCGGGTGGGGTGAGTTTTATCGCGGGGGTTTTCGCAGTTACCACCGCGTTTGGCATCTGTACGGTGCTCGGGTTGAACTTTCTGACGGGGCTGGTGGAGTTCGAGTTCACGCCGGGGGTGCGGTATTGGGGTGAGTTGATGTTGGGGGTGGTGTTGATCGCGGTCAGCCGGGTTTCGGTGGGCGGTCGGACCGAGCCGCCTGGGTGGGCGGGGGCGGTGCGGCGGCGGCCGTGGTTGTTCGGATTCGTCGGTATGGCAATCGGTCTGGTGCAGGCGCCGACGGCGGTGCCGTATCTGGCGGGGCTGGCGATGATCTCGGCGCAGGATCCGCTGCCGGCGCTGTGGCCGCTGATCGTGGTGGCGTATTGCGCGCTGGCGCTGTTGCCGCCAGTGCTGGTGCTGCTGCTCTCGCTGCGCCGGACGATCAGGGCGCGGCGGATCTACCGGATGGTGGTGCGGATACTCACTCGATATGCGCCGCCGGCATTGCGCGTCCTTTTCATGGTGTTCGGCACAGTTCTGGTGATCGACGCGCTCATCCACCTCCGTTACCTCTGGTAACCCCCGGATGCGGGACACCGGGCCGTCGATGATCTTGGAAATGGGGTTGAAGGGGCGGTGACGGTGGAATGCTGGGGGCATGGCTGAGCGCTGGTATTACTGCTTGAAGCACAAGCGGGCCGAGAAGGGGCGGCAGTGCTGGTTCCAGGATCGGATGGGCCCGTACCCGGACCAGGCGACCGCGGAACGGGCATTGGAGATCGTCAAGGCGCGCAACGCGCAGGCCGATTCCGGGGACGAGGACTGACCCGGGCCGGTAGTCCGGTGTGCGACAAGTGATCTGATCGCGACGGCCGGTGCGCGGCGGACAGCCGCACGGCAGGAGTGATCTTGTGACGTGCGCTGATGCACGCCCGATATCGGCGAGCTGGTAGATCCACTCAGGCCCGCTTCAGCTGGATCGAGTACGGTTTCTCCGAACTCGAACGAATGCTCGGTGGTCCTGACGTGGGCTGCGAGCTGGACCAGGATCAGCAGGGAGGGCGACCCTTGAGGGTTACCGTTGTTGTGCCGACCTACAACGAGCGGGAGAACCTGCCGGTAGCGGTGGAGCGCCTGACCGCGCTGCCGGTACCCGACCTGCACGTGCTCGTGGTCGACGACAGTTCGCCGGACGGCACCGGTGACGTCGCCGACAAGCTGGCCGTCGAACTGCCGAACGTGGTCGGCGTGCTGCACCGCACGGAGAAGGACGGCCTCGGCCGGGCCTACATCGCGGGCATCACCCGGGCGCTGGACGAGGGCGCGGACGTGGTGATCCAGATGGACGCCGACCTGTCGCATCCGGCCGAGGTGATTCCGGCCATGCTGGAGAAGCTGACGACCACCGACGCCGGCGTCGTGCTGGGCTCGCGCTACGTTCCGGGCGGCTCGACCGCCGACGAGTGGAAGTGGCACCGCAAGGCGCTGTCCGCGTGGGCCAACTTCTACGTGAACCTGATCCTGCGGCTCGGCGTGAAAGACGCCACCGCCGGGTTCAAGGCGTGGAAGGCGGACACGCTGCGCGCCATCGACGTGGCCTCGATCCGCAGCAACGGCTACTCGTTCCAGGTCGAGATGAACTACCGGACGGTCAAGAAGGGCATCGAGATCGCGGAGGTGCCGATCCGCTTCGAAGAGCGCACACTGGGCGCGTCGAAGATGAGCCTGAAGGTGCAGCTGGAGTCGGCGCTGATGCCGTGGAAGCTGCTCTTCGGCCGCTCGGTCTAGAACAGACAGGCGTAGGGCCCCGCATCCGCGATGGATGTGGGGTCCTACGCCGTCGAGGGGGTCAGTGGGCGGACAGTCCGCGGCGCATCGCTTCCAGCCCGACGACGAGCACCGGCGCCAGCACCACATGCATGACCGACAGCGCGATCGTGGACACGGTGTCGAACGGTGCGGCGATGGTCAGGCCGATGGTCGCGATGGCGAGGACGGCGCCGACGATCTGGGCCACTCGCAGCGCGCCGGTCCAGAAGTACGACACCAGCGCGGCCGCCGTCATGCCGACGAGCAGCGGCAGGCCGGAGGAGACGATCACCCCGCCCGCGCCGACGGATGTGGTGACCCCCTGGTCGACCACTTCGAACGCACCGCCAGCGGCCTCGCCGAGCAGCCAGACGATCAGGTTGACCGCGACCGCGACGACGACGCTGCCGATGACGGAGGTCGGCCGGCCGACCGCGGGGATTCGCAGTGCGGGGGTGAAGGTTTGGGCGGTGGTCATGATGTTCTCCTCATCCGAAGCGGTGGTGCTCGCTGTCGGGAACAATCATGAAACCTGAACATTTGTTGAGGTCAATCCGCCGGAAATGTGGCCTGGATCACTCGACAGGCCACCGCCGCACCGGAATTCGCTGCGGCGCGCGAGGGTTCGCGCGGATCAGTCGGGCTTCGGCCAGTCGAGCAACGTATTCAGGTACAGCTGCCGGACCGCGGCGACCTTGTCGTCCAGGTCATTCGGGTCCCAGCCGCTGACATCGATGGGATCGAGGACCGCCACGTCCACGGTGCCCGGCCGCGCGACCATCGAATTGCGCCAGCAGATCTCGCCCGCGTTGCGGATCACGATCGGGATGACCGGCACGCCCGCCTGGATGGCGATGTGGAACGCGCCCTTCTTGAACGGCCCGACTTCCGGTGTGTAGGAACGGGTTCCCTCGGGCGCGACCGCGATCGACAGCCCGCCGCGTAGTGTGTCGACCACCGGCGCGAGCGCGGCCTTGGCCTTGTCGGTGCTCGACCGATCTATGAAGGTCACGCCGACGAAGCGCATCAGCGGTCCGAAGATCGGGTTGCGGGTGAGCTCCTTCTTGCCGATTCCGGTGACCCCGCCCTGGAGCACCTCGGGGACGATGATGATGTCGAACTGGCTCTGATGGTTGAACAGGAACACCGCGGGCCGTGGTGCGCACGCGTTTTCGGCACCGCTCACGCGCAGGTGCACACCCGCGAGGCTCAAGGTATTGCCCGCCGCGTGCTCCAGCAGCGCGTCGGCCATCTGCCGGTGGTCCCTGGTCGGCGACTTGGCCGCGACGCCGTAGAACGCCCCGCCGAGCAATCCGGCGAAACCCGCTGTGGTGCGGGCGTAGTCGGCTGGGCGCGCGTCGCGGCGCGGGTGGAAGCGCAGCGCCGGCCAATCGTGTTCGGCGGCAACCGCGGTGAGCTGCCGGTCGGGGTTCACCGCCGCCGGATGGCCGACCAGGGACAGCAGCGGCAGATCGGCGGCGCTGTCGGCGTAGGCGTAGCTGCGGGTGAGGTCCACCTCGTGGTCGGCAGCGAATTCCCGGACCGCCTCGGCCTTGCCGTTGCGCCACAACGTCTTTCCATCCGGATAGCCGGTGAGAATACCGTTCTCGGCAGCCATCGGGGTGTATAGCACATGCTCTATGCCGAGCTCGGCCGCCGCGGGTGCGACCTGAAAGCGGGTCAGCGAGCTGGTCAGCACGATGGTGTGCCCGGCCGCCCGATGCGTCCGAATCAGTTGCCACGCTTCGAAATACAGATGTCCGTACACGGTGCGCCGGAACAGCCGCTCGCCCAGCGCGTCCAGGTCGGCTTCGGATCTGCCCGCGAGCACCTCGGCGAGCTGGTTCAGGAACCGGCCGTACTCGCCGTCGGTGGTGCCGTTGCGGATGCCCCGGAGCAGCACCTCCTCGGTGCTGCGCCCGCGCAGCAGCCGCCGGAACAAACCCGGTCGCGCGAAGCCGTCGATGACCGTGCCGCCGAAGTCGAAGATCGCGGCGACCGCCGGCCCCTGTGGCCCGGAGCGGATCTCGGCGAGCACGCCGTCGAGCTCGGCACTCACCGGGTCTCCCGATTGGACGGGTCGAGCGCCGCCGCCCTGGAGATGCGGGCGCCGATGGTGCGCAGCTGATCGGCGAATTCCACCCGCCGCTCGGTCAATTCCGCCCGGCGCTTGGCCGAATCGTGCGACACGGCTTCGAGTAGCCCGTAGTTGTCCGCGAGTTTCAGTGCGGTGGTGAACAATTCGGTGGAGACCGATTCCGGGCTGTGCAGCCGCTGTTGCAGCATCATCTGCTTGCCGACCGCGACGCAGTCGGCGATGAACTGCTTGCGGTCGAGTTCGACCTCGGGGTCGCGGTCGGCCAGCCGCTCGGCCACCACCAGCTGAGCGTCGAAGAACGAGCGAAGCACCCGGTGCGCCATCATGAATCCGGAACCGGTGAGCTTGGCCATCACCTCGGAGCCCAGGGTGTTGTCCCGGGTGTGGCTGTGCCACTCGGGATCCAGCAGCAGCATCTCGGCGGTCATCTGCTCGGCGAACTCGGCCCGCTCGGGGAAGAAGAATTCGAACTTCAGCAGATCGCGCAGCCGGAACGCCTCGTCCCAGCCGGTGGTCAGCTGGTCGGCGCCGTCGCTGTCCAGCGCGGCCAGGATGGACAGCTCGAGGATGGCGCGATTGACGAACCAGTGCACGGCGCTGTTGCGATAGAACGCGGCCTCCAGGTGCGCGCCCGCCTCGATCGAGTAGACCGGCTCCAGCCCGCCGCGATAGACCGTCACCACCTTGGCCAGCGAGAGTTGTTCCAGCACAACGGCTAGGCCCTGATCGTCGCGCAACGCGGCCAGCTCGCCGTGCGGCAGATTGCGCTCCTCGATGTAGCCGAGCACCGGCGCGAGCACTGTGCGCACCTCGCCGAGGGTGAGCGCGCGCTCGTGCACGCCGAGCAGGGCGAGGGTGACCAGCGCGTTGACCGTCACCGGGGTGACCGCGTTGATGCCGACGGCGATCTCGAACGCCAACCGCTGCACGGCTTTGCGCTCCAACTCCGCGATCTCGGGCGCGTCCGGTATGCCCTGCCCGGTATCGGTGAGCCCGGCGGGCGCGGGTTCGGTGCGGTGCAGCGGGATGGTCAGCGGCGGCGTGGTGAGCGGATCGCCGTGCGCGGCGAGCCGGTCGCGCGCCGAAAGCGGTTCGCCGAAGCGCACATACACGTGCCCGGCCGAATGCTGTTGGCTGCGTACATAACGCGCGAGCCAGGCCAGCCCCTCCGGCTTCTTCTTGCCGCCGACCTGTTCGGTGGAGATGGCGCCCAGCTCGTTGAGCCGCTCATAGGTGATCGACACTGGCACCAGCATGACGTCCTCGACCCGGTCCGCCCGGACCGCCGCCGCGAGGTAATTCAGCAGCCCGTAGCGCGGCGGGCGCAGCTTGCCGGTGCGGGTGCGCCCGCCCTCGAAGTACCACTCCAGGTTGAAGCGCTTGGCCAGCAGGTAGGCGAAGTACTCCTCGACCACCGCCTTGTACACCTCGTCGTCGCCGAAACTGCGCCGGATGAACACGGTTCCGGTGCGCCGGGCGATCGGGCCCATCGGCCAGAAGCTGAGATTCGCGCCGCCGATCACGTGGTTCGGCGGGAAGTCGTTGCGGGCCAGCACATCACCGAGCACGAACGCGTCGACGTAGGAGCGGTGCGACGGCAGGAACACCAGCGGGTAGCGGCGGTTGAGGTCGCGTAGCCCGGCCAGTCCGGAATCGTCGGAGTCCACCTTCCAGGTCGACGCGTGGATCGGGCGCATCGCCTGGGTGAACAGGTCGGAGACCAATCTGCTTTGCGCGGCGACGAGTTCGTTCAACGCCTTCTCCGCGCGCCGGTACACCTCGTGCGGACTGGCGCCGATCTGGTCGGCGATGAGTTCGAGCCTGCGGACGAAGTCGGGGGAGTCGAGGATCTCCTCGGCCACCAGCCGGGGCACCTTGTACCGGTCGCCGATGATGGTGCGCTCGGCCCGTTCCAGCGCCACTACCGCGGCGCGCACGACGGCACGGGCGAACGGCTCGGCGGTGCCCTTGGTGACCAGTGCGGCGGCTTCGGGGTTGTTCGTGCGCAATTCGCTGAGCAGCGCGGGCTGCCCGGTCAGCACCACGTGCCGGTTCGGCTGGCCGGCCAGCTTGCGCTGGGCCAGCCGGTTCGGCTTGCGCGGGTTGGTCAGCAGCGCCATGTCGGCGAAGGTGATCCGGCGGACGCCATCGCGCTCCGGCGGCCGCCAGAGCACCCGCACCGGGACCACCAGCGGATCGTCGTGCCGCCCGACCAGCCGGGACGCCACCGCGCCCGCGTCGAGATCCAGCTGGGTGATCGGCGCGTCGGTGCCGAACTCCTTGGCGATCCCGCCGTCGGTCAACCAGGCGCCGATGAGTTCGCGCTCCACGCCGGAGGCCGCGTCGACCAGCGCCACCACCGACCCCGGTGCCGATGCTCGCTCACTATCCGCGGGCGATCCGCCACGGTGCTCGATCATTACCCGATCCCTCCTGTCCCGCCTCTCCGAGTATTCAAGCCAGACTCGCGTGCCATGGTGGTTGCGTCGGCGACCGGCGGTCAGGAGTTGGGTTCGGCTCGGCCCGTACCCGGTGAGTTACCCATGTTCTTGCGTGATCAGGTGTTGAGTCGGGAGAGGTCCAGCGCGGAGTGCGCTGGACAGGATCATAAGGCGCGGGGGCTGGACAGAGTCGCCAGTTGTGGTAATTCCGCGGGTTCGATCCGGCGCTGTGGCGGGGCCGCGGTTTACGCTGCGTTCATGGATTGGGCGCTGCGCGCGTGTGGCTGGCACGGTCATTACACCTACGCACCGGATGAGGCGGATCTGGCCGATCGGCTGCGGGTCGAGACCGTGGCAGGGGTGGCCTGGCGCTGTCTGCGCTGCGGGACCTTCGTGCCCGGCGAGCCGGTCGGATCCGGTCCGGCCGACCACGCGCCGGAGGTGCCGCGCGGGCGGCTGCTGCGGGATCGCTGGTTGATGCGCGCGCTGGCGATCGAGCGGTTGCTGCGCGGGCTGGTGCTGGTCGGTGTGGCGTTCGCGGTGTTGAAGTTCCGGACGTCGCGGGAGACGATGCGGGCCGCGTTCGATCAGGATCTGCCGCTGCTGCGCCCGCTGGCCGACCAATTCGGCTGGGATGTCGACCGATCGAAGATCGTGCACCTGATCGATCAGGCCTTCTCGCTGTCGAATACGACGCTGCTGTGGGTGGCCGTCGGCATCTTCGGCTATGCCGGGTTGCAGGGGATCGAGGCGCTCGGGCTGTGGCTGATGAAGCGCTGGGGCGAGTATTTCGCGGTGGTCGCGACGAGTCTGTTTCTGCCGCTGGAGATCTACGAGTTGACCGAGAAGATCACCGTGCTGCGGATCGGCGCGCTGCTGGTCAATATCGCCGCGGTGGTCTGGCTGCTCTACTCGAAGCGGCTGTTCGGGCTGCGCGGTGGCGCGGCCGCCTACCACGCGGAGCACAGCGCGGAGAGTTTGCTGAGCGTCGAGCGTTCGGCCCTGGCGGTCCCGTCGAACTGATTGTTCGAGGGCCGGGCGGTGTGGTTGCGGGCACAGTATCAAGCTAGTCAGGTAATGCTAACCTTACCTCCAAAGTAGGGCCAGTCAGAACTTTGGAGGATCGTTGTCGACCACGGACGAACGCTTGCGGGTGGAGTATGTGACCGATCCGGCGGCAGCGATGTCCCGGCTGGCGGGGGCCGATCGGTTCGGTGAGTACGTGATGTACGAGCGACCGGGTGAGTGGGTATTCGCCGCCGATCCGATCGGCGGTATCGAACTGGATGTCGAGGAACTGCGGGTCAGCTGGGACGGGCGGACCACCGCGACCCCGTGGACGGGCCGTCCGGCGGGAGTCGTCGATCGGGCGCTCGCCGGGTTGCCGCTCGATGGCCGGAATGCCTACGGCTGGATCGGATTCGAGTTCTGCGCGTGGGCTTATGCCGCGACCGCGCACCTGGACCCACGGACCACGCTGGTGCAGTTGATGGTTCCGCGCATCGAGGTGCGGATCGGCGAGTACGGCATCCGGGTCTCCGGCGCCACCCCCGCCGAGACCGGCGACATCCACGACCTGATCACCGAATCACAGGAAAGCGAACTGCCGCAGCCGCATCCGACGGATATCCGGCTCGACCCGACCGGCTATACCGGCCGGGTCGCCGAGGCGGTGCGCGAGATCCAGGCGGACAAGTACCAGAAGGTCATCCTGTCGCGGAAGGTCGATCTGCCGTTCGTGGCGGACGTTCCGGCCACCTACCGGCTCGGCCGCGCGCACAACACGCCCGCGCGGTCGTTCCTGCTGCGGCTCGGCGGGCTCGAGGCGGCCGGGTTCAGTCCGGAACTCGTTGCGTCCGTGGACGACAACCGCACGGTGACCACCGAGCCGGTGGCGGGCACCCGGGCCTTCGGCCGCGGCGCGGAGATCGACGCGGCCGCCCGCGCGGACCTGCTCGCCGACCCCAAAGAGATCGTGGAGCACGCGATTTCGGTGCAGACCTCGTTCGCGGAGATGACCTCGGTGGCCGACCGGGGCACCGTCGCGGTCACCGACTTCATGGCGGTGCGCGAGCGCGGCAGCGTGCAGCATATCTCCTCCACCGTGTGCGGCACGCTGGCCGCCGACCGGACCAGCTGGGACGCGCTCGAGGTGCTGTTCCCCTCGGTCACCGCGTCCGGGATTCCCAAGGCCGAGGGCATCGACTCGGTGTTCCGGCTCGACCACGACGCGCGCGGGCTGTATTCCGGTGCGGTGGTGACGGTCTCGCCGACCGGCGCGCTGGAGGCGACGCTGGTGTTGCGCGCGATCTATCAGACGACCGAGGGCGCCTGGCTGCGGGCCGGCGCCGGCATCGTCGCGCAGTCGCGCCCGGAGCGGGAATTCGAGGAGACCTGCGAGAAGCTGGGCAGCATCGCGCCGTACGTCGTGCAGGCACGGTAGTGAATCGACCGGCACAACGGGCAGCGCGCCGAAAGGTGCGCTGCCCGTTCACTTGTGCGGGCGATTCCCGAATCAGCCCGCGGTGGCGCGCAACGCCTTCTTGTCGATCTTTCCGACCGCGGTGATCGGCAGCCGGTCCGCGCGGCGCAGGACGTCGGGGAGCTTGTAGGTCGCCAGGCCACGCTCGGTAAGAAAGGCCTTGATCTCGGCGAGGGCCGGCATGGCACCGTCGACAACCAGGACGGCGCAAACCTTTTCGCCGAGCGAGGCGTCGGGCAGGCCGACCGCCGCCGCGTGCCGGACGGCGGGATGCGCGAGCAGGTGCTCCTCCAGTTCGTCGCACGAGACGTTCTCGCCGCCGCGGTTGATCACGTCCTTGATCCGCCCGGAGACGATCAGGTGCCCGCTCGGCAGCCTGCGCACCAGATCGCCGCTGCGGTAGTAGCCGTCCGGGGTGAAGGCGCGGGCATTGTGTTCGGGCGCGCGGTAGTAGCCGCGAATGGTGTACGGCCCCTTGGTGAGCAGCTCGCCCTCGGCGCCCGGCGCGACGTCGTTGCCGTCCGCGTCCACCACCCGGATCTCGTCGGCGGGCGAGAGCGCCCGCCCCTGCGTGGTGTGCAGTAGTTCGGCGGCGTCATCGAGCCGAGTGAAGTTGAGCAGCCCCTCGGCCATGCCGAACACCTGCTGCAAGGTGGCGCCGAGCGCGGGCGTCACCTCCTTGGCGTTGATCTCGGCCAGCCGGGCGCCGCCGACCTGGAGCAGCCGCAGCGAACGCAGATCGGCCTGTTCCCATTCGGTTGCGGCACACCACAGCTGGGCCAGCGGCGGGACGACCGCGGTGACCGTGACCCCATGCCGCTCGATGGCGGCGAACGCACTCTCCGGACTGGGATCGGTGACGAACGCGACCGCGCCGCCGACGCTCACCGTGCCGAGAATCCCCGGGCAGGCCAGCGGGAAGTTGTGCGCCGCAGGCAAAGTCGCGAGGTAGACGTCGTCCGCGGTCAACGCGCACACCTCGGCGCTCGCGGTGGCGTTGTACACGTAGTCGTCGTGCGTGCGGGCGATCAACTTGGGCAGCCCGGTGGTGCCGCCGGAGACCAGCATCAGCGCGATATCGCTCGGATCGATCGCCGGCAGCGAATCACCCTCGCGCGGAACCGAATTCAGGTCGATGCCGAATCCCGGCTCGCCGAGCACCAGCACGTGCCGCAGCGAAGGCACCGACTCTCGCACGGCGTCGGCCAGCTCGCGATAGTCGAAATCCCCGAGCCGATCGATCACGATGTAGGCCACCGCCTCGGAAAGGGCTGCCAGGTGCTCGATTTCGGCCCGCCGGTGCGCGGGCAGGGTCAGCACCGGAATGATCCCGGCCCGCAGCAACCCGAACAGCACGGTCGCGAACTCCGGCACGTTGGGCAACTGCACCACGACCCGGTCGCCGGGCGAAATCCCCAGCGCGAGCAGTCCGTGCGCCATCCGATCGGCCGCCCCGTCCAGCCATGCGTAACTGCGCACGGCGTCCGCCTCCAGCAGGGCCGGTCGATGCGGATGCCGTCGAGCCGTCTCCCGCAACAGTTCACCCAGCGCCCGCCCGTCCCAATATCCGGCGGCCCGGTAGGCCTCCCCGGCCTCGGTCGGAAAGGGCACGTAGCCATCGCGGTGCGGGGTGGATGTCGAAGTCACGGTCGTACCTCACGGTTGACCCGAGCCAGGCTCGGTGAAGATAGGTAAGGCAACCCTATCTCACGGCGGTGGGCCGGTTCGAGCACGCCTCGATCGACGCCGTGCTGGCCCAGGTATGACGTCACGTCTCGGTTTAGACTCCCGCCATGAGCAGGTGGGATACCTCGTCGATGCCCGATCAGTCCGGTCGGAAATTCATTGTGACCGGTGCGAACAGCGGGCTCGGGGCGGCCACGGTGCGCGCCCTGGCGGCGGCCGGGGCAGAGGTGGTGCTGGCCTGCCGGAACGTGGCCAAGGCGGAGCGGATCGCGGCGGAGCTGGGCGAGCGGGCGGTGGTCCGGAAGCTGGATCTCGCGGATCTGGCGTCGGTGCGGGAGTTCGCCGAGGCGACGGATCGGGCCGACGTGCTGATCAACAATGCCGGGGTGATGGCGTTGCCGGAGTCGCGCACCGCGGACGGCTTCGAAATGCAGGTCGGCACCAACCATCTCGGCCACTTCGCGCTGACCGGTCTACTGCTGGACAAGATTTCGGCGCGGATCGTCACGGTGGCCAGCGGTGCGCACGTCATCGGGAGGATCGATCTCGACGATCTCAACTGGGAGCGGCGCCCGTATCGGCGCTGGCAGGCCTATGGGCAGGCGAAGCTGGCCAACCTGCTGTTCGCCTACGAGTTGCAGCGCAGGCTGAGTGCGGTCGGCTCGCCGAAGATCTCGGTCGCCGCGCACCCCGGTTATGCCGCGACCGAGCTGATGTCGCACACCGAGTCGATCCAGGACGCGGTGATGCGGCTCGGCAACCTGCTGCTCGCGCAGAGCGCCGAAATGGGCGCGCTGCCCACGCTGTACGCCGCGACGACCGACGTCGAACCCGGCCGCTACTACGGGCCGACCGGCTGGCGCGGCCTGCGCGGCTACCCGGGCCGTTCCGGTTCGACGAAGGCCTCGCGCGACGAGAACGTCGCGCGCGGCCTGTGGGAGCTGTCGGAGAAACTGACCGGCGTCACCTACGATTTCGCGAAGTAGCCGCCGGTCAGCTCAGGATGTGCAGGTCGTAGAACAACTGGTACCGGCTCGGATCGTCGGGCAGGAACCAGTGGAAGCCTTCCAGCAGGAAGACCGCGACCAGGTTGATCGCCAGCACCAGGCCGAGGAACCACAACGCGATCATCCCGATGAGTCGATGTGGTCTCGCCGGGATCGTCTCCGCCGCGGTGCTGTGCGAAAAGGCCAGCACGGCACCGACGGTCGCGATCGCGGCGATGAACAAGATCCACGCCCAGACGTACAGATGCAGCCCGAGCACGGGCTCCCCGTAGCCGGGATCGCCGGGCAGGATGTGCAGCATCGTCTGCCGCCAGGAGGCGAATCCGCCTGCCACGCAACCGACTACGGCCAAACCCCAGCCCATCGCGTAGTCGCGCGCGGCAATCGTCCCGGTCATGCCCTTGCGCACGATGACCGCCGCTCCCAATGCGGCCAGCGCCATGAACATTCGCTGCACCATGCACAGCGGACACGGATAGTCCCAGCTGCCGAACTGCACGCCGAGCCCGCCGCAGATCACTGCGGTCCAGCCGACCACGAAAACCACGGCCAGCCAGTATTGCAGTTGTCCCACAACGGTTCCCGCCGTCCGGGCGGGCGCGGTCGCGGTGGCCATCAGTAGTTCAACCCGAGGCCGAGCCCGCCGGTGATGTGCTGAGCCAGCAGCAGGATCGTCGCGAGCAGCAGCACCCACCAGGCGCCGAGCACCGCCCGCCGCGAGCGCTGCCCGGACAGCACGACCAGGGCCGCGAGCAGTCCGCCGAAGATCAACGTGTCCATAGCTGTCGGACATTACTTGCGACCGGGGCTCTCGGCCGTGGACACGCCGCGCTCTGAGCTGCGACGATGAATCGAAATGCGGAGTGACTCAGGTCACCACGCGCAGTCGTGTCACACATCGCCTACCCGTGTCGTCCTCTCTACGAAGACGCAGAACAAACCACGAAGGAAGGCAACATCATGGACGCTCGCATCAACCTCTTCGGCAACCAGGTCGCAGGCAGCTTCGTCAAGCGCCTCACCAACGCCGCCCGGATCATCAACGACTCCACCCTGCCCGCGGCCACGCACGAGCTGGTCAAGATCCGGGCCAGCCAGATCAACGGCTGCGGCTACTGCACCGACATGCACACCAAGGACGCCGCGCACCACGGCGAGACCTCGGTGCGGCTCAACCTGGTCGCCGCCTGGCGGGAGGCCACCGTGTTCACCGAGGCCGAGCGGGCCGCGCTCGCCCTGACCGAGGAGGCCACCCGGATCGCGGACAGCGCGGGCGTCAGTGACGAGGTGTGGCAGGAGGTGCGCAAGCACTACGACGAGGACCAGGCCGCCGCCCTGATCTCCGCGATCGCGATGATCAACGCCTGGAACCGGCTGAACGTGATCGCCCGCACCCCGGCCGGCGACTACCAGCCCGGCCAGTGGGGATGAGGCATACCGGCTCGACCGTGCTGTGGCATGCGGCACGGTCGAGTCGCTCTGCGATAGCCGCCTGGTACAGTCCCTGACGTGCAGCGCGTGTATTTCTGGTTTAGCAAGCCGGCCCCGGGTGGGCTGGTCTGCGGCAACCACTTGCGCTGACGACATTCCACCCCGAGCCGGAAGACCGGCTCGACGGGGTTTCGCGTCCGTGGGTCGGCCGAAGAAAAGGAACCCACATGACCACCGCTGTTGACGTCGATCCACGTCATGCCCGCCCGTCGCCCGACCGCCACCCCTCCTCGAATCGCTCCGCGATGCTGTTTGGTCTGGACGACCAACGCACCCTCAGCGTCAGCCCGCTGCGTTCACCCGCCGAGGTGCGCCAGGTGCACCGGATCACCGACGCCCTCGCCGACACCGTTCGCCGCGGCCGCGCGGCCACCGTCGATGTGCTGAACGGCGTGGACGATCGCCTGATGGTGATCGTCGGCCCGTGCTCGGTGCACGACCCCGCCGCCGCCCTCGACTACGCGCGCCGCCTGGCCGCCAAGGCCGCCGAACTGGACGACCGGCTGCACGTGGTGATGCGGGTCTACTTCGAGAAGCCGCGCACCACCCTGGGCTGGAAGGGGCTGATCAACGATCCGCACCTGGACGGCTCGTTCGACGTCAACACCGGCCTCGGCATCGGCCGCAAGCTGCTGGTCGACATCACCGGCCTCGGCCTGCCGGTGGCGTGTGAGTTCCTCGACCCGATCACCCCGCAGTACATCGCCGACCTGGTCGCCTACGGCGCGATCGGCGCCCGCACCGCGGCCAGCCAGGTGCACCGGCAGCTGAGCAGCGCGCTGTCCATGCCGGTCGGCATCAAGAACGGCACCGACGGCGACGTTCAGGTGGCCGTCGACGGCGTGCGCGCCGCCGCGGCCAGCCACGTGTTCCCCGGCACCGACCTGGACGGGCGCGCCGCGCTGATCCGCACCACCGGCAATCCCGACTGCCACGTCATCCTGCGCGGCGGCACCTCCGGCACCAATTACGACGCGGCCTCGGTCGCCGAGGCGTGCGTGCGGCTGGAGAAGGCCGGGCTGCCGCAGCGGGTGGTCGTCGATGCCAGCCACGGCAACAGCAACAAGGACCACAGCAAGCAGGTCGACGTGGTCACCGACATCGCGGCCCGGCTCGGCGCCGGCGAGCCCGGCGTGGTCGGCGTGATGCTCGAGAGCTTCCTGGTGGAAGGCCGGCAGGATCTGACCCTCGGGCACGCGAGCGAACTCACCTACGGCCAGTCCATCACCGACGCCTGCCTCGATTGGGACACCACCGCCCGCCAGCTCGACACGCTGGCCGACGCGATGCGGCAGCGCCGCGATTCCTGACTGCCACACCGGTTCGGCCTCCCGCGCGGGTGCTCGGCGCGGGAGGGTGAGACCGCGCAGGCACGATCACCAGACCAGCAAGTCGGAAGTGGACCGAGACCGGTCGGTGCCGGTCGGCGAGGATCGACAACGTGATCGACATGGCGGCAGTTCTCGGTGTGGCGGCGGTGGCGTTGGGCCTGGTTCTGACGCCCGGGCCGAACATGATGTACCTGGTTTCTCGTACCGTGTCGCAGGGCCGCCGCGCCGGTTTGGTGTCGCTGGGTGGTGTCGCGCTGGGGTTCGGGGTGTACCTGGTGGCCGCGACCGTCGGCATCACCGCCGTGTTCGCGATGGTGCCGGGGCTGTACTTGGCGGTGAAACTGACCGGTGCCGCGTACCTGCTGTGGATGGCCTGGCAAGCGCTGCGGCCCGGCGGCACCTCGATATTCGAGCCCGCGACGATCCCCGCGGATCCGGCCCGGCGGCTGTTCATGATGGGTTTCCTGACGAACCTGCTGAATCCGAAGATCGCGATCCTGTACATGGCGCTGATCCCGCAGTTCGTCGCGCCCGAACACGGGCGGATCTGGTTGCAGAGCCTGATCCTCGGCGCGGTACAGATCGTGGTGGCGCTGACGGTGAACGGTCTGATCGTGCTCGGCGCGGCCGGCCTGGCGACCTTCCTCACCGGGCGGCCGCTCTGGCTGCGTGTCCAGCGCTACCTCATGGGCACCATGCTCGGCGCCATCGCCGTCCTGCTCGCCACCGACCGGGCTCGCCCCACCCCGGCCTGACCTCGCCATAGCCACGGGCCGTGTCGGCGCGGAGCACCCGCCGGGGTGTGACACCGTGAGCGGCATGGTGGATTTCGAGGCCGCGGTGCTGGCCGGCCCGTTCGGGTCGGCGGCCGGCGCGGTGCAGCATGTGGGGGAGTTGTTCGGGGTGTTCGCGTTCGCGAGTTCGGGCGCGTTGCTGGCCGTCCGGCGGGACTTCGACATCTTCGGCATCGTGGTGCTGGCCTGTGCCACCGCGCTCGGCGGCGGCATCATCCGGGACCTGCTGATCGGCCGGACCCCGCCCGCGGCGTTCGTCGATCTCAGCTATCTGTGGACGGCAGTGCTGGCCGCCGCGGTGATCTTCTTCTGGCATCCGTCGCGGCGGTTGACCAGGGGGCCGCTCGAGGTCGCCGACGCGTTCGGGCTCGGACTGTTCTGTGTGACCGGAACGGTCATCGCCTACTCCCACGGCCTCGGCGCGCCCTCGGCCGCGCTGCTCGGCCTGGTGACCGCGATCGGCGGCGGCGTGATCCGCGACCTGCTCGGCGGGCAGACGCCGAATGTGCTGCGGCCGGACCAGATCTACGCGGTGCCCGCGCTGGCCGGCGCCGTCGCCACGGCCACGCTGCTGCACTTCGGTGTCTACCAGGCATGGACCGGGGCGCTGGCCGCGCTCGGCGCGATCGCCTTCCGGCTGCTCGCGTTGCGTTTCGGTTGGCATGCGCCGCAAGCCCGCCGGTATCCGCGGACCAGGCCGGCCGATCCGACCTTGCCGCCCCCGTCCTGATCTCCCGCGACGCGCGCGGGAGATCAGGCGGCGCGCTACTTCACTCGGTAGCGCAGCTGCGCGAACTGGCCCATCTGTGTGACATCGACGAGTTGCATGCGCGAGGCCGGAATTCGCCGCGGCAACACGGGCGAACCGGCGCCCAAGGTCACCGGTGCGACGCCCGCGATGATCTCGTCGAGCAGCCCGGCATCGGCGAACAGTCCGGTCAGCTCGCCGCCGCCGACGATCCAGATGTGCTTCCCGCCTGCGGCTTCCAGCATGTCCCGGTGCACCGGCTCGACCGCGCCGGAGACGAACCGCAGGTTGGCGCCGGGGACGGCGGGCAAGGTGCGATGGGTGAACACCCAGCAGGGGCGGTCGCCGTAGACCTTGACCCAGTTCTCCGGCGGGTCGTTGGCCATGATCCATTCATAGGTGGTCGCGCCCATGCACATCGCGCCGACGTCCGCGAGGAACTCGGTGATGTTGTGCTCGGCGGTGCCGTCGTCGTCGACCTCGAACAGCCAGCTGAGCGAGTTGTGCTCGTCGGCGATGTATCCGTCGAGGCTGGTCGCGGTGAAGTATTGGGTTGCCATAGGACATACCCTGTCAGTAAAACCTGACAGGGTATGTCAAGGTTCAGCGACCGCCCGCGCGGAGCCTGCGCACGCCCTCGTCGAGGGTCTCGTCGCGCTTGCAGAAGGTGAAGCGCACCAGGTGATTCCAGGCCGCGGCGTCGTCGGCGAACACGCTGACCGGGACGGCGGCGACGCCGAGCCGCTTGGGCAGTTCGCGGCAGAAGGCGAGGCCGTCGGCCGCGCCGAGCGGGGTGATGTCGCCGCACACGAAATAGCCACCCGGGCTCTGCTTCACCTCCAGCCCGGTGTCGGCCAGGGCGGCGGCGAGCCGAAGTCGTTTCTCGGACAACGTGTCCCGCAGCCCGGCGACCCACTCCAGCTCGTGGTTCAGCGCGTGCGCGACCGCGGGCTGGAACGGGCCACCGGCGACGAAGGTCATGAACTGCTTGGCGGCGAGCACGCCGTCGATCAGCGGCGCCGGACCGCACGCCCAGCCGGTCTTCCACCCGGTGACGCTGAATGTCTTTGCCGCACTGGACACCACGACGGTGCGCTCGGCCATGCCGGGCAGCGTGGCCAGGCTGATGTGCTCGGTGCCGTCGTAGACCAGGTGCTCGTAGACCTCGTCGGTGAGCACCAGAATGTCGTGCTCACAGGCGATCTCGGCGATGGCCTCCAGGTCGGCGCGGCCGAGCACGGTGCCGGTCGGGTTGTGCGGGGAGTTGACCACCAGCATCCTGGTCGCCGGTGTGATCGCGGCGCGCAGGCTGTCCAGGTCGAGCACGAAGCGATCGCCGTCGGCGACCAGGCGCGCGGTGCGTCGTTGCGCACCGGCCAAAGCGACTGCGGCAGCGTAGGAGTCGTAGTACGGCTCGATCAGTACGACCTCGGAGCCCGGTTCGACCAGGCCGAGGATGGCGGCGGCGATCGCCTCGGTCGCCCCGACGGTCACCAGCACCTGGGTGTCCGGGTCGTAGTGGGTGCCGTAGCGGCGGGCGCGGTCGTCGGCGATCGCGCGTCGCAGCACCGGCATCCCGCGCCCGGGCGGGTACTGGTTGAGGCCGTCGGCGATGGCCTGCCTGGCCACCTCGAGCATGCCGGCCGGGCCGTCGGTGTCGGGGAATCCCTGGCCCAGGTTGACCGCGTCGAATCGGACGGCGAGCTCGGTCATTTCCGCGAATATCGTAGAGGCGAAGGGGCGCAGGCGAGCAACGGTGGCGGGTTGCGGAGGCATAGTCGGAGACTAGCCCAGCATTCGCTATTGTTGCCATTCAATAGCGAATAGCTATGCTTCACTTCACATTCGAGTCCTCTACCTGCATGGTTGTGCGGTTTCCCAGCGGCGGCTAGCCTCGCCGTGTTCTACCTCACAGTCCCGCGATCTGCGGGTATCTCGAAAGGGGCATTCATGGCCTCATATCTCGACCTTGTTGTGAATCCGGCCACGTCGGAGGTCGCCGGATCCGCACTCGGTCTGCTTCGGCACGTCATGCAGGACTTCATCGCGGGCTTCGGCTCCTCTACCCCGGACTGGGGCCTCGGTTCCTCGACCGGCAACCCCGGCCTCGGCTCCTCCACCGGCAACTGGTTCTCCGGCTCGGCCACTCCCTGATGGCAGCCCGCCGGACCGGTCGTGAGGGGGCCGGCCCGGCGGGCTCAGCCGAGCCGGATGCCGGTCAGCTTGGCCGGATTCGCGAGATCGTAAGTGCCCCAGACCAGTCCGTCGCGGACGGTGAAACCCATGACCCGCGGCGGATGTCCGTAGCCCGCGGTGACGACCAGGCCCAATTGCCCGTTGACCGAGGCGAATTCGTAGTTGTAGGCGGGATCCACGTCGCTGCCGTCCAGGCCGTACTTGCGCACCAAGCCCACGTAGAAGCGCGCGATCCGATCCGCGCCGCGCAGGATATTCACCGCGGTCGAGGTGGTTCCGTCCGCATCGCCGATCACCACCGAATCAGGGTGCAGCGCAGCGGTAACCGCGCCCACGTCGCCGGAGCGCAGCGCGGTCAGGAAGCGCTGCACCGCGGCCTCGTGCTCGGCGTCCGGCACCGGCGGCGGCGTGTCCGCCACCGCTTTGCGCGCCCGCGCCGCGAGTTGCCGGGCGGCCTCGGCCGACACGTCGAGGATCTCGGCGATCTCGTCGAACGGCACCGAAAGCCCGTCGTGCAGAACGAAAGCCACCCGTTGTGGCGGGGTCAGGCGGTCCAGTACCACCATGGCCGCGAGCCGATACTCCTGCCTGCGGACCACCGTCTCCAGCGGGTCCGGCGTGCTCGACGGCGTGCGCGCGGTCACCACGGGCTCCGGTAGCCATTGCCCCACATAGCTTTCCCGGCGCACCGCGGCACTGCGCAAGCGGTCCAGGCAGATTCGGCTCACCACGGTGGTCAGCCAGGCGCGCGGGTCGTCGATCTCGGATTGGTGGGCGCCGGCCAGGCGCAGCCAGCTCTCCTGCACCGCGTCCTCGGCGTCGCCGACGCTGCCCGTCAGCCGATACGCGACCGAGAGCAGATGCGCTCGATGTGATTCGAACAATCCGGCAAGCAGAGCGGCAACCATCAGGGAGATTCTACGATCTCCGGGCCGGTCGGTTTACCACGGTGCCCCGGCCCGGCCCGCGGGAAAGCCGATGCTCAGGTCCGGCGATTCGTGACAACATGACTCGATGGACGTACACGCGCTGTCGAACGGAACGGTCTGGCTATCGATCCCCACCGCCGCGGATATCGACGCCATCACCGAATGTTGTCAGCATCCGTCCATCGGCGAGTGGGTGACCATCCCGGTGCCCTACACCCGGGACAACGCGCAGACCTTCGTCGACGACATCGTCCGCCCCGGCTGGGCCGGCCGCAGCCCGACCTGGGCGCTGCGCCTGCGTGCGGGCGGCACCGTCGTCGGCATGGTCGGCCTCGGCGAACGCGACGAGTCCGCGGCCGAGATCGGCTTCTGGCTGGCCCCGGCCGAACGCTCGCGCGGCCTGATGACCCAGGCGGTGAACCTGGTCTGCGACTACGCCTTCCGGCCCGACGGCATGGCGCTGCGCCGGATCAGCTGGCGCGCGTTCGTCGGCAACTACCCCTCGGCCGCCGTGGCTCGCCGCACCGGCTTCCGCTACGAGGGCCTGGCCCGGCAGGGCAGCCTGCAACGCGGCCGCAGTCGCGACCACTGGCTGGCCGCCCGCCTGCCCACCGATCCGCCGGGCCCCGCGCAGGGTTGGCCTGCCGAGTTCGACCGGGCGCTGCAACGCTGATTGTCGTGGTCAGGGGACCGGCCGTGCCGTGCTGTCGGTGGTCTCAGGGAGAATGGTCCGGAATCGATGCGAGGAGGGGCTGTGACCGACGGTCCACTGATTGTGCAGAGTGACAAGACGCTGCTGCTGGAGGTCGACCACGAGTTGGCCGACGCGGCGCGGCAGGCCATCGCGCCGTTCGCCGAGCTGGAGCGCGCGCCCGAGCACGTGCACACCTATCGGGTGACGCCGCTGGCGCTGTGGAACGCGCGAGCGGCCGGGCACGACGCCGAGCAGGTGGTGGACGCGCTGGTCAGTTTCTCCCGGTACGCGGTGCCGCAGCCGCTGCTGGTGGACATCGTCGACACCATGGCCCGGTACGGGCGGTTGCAGCTGGTCAAGCATCCGGCGCACGGGCTCGTCCTGGTCAGCCTGGACCGCGCGGTGCTGGAGGAGGTGCTGCGGCACAAGAAGCTCGCGCCGATGTTCGGCGCCCGGCTCGACGACGACACGGTGATCGTGCACGGCTCCGAGCGCGGCCGGATCAAGCAGATGCTGCTGAAGATCGGCTGGCCCGCCGAGGACCTGGCCGGTTACGTCGACGGCGAGGCGCATCCGATCGAACTGGACTACTCCGACGACAAGTGGCACCTGCGCGATTACCAGGAGATGGCCGCCGACTCGTTCTGGGCGGGCGGCTCCGGGGTCGTGGTGCTGCCGTGTGGCGCGGGCAAGACGATGGTCGGCGCCGCCGCCATGGCGAAGGCCAAGGCGACCACGCTGATCCTGGTCACCAACACCGTCGCGGGCCGGCAGTGGCGGCGCGAGCTGCTCGCGCGCACCTCGCTGACCGAGGACGAGATCGGCGAATACTCCGGCGAGCGCAAGGAGATCCGCCCGGTCACCATCGCGACCTATCAGGTGATCACCCGTCGCACCAAAGGTGAATACCGGCACCTCGAGCTGTTCGACAGCCGCGACTGGGGCCTGGTCATCTACGACGAGGTGCACCTGCTGCCCGCGCCGGTCTTCCGGATGACCGCCGACCTGCAGTCGCGCCGCCGCCTCGGTCTCACCGCGACCCTGGTCCGGGAGGACGGCCGGGAGGGCGACGTGTTCTCGCTGATCGGCCCGAAGCGCTACGACGCGCCGTGGAAGGACATCGAGGCGCAGGGCTGGATCGCCCCCGCCGAGTGCATCGAGGTCCGGGTGACGCTCACCGACGCCGAGCGGATGGCCTACGCGACCGCGGAGCCGGAGGAGCGCTACAAGCTGTGCTCGACCGCGCGCACGAAAATCCCGGTGGTGCAGTCGATCCTGGCCAAGCACACGGACGCGCCGACCCTGGTGATCGGCGCCTACCTCGACCAGCTCGACGAGCTGGGCGCGGCGCTGAACGCGCCGGTGATCCAGGGCTCGACGAAAACCAAAGAGCGCGAAGAACTCTTCGACGCGTTCCGGCAGGGCGATATCCCCGTGCTGGTGGTCAGCAAGGTGGCGAACTTCTCCATCGACCTGCCGGAAGCCTCGGTCGCGGTGCAGGTTTCGGGCACCTTCGGCTCCCGCCAGGAGGAGGCGCAGCGCCTGGGCCGGTTGTTGCGGCCGAAACACGATGGTGGCCAAGCGCACTTCTACTCGGTGGTGGCCCGGGATACCCTCGACGCCGAATACGCCGCGCACCGACAGCGTTTTCTGGCCGAACAGGGGTATGCCTACCGAATCATGGACGCCGACGACCTGCTCGGGCCGCCCATCGGATAAGTGGAGGCAACTCCTCCGTAAAATGTGCTAGGAATAGGGACGTGCGACGCTTCGAATTCCCGGTGGACCGCAAGCATGCCCGCGCGGTCAACGAAGTCTTCGCCGATCAGCGTCGACTACGTATAGGGGCGATAGCCGCGGCGATCATCGCGACCGCCGGCGCGGCGTATTTGATCTACCTGAACCACCCGTGGGCCTACCTGCTGACCATCGCGTTCATCCTCGGCGCGGTGGTCTCGCTGTGGGTGGCCTTCTGGACCGCCCGGCACGCCAGTATCGACAAGCTCTACACCGACGGCGAACTGGTGCCCGCGGTGGTCTCGGAGACCTACCCGTCCAGTGTGGTGCTGCTCGCCCTGGTCGATGTGGCCAAGCCGGACGCCACCGACCCGCGCTACGCGCTGGTCATCCGCCGGGTCCGCACGCTGCCCGGGCACGAGACGACCGCGGGGGAGCGGGTACCCGCGGTCGCGGTGCGCACCGATCGGGCGCCGCGGCAGGTCGGCGAACGCTGGCAGTCGGTCAGCGCCATGCCGATCGCCTGGGGCACCACCGACGACGAGGTGATCGAGCGCGCCCGCGCCGCGATCAGCGACGCCGAATGGCGTTTGCTCACCGACAATCTCGCGCTCACCGAGAAGGTCCGGCGCGCACCGGCCAAGCGGCTGCTGCTCGATCCGCACCAGCTGCCCGACGATCTCGGTTCCTGACGCTGGAACATTCCCTATTTCGGGTTGCGCCGCCGCTTAGACTCCGAAGATGGTTCCGATGTCCAATCTGCTGGCGTTTCTCGCGGCGGCGACCGTCCTCATCATCGTCCCCGGGCCCGGGGTGCTGTTCACCATCGGGCGGGCGCTCACCCTCGGCCGGCGCGCGGCGCTGCTGTCGGTGCTCGGGCACTGCACGGGCGTGTTCGTCGCGCTGCTGCTCGTCGCGGTGGGGCTCGGCACGCTGCTGATGGCCTCGGCGCTCGCGCTCACCGTGATCAAGTTCGCCGGCGCGCTGTACCTGATGTACATCGGCGTGCAGGCGATTCGCGAGCGCAAGACGCTGCTCGACGCGCTCGGCGCCAAGGTCGACCTGGTGCCGGACGCGAAGGTGCTGCGCCAGAGCGTGATCGTCGGCGTGACCAACCCGAAGGCGATCATCTTCTTCGCGGCGATCCTGCCGCACTTCGCCGATCCCGCCGCCGGGTCGCTGCCGTTGCAATTCCTGATCCTCGGCTCGATCTTCCTGGTGATCGCGATGGTCTCGGACAGCGTGTGGGCGCTGCTCGCGTCCTCGGCGCGCAGCTGGTTCGCTCGCTCGCCGCGCAGGCTGGAGGCGGTCGGCGGGGCCGGCGGGATGATGATCGTCGGGCTCGGCGCGTCGGTGGCGCTGACCGGAAGCACGGACTGAACCGGCTACCATCCATCGGGTTGGTACGGCTGTACCGAATGTAAGAGGGGTGGTTGTCGAATGAGGTTGTCCGGCTGGATGTGTGCGGTGGTCGTGGGCGCGGTCGTCGCCACCGGAGCGCCCGCCGCCGCGGACCCGCCGCCCGATCCGTTCACCGGATCGTCCGGCCTCGGCGACCCGTACTACCCGGAGGACGGCAACGGCGGCTACGACGCCCGCCACTACGACGTCACCATCGACTACGACCCGGCGAGCCACCAGCTCACCGGGACCACCCGCGTCGACGCCGTCTCGACGCAGGCGCTGCGCGCGTTCAACCTGGACTTCGCCGGCCCGGACGTGCGCGCGGTGACGGTGAACAACCTGCCCGCCGGGTTCGATCGCCACGGCGAGCACGAGCTCACCGTGACCCCGTCGCTGCCGCTGCTGCCCGGCCTGCCTTTCACGGTGACCGTGGACTACGCGGGCATCGCGCAGAACACCGAGGGCAACGGCTGGACCTACGCGCCGAGCGGCGGCGCGTTCGCCGCGGGCGAGCCGCACTCGGCGACCAGCTGGTATCCGCTCAACGACACCCCGCTGGACAAGGCCACCTTCGCGCTGCACGCGACCGTCCCCGCGGAGTGGGAGGTCGTCTCCAACGGCCTGCGCACCCAGGACGAGGTGCGCGGCGAGCGCCGCACGGTCAGCTGGGCGGCCAGCCAGCCGGTGGTCGGCTACCTGACCACCATCGCGATCGACAAGTTCAGCTTCCTGGAGCAGCGCCGGGCCAACGGCACCCCGCTGATCAGCGCGTTCGCGCCGCAGGCCGAACGCAACCGGGAGACCGAGCAGCGCCTGCCGGAGATCCTCGACTTCATCGAAAGCCTCTACGGCCCTTACCCGTTCGAGTCCTCCGGCGGCATCTACGTGGACGCCGACATCATGTTCTCGCTGGAGACCCAGACCCGGCCGATCTACGCGCCGTGGACCGACCTGCCGACCGCGGTGCACGAGATCACCCACCAGTGGTGGGGCGATTCGGTGTCGGTGCGCCAGTGGTCGGACGTGTGCCTGAACGAATGCTTCGCCAGCTACACCGCCGACTACCTGTGGCCGGAGCACAAGGAGGGCAAGGACGTCGACGCCGAGTACCGGCAGACCCTCCAGACCTATCTGGGCAACAGCGAGTTCTGGCAGATCCCGCTGGCAAACCCCGGCGCCGGAAAGGAATTCACCTCGGTCTACTACCGCGGCCCCCTGTTCCTGCACGCGCTGCGCAGGCAACTCGGCGACCCCGTATTCTTCACCACGGTAAGGGATTTCAACGCAGCCCACGCGTTCGCCAACGCATCGATGCCAGAATTCCGCACCTTCATCCAATCGAAGTCACCAACAGACCTCACCCCCTTCTTCGACGCCTGGCTCAACCAGAACACCCCACCCCCAGACGAGTACCTCTACCCCGGCACCCTCCGCGGCTGACATCGAGCCGAGTCAAAAGGTCGCTGAATGATCTTGAACAGCCACCTTTTGACTCGACTCGACGAGCGAACGACCTTTTGACTCGACTCGATGAGCGGGGCCGACGCTCACCCTCTTCGTTGACTGAACCGCTCACGCGCCCCACGGCGGTGACCGAACCACTCACTCGACGCACCGCGCTTCCCGAGCCTCTTTGAACCGGACCACAACCCGATGACCACGCTGGAACTTCCGCATTGCCCATGCCAACTGCGTGAGTAGGTCGGGGACCCCGCCTGACGTGCTCAGCACTATCGATCATCTCGGGGAGCAGGTGTACCTGACTCGCCAGGTAGACCCCCGGCATGTCCCAACGCGACCTGACAAGAAAACTGAAGACCTACCCCGGTTTTCACTGAAGTAGTGCTGAGCACGTCGCCTGCCGTACCCGGCTTTAGGCGCACGTCGAGCACGCGGTGTCGAGTTCCAGCGTGGTCATCTGGCTGTGGTTGCGTTATCGAGACTTCTTCGCAAACCTGCTTCATCCTTCGCATACCTGTTGAAGGGTTGAGGGGTGTGTGAAGGACGAAATAGGTGTGCGAGGGCGAACCTATCTGTCGCTTGGTCTGAGCGGATCTCGAGAGGGAGCATGGGATCCAGAGGCCAGGGGCGCGGTTTGGTGTAGTTATTCGCCGTCGACGTGGTTGCGTGCCCGTTCTACCCATCGTTCGGCTCGATCGAGTTGCTTTTGGGCTGAACGTAATTCGTCCTGAGCCGCGCGTTCGGTGGCGCGCGCGAACTGGCGTTCCTGTTCGGCCTGGGCGAGTGCTTCCTTCAGCTCGGTGATCCGGGAGTCGATGTCGCTCAGCTGATCTGCCGCTTGGTCGGCTTCTTCGTGGGCCGAATCTCTTGCCGCGCGCGCGGATTCGAGGGATTCCAGCGCGTCGTCCAGATCCTGGCGCGGATTGTCCTCGGCGGGCGCGGCGGACGGTTCGGCATCGTCGACCGCGACCAGTCCCGGCCCGGCCGGGCCGAACCCCTCGTAGGTCGCCGCGGTGGCCAACGTCCCGGCGTGCACCTGCTCGGCGACCGCCGGATCGGCCAGCGCCGCGTTCAGCGTCTGCCCGACCTCGCGTAGCACGCTCTCGCTCACCGGATGGTCGTGCTCCGCGGCGAGCGTGCCTGCCTTCTTGGCCAGGGCGTTGACCGCCTGCTGCCGCTGCCCGGTCAGGCTGCGCAGCTCGGCGCCGGACAGTTTGCGCTGGGCCGAACGCAGTGCCGCGCCCAGCTGGAGCAGCGCTTCCACCTCCTCGGGCGCCGCTCGGGCCAGCAGGTTCACCGTCCACGCGGTGACCGTGGGTTTGCGCAGTTTGCCGATGGCGGTCGCGAGTTCCTTGTCGCCCGCCTCCTTGGCCGCGTCGGCCTTGGCCGTGCGGGCGGCGACGAACTCGCCCGGCGCGAGTCCGTACAAGTCGCGGGCAGCCTCGTCCAGCGTCATACTGGCCAAGCGTAACGACTCGGTTCGCCGGAGCGAAAGAAACCACGTACTGGACGAATGTCCACGTTATGGGTTTGCGCGAAAGGCATTGCTAGTGAATAGCTTTGGATTCCAACTGCTCGGCCGCCTGCTGCCGAGCATCCTCGGGTACGCCCTGCTCGGCATGTGGGGCACCTGGTAGCCGGCACGTCCCCTTGGTTTCGATGTCACCCGTAGAGCCGACGCGGTCTGCATCCGGGTATCCTCACCGCGTTCGCGAGCGGCGTGAATGTGTTCGGTGAGAGAGGTTTTCAGGTGAAGTTTCCAGGAGCGAGGCTGCTGGCACGCGTGGTGCTTGCCCTCGTCGCGGTGGCGGCGGTAATCGTCACGCTGGTCGGTTGTTCGTCGGCCAAGGATGACAGCAAGTCCAGCGGGTCGGCCAAGGTCGGCGACTGCATCGTCAAGGGTGCCTCGGCCGACGCCAAGACCGAGACGGTCGACTGCTCGTCCGACAAGGCGGTCTACAAGATCGCGCAGAGCTCCGACAAGAAGGTCGACTGCGCCACGGACTACACCGCCTACCAGGCGAACCTCGCAGGCGGCACCGCGTTCCTGTGCCTGGCGCCCAACTTCAAGCAGGGCAGCTGCTACAACGAGAGCAGCGCCGCCGGTGTCAAGAACGTGGACTGTGGTTCCACCGAGGCCACCTTCAAGGTGGTCAAGCGGATCGACGGCGAGGCCGACGAGCTGCTGTGCGGGGCCGACGCGGACAGCTTCCGGCTGATCTCCGAGGCGCCGAAGACCACCTTCTGCCTGGCCAAGCCCAAGGCCTGATCATTCGAGCAGGGCGACCGACGCGATCCGGTGCAGCGTGAAGTGCCGGACCGCGCCGGTCACCGGGTCGAGCGCGTCCAGCTGTCCGTTGCCGACCTTGAGCGGTTCCACCACGCGCTGGGTCGCCACACCCGACGCGTCGACGTAGCCGATGTTCACCGAGCGCCGCACCCGCGCCGCCAGTTGCAGCAGGGCCAGGGTCGCGGCCGTGTTGGTGCGGGTGCCGTCCATCCGGACCGATTGCGCGGAGCGCGCACTGGTGGCGCGTTCGGCCGCACGGAGTTCGGTGACCAGCAGTTCCAGCTGTTCGGTGCTCGGCGGCATCGGCCGCCACGGTGGCCGGGCATTGGGCCGGGCCGAGATCCGCGCGCCGCGCTGCCGCAGATCCACGATGACGCCGGCCGAATCCTCGCCCGCCGGCGCGAAACCGGCCGCGCGCAGCTGTTCGAGCACCTCGCCGAGCGGCGCCTGGGCGATCGCCACGGTCGGCGCGATGGCCCGCAGCGCCAGCGTGCCCGCCACCGGTGCGGCGAGCACCTGGGCCAGCAGCGCCGGGTCGTCGCTGCGCAGGAACGACTGGGCCATGCCCGCCCGCAGCTGCCCGTGCCGCCGGGCGACGTCGTCGATCAGATAGGTCAGCGCCTGCGGGATCGGGGTGCGCGAGTGCTTCGTGAACAGCGCGTGCAGTTCGGCGGCGGTGAGCCCGGCGTCGAGCGCACGCCGCACGGACGTTTCGCTGATCCGGTAAACCGTTGCCGCACCGGCGGATTCGACGTCGGCGACCAGTTCGACCCGCTGCTGCAGGTCCGCGGTGAGCGGGCCGGGGGCGATCACCGTCAGGTCCGCCTGGACCAGCACGTGATCGACCGGCGCGGGCAGGGCCGACTCCATCGCCGCCTCGGCATCGGCCGCGCTGGTCGGCGAACCGTGCAGCAGCGCGCGCGCCGGGGAGCCGAGCGCGCCGCGGCCGACGAAGCCGAGCGCCGCCGCCTCGGCCAGCGTGTGTTCCACCGCCTCCAGCCGAAAGTGCCTGCGCCAGCGCGGTTGCCGCCAGGCGAGCACGCGGCCGAGGTCGGCCGGGGTGAGGGCGCTGCCGGACGGATATTCGGCCAGCAGGCCGAGGATCGCGTGCCGGTCGCGCGGCGCGTGCGGGGTGCGCAGCTCCAGCGAGAGCGCCGCGAGGGGTTTGTCGTTGGCGTCGCGGAGACCGATCATCCACGGCATCCGGTCCAGCTCGAGCCACGCGAGGGCGAGGACGGCCCAGCGCCGGGCGAGTGGCGCCTCCAGCCAGGCGTCGACCGCCGGGGTCGGCGCCCAGAAGTCGTCGGTCGAATCCACCTCCGGCGGAGGGTCCGGCAAACCCTTCTCGATCAGTCGCGCGGCGGCCAGCAGTTCGACCAGCAAACCCGCCCGTTGCTCGTCGATGCCTGCCTGCTTGGCGATCCGGCGCAGCTCGCGCACGCCGAGCCCGCCCGCGCGCAGGGCGGGGGCCGGGGCCTGCCCGAGGATGTCCAGGATGGCGGTGCAGTGCCGCAGCAGTTCGCCGACTTCGCCCGCGGCGACGGCGTTCACGTCGGCGGAGGTCTGTTTCTTCGGTTTCGGCGCGGGCGGGGTCAGCGCGTGGGGGTGCGTCACCGGCTCGTTGCGCAGCACCTGACCGACCGTGACGGGCAGTTCCACCGTCTCGTCGTCGATCCGGTTCAACAGCCTGCGGGCAAGTAGCTGTTGCACCGGACGGTCCGCCGGGGTGCCCGGCGCGGCGTCCCTGGTGCGCCCGCGCGGGCCGGTGGCGGCCAGCTTGTCCAGCAGCGCCCGGGCCGCCGAGCCCAGCTCGGGCAGCACCTCGCGGACCTCGGGCTCGGTGAGCGAGTCCGGGATCTCGGTGGTACTGCCGATCGGCCAGGGCAGTGCCTCGACCGCGGCGGTGATCAGATGCAGCCCATCGTCGCTGGTCCAGACCAGCGCGCGGGCGGTCAGCCGGTCGATGGCCGCATCGATCGCGGCGGCGCTCACCCGTTCGTTCAGCTGCACGTGCAACTCGGCGCGGGTCAGCGGGGCGCCGTTGCTCTCGGTGCGCGTCACCCCGTGCACCGCAAGGGTTTCCAGGATCGCGAAGTCGAGTGTGTCCAGGTCGTCGGTGGCGCGCAGCACCGAGGCACGCTGCTCGGCCCGCGCGGCCAGCACGGCCATCGACGAGGGCAGCGGCACAGCCAGATCCGGCCGGAGTTCGAGCAGCGTGACCAACTGGGCATCGCTACGTGCGCCGAGCCATCCGGCTAAGGAGGTCGCGGTCATCCGATCCAGCCTACGGTCTCGGATCGGGGTCCGCCGGTGCGGAGCTGACTGAGCGGCGGATACGCAGGTCACAACTGATTTCGTGAGCACCTCAATCCGATCCTTCAGCGTAATAGACGCTGTCCTGCTGCCGCTGTGCGGAGATAGGGCCGTCCACATGGCAGCGGCAAAGTTGCTCAGCGGGCGGCGCGTGCCAGAATGGGGGCGTGGTGAACAAATCGAAGAAACCGTATGTCGACAACGGCTGGCCCAAGGTCGCCGAAGGTGACCACGCGGTCACCGAACTCTCGTCGACCCGTTCCGGTGGGCTCTCCCCGTACGGTGAGGACACCGAGTTCCCGCTTCCGGCGGATCAGCTGCCTTACATGCACCCGAACACGGTCATCAACCGCTGATCTTCCGGACGGGAAAGTCCGAAGATACGAATAAGCCCGCATCCGAAAGGATGCGGGCTTATTCGTTGTTGATCGAAGGGCAGCCGATCAGGAAGGCAGCAGGCTCTTGTTCGCCTCGTAGAAGTTCACGATGGCGGGATCGAGCTTGGCGTTGCTCGCCTTGGCGGCGTTGAAGAAGTCGAAGGCTTCCTTGGGCACCTGGACGCCCTGGCCCTGAACGACCTCGAGTGCGCGGTCGACGGCCGAGAAGATCTGCTGAGTGCTGTCCGGCGCGGCCTGAGCGGCCTGCGGCGCGGGCTCGGGGTTCCAGCGCGGGGACTCGCTGGTGGTGGGGGCGGAGCGCGGGGTGGGCGCGCTGCTCAGACCCAGTTTGGAGGAGCAGCTCGGCCAGGCGCCCCAGCCTTGGGAGGCGAGGACCTTCTCGGCCACGGCGATCTGCTGCTCGCGGGTGGCCTGGTTGGCGCTGGCCGCATACTCGCCGCCGCCGTGGGCCTTCCAGGTGCTCGGGGAGAACTGCAGTCCACCTTGGAAACTGTTGCCGGTATCGATGCCCCAGTTACCGCCGGCCTCACACTGTGCGAGGCGATCCCAGTCGGAGTCGGGTGCCGCGCTGGCGTTGCCAGCGAGGGCCACACCCGCGGTGCCGATGATCGCACCGGTGACAGCAACCTTGGCTACCGTGCGTCCGGTGGAGCTTGGCTTGCGATGGCGTCCACTCATATCGGGTTCGTCTTCCTCTCGACGCACCTGCGAGGTCATCGGTCGGGCTGGACTGAGAGGTCGTCATGCCCGCCCTCGCCCCTACGTTTCCGTCGGGTTTCCGGTGTCCCGCGGGGCGAGGTTCGGTGCGGCGGGCCGGTGTGTGCCGGTTGTCCCGGCTCGCTAAGAACGGTACGACGATCGGCGGGAAAAATCACCATTTGGTAACCGGCGTGTACGAGCGGGTCTCGGCCCGGTCTCGGCGCGGACGTAACCCCTTCTTTGCAGCTAGACGCGGTGCGCTCAGACGAGTGCCGGGCCGTCACCGGTCCGTGACCTCTCCGTTATGTGACGAGGATCACAACTGGGATTTGGTAACGACAGACCCGGGTAACCCGTTCGCAGCGCACCGGTGACCTTCAGTCCAGATCGATCCGAACGCGGGTTCGAATATCGCCCAAGGGCGGAGCGATCAGCGCGAGCGCCGCCCCGAGCGCAGGGCGAAGACGATCGCGACCAGGAATCCCAACGGCGCGAGCAGCGCGGCAAAATAGAGCCACAGTCCCGGCGATCCGTCCGACAGCACCGGGATCAGGAAGATGGCGACGATCGCCAGCAATCCCAGCGCGAACAGGCCGAGCGCGAGCCGCAGCAACCAGTCACCCGGCCTGCGCTGCCCGTCCCCGGTCGACGCGGGATCGGGGTCGTGCGGCTGTGGTGAAGCGGAAGGGTTCGTCACCGGACGACCGTAAAACTGATGTGCTTGCGTTATAGGCACCGGGGTAGACTCGTTGGCAAGCGCGTCCTGCATCACTGCTGGGCGCGTTCTTTTCGCAAACAGAAGAGAACCTGTCGCCGGTGTTGTGCCGCAGCGGGTTCCGTGGACAGATGTGCTCGGGCCGGTGGGGTTCGAGTTTTTCGATGATGAACGGGTGAGCGCAGTGCCGACCGGCAGGGTGAAGTGGTACGACGTCGAAAAGGGCTTCGGCTTCCTTTCCCAGGACGAGGGTGAGGACGTCTATGTCCGTTCGTCCGCGTTGCCCGATGGCGTCGAGGGACTCAAGCCGGGGCAGCGCGTCGAATTCGGCATGGCCGCGGGCCGCCGTGGTCCGCAGGCGCTGAGCCTGAAGCTGCTCGAGGCCCCGCCGTCGGTGCGCCAGGGTCAGGAGCGTCAGGAGCGCGAGCGCGTCCGCAAGGAGCCGGTCGCCCGCAAGCACACGCCGGACGAACTGCACGGGATGGTCGAGGACATGATCACCCTGCTCGAGGCGACGGTGCAGCCGGATCTGCGCAAGGGTCGTTACCCGGATCGCAAGACCGCGCAACGCATTTCAGAGGTCGTCCGCGCCGTCGCGCGCGAACTCGACCACTGAATTCTCGGCCGCGCGGGCGCGGCGTGTTCGCGGCCCCTGGGTGTCTCGCGTCCGAGATGTCGAGACTCGCGCCTGCGGCGCATGCGCTTCGACAGCTCGGACGCGAGACGGGCCGCGAACGGCGCTCGCAGAACTCGCGCTGTGGTGGCCCGGTTATCGAGTGACGTGGCCAGTCGGTTGGATGTCCTATGCGGCGGTGCTGATCGACCATGCGGCGTGCGGCAGGTAGAACTCCTTGCCCGTGTCCTTGTCCCTGGCCAGGATCGGCAGCTGCAACTCGACCCCGACCAGTCGCAGATCCGGTTCCGGATGCGAGTCGATGGTGACGGCCAGCGCGCCGGCGTCGAAGTTGGCGTGGCTGATCACCCGGTCGACGCGGTCACCGTTGGGCAGCGCGTACACCAGCTGGGCCAGCCACGGCGCGTCCGCGATCTGCTTCGGCAGCGACAGCTGCAACGGGTAGTCCTGGGGCACCTTCAGTTCGATGGTCTGCCCGTAACGACAGTCCTCCATCTTCACCGTGCAGTACACGTACGGGGTGACGTCCACCGTCTTACCGTGGGCGTAGGCGGTGATCACCGGATCGTGCTCGTCCGCGTTGCGCACCAGCACCACCAGGACGCCGACGAAGGCGACGGTGAACACGAGTAGTGCGGCAACGACGAGGGCGCCGATCGCGCGCGGGCTGAGCTTCTCGCTCACTGGCTCGGGTCTCCTATTCCTGGTTGGATACGGCTGGTCTCGCCGCCGCTCGTCCCTGGTCGACGGTATGCGTTCGAAGTCTGTGGCATCGGCCGGGTCGCGGGAACCTCCTGCTCCGCGTGTTGCGGACGATTTCCGCCGAGGCCGGGCAGCAGCGAGTGACCGCGGTAGCTGACGAAGGTCTGTACCAGGCCGATCACCAGGATCGCGGTGACCACCGCGAAGCCCTTCCAGTAGTCGGTCGGCAGCAGCACACCCGCCGCCCCGCCGACCACCCAGCTCAGTTGCAGCACGGTCTCCGACCGGCCGAAACCGGACGCGATCGATTCGGGCGGCAGATCGTCCTGGATCGAGGCATCCAGGGACACCTTCGCCAGCGCGCTGGTGCACGAGGCGATCAAGGCCGCGAGCGCCGCGCCGAGCAGGTTGTTGGCGAACGTGGCGAACAGCGCGACCAGCGTGCAGGCCGCGGTGCAGCCGAGCACGATCAGCGTCGGCTTGCCGAGCTTGAGCCGGGCGCCGGTGGCGTTGCCGGCGAAGTTGCCCAGCGCGGCCATGGCGCCGACCACGCCGAGCATCGCGGCCTGCTGGGCCGGGCGATGTTCGGTGGCCTTGGCGACGAAGGCGACATAGAAGGTGAGGAACCCGGTCAGCACCCGGATGGCGCTGTTGCCCCACAGCGAGGTCACCACCGAGCGGCCGAGCGGCTGCCTGCGTTTGCGCGGCGGCGTCGCGGATTCCTTGTCCGGCGTCAGCACCTCGGTGGGGGCGTGATAGCTCAGCGTCGCCGGCACCTCGCCCTCGGTGACCTCCACCCAGGACGGGATGCGCAGGCTGAGATAGGTTCCGGCACAGGCGATCACCGCCGCGAAGATCAGCGCGCCGCTGGAGCCCGCGATCGCGGCGGCCAGCGCGGCGATCGCCCCGGCGCCCATGGTGCCGCCGACCAAACCGAACACGGTGAGCCGAGAGTTGGTGCGCACCAGGTCGATATCGGGTGGCAGCACGCGCGGTGTCACCGCGCTCTTCAGCACCGAGAACGATTTACTGCCGATCAGCATGCACAACGCCAGCGGATACAGTGCCCAGCTGTCGAATTCGAGGATCAGCACCACCGCGACCACCGCGCGCAACGCGAACGAGGTGGCCAGCGCCACCCGGCGTCCGTGCTGCAACCGGTCCAGCATCGGGCCGATCAGCGGTGCGATCACCGCGAACGGGGCGATCGTGATCAGCAGGTACAGCGCGACTTTCGTCTTGCTCTCGGCGGTGGCGCTGGCGAAGAACAGGGTATTGGCCAGCGAGACGGCGACCGCGGCGTCCAAGGCGAAGTTCGCCATCGTCGCGTAGGTCAGCGCGGTGAGCCCGGATTTGTCGGCGCCGTCCGCCTTGGCCGCGCGCTGGAAGGTGGCGATGCCCTTCTCGGTCAGCTGGCGGCCGCGCATGGCGGCGACCCGGGTGACCGTGAGTTTGCGCGGGACGCGTTGCGTGCCGGGTGGAACCGGCGGGTCGTCGGCGGCCTCGGGCGACTGCTCGGGCAGCGGAGCGGTGGGCGGCGGGATCGCGGCCTTCGGCTCCGGGCGCGGGGGTTCCGGATGGTGCGGCGGTTCGGGGCGATGCGGGAAGACGCGGCGCGGGGTGGTGTGCCTGCGGGTCTCGGCCTCGGCGGGGTCGGAGCTCCGGGCTAGCCGGTCGGGGTCGAGCGGCGGCAGCGGCCTGCGGCCGGACGGTGTGTTCGGCGGCGGGTACCGGTCGAAACCGGGGTGCCGTTCGATCGGCGGATACTCCTCGCCGTCCCACCGATCACGGTCGGGACCGGAAGGTTCGCGGGGAGTAGTCACATCCCCAATTCTGTCGTACTTCGGTGCTGGGCGTTCACTCGCTGTCGAAGGTGTCGGCGGAAGGTGACGTTCGTCGCGTCGTTGACGGCGGTGCATCTCCCTTGACTTCCCCGCACCGCGAATCACATGCGAATCGGTGTGCGGTAACTCACCGCGATCAGGCCGGCACGAAGCGGACCTCGAAGGTGGTCGGCCAGTTCTTACCCGCCAGCAGGAACCGGTCGGTGCCGGGAATCTGGGCGATCCCGTTGAGCGTGTCCTCACCGTTCGGGATGATCGGCCGCGGCAGCAGGCCGGCCGCGTCGATCTGCGCGAGCACCCGGCCGCTGTCCGGGTCGATGCGCAGAATGTGGTCGCTGGGCCAGTCGTTGGCGTAGACCGAACCGTCCTCGGCGCAGTCGAGTTCGTTCAGCCGCGCGTTCTGGTGGCTGGTCAGCCGGATCGTGCCGGTCGGCGCGAAGGTGACCGGGTCGCGGAAGGTGAGCGTGTCGGTGCCGTTGCTCATCACCAGTTGCCCGGCGCGGGTGCACAGACCCCAGCCCTCGCCCTCGTAGGACGCGCGGCCGATCTCGGCCAGGGTGTTCGGGTCCCTGGCGAAGGCCGTGTGGTCCTGCCATGTCAGTTGCCACAGCTTGTCCCCGGCGAGGGTGAGTCCCTCGCCGAAGTACGGCGCGGGCAGATCGACCCGGGCCAGCTGTTCGCCGGTGAAGCGGTTCGTCGCCCGCACGCTCGACGCGCCCGACAGTCCGGTCCCTTCGTAGAGGATGTCCCCATCGATTTCCAGCCCCTGGGTGAACGCGCGCGGATCGTGCGACCGGGTCGCCACGACCTCGACATTCATCGCGGGCGACGCATCATCGGCCGCCGCGCACCCGCCCCATATGACCAGACCGACCAGCACACCGATGGCCAACGTCTGCCGATTGCGTTTCATACGGCAAAATGTAGGCCGTGAGCGCAGTTTCTGTTTCTGAGTCCGGTGTCAGGCCGATTCTGGCCGATGCCGTCGATCTGGCCCGCCGTGCGCTCCTGGAGTTGGAACCAGCCGGTGTCGGGGCGCATCTCGGCGTGGCTGCCGAGGACGACAGCGCGGCAACCCATCACTTCGAGGCCACCCTGCCCGGCTATCGCGGCTGGCAGTGGGCGGTCGTCGTGGCGGCCCCACCGGAGGCCGACTACGCGACGGTGAGCGAATCGGCGCTGCTGCCCGGGCCGGACGCCCTGGTCGCGCCCGACTTCGTGCCCTGGGATCAGCGCATCAGGCCCGGTGACCTGGCCCCCGGCGACCTGCTGGCGCCACCCCCCAACGATCCGCGCCTGGTGCCCGGCTATGTCGCCAACGGCGACCCGGCCGTCGACGAGGTCGCCCTGGAGATCGGCCTCGGCCGCACCCAGGTGCTCAGCCTCGAAGGTCGCGAAGAAGCCGCCGAACGCTGGCACGCCGAATTCGGCCCGGACACGGACATGGCCAAGGCGGCCCCGTCCACCTGCGGCCTGTGCGGCTTCTACCTCCCGCTGGCCGGCTCGATGCGCGCCGCCTTCGGCGTCTGCGGCAACGCGATGGGCGCCGACGGACACGTCGTGCACGTCGCCTACGGCTGCGGAGCCCACTCCGACACGGTCGCCCCCACCGGCGGCGGCTCACCGCTGTACGAGGCATACGACGACGCGGCCGTCGACCTGATCCCGGCCGCGGAACTGCACGCGCCCGCCGCGGCAGCCCCCGCCGCCGCAGGCGAATCAGCTGACGCGGCAGCCGCGCCGGCCGAGGAAGCTCCATCGGCTGACACCGAATCCGCCAAGGCAACGGAAGCATCTGTCGCCGAGGTCGAATCGGTAGCAACGGATGCCGACGCGGCACCGGCCGAGGTCACGCCCGGCGCCGAGACCGTCACCGAGTCTGCCGATGCGGCAGCGGTGCCGGTCGAGGACGCTCAGTCCGCCGAGCCCGAATCCACTGACGAGGCGGACGCATCGCTCGCGACGGGTGCGGTCCCACCGGTCGTCGACCC
Organism: Nocardia sp. NPDC006044; assembly: GCF_042871115.1. Classification (NCBI taxonomy): domain Bacteria; kingdom Bacillati; phylum Actinomycetota; class Actinomycetes; order Mycobacteriales; family Nocardiaceae; genus Nocardia; species Nocardia sp. NPDC006044. The sequence continues at coordinate 40,678 of NZ_JBIAID010000005.1, forward strand.
GGCAGAGACCGAGTCAACCCAGCATCGCGAGGTCGAATCTGCCGACGCGACAGCAGCGACCCAGGCCGAACGCGCATCGAATGTGGTGACTCCCGTTGCTGACCCAGGATCGGCTGCTGCGGCGATTTCCGCGGCTGCCGAAACCTCGTCGGCCGAGGTCGAATCGGTTGTGGCGGATGCCGAAACCGCTCCGGCTTTTGAGATCGGATCGGCCTATGCGTCGGGCGCGTCGGCGGCGGCCGAATCGGCTGCGCCGGTAGCCGATACGGCGACGGCCGATGCAGCGCCGGGCGTCGAGGCGGAATCGACTGATACGGCGGCGGTTGAGACTGCACCTGCGTCGAATGTGGTGACTCCCGTTGCTGACCCAGGATCGGCTGATGCGGCAGTTGCCTCGGCTGTCGAAACCCCGTCGACCGAGGTCGAATCGGGTGTGGCGGATGACGCGGCGGCAACGACTGTGGTTGCGTCCAGCGCGGAGACAGTCGCTGAGCGGGGCGACGTTGCGGCTGCAACTGTCGAGAAAACGACCGCGACCGAATCCGCCGATCAGCCAGGCGTGGCCGAATCGGCTGCGCCGGTTGCCGATACGGCAACGGCTGAGGGCGCGGATGTTGCGGCTGCGCCGGTCGAGGCGACTCCAGTCGGCGAGGCCGAACCCCGGATTGAGGCGGGCACGCCGGTCGTCGCTGAATCGGCTGCGCCGGTTGCTGATACGGCCTCCGGTGAGGTTGCGTCCAGCGCAGAGGCAGTCGCAGCTCCGGTTGTCGAGACCGGATCTGCTGGTGAGTCAGGCGTGGCCGAATCGGCTGCCGGTGCGGCGGGTGCTGAGGGCACGGTGGGTGCGGATGTGCGGGGCGGCGAAAGTGGTTCTGCGGCAGACGATGTGGCAGAGGTGACGCCCAGTTTCGAGGTGGTGGTGGAGCCGAGTGGTTCGGTTACCGTTGTTGCCGAGGACGGGGCCGATGCGCAGGGACCGTCCGGTGACGAGCGGGTGGTCGACGGCGGGGCCGACTCATCGCCGCAGAGCTGACCGAGACGGCCGATCCGTTCGGCACCTCGGCGTTGCGGGCGGGCGTGCTTGCCGCCTGGCGCGATTCGCCGACCCGGCTGCGCGAAGACGCGGCGACCGAGGCGGATCTGGTGCGCGCCGGTTACCGCGACCGGCTGCTGACCGAGCTTGCCCAGAACGCGGCGGACGCGGCCGCCAAGGCCGGCGTCGCGGGCCGGTTGGCGGTCCGGCTCGACGGTGCGCATCTGCATATCGCCAATACCGGTGCGCCGCTGGATCTCTCCGGCGTGCACGCGCTCACCGCGCTGCGCGCGTCGGGGAAGTCCGATGTGACAGCCGTCGGCCGGTTCGGCGTCGGCTTCACCGCCGTGCTGTCGGTCAGCGATGAGATCGAACTGCGCTCGACCACCGGCTCGCTCCGTTTCTCCCGCGATCTGACCTGGGACGCGCTGCGGCGCAACGACATCCGGATACCCGACCAACCCGTCAAGGACCAGGCGGGCGAGTTCGCGCCGCCGGTGCTGCGGATGGCCTGGCCGATCGAGGCCGCGCCGATGGCCGGCTTCGACACCGAAGTCGTGCTGCGCCTGCGCCCGGAGATCGATGCTGCGGCGCTGCTCGGCGGCATGCACGACGAAGCGATCGACCTGCTGCTGGAACTGCCCGCCCTGCAACACATCACGATCGAAGCGGCGGAATTCACCAGCACCACCACCGATCTCGGCAACGCCCTGCAGGCGATCCGCGTCGACGGCCCCGGCGACACGCACCGGACCTGGTGGCAGTACCGGGCGCCACACGCCCGCTGGCTCCTCCCGCTGCGCAACGGCAGCCCGATCGCCGCCACCCCGGACGTACTGCGCGCCCCGACCCGCTCCGACGAGGAACTCTCCCTCCCGGCCCTGCTGATCGCCGACATCGCCATGCAGCCGGACCGCCGCCGCCTCCTGCCCGGCGCCCGGCTCGCCGAACTCGCCACCGGCTACGCGGATTTCGCCCGCGCCCTCCCGCCCCGCGACCGGCTCGTCCTCGTCCCCACGCCCGGCTTCGCGCGTAGCGAGGTCGACAGCCTGCTCCGCGAAGCGCTGATCCGCGAACTCCAGACCAAGCCGTGGCTCCCGGTCGTCGTCGCCCCCGGTGCGGGCGGCAAGGCAGCTGAGGACGCCGCAGCGACCCTGTTCGCCCCTGTGTCACAACCAGGCTCATCCACTGCGCTCAGCACCGCAGAAACGCCGCTGTCGGCCGCACCGTACGAGGATTCGCCCGCAGGCGCCGAGACTTCGCCCCGCGAGCCCTCTCCGTCGGTAGCCGCAAACCCCGGCAGCGCCCCGCCGCGGTCGGACGCGGTGGCCACCCGTGCGGGTGCCGAACCGTTGGACGACTCAGGCATATTCGAGACAGCCGGCGACCCTTCTTCGTCGGTAGCCGCGGACACCGGCACCGCACCGGTATGGCCGGACTCGGTGTCCACCGGCGCGGGCGCCGAACTGTTGGACGATTCAGGCTTATTCGAGACAGCCGGCGACCCATCGTCGCCGATAGACGGGGACACCGGCACCGCACCGGTATGGCCGGATTCGGTGTCCACCGGCGCGGGTGCCGAACTGTTGGACGACTCGGCCCTATTCGACGCGACCGTGACCGATTCCATCGACGTGGCGGTCCCGACGCGGGCGAGTGTGTTCACCGGTCTGACGGATGACTTGGCGGGCTTGCTCGATGATGTGGTCGGGCCGTTGGTGATTCCGGAGTTGTCCAAGCCCGGACATGCCGAAGCCCTCGGCGTGCTGGACGTGCACCGGCTCGGCTTGGCGCGACTGGCCGAGCTGTCCAGCGGTCTGGAACGCCCACCGCACTGGTGGTATTCGCTGTACGCGGCGCTGGAGTTGTTCGTGGGGGACCCGCTGGCCGCCGAAGAACTTGGCGCACTGGCGGTTCCGCTCGCCGACGGACGATTGGTCACCGGCCCGCGCACGACGGTGCTCGACGACCAGCTCGAGGTCGCGATTCCGGTGCATTGGGCCCGGCTGGTTCATCCCGAGGCGGCGCATCCGCTGCTGGCCCGGTTGGGCGCGCGTTCGGCCACCGCCGAAGACCTGTTGAGCGAACCCGATTTACGAGCCGAACTGGAGGATCACCCGGACGACGCGGACACCATCGACGCGGTCCTGCGCTTGGCCGTGCTCGCCGATCCGACCGCCCTCCCGGCGTGGCTCAGCCTGATCGAATTGCCCGACGTCGACGGCGAATTGCGCCCGGCCGACGAATTGCTGCTGCCCGACGCCCCGCTGCGCGAGCTGCTGGTCGAGGATTCGCCGTTCACCGCGATCGATCCGGCCGTGGTGGAAGGCTATGGCGCGCAAGCGCTGCGAGCCATCGGCGTCGGCTGGGACTTCACCGTGGTGACCGAGTCCGATCCCACCGGCCCGGATCACGATCTGGACGACGAGGACCGCTGGTGGTCGACGCTGGCCGACGATCCGCCGGAGTTCGCCGCGATCCGCGATCTCGATCTGGTGGACGACGCCGCCTGGCCGGAGGCGTTGTGGCAGTTGGCTTCCGCGCCGCGCACCCGCCGCCTGCTCACCGATCGCGACGGTTATACCGCGTGGTGGTTGCGCACCAACGCGCGCATCGACGGCACCCCGCTGGGCCTGATGCGGCACCCCTCGGACACCGAATTCGCCGGGCTGCTGCCGACATTCGCGGTTCCCGGTCTGGCCGACGACGCCACCGCGATGCGCGCGATCCTGGCCGACTCGTCCGTGATCACCCCCGAATTGGCGACCGCCCTGCTCAACGCCCTCGCCGATCCATCGAAAACCCCTACCCCCGAGGTGGTTTCGCGCACGCACGCGACATTGGCCGCCGCCGTGGCCGAGGAACGTCTGGATCTCACCGACCTCGCGCTGCCCGACCGGGTGCGCGCGCTGTCCGGCGACGTCATCGATCCGGCCCAGGCCCTCGTCCTCGATCAGCCCTGGTTCGGCCTGGCCGTGCCCCCGAATCGCTTGGTAGCCGGTGACATAGCCACTGCGGCCACCTTGGCGACGCTGCTCGACCTGCCCCTGGTCTCCGAGTCGGTCACCGCCGAAATCCGGTCCACGGGCCACCGCACCACGTGGTCGGACGAGCCGCTGGGAGTCGTACTGCGGCAACTCTATTCGCTGCCCCGACAGGCGGGCGATCTGGTACTGCACGATGACCTGCAAGTCCGTCTGCACGGTGCGATCGAGACCACCGCCTCGGTTCCGTGGTGGCGCGACGGCGACACCGTGCACGTCCGGAGCCCGCACTAGCCGGCGAATCCGCCTGTCCCGCAGCGGCAATCGCTAAGCGGCGTACTCCGCGATCATCTGGCTGAGCAGATCCAGCTGCGATCGCACGCTCTCACTGTCGTTGTCCACCAGCCACCGCAGCACGACTCCGTCGATCACATTCAAGGTGAACCGGCTCAACGATTTCAGCGGAACCGACCACTGGTTCCCGGTCGCGTCGCGCGCGTGTTCCAGGATGTCGGCGACGGTGGAGTCGTTGAAGTTGTACTGTTCCCTGGCGATTGCGAGTTTTGCTGGAGTTTGCTCACCTTCGCGCAGTGCGTAAGTGGTGGTTTCGTAAGTGAGCAGTTGGCGTTCCGGAGTGGCTTCTATGTTGAGCCACATCAGTTCCAGTCCCGCGCGGATCAATTTTTGAAGCGCTTCTTTTCCACTTCCGACGTCTTGCCATACCGTTTCATTGGCGTCGACAGAATCGCGTAATTCCATCGACAACGCCTTGACCAGCTCGGTCATCAGCGCGTCCTTGTTTTCGAAACAGTAATGCACCACTCCAAGCGAGACTCCTGCCGCTTGGGCGACATCGCGGGTGGTCACGCCCGCCACGCCCTTTTTTTCGGCAAGACCGATAGCGGCCTCGATAAGGTGGGCCCGTCTTTCTTCGACGCTCAATCGGGAGGACACCCAAGGGAGTTAAGCGCTCGGGGAGCGTGCAGTCAATTCGCCGGTGGAAAAATCTCGACTGGACGAGTGACCAGTTGTGTGGTTCGCTGCCATCAGATCGAAGGAGACGCGTATGCCGCTGTCGCGCAGAACCGTTCTTGCCCGAACCGTTGCCGGTTCGGCGACGCTCGCTGCCGCCGCGGCAGTCCCCGCCATGTCCGGCGCGCTCGGTGCCGAGGCGGCAGCCGCGCCGGGTTCCGGTGGCTACGAGCTCGGTGTCGGTATTTCCGACATCACCGGACCTGCCGCGGAATGCGGAATGATGGGATATTCCCAGCTCGAACAGCAGACGGCGGGTATCCACCTGCGGCCGCGGGCACGCGCGTTCATCATCGGCAGCGGCGGGCGGCGCATCGTTTTCGTGGTCGCGGAGAACGGGATGATCTTCCAGTCCGTGCACCGCGGCGTGCTCGCGGAGCTGGGGCGCCGGTTCGGCGACCGGTACACCGAGCAGAACGTGGTGCTCACCTCGACGCACTCGCACGCGACCTGTGGCGGCTCGAGTAACGATTACGCATACAACCTGTCCATCTTGGGATTTCAGCAGCAGGTGTACGACGCGGAGGTCAACGGCATCGTCGAGGCCATCGCCGCCGCGGACGCCGATCTCGGCCCCGGCTCGCTCGCGCTGGGGCGCGGCGAACTGCACGACGCGAGCGTCAACCGGTCGCGGGTGGCCTGGGAACTCAATCCCGTTGCCGACAAACAACACTTCCCCGCGGCGATCGACCCGGCTGTGACCGCCCTGTCCCTGGTCAAGGGTGGCCGGCAGATCGGCGCCATCACCTGGTTCTCCACCCACTGCACCTCGATGACCAACGAGAACCGGTTGATCAGCTCGGACAACAAGGGTTACGCGGCGTTCGCCTTCGAGCATGTCGAACACGGCGTGCGCTACCTCGACGGCACACCGGATTTCGTCGCCGCGTTCGCCCAGACCAACGCGGGCGACATGTCCCCGAACCTGAATCTGCGCCCGGGCTCCGGCCCCACCGAGAACGAGTTCGACAACACCCGCATCATCGGCGAGCGCCAGTATCAGGCGGCGAAAGACGCACTCGCCCAGGCGCGGTCGATGAGCGGACCGGTCGACTCGATGCTCTGTTACATCGATCTGGCCGACATCGCCGTCGACGGCCGGTTCACCCCGGACGGGCAGCCGCGGCACACCGCGACCGCGGCGGCCGGTGTCTCGCTCATCGCCGGCAGCATCGAGGACGGCCCCGGCTTCCCCGGCGCGCCCATCCCGGAGGGCGTGCGCAATCCCTTCCTGGCTGCCCTCGGCGGCGCCGACACCCCCGCCCCGGCCTGGCTCGCGGACGCGCAGGCGCCCAAGGCGATTGCCGCGCCGCTGGGACTGATGCCGCCGGTGGCCTGGGTGCCGAATGTGCTGCCGCTGCAAATCGTTCGGCTCGGCGAGCTCTACTTGGCCGCCGCCGGTGGGGAATTCACCATTACCGCGGGCCTGCGCGTGCGCCGCGCGGTGGCGGACGCGCTCGGCGTGCCGCTGGAGCAGGTGCTCATGCAGGGCTACGCGAACGCCTACCACGAATACGTCACCACCCCTGAGGAATACGACTCGCAGCAGTACGAGGGCGCCTCGACCCTGTTCGGCCGCTACACCCTCTGCGCCTATCAGCAGGAATTCACCCGGCTGGCAACAGCATTCGCGGCTCGCCAGGTCGTCCCGCGCGGCCCCGCCCCGCGCGACGTGTCCAACTTGCAACCGAACTTCCAGCCCGGCGCGGGCCCGGATACCACCCCGCCGGGCCGCAACTTCGGTGACGTGCTGACCCAGCCCGCCCCGTCCTACGCCCCGGGCGCCCAGGCGGTCGCCGAATTCGTCTCTGCCCACCCGAAACACAACACCCGCCGCAACAGCACGTTCCTGGAGGTGCAGCGGCAGAACGCGGCGGGGGAGTGGACGCGGGTGGCCAACGAGGGCGAGTGGGCGGTGAAATACTTCTGGAGCAAACGCGGTGCGGCCGAATCCGTGGCGCGTTTCACCTGGGACATCCCGGCCGACGCGACGCCGGGCCGCTACCGGTTCCAGCACTACGCCGACAGCCTGGGCCCCGACGGCGCACTGCGCCCGTTCACCGGTACCACCAACGACTTCGAGGTCGGCTGACCTTCGTGCTCGCGCTACAGACCGGTCTGCGCGCCCTTGTCACCGCGGCGCGCCGCGCGCCGCTGAATCAGGAAAATCCCGAGCGCGAGCACGCCGACCACCAGCCCCATCAGGCAGACCGGCAACACCGACGCCCACCGGTCACCACTGGCCCACACCACCACGGTGGCCACCAACCAGAGCGCGCTGCCGACCGCGAGCACCGGGCGCGGATCGGTCAGCCGGGGCGGGATCTGCGGCACATTCTCGGTCACGGCACCAGCGTAGCTGCGAGAACGCGCGTCCGACGCGCACCCGTCCCGTATCGTTCAGCTCTGTGACAACGCCATCCGATGTTCGAGCCCTCGCCGGTGAACTCTCACTGGCAGTGGTTCGACTGACGCGTCATCTGCGCGGCCGCCGCGCCGACTCCCAGATTTCGCTGACCCAGCTCTCCGCCCTCGCGACCCTGGCCCGCGACGGCGCGATGACACCGGGGGCGCTGGCCGCCCGCGAGCGCGTGCAGCCGCCGTCGATGACCCGCGTGATCGCCTCGCTCACCGACCTGGGCATGGTCGAGCGCAAGCCGCACCCCACCGACGGCCGCCAGATCATCGTGTCGCTGTCCGAGGCGGGCACCGCGCTCATCGCCGACGAGACGCACGCCCGCGAGGCCTGGATGACCGAACAGCTCTCCGGCCTCACCGACAATCAGATCGACGTGCTCACCCAGGCCGTCGGCATCATGAAGCAAATAGTCGCCGAATCCGAATGAGCGGGGCGCGACCTAGCGCGCCCCGAACGGCTGGTCGCTGTCCACGATGTCGCGCCCGAGCGGGAACAGCGACAGCGGGATGAGCTTCAAATTGGCCCAGCCGAACGGGATTCCGATGATCGAGATGAACAGCGGGATGCTGGTCAGCAGGTGGCCGAGGGCGAGCCACCAGCCCGCGACGATCACCCAGATGATGTTGCCGATCAGCGATCCCGCGCCCGCGCCCGGCCGCTCCACCGTGGTCCGGCCGAACGGCCACAGCGCGTAGGCCGCGATCCGGAACGACGCGATGCCCCACGGGATGGTGATGATCAGGATGCAGCAGATGATCCCGGCCAGGATGTAGCCCAGCGCCATCCACACCCCGACGAACACCAGCCACAGGACGTTGAGGATCAAACGAATCGGCGCCATGTGAACAGGATGCCAGCCGGACCGGGGCACCGGCATCAGGGTTTCCCCCGAGCCGGTGCGACATGAACCACAGCCGCGATACTTTCGGCCCGAACTAGAAGAACCAGCCCAGCACCGCGTCGCGTTCGGCGGCGAACGCGTCGCCGAACGCGCGCACCGTCGCGGAGTCCTTGGCCTGCAAACGGTTTGCCTCCGCGAAGACCCGTGCCGGGTAGGCCCCGAGGTACATACTGGCGAGCACGTCGATGCCGAGCTCGAGATCGGCCGGGCGATCGGTCGGCGCGCACTCGGCGACGCCGTCGCGCACGGTGAGGGCGAAGCTGCCGCCCGCGTCGCGGAACGGATCGGTCACCGCGAGCACGACTTCCAGGTCGCGCTGATACGCGCGGGCGGTCAGCGCGGCCGGAATGTCCATGAGCCGCAACCACAGTGCGTCGTAGCGCGCGGTGGTCTCGACCAGCCGGATGTCGGTGAGCAGGTAGGGCAGCGGGTCGTTGTCGCTGAGCGCCGCGTCGATGTGCGTCACCAGCTCCAGCCCCGTCAGCACCCGCCAGAGCGCGGCATGCGCGTCGGCGGTGACCGAGCGCATGTCGACCACCTCGGCGACCTTGACGTCCTTGGTGTAGTTGTAGCGGTAGAGCGCGTAGCCGTCCGGGTGCAGCAGCGCGAACAGATCGGTGCCGCCGCCGCGGTACTCGGCCGGGTCGGCGAACAGCATCCGCCAGCTGGTCTCCGGACGGGCCTGTGCGCCGGGGACGAGCCTGCGCCAGCGGTCGTAGACGGCCCGCACCTGGTCGGTCACCTCGGCGAGCGTGGCGACCTCCACGCCACCCGGATCCGGCGCCGTCGGCCGGAACTCGGCGAATCGGCGGTCGATGCGGACCGAGCTCTCCCGGATCGTCGGCCCATAGCCGAAGCGCCCGTAGATGGTTCCCTGGCTGGCGGTGAAGATGGTCAGCGGCACGCCCGCCGCCTCGGTCCGCCGGTGCTGCTCGGTGTACATCGCCCGGAGGATCCCGCGCCGCCGATGGGTCGGCGCGACCACCACACCCGCGATCCCGCACGCCTCGACCGTCCGTTCGCCGGGCACCGTCAGCGTCATCCCGGCCGCCTTGGTCGCCCCGACGATCCGCTCGCCGTCGAGCGCCACGATGGCGTCCTCGACGGCGAAGACCCTGCTCGCCGGGTTCCGGAACGCCTCGGGCAGCCGCATGCCGAAGGCGGTGTCGGCGACCAGCGTGATCGCGGCGTCGTCGGCGGCGGTGGCCGATCGAATGGTGATTCCGTTTGGCAGCGTCATGGCACGACACTCCCACGCGGCGTGCGACGCCGCATTCGAATTAGCGCCGGGCGACTCGGCTGCACCGGAGGCGGCGGCGCGCGCCTGGCCCAGGCAGGATGTATCCGTGGCCGAAGTGATCGATATCGTCGACCCCGCCGATCCGCGGGTCGATGACTTCCGCGACCTCAAGTCCGCCGATCGCCGGCCCGACCTGCCGGGCCGCAAGGGCCTGGTGATCGCCGAGGGCGTGGTGGTCGTGCAGCGGATGCTGGATTCCCGCTTCGCGCCGACCGCGTTGCTCGGGGTGGACAAGCGGCGCGCAGAGCTGGCCGCCGACCTGGTCGACATCGATGTGCCCTACTACCGCGCCTCCGCCGAGGTGATGGCGGAGGTAGTCGGCTTCCACCTCAACCGCGGGGTGCTCGCGGTCGCGCGGCGGCCCGCGCCGCTCACCCTGGACGAGGTCCTGGACTCGGCGCGCACGGTGGCCGTGCTGGAGGGCGTCAACGATCACGAGAATCTCGGCTCGATGTTCCGCAACGCGGCCGGGCTCGGCGCGGAGGCCATCCTGTTCGGCGATCGCTGCGCCGACCCGCTCTACCGGCGCGCGGTGCGGGTGTCCATGGGTCACGTGCTGCGCGTGCCCTTCGCTTCCGTCCCCGATTGGCCGCAGGGTCTGGATATACTGCGGCGCAAAGGGTTCCAGATCATCGCGTTAACTCCGAACCCGGCCGCGGTGACGCTGGCCGCGGCAATGACCGGAGACCGGGTGGCCTTGCTGCTCGGCGCCGAAGGTCCAGGGTTGAGCGAGGACGCGATGCGAGCCACCGATGTGCGGGCGCGAATTCCGATGTCACCGGGCACCGATTCGCTCAACGTGGCCACCGCGGCCGCGATGGCCTTCTACGAGCGGGTCCGGACGTGAGTTACCCGCCGCATCATGGCCCGACGCCCTGGGGCGCCGGGATCACCGTCTCGATCATGGTCGGGTTGCTCGCCGCGGTGGCGGTGTACTCCTTCGGCCGCGCGCTCGCCGAGGTGCATCCGCTGCTCGCGGTCGCGGTGAACCTGGTCGCGGCCGGCGGGGCCGCGCCGACCGCCTGGCGCTGGCGGTGGACGCCGGTGACCAGGTGGGTGGTCGGCGGCGCGGTGGTGGGTGTGCTGCTCGGCTGGGTGGCGTTGCTGATCAGCGGGATCGCGGGCTAGGAGACCCGATCGTGGCCGCGCAGCCAGCCGAACAGGCCGCGCTTGGGGCGCGCGCCGAGGTCCGGCTCGTGCTGCGGCGGGACGAGCGTGGCCGGGTCGGGCGCTTGGCCTTTCGGATACAGCGTGAAACCGCACACCGCCACATCACCGGGGACCAGCGCGCCCTCGGCGGCGGGGGAGCGGTAGTGGAAGCCGAGCCACTCGTTGTTGGCGGCGTCGGCGAAATCGGGCGGGTCGAACGGCAGGGTCTGCGGGTCCGGCAGTTCGCCGGCCTGCCAGCGCACCGGATGCTCGCCGGCCCAGTACGGCCGCTCCCACACCAGCGGCAGGCCCTCGTCCTCCAGGATGTTCACCCGGCTGGAACTGAACGCCCGGCGGAATTCGCCGCGCTCCCAATGCGCGAACGCGCCCCAGCCGTGCGCGGCGTCGAACGACACCAGGAAGGTGTGCTCGGAGGCCAGCGGCCGGACCAGCAACTCGGGGATCTCGGTCGGGTGCACCCGCGCGGCCTGCGCCGAACACACCACGGTCACGCCCGGGTAGCAACCGATGTAGACCTCGTCGAGGTCGGGGCCGGCACAGCCGGCCAGGGTGCCGACCATGATCGGGAGCACGTCCCGGTCACTGTGCAACTGTTTCGCCAGCGCCAGTGCGGCATCCGGATCCGGATCATGGTTGGCGCGCAGGACCGTCAACGGGTCGGGTGCGTCGACGTACCAGAGCGTCGAAGCTTTCGATAGCATTTCCGGCACCTCCCGATGGTTGCACGAATCAGCTCCGCGAACTTCGAGCAACGCACTGGGGTGTCGGACAATTCATCGTTCTCGTGAATGCCCGAACCGTCGCGCGCAGTCGACCACACACCGAAAAATCTACCCGCCCGGGACCCCGCTGGGCGGCCCTTCGGCCCCTGAACACGCCAATGCGTACCAGAAAATCAGTCGGCGAATTCGATGCCCGCACCGCTGCGATACCGCTGGCTAACTCCCCGGGCGGAGTGTTCGGGTGCTCCGGACCGGCTGGAGCGGCAGCACCTCAATGTGGCCGGGCGGTCGAAATGTGGGTGGCGCCAAGCACACTCAGTGCCCGGAGCTGCGCACCCCGAGCAGCACATCCTCCCAGGACGGCATGGGCGCCTTGCCGCGCTTGGTGCGCGCGGACTTAGCGGGCGCTTTGCCGTTGGCGGCGGGCTTGGCCGGTTCCTCGGCGGCGGGCTTGGCCGATGCGGCGGGCGCGGCCGGGGCGGTGGGCTCCGCCGGTGCGCTCGGAGTCGCCGGCGCGGGCGCGCTCGGTGCGGGGGCCGGGTTGGCCGCGGCGGGCGTCGAGGTCGTCGCGGCAGCAGGGGTCGCGCTCGCACCGGCGGTGATAGCGGGCGTGTTCGAGCCACCGGCGGCGACGGCCCGCTGCTCGTAGTACTCGTCCAAGGTGGGCTGGCTCTGCTGACGGGCCGCGGGGCGGGCGGGCGGCGCGGCGGGCGTCGGGCGCGGTTCGACCGCGGGCTCGGGCTGCGGCGCGGGTGCGGCGGCCTCGGGCTCGGCGGGCAGGATCGTCGCGAGACCGCGTAGCGCGCGGCCGAAGTCGGGATCGATCAGGTCGGAGGCGGGATCGTCGAGCGGGGAGACCGAGCCGCCGTGCGCGTCCGGCTGGTAACGCCAGTGCGCGGCGATCTCCGAACGCCCGTTCTGCCACTGCAATTGGGCGACCCAGAAGCCCTTCTCGTCCTTCCAGGCGTCCCATTCGGCGCCCTCGATGTTGTGGCCACGCTCGGTGAAGGCGGCGGTGACGACATCGATGAGGGTTTCTACGGCGGGACCGTCAGGGCGGACGGGGTGCGCCTTCTGCGCCAGTTCGGCCGCGCGGGCTCGTTCCAGCAGCACCGGATAGGCGAACCGCTCGACGCGGCTGGCCGGCATGCCGGATTCTTCGGTGACCTGGTCGACGGAGGCGCCGGCACGGATACGAGCCTGGATATCGCGAGGACGCATAGTTGCTTCCATTTCGATCTCGATCTGGCCGAATCGGGCAAGGTCTCCGCGCGCTGCGGCTCGTAGCTTGTCGTCGGCGGGAAGCCGGTACTTCGCGCCGGACTCGGTGTCGATACACACGATGTGCGTGGAGTCGGGCGTCACCCCGATCACTCGAAGTTCACGCACCGTTACCTCCTTACCGCGTCGACCCGCGACACCGCCACCTTTCCGAAACAGTAGTGCACTTCTGGGATCCGTGGGGCGAGACACGCGGGGCGGAAATCTCCAAAAACACTCTCACACCCCGCTAATCTGCTCTGCTGTGTTTTTTGCCGCGTGGCCGCGGCGTGTTCGTGGCCCCCGGGTGTCTCGCGTCCGAGCGCTCGAGACTCGCGCCTGCGGCGCATGCGCTTCGAGCGCTCGGACGCGAGACGGGCCACGAACGGCGCTCGATTTCCTCGCGCGTCGTGCTTGCGTATGTGTGTAGGTGCGGCACGTAGATGTGTCGTGTGATGGGGGTGATCAGCCCCCGGGTTTGCACGGCCCAGTCGATGTCGCGGGTGAGCTGACTCACTCGCGCGGATGTCATGTGGTGGGAGTGGTCAGCTCAGACTTTGCGCGGCCCAGCCAATGTCGCGAGCGAGCCGGCTGGGCCGTGCGGATGTGTCGTGTGGGGGTGATCAGCCCAGGTTTTGCACGACCCAGTCGATGCTGCGGGTGAGCTGGCTGACGTCCTCCGGGTCGATTGCGGGGAACATGCCGACGCGCAGTTGGTTGCGGCCGAGTTTGCGGTATGGCTCGGTGTCGACGATTCCGTTGGCGCGCAGGATCTTCGCGACGGCGGCGGCGTCGACGGAGTCGGCGAAGTCGATGGTGCCGACGACCTGCGAGCGGTGGGCCGGGTCCTTGACGTACGGGGTGGCGAAATCGCTGGATTCGGCCCAGTTGTACAGGCGCGAGGACGAATCGAGGGTCCGCTTGACCGCCCAGTCCAGGCCGCCGTTGCCGTTGAGCCACTCGATCTGGTCGGCGAACAGGAGCAGGGTGGCCAGGGCGGGAGTGTTGTAGGTCTGGTCCTTGGTGCTGTTGTCGATCGCGATCGGCAGCGACAGGAACTCCGGCGTCCACCGGCCCGAGCCCTTGATCTCCTCGACTCGGGCCAGCGCGGCGGGGCTCATCAGCGCGACCCACAGGCCGCCGTCGGCGGCGAAGCACTTCTGCGGGGCGAAGTAGTAGACGTCGGCGTCGGTGATGTTCACCGGCAGGCCGCCCGCGCCGGAGGTGGCGTCGATGGCGATCAGCGCGTTCTCCGAGCCCGCCGGGCGCTGCACCGGAATCGAGACGCCGGTGGAGGTTTCGTTGTGCGCCCAGCCGATCAGATCGGCCGACGGATCCGACACCGGCTCCGGCGCGCTGCCGGGCTCGGCCGAGACCACGATCGGGTCGCCGATGAACGGGTTGCCCTTGGCCACACTGGCGAACTTCGAGCTGAACTCACCGTTGGTGAGATGCAGCGAACGCTCCCGGATCAGGCCGAACGCGGCGGCGTCCCAGAACGCGGTGGTGCCACCGTTGCCGAGCACGACCTCGTAACCGTCGGGCAGGCCGAACAGTTCGCGTAGGCCCGAGCGCACCCGCGCGACCACATCTTTCACCGGCTTCTGCCGATGACTGGTGCCGAACACCGAGGCGCCGACGGTCACCAGGGACTGCAACTGCTCCGGGCGCACCTTGGAGGGGCCACAGCCGAATCGACCGTCGGCGGGCTTGAGGTCGGCGGGAATCGTCGGGAGCGCAGTGGTCATGCGAACAGGGTAAAGCGTGTCGGACCTGCCCGGTTCGTGCGGGTCGGCACCTGTGCTCGAGGCCACGGACGCCGAGTACGCGCGCCGCGCCGGAATTGTCCCGGTCCGCTCGGGTTGCAGTGGAATTGCTGTGTCGCGGACCACACTCCAGCTAACCTTTGCGCCCATGAACATGGCGCCGGCGAACTCGGGGTGGCGATTGCTCGGACGACGACCACGATCCTTCGGGCTGCGCGTCGCCGCGATCTCCGATGGCGCGCGCCGGGAGTTGCTGATGCGCGGCGCGCAGGGTTCGGCGACCATCCTCGGCGTGCGGGCGAGTTCGAAGGCGGCGGCCGGCGAACCCGCGGCGCCCGGGCACGTGTTCTGGGTCCGCGTGCTGGTCGACGGAATTCCGCCCTACGAGACCAGGATTCGCCAGCGCGTGTCGGCGGCGAACCTGGAGTGGATGCAACCCGGCGACGTGGTGTGCTGCCGCGTCGACCCGGGCGACCGGGAGCGATTGGTGCTGTATGTGCCGGATTTCGCGGAGACCGGCCGGGCCAGCAGCTCGAAGATCCTCGCCGACGGCCGCCGCGCCGACGCCACCGTGCTGGCCGCGACGCCGGTCGCCGCGGACTACTCCGGCCGCGACGACCCGGTGCTCCGCCTCGATCTCGAGCTGCGCGCCTGGGACGAGCCCACCCCGTGGCTGGTCCGCCTCGTGCAACCGGTGCCGTTGTCCGCGATCGGCCTCGTCGATCTCGGCCAGCACCTGGAGGTCGCCTTCTTCACCGTCGACCACGGCGAATCCGTCGCGGTCGACTGGGCGGCCTCGCTGGGGGAGGACTGAACGCGGTCACAGGTGCACGAAGGTGAAACCCATGTCGCGGATCGTCGGCAGCACCGCGATCATCCCCGCGCCGGTTCCGGACTGCGGGCGATGCATGTGCGCGAGCGAGATCGCGCCCGGCGCGGCGGCATTCATCGCGCCCTGCACCTTGGCCGCGCTCGCGGTCGCGCCGTAATCGGCGTTGATGCTGAAACCCACCGGGGTTTCCCCCAATTCGTTCACGATGGCGACCGCGACGTCATCGTAGTGCGCGGTGCCCGCGCGGAAGAACCGCGGCGGCCGGCCGACCAGCCCGGTCAGTCGCTCGTGGTTGGCCCAGACCTCGTCCGCGACCTCCTGCGCCGAACCGGTGCCCGCGATCCCGTAGGCCGCCTGCCCGTTCACCGACAGCGGCTTGTGCGCCACACCGTGATTGGCCAGCTCGAACAGCGGGTTCATGGCCAGCTGCGCGGCCCGCTGCTGGTTCGCGTCGATCCAGCGCTTGTTCAGGAACAGCGTCGCCGGAATCTGCTGAGCGATCAGGAAGTTCACCAGCGATTCGTCGATGTCGTTGTTGCCCGCCCCGCCGCACGCGTCGAAGGTCAGCGCCATCTGCTTGCCGGTGGCCGCGAACGTGCTGAGGATTCCCGGCATGGCCACGCCCCACTGCTGAGGGTGCGCACCCGCGTGCCGGGCGACGACCGCGGCGGGGGAGTTGTCCGGCGGTGGCGGCGCGTTCTTGGCGACCACGGTGGAATTGCCCGCGACCGGGGCGCGGCCGGTCGAGCTGGGCTGTGCGGGCGTTTCGCTCTGCGCCGTGCCACATCCGGTGGTGGCCAACCCAGCGGCCAGCGCGGCGCCGACGCCGAACATCCGCCGGCGAGACATGCCTTTTTCCATCATCCGTAAGCCCTCTTTCCGAAGTCAGCCCCGGATGCTACGCGAGCCGAACGTCCAAGTGGTGCAGGACATTCGGCTCGCGGTCATACCTTCTATCTATCGCTAGGCGTGCGAGATGGCCGCCCAGCCCGCGACCTCTTCCGGGCCGCGCGGGGCGGGTCCGGTGTAGATGGCCGCCGGGCGCACCAGCTTGCCGAGCTGCTTCTGCTCGAGGATGTGCGCACACCAGCCCGCGGTGCGGCCACAGGTGAACATGGCGGGCATCATGTGCGCGGGCACCTCGGCGAAGTCCAGGATCACCGCGGCCCAGAACTCCACGTTGGTCTCGATCGCCCGGTCCGGGCGACGCTCGCGCAGCTCGGCCAGCGCGGCCTGCTCCAGCGCGGCGGCCACCTCGTAGCGCGGGGCGGCCAGCCGCTTGGCGGTGGCACGCAGCACGCGGGCACGCGGGTCCTCGGCCCGGTACACCCGGTGCCCGAAGCCCATCAGCTTCTCCTTGCGATCCAGGATGCCCTTGACCAGCGCCCGTGCGTCGCCGGTCTTTTCGACCTCTTCGATCATCGGCAGCACGCGGGCCGGAGCGCCACCGTGCAGCGGGCCGGACATCGCGCCGATCGCGCCGGACAGCGAGGCCGCGACGTCGGCGCCGGTGGAGGCGATCACGCGCGCGGTGAAGGTGGAGGCGTTCATGCCGTGCTCGGCGGCGGAGACCCAGTACGCGTCGATGGCCTCGGTGTGCTTCGGGTCCGGGTCACCCTTCCAGCGGGTCATGAACCGCTCGGTGACCGTGGTGCACTCGTCGATCTTCTTCTGCGGCACCGCGGGCTGGTAGATGCCGCGCGCGGATTGCGCCACATAGGACAGCGCCATCACCGAGGCGCGGGCCAGGTTGTCCCGCGCGGTCTCGTCGTCGATGTCGAGTAGCGGCTGGTAACCCCAGATCGGGGCGAGCATGGCCAGGCCGGCCTGCACGTCGACGCGGACGTCGCCGGTGTGCACCGGCAGCGGGAACGGCTCGGCGGGCGGCAGGCCACGACCGAATTCGCCGTCGACCAGCAGCGCCCAGACGTCACCGAAGGTCACCTGGCCCTCGACCAGCTGCTCGATATCGACGCCGCGGTAGCGCAGCGCGCCGCCGTCCTTGTCCGGCTCGGCGATATCGGTGGTGAAGGCCACCACACCCTCCAGGCCGCTGACGAAATCGCTGGGTACGGCGGTCTGGCCGGTAGGCACCGCGGGGCTGGTAGTCATGTTGTGACTTCTCCTTGCAATTTCGAGCACATGCCGATCACCAACACCTTAGATCCTTGCTACCCCGGAGTAACGTCTGGCCCATGCGTGACCTGGACAATTCACCCGGCGGCCAGGAGACGGCCGATTTCGCGCCGAGCACCGATCTCGCGGGCATGCGCGCCGAGTACGGCGGCGCCCCGTTCGGCAGCGGCGAAGACGTCGATCTGGACGAAACCTGGTTGGCCGGCGGCTGGGAGCCGTTGTTACGCCACTGGATCGAGCAGGCGACCGCGGTCGGTGTCGCCGAGCCGAATGCCATGGTGCTGGCCACCGTTTCGCTCGCCGACGGCACGCCCCGGCCGGTCGCCCGGACGGTGCTGTGTAAAGGCCTCTCGCCCGAGGGTGTGACTTTTTACACGAACTACGACTCGGCCAAGGGCAGCCAGCTGGCGGCGGTCCCGTTCGCCGCGGCCACCTTCGTCTGGCCCGCGCTCGGCAGGCAGGTGCATGTGCGCGGGGCGATCGAGCGGGTCGGCGCCGAGACGACCGCGGTCTACTGGCGCTCCCGCCCGCGCGACTCGCAGCTGGGCGCCTGGGCGTCGCGGCAGTCCAAGCCGATCGGCTCGCGCGCCGAGCTGGACCGCACCATGGCCGAGACCATCGCGCGGTTCGAGGACGTCGACGAGATCCCGGTGCCGCCGCACTGGGGCGGGTTCCTGCTCCGCCCGGACGAGGTGGAGTTCTGGCAGGGCCGGCGGGGCAGGCTGCACAACCGGATCCGGGTGCTCATCGCGGACGGGGCGATGCAGGTAGAGCGACTACAACCCTGACCTTGTCCCCGGCACTCGCTATGCTGCCGCCGGTGAGACTGCTGGCCGACACGACACCGCTGCGAAATCCGGACTATCGGCGCCTGTGGACCTCGGGTGTGGTCACCATCATCGGCGCGCAGCTGTCCATCGTCGCGGTGCCGCAGCAGATCTTCCAGATCACCGGCAGCTCCGGATATGTCGGCCTGGCCGGGCTTTTCGGCCTGGTGCCGCTGATCGTGTTCGGGCTGTGGGGCGGCGCGCTCGCGGACGTGATGGACCGGCGCAAGCTGATGCTCATCACCAATGCCGGCACCGGCCTCACCGCGGTGGCGTTCTGGGCGCAGGCGGTGTCCGGCATCGACAACGTGTGGGTGGTGCTCGGCCTGTTCTCGGTGCAGCAGGCCTGCTTCGCGGTGAACCAGCCGACGCGCAGCGCGACCATCCCGCGCTTGCTGCCGGAAGACCAACTGGCCGCGGCCAATTCGCTGAGCATGACGGTGATGCAGTTCGGCGCCATCGCCGGGCCGGTGCTCGCGGGCGCGCTGATTCCGGTGGTCGGGCTGCCCACTCTCTATCTGATCGACTCGATCGCGTTGCTCGCCACGGTGTGGGCGGTGTGGCGGCTGCCCGCGCTGCCGCCGACCGGGACCGCGCGCAAGGCCGGATTCCGTACGGTGCTGGACGGTTTCGCGTATCTGGCGACGCAGCGGATCCTGCTCGCGTCGTTCGCGGTGGACGTGATCGCCATGGTGTTCGGCATGCCACGCGCGCTGTTCCCGCAGATCGCACACGAGACGTTCGGCGATCCGACCACCGGCGGGGTCGCGCTCGGCCTGCTGTTCGCGTCCATGTCGGCGGGCGCGGTGCTCGGCGGGGTGTTCTCCGGCTGGATACCGCGGATTCGCCGCCAGGGGCTGGCCGTGCTGATCTGCATCGCGCTGTGGGGCGTGGCCATGATCGGCTTCGGGGTCGCCGTCGGATTCACCGGACACGGGCTGGGGCTGGGCCTCGGGCTGTGGCTCGCGCTGATCTGCTCGGCCTTCGGCGGCGCGGTGGACATGGTCTCGGCCGCACTGCGGGTAACCATGTTGCAGCAGGTCGCGACCGATGAGATGCGCGGCAGGCTGCAAGGCGTATTCATCGTCATTGTCGCAGGTGGGCCGCGAATCGGTGATGTTGCCCACGGTTTTGCGGCGGCCAGTCTGGGTACCGCTGTGGCCGCGGCCGGTGGCGGCGGGCTGGTGGTGATCGGCGTGGTGATCGCCGCCGTGGCATTCCCGGCATTCCTCCGATACCGAGTAGGCCGCGCACATGCGGAAATAGTGGCACCATGAGCCCTGCGAATATCTGGCAACCTCAGTTCGGTGAGCGGCAACCACCTCACGTGGCCTTGAGATGAATGTGAGGTCGCGCAGGACTACCCTCCTGGTTGTCCGCGTCGGTGAACGTCTAGCGTTGAGACAAGTGCATCGTGCGCCGACCGCGACGGTGCCTACGGTTCTAGCCTGAGAGGGATCCTTCCGTGCCCGCTGAGAACATCATCAACGTCGACGAAGACGCCAAGCCGGTGCTTACCTACCCCGGCGGGGAGTTCCCGATGACGGTCACCAAGGCCGCTGAGGGCAACGACGGAATCGAGCTGGGAAAGCTCCTGGCCAGCACGGGTTACGTGACCTACGACCCGGGCTTCATGAACACCGCCCCGACCAAGTCGGCGATCACCTACATCGACGGTGAGGCAGGCATCCTGCGCTACCGCGGTTACCCGATCGACCAGCTGGCCGGGACCTCGACCTTCATCGAGGTCAGCTACCTGCTGATCTACGGCGAGCTGCCCACGCAGGCCCAGCTGGACGACTTCACCGACCGGATCCGCAGGCACACCCTGCTGCACGAGGACCTGAAGCGGTTCTTCGACGGCTTCCCGCGCAACGCGCACCCGATGCCGGTGCTGTCCTCCGCGGTGAACGCGCTCTCGGCGTACTACCAGGATTCGCTGGACCCGCGCGACCCCGAACAGGTCGAGCTGTCCACCATCCGACTACTCGCCAAGCTGCCGACGATCGCCGCCTACTCGTACAAGAAGTCGGTCGGCCAGCCGTTCCTCTACCCGGACAACTCGCTGAGCCTGGTGGAGAACTTCCTGCGGATGACCTTCGGGTTCCCGGCCGAGCCGTACGAGGTCGACCCCGAGGTCGCCGCCGCGCTGGACATGCTGCTGATCCTGCACGCCGACCACGAGCAGAACTGCTCCACCTCGACCGTGCGGCTGGTCGGCTCCTCCGACGCCAACCTGTTCACCTCGGTGTCCGGCGGCATCAACGCCCTGTGGGGCCCGCTGCACGGCGGCGCGAACCAGGCCGTGCTGGAGATGCTCGACGGGATCAAGTCCGACGGCGGCGACGTCAAGGAATTCATCCGCAAGGTCAAGAACAAGGAAGACGGCGTGAAGCTCATGGGCTTCGGGCACCGCGTCTACCGCAACTACGACCCGCGTGCCGCGATCGCCAAGAAGCACGCCGACGCGATCCTGCAGAAGCTGGGCAACGACGAGCTGTTCGACATCGCCCAGTCGCTGGAGGAGGCCGCGCTGACCGACGAGTACTTCGTCGAGCGTCGCCTGTACCCGAACGTCGACTTCTACACCGGCGTCATCTACAAGGCCATGGGCTTCCCGACCCGCATGTTCACCGTGCTGTTCGCCATGGGCCGGCTGCCGGGCTGGATCGCGCACTGGCGCGAAATGCACAGCGAGCCACTGAAGATCGGCCGCCCGCGGCAGATCTACACCGGCTACGGCGCGCGCGACTACCGCGAGATCACCAATCGTTAGCTCCACCGTTTCACCCACCATCACCTATCGAAGGGGATAAGCCGAATGACCAAGCCGGAGATCGAGTTCCAGGGCGGCCCCGCGCCTGCCGAGCTGGTGATCAAGGACATCATCGAGGGCGAAGGCAAGGAAGCCGTGCCCGGCGGCAACGTCGAGGTGCATTACGTCGGCGTGGAATTCGACACCGGCGAGGAATTCGACTCCTCGTGGAACCGCGGCGAATCCATCAACTTCCCGCTGCGCGGCCTGATCCAGGGCTGGCAGGACGGCATCCCCGGCATGAAGGTCGGCGGCCGCCGCCAGCTCACCATCCCCCCGGCCCTCGCCTACGGCCCGGCCGGCGCCGGTCACGCCCTCGCGGGCAAGACCCTGGTCTTCGTGATCGACCTGCTCGACGCTAGTTAATTTGCCGCGTGGCCGCGGCGTGTTCGCGGCCCGCGGATGTCTCGTGTCCCAGCTGTCGAGACTCGCGCCTGCGGCGCATGCGCTTCGACAGCTGGGACACGAGACGGGCCACGAACGGTCGCTCGTAAGACTCGCTCCGTAGTGGTTGGGTCGGTGGTCCGTGTTCCTTCTTCTCGGGAACGCGGACCATTGTCGTTTATTGACGCACGATTTCGACTGGGTCGGTCAGCGCGAGGGCGAGGGCGGACTGCTGGGCGGTGCTGCGCTGGGGGAGGGATTGGACGGCCTTGTCGGTCTGGGTGCTCAGGTTGCCGACGATGGTCTGCAACTGGGTGACGCCGCCGGTGAGCTGGCTGATGGCGCTGACCAGTTGGGCGCCGCCCTCGTCGGCCAGCCGGGGCAGGTCCTCGGCCAGCTTCGCGCCCTCGTTCAATTGCGCACTGGCACTGGTCATCCGGTCGACCACGGTGTGCAGCAGGGTGCCGAGGTCGGTGCTCGGGTCGACCGCGCCGCCGACCAGGGAGCCGAGGCCGGTGAGCTGTGCACCGGCCTGACCTGAAATGCCTTGCAGCGCTTCGAGCTTCTTGATGATGTCGGCCAGCGCCGGATCGCCGGCGAACGGCAGCGCGCGCAGCGGCGGCAGGATCTGGTCGAGTCCGGTACTCACCGTGTTCGCCGTCTGCTCCACCTGCGCGATCGTGATGCCGGTCGAATCCAGTGCGACGGCAAGCTGATTCGCCTGCTTGGCCGCGCCGTCAACGGTCGAGTTCAGCAGCGCGATCGCCGAAGTCAGCTGTGCGGAGCCCTCTTTCGCGAAATTCAGGAAGCCGAGCAGCTGGTCGGCGCCCGAGCTGAACTGCTCGGCGCCCGAGGCGGCCGCGTTCACCCCGGCCTTCAGCAACTGGGCAGTGAACTGCGCCTGCGTCATCTGGCTGCGCGCCTGCCCGACCGCGGACAGCGCCGCGTCGACACCCGCCGCGCCGACCCGATGGGTGACCTCGGAGACCGCGCCGTTCACCAGGCCGCTGTCCGCACCCTTGTGCGTGGCCACGGTGACCTTGGCACGACGAGGTTCCGCACCGGCCAGAGAGCCCATGGATTCGGTGAGGTCGGCGGGCAGGGTGATCACCGCGGCGTAGTCGTCGGTGCTCGCCTCGCCCGGTTTGGCCGTGGTCCATTCGTAACCGCCCGCGTCCTGCAACGCCTTGACGACCCGCGCGCCCGTCGGCCCGGCGTCGGCATTGACCAGGGCGATGCCGGTGGGGCCACTGTCCGATCGGCTGCACGCGGTGATTCCCGCACCGAGCGCGCCGGCACCGACCAGAGCAACAACGAGCAGGGCCAAGCGGGCACTTTTTCCGGTCACCCCGCTGACCCTAGAACCCCCACATGGCCTCAGCACTGGCGTTTCTATGAGAGTTCGCTAAGGCCCCGCGCACGTTCTCGCCCGCCGCGCACAGATTCTCCGCCGATGTCAGGGGGTGGTGGGGTCTGGGAGGTCGAGCACCAAGCGGATGCCGCCCAGTGTGCCGTCGTCGAAATAGGCTCGGCCGCCGTGTAATTGGGCCTGTTGGGCGACCAAGGCGAGGCCCAGTCCGGAGCCGCCCTTGCTTGCTTGGCTGCCGCGGAAGAAGCGGTCGAAGACTGCCTGCCGTTCGTCCGGTGGGATGCCGCGGCCGTTGTCATCGATGCTGATCACTATGTGCCCGTTCGGCGCTCGGTGCGCGGAGACCAGCGCCTCGGTGGCGCGGCCGTGCTTGACCGAGTTGGCCAGCGCGTTGTCCACCGCGAGGCGCAGGCCCGCGGGCAGGCCCAGAGTCACCAGCTCGGTGTCGCTGTCGATGCGCACCTTCAACCCGGGGAAATGCCGCATGGCATCGTGCGCGGCCTGGTCGCACAGGTCGCCGACATCGGTGGCGACGTGGTCGCGTTCGTTGGTGAGGTCACCGGTCGCGAGCCGCTCCAACGCCGCGAGGGTCGTCTCCACCCGCCCCTGGCTGCGTTGCAGATCGGCGAGGATCTCCGCGCGTTGCGCCTCGTCCAGGTCGAGGGTGCGCAGGACCTCCAGATCGGTGCGCATGGCGGTGAGCGGTGTGCGCAGCTCGTGCGCGGACACGGCCGCGAAATCGCGCGCGGTCTCCAGCGCGGCGGCGGTTTCCGACTGGGCCTGGTCCACCCGCTGCAACATCGTATTCACCGCGTCGGCAAGCTTTTCCGCCTCGCGCACGCCCGAGCCGTCCACCGGTGTCGGTGGGTTCTGCGGATCGGGCAGGCCGCTGCGCGCGTCGACCTGACGGGTCAGCCGGACGATCGGGCGCACCGCACGCCCGGCCAGCAGCCAGCCCAGCGCGGCGGAGGCTGCGATGGCGAACAGGGCGCCGCCGAGCACCCAGCGTCGCTGCTCGGCGGTCGCGGCGGCCGCCGACGCGGTCGGGATGCCCATCGACACCACCCGGCCCGCGGGCTGATTCTCGGTCGTGGACAGGATCCGGTACGGCGTGCCGCCGACCGGCACCGTGCGCGAACCCGGTGCCAGATCGGGCAATTGGGTCGGCGTACTCGCGATGACATCGCCGTCCACCCGAACGGTCACCGCGATGTCGTTGTTCAGCCCGGGCACGAAGCCGATGACCCGGACCACGACGACCGGTTCGATCAGCACCAGGCGCGCGGCGATCGCCAGCTGCTGATCGGATTGGCGCATGTTGTTGCGCTCGATCGCGTGAATACTGATCACGCTGATCACCGCGACGACGATGACCGCGCCGGCGGCCGCCGCGCCCGCGACCCTGGTGCGTAGCGAAAAGGCCCGGCGCCGACGGGTTTTCGACGCGGCGACCTGCGTCATTTGGGCGCCCGCAGCACGAACCCGACCCCGCGGATCGTGTGCAGCAACCGCGGCGCGCCCTCCACCTCCAGCTTGCGCCGCAGATACCCGACGAACACGTCGACCACATTGGTGTCGGCCGCGAAGTCGTAGCCCCACACCAGTTCCAGCAGCCGCTCCCGGCTCAGCACCACGCCGACATTGCGCGCCAGCGTGGACAGCAGCTCGAATTCCCGCTTGGTCAGCTCGATTTCGGCGCCGTTCAACAGCGCGCGATAGCCGGCGACATCGACCTCCAGCGCTCCGACGGTGATCGCGCCCGGCGTGGCCGGCGGCTGGGTGTCGGTCCGCCTGCGCAGCAGCGCCTTGATCCGCGCGACGAGCTCGGCCAGCACGAACGGCTTGACCAGATAGTCGTCGGCCCCCGATTCCAGCCCGGAGATCCGATCGTCCACCGAGGCCCGCGCGCTGAGCACGCAGATCGGCACCTCGTTGCCCAGCGCGCGCAATGCGGTCACCACGCCCGCGCCGTCGAGCACCGGCATGTTCATATCGAGCACGATCGCGTCCGGCGCGTGCTCGTTCACGCTGCGCAGCGCCTGCGCGCCGTCCCTGGCCACCAGCACGTGGAAACCGGAAAGCCGCAGGCCGCGCTCGACCGACGCGAGCACGTCCTCGTCGTCATCGACGACGAGGACGGTCGGGGTCGTTGGTGTCACCTCAGTCATTCTGCTCCCCGTCGCCGCGCGACTTCAGGCTGGACTCGCGTGTCGCGCCGGGCCGACCGGTGATCATCCGTGAAGGGACGGCCGTCAGTAACTGTGGCAGGAGTCGGCGACGGCCTGGATGGTCCCGCGCAGCTGGGCGTAGCGCGGGTCGTTCTGGGCCTGCTGCACGGCGTCCGGGTTCGCGTCGATCGCCCGCTGCAATTCCGCGCGGCGCTGCTCGACCGGCTGGTCGAACTTGCGCTGCAACTCGGCCTTCTGGTTCGGGTTCGCGTCGAGCATCTTGGCCAGCTGCGGAGCCTTGTCGTGCAGCGCGGCGTCGACCTGCGCGAACGAACAGTCCGAGTTCAGCAGCGGGCCGGCCAGCTCCATCGGGTCGGCGGAGGCGATCGCCGGGCTGAGGAACACGGCGACGGTGGCCAGCCCGCCCGCGGCGAGGGCGGCGACTGCGGGACGGCCAACGGAACGCTTCATGGTGTGACTCCAGTTCGTCGAGGGGTGGTTTACCAGCGCCCTCGACGCTAGGCCGCCGCACTGGCACCTTGTTGAACGTTCCTTAAGGAATCTCTGAGCGATGTCACTGTTCGCTGGAATAATCACCAGGACAACTGATTTCGTCGGAACGTGGGGTAACTGGCCGAGTACGGGCCGACCTGCGCGCGCTCTACCGCAGGTCGCCGACGCGACATTCGTGGCACCCGAGTCCGGCCTAGATGCTCGGCGAGGCGGAACGGATCTGTTCTTCCAATGCCTCGAGCACCGTCGGATCCTCGATGGTGGAGGGCACCTCGTACGGCTCACCCGCGGTGATCTGCCGGATGGTCTTGCGCAGGATCTTGCCCGACCTGGTCTTCGGCAGCGAGGTCACGATGACCGCGTCGTGCAGCGTGGCGATCGCGCCGATCTGCGCGCGTACCCGTTCGATCAGCTCGTCGCGCAGCTGCGCGGGATCGACCTCGACACCCGACTTGAGCACCACATACGCCAGCGGCCGATGGCCCTTGAGCTCGTCGGGCAGCCCGATCACCGCGCACTCGGCGACCGCGGGGTGCCCGGCGATGGCCGCCTCGATGCTGCCCGCCGACAGCCGGTGCCCGGCCATGTTGATCACGTCATCGCTGCGGCCGAGCACGTACAGGTAGCCGTCCTCGTCGAAGTAGCCGGAGTCGCCGGTGAGGTAGTGGCCGGGGTAAGCGGTCAGATACGAACGCTTGTAGCGCTCGTCGTCGTTCCACAGACCGGTGAGCGTGCCGGGCGGCAGCGGCAGCCCGATCACGATGTTGCCCTCCACATTCGGCGCCACCGGGTTGCCCTCGGAATCGAGCACCCGCAGCCGATAACCGGGCACCGGCACCGAGGCCGAGCCCGCCTTGATCGGAAGTTGTTGCAGGCCGAGCGGATTCGCGCAGATCGGCCAGCCGGTCTCGGTCTGCCACCAGTGGTCCACGACCGGGCAGTCGGTGCGATCGGCGAGCAGCACCTCGTCGGCCCAGGCGTAGGTCGCGGGATCTAGTCGCTCGCCCGCGCAGAACAGGGCGCGCAGGGACGAGAGATCGTGGCGGTGGGCCAGTTCGGCTTCCGGATCGGCCTTGCGGATGGCGCGCAGCGCGGTCGGCGCGGTGAACAGCACGCGAACGTTGTGTTCGGCCACCACCCGCCAGTAGGCGCCCGCGTCCGGCGTGCCGATCGGCTTGCCCTCGTAGAGCAGCGTGGTCGCGCCGACCAGCAGCGGCGCGTAGACGATGTAGGAATGCCCGACCACCCAGCCGACGTCGGAGGCGGTCCACATCACCTGGCCCGGGCCGATGTCGTAGATGTTGCGCATGGACCAGGCGAGGGCAACCGCGTGTCCGCCGTTGTCCCGCACCACGCCCTTGGGTTTCCCGGTGGTGCCCGAGGTGTAGAGGATGTAGAGCGGATCGGTCGCGGCGACCGGGACCGGCTCGGCCGGTGGCGCGTCTCGGACAGCGTCGTCCCAATCGAGCCATTGGGCGGCGACGGTCTGGGTGGAATCCGGCAGCGATTCGGTCGCGGCCTGCGGCGCGGAGAAGTGGATCGTCGGGAACTGCGGCCGCTGCTTCACGATCACCGTGCGCGGCGCCGTGGTCGCGGCGAGATCCAAGGCCTGCAACACAATCGGCGGATATTCGAGCTGTTTGCCCGGTTCCAGGCCGCCCGACGCTGTGATGATCAACACCGGTTCCGCGTCGTCGATGCGCGCGGCGAGCTCGGGCGCGGCGAAGCCGCCGAACACCACCGAGTGCACCGCGCCGATGCGCGCGCAGGCCAGCATCGCGATCACGGCTTCCGGGATCATCGGCAGATAGATGATGACGCGATCGCCCGCGACCACCCCGAGCCTGCTCATCGCGCCGGCGAACTCGGCAACCTTTTCCAGCAGCTCCGCGTACGTGAAAACGCCTCTGGCGCCGGTCATAGCGGAGTCGTATATTAAGGCGGGCTGATCCGCCAGGCCCCCCTCCGCCGCGCTGCCGCCGTGCACATGCCGGTCGAGGGCATTGAAGGAGGTGTTGAGGCGAGCATCGGTGAACCACCTGGCCACCGGGCGAGCAGCCGGGTCGATGATCTGGGTCGGCGGCACCACCCAATCGATGGCTTCCGCCGCCCCGGCCCAGAACTCGGCGGGGTCGACCAAGCTGGTCTGATAGACCGGTCGGTACTCGTGCCGCACGTTCAAACCCGTGACTCCCTAGCCTCGCCTCGATGCCCGCCTCGATAGATCTGGTTGATTGTGGCAGACTTCACGCGACGCCCGGGTGGGTGTTGTGACCATTGGTTTTGCCTGGAACGGCCAGGTCAAGGGTTGCATGCTTACTCGGAGTCACCCAAGAAGTTATTGATCCGTTAGAATCTGATGTCACTTATTTGGGCCGTCGTAGACGCAATTTCTCGGCCAGCCGCAGTTCTCGGCCAGCTCCGCCTGTCGAGCCAGTATGCGTGTGGAGGTTCGCTGATGGCGCGTGGTTGGGGCCAGTTTGGAAAGTGAGTGGGAGATGCGTGAGGCCGCTAGGTCCGGCAGAAGGCGCTGGGCGCTCGGCAACTGGGACCTGCGCTGGAAGGTGACGGCAGTGCTCGCCGTCCCGCTGGCCGTCGCGGTAGGCCTTGGCGTGTCCAGGATTTCATCGGAGTTCACCAACTCGGGTCGGCTCGCCGACGTCGCGGAGAACGTCCAGGCCATTCCGGCCGTCACGGCGCTGAGCGCGCAGACGGCGACGACCGTCGGTTCGCAGATGATCGCGGTCGCGCCGAACGTCTCGGTGGTGACCGACCAGAACCTCGCCGATCTCGACAAGGCGATTGCCAACGCGGAGAAGGCCGCCGACAAGCTCAGCGGTGTGTCCGGCGCGCGTTCGGCGCTGGACAGCATGCTCAATCAGGCAAAAGCCGTTCGGCAGCAAGGCAAGAACGTCAGCACCGGGCCGAGCTCGGATGCCATCGGCCTGATCGACCGGGTACGCAACGACAGCGTGCGGATCGTCGAGACGACGGTCGGCCAGGTCAGTGACACCGCTGTGGACACGGCCAAGCTGCGCCTGGTCGACTCGCTCAACACCCGTGCGACGCTGGTCGGCGAGGTCGCCGCGTTCCCAGAAGTGTTGAAGGACCCGAAGGTAGGCACGCCGGGCTTCCTCACCGCGGCCAACACCGAGCGCTCGCTGCTCGGCGTGCTGTCGCACCGGTTCGCCGACGGGGACACCTCGATCGCCGATCTGCGCGCGGGCATCGACACTCGCGTGACGCTGTTGAACAGCCCGCAGTCGCAGGCCGGTCAGATTCCGGTCGGCGATCTGAAGAAGTCACTCACCGACAGTCTCGCGGTCTACGAGCTCGTGGTGAGCCGGGCGACCAAGGACATCGACAGCGCGATGAACTCGCTGGTGTCCACCGCGCAACGGGACGCGTGGACCTACACCGCGGTCGTCGTCGCCACCATCCTCGCGGCGCTGTTGCTCGCCGTGTTCGTGGCGCGCTCGATGATCGTGCCGCTGCACCGGCTTCGCCTGGCCGCCTTGCGGGTTGCCGAGAGCGACCTGCCGCACGAGGTGGCCCAGCTCCGCAACGGCGCCTCGCCGGAAGAGGTGCCGCTGGAACCGATGCCGGTGCGCAGCACCGAGGAGATCGGTCAGCTGGCCCGCGCGGTCGACGACATCCACGGCCAGGCGCTGCGCCTCGCGAGCGACCAGGCGCAGATGCGTTCACAGGTCAACGACATGTTCGAGACGCTGGCCCGGCGGTCCAAGTCGCTGGTCGACCATCAGCTCAGCCTGATCGAGGCGATGGAGTACGACGAGAAGGACCCGCGGCTGCTGGAGAACCTGTTCCGGCTCGATCATCTCGCCGCTCGCATGCGTCGTAACGGTGACAACCTGCTCATCCTCGCCGGCACCAGGCAGCGTCGCGCGAAGTCGGCTCCGGTCGAGATCGCCGATGTGCTGCGGGCCGCGATCTCCGAGGTCGAGGACTACGAGCGAGTGAAACTGGGTGCCACGCCGCGTGGTTCGCTGGTCGAGCCCGCCGCCTCCGACATGGCGCACCTGTTCGCCGAGCTGCTGGACAACGCGCTGCGCGCCTCCCCGCCGGAGACCGACGTGAAGTTCACCTTCGCGCAGGCGCACGACCAGGGCATGCTCATCGAGGTGGCCGACCGGGGTATCGGTATGCCGCCGTCCGAAATGGCCGATATCAACCGGCGATTGGAACAGACCGCGGAGCCCGGCCCCGATACCGCGCGGCACATGGGTCTTTTCGTGGTCGGCCGGCTGGCCGAGCGGCACGGTCTCACCGTGCGGCTGCGCCCGACCTTCGACACCGCGCGCGATCCGGGTGTCACGGTGACCGTGCACGTCCCCGGCGCGCTCATCGTCGCGGGCAAGCCGATCACCGCGCAGCCGGTCACCCCGTCGCCGCAGGCGGGCGAGCGGCCGCGGCCGGCCGCCCCGTCGTCGATGCAGATGCGGGCGATCACCCGGACCCCCGGCGGCAATGTCATGGTGACCGTCGATCCTGGCGTCAGCGGACCGCTGCCCATCACTAAGGCCAACCCCAGCGGGCCGATTCCGGCCGGCGGTGGGCTGCCGCAGCGGCAGCCGGGTAACTCCATGGCGTCCGGGCTGCAATCTAATGCTCAACAGGGTGCGACGCTGCGCCCCGCACCGGGTGGCCAGCCGTCCGGTGGGCCGCAGCGCGGCAAGCTCGCTGCCGCGAACCTACCCAAGCGCACCCTCGCCCCCGGCGGTCCGCCGCCGCGGCAGCCGGGCGCCCCGGCCGAGCCGACCGTGACGGGCCTGCCGCCGCGGGACGCTAATTCGGGTGAGCTGCCCAAGCGTCAGCCGGGCAGCAACGGCGTACCGCAGCCGAGCATCAGTGGTCTCGCGCAGCCGCCCAGCGGCCTGCCGCAGCGTCAGCGTGGCGAGAACGGGCTCCCGCAGCGGGATTCCGCGCCCGGTGGCCTGCCCCAGCGGGACCCGAGCGCGGGTGGACTCCCGCAGCGGGACAGCGCGTCGAGTGGTCTGCCACAGCGGCAGACCGGGCCGAGTGGCTTGCCGCAGCGGGAGGGCCTGCCGCAGCGCGACCCGAATGCCGGTGGTTTGCCACAGCGTGATCCGAGCGCCGGTGACCTGCCGCAGCGGGAGTCCGCGTCCGGTGGTCTGCCGCAACGTGATCCGAGCGCGGGCGGCTTGCCGCAGCGCGAGCCGACCGCGGGTGGTCTGCCGCAACGCGAACCCACCGCGGGTGGCCTGCCCAGGCGCCAGCGTGGCGAGAACGGTCTGCCGCAGCGGGAGTCCGCGTCCGGTGGTCTGCCGCAACGTGATCCGAGCGTGAGTGGTCTGCCGCAGCGCGAGCCGACCGTGGGTGGTCTGCCGCAACGCGATTCGGGCCTGCCGCAGCGTGATCCGAGTTCCGGTGGTCTGCCGCAGCGGGAGTCCGCCTCCAGCGGCTTGCCGCAACGTGATCCGAGTGCCGGCGGCTTGCCGCAGCGGGACCCGAGTGCGGGCGGTTTGCCGCAGCGCGATTCGAGTCTGCCGCAGCGTGATCCGAGCGCCGGTGGTCAGCGGCACGCGGCCGCCGCCCTGCCGCAGCGGGAGACGACACCGACCGGCCTGCCGCAGCGGCAGCCGGGCACCCAGGTGCCGCCGAACCTGCCGCAGCGCGAGCCGGGTGACGCTCTGCCCCAGCGGGATTCCGCGCCGGGCCTTGGTCTGGCCCCGCGCGGGCGGGGTACGCTGCCCGGCGTCGACGAGCAGCCGAAGGATGCGGAGGCCGCAGGCGGCGATCCAGGCAGGCACAGTTACCGCGCCAACCCGACCAGGACGGCGTCGTTCTTCCAGACCAGGCTTCAGCCCGCGGTCGAGACCGGCGATTCCGTCATGGGTGGGACACCGATTTTCGCGGAAATGATGTCGGCGTGGCTGTCAGACCCGAATATGGACAGGTCCACCGTGGCCGCCTCCTTCGAATCACCCGGTGATGAAGGATGGCAGGCGGCTCGAGCGGCCAGCGAGGCACAATCCGAAACGAGGACGGCGGCTGGGTTGCCGCAACGCAATCCGGGCGGAAGGCTGGTCCCGGGCGCCGTCAACGGTGCGGTGGAACGAGCACCGAGCCGTGATCCAGAAACGATCAGGTCCAGCCTGAGCCGCCATCAGCAGGGCGTCCGGGACGGCCGCGCAATGAGAGCAATGAACTTAACCGGAGATAAAGGAGACCGATGAACCCCGATCTAGGTGGTACGAATCGTCAGCTGGATTGGCTGGTTTCGAACTTCGCCAACGAGGTTCCTGGCGTAGCCCATGCCGTCCTGGTCTCGGCTGACGGCCTACTCATGGCCGCGAGCGCTCAGCTGCCCGTCGACCGTGCCGAGCAGCTCTCGGCCGTCACCGCCGGACTGGCCAGCCTCTCGGTCGGTGTCTCGAACCTGTTCGAGGGCGGCACCGTGCTGCAGTCCGTCGTCGAGATGGAGCACGGCTACCTGCTACTCATGGCGGTCGGCGACGGCTCGTACCTTGCCGTGCTGACCAACACGTCGTGCGACATCGGTCAGGTCGGTTACGAGATGGCGTTGTTGGTCGAGCGGGTTGGCCAGACAGTTCAGGCCACGCCACGCGTCACGATGGGTTCCTGATGGTGGGATGGACATAGAAGATCACCGCTTGGGGAGCGCCGAGCCCAGTCTCGTCCGCCCATACTCGTTGACCGCAGGCCGAACGAGGCCCGCGGTCGAGTTGGCGTTGGAGGCTCTCGTCGCATCGCATCCGGTCGCCCTGGAGCGGCAGTTCGAACTGACCAACATCGAGACGTCAATCGTGGAGTTGTGCAGAGAATCGCCGTCCGTCGCTGAGGTAGCAGCCCGACTTGGTATCCCCATCGGGGTGGCTCGCGTGCTGGTTGCCGACCTGATCGAGGCCGGGCATGTACGCGTTTCGGCGACTTTGAAAGACGATTCCAGCGACGATGAACGTCGCGAGCTGATCGAAAGGGTTCTCAGTGGACTCCGGCGTATTTGATTCGACGGCGCAGGTCGACACCCGTACCAGCAAGCCAACGTCGGCGAAGATCGTGGTCGCGGGTGGCTTCGGTGTCGGTAAGACCACGATGGTCGGTGCTGTCTCGGAGATCGTTCCGCTGCGCACCGAGGCATTGGTGACCAATGCCAGTACCGGAATCGACAATTTGACGGGCATCCCGATGAAGTCGACCACCACCGTGGCGATGGACTTCGGCCGGATCAGCCTCGCCGACGATCTGGTGCTGTACCTCTTCGGTACGCCGGGCCAGTACCGATTCTGGTTCATGTGGGACGACCTGATCCGCGGCGCCATCGGCGCCGTGGTACTGGTCGACACCCGCAGGCTCGAGGACAGCTTCGCTGCCGTCGACTACTTCGAAGCGCGCGGCCTACCGTTCCTGGTGGCGCTCAACGAATTCGACGACGCGCCGCGGTACCCGATCGAAGACATCCGGCAGGCCCTCGCGGTCCCGGCGGACGTACCGATCCTGTCCATCGACGCCCGGCGTCGCGAGCCGGCCAAGCAGGCCTTGGTCGCGCTCACCGAGTACGCCCTGCGCAAGGTGATGCAGGGCTACTGAGTGCTCGCGCGGTGAGGATTTCGGCGCGCGAACTACTCGGGCAACTGCTCGACACCGACTCGTATGTCAGCTGGGACCGGCCACCGATCGAGGTGGCCGCGACCACGCGATACCGCGAGGCGTTGCAGAAGGCTGCGGTCGCGGCGGGCACCGATGAGTCGGTGCTCACCGGCGAGGGACTGCTGCGTGGCCGTCGCGTCGCTGTAATCGCCTGCGAATTCGGCTTTTTGGCGGGTTCGATCGGGGTCGCCGCGGCGGAACGGATCGTGTCCGCGGTCGAGCGGGCGACCGAACTCGGGCTGCCCCTGGTCGCTTCGCCGACCTCCGGCGGCACCCGCATGCAAGAGGGCACCGTCGCGTTCGTGCAGATGGTGAAGATCGCCGGTGCGGTCGCCGCGCACAAGTCTGCCGGCCATCCCTATCTGGTCTACTTGCGCAATCCCACCATGGGCGGCGTCTTCGCCTCGTGGGGTTCGTTGGGGCACATGACTTTTGCCGAACCCGGCGCACTGATCGGGTTCCTGGGGCCGCGTGTCTATCAGGCGCTGTACGGTCAGCCGTTTCCCGAGGGCGTGCAGACGGCCGAAAACCTTTACCGCCGTGGGGTTATCGACGGCGCCGTCACCGTGTCCATCTTCCGGCGTATCGCTCATCGTGCGCTGAGTGTCTTCGGTGGAATCCCGGATTCGCCTGCGAGCGAACAAGTTCCACGTCTCGGCCGGGAGCTGCCCGATGCCGTCCCGGCGTGGGAGTCCGTCGCGGCCTCCCGCCGGCCGGACCGGCCCGGTATTCGCGATCTGTTACGCCATGTGACACAACGGGTTCCGCTGAGCGGGACCGGGCAGGGCGAGGCCGATCGGACCGTGGTGCACGCACTGGCCCGCTTCCGCGGCCAGCCCTGCGTGGTCTTCGGACACGACCGATCCGGGCAGCAGGACGGGTACTCCATGGGGCCCGCCGCATTGCGCGAGGCGCGCCGCAGTATGGCGCTTGCCGAAGAGTTGCGGTTGCCCCTCGTGCTGGTGATCGACACGTCCGGTGCCGCCCTGTCGAAGGAGGCCGAGGAGCGCGGATTGGCCCCCGAGATCGCCCGCTGCATCGCTGATTTGGTGACATTGGCCACTCCGACCGTCTCGGTGCTGCTCGGCCAGGGGACCGGCGGCGGCGCGCTGGCCCTGCTCCCCGCCGACCGGGTCCTGGCCGCCACCCACGGCTGGCTGGCCCCGCTGCCGCCGGAGGGCGCGAGCGCCATCGTCTACCGCGATACCGAGCACGCGCCGGAACTGGCCGGGTCCCAGCGCATCCGGTCCGCCGACCTGCTCGCCGACGGGGTGGTCGACCGCATCGTCCCCGAATACCCCGACGCCGCCGACGAACCGGTCGACTTCGCCCGCCGGATGGGGGCCGCCATCGCCGACGAACTCGCCCGGCTCCGCCGACGCCCCGCCGCCGAACTGCGCGCACTGCGCCGACAGCGCTACCGCCGCCTCGGTCTCCCGACCGGGACCGACGGCTAGTCCGCCGGCGAGCTGAGTTCCGCGATCAGCTCCCGATATCGCGCGAACGCCGGCTTCGGTGTGTAATCCGAACGCAGCAAACCGAATTGGAAGTTCATGTCCGCGCGCTCGGTGTTCGCGTCGCGCAACGCGAAATGCTCGTAGGTGTCGATATTGAGCGTCGGCGCGAGGGCGTCGATCGTGCGAACCACGCTGTCCAGCACCGCTTCCTGTCGTGCGTACGATCGGCCCGGCCCGGTCGGCCACCCGGTCTCGGTGACGTGCATCGGTGTCGACTCCGGAATTCCGGCGGCGGCCAGGCTCTGCTGCCGGAACCCGGTCAGCACCGCGGTGGCGGCGTCGACCAGCTGCTCGGCAGCGACGGGCTGGAACACATCCGGGAAGAAGTCCAGGCCCACATAGTCGAGCGCATCGACGAATGCCCGCCCGCCCCGCCGGCCGAGATCGGTCCAGAACTCCTGCGCGGGATCAAAGATCGGCGTCGAATTGCACCCGATCCGCACCGTCAACCCGAGTCGCTCGACCTCCTCCTTCGCCGCGATCACCCCCTCGACGATCGCCTGCCGCACCGCCGGAAACTCGCCGTCACCACCGGGACCCGCGTGGTTGGCCTCCTCGGCCACCTGCAACGACGCGAGCCGCGATCCGAATCGCCGCAGCTGGGCCCGGAGGTAGTCCAGCCATCCCGACAGGTCACTGCCGCGGTCGCGAAAGGAGACCACCAGATCGACCTTCCGGTTCCCCCGTGCGTACTGCGCCACGTCCGGCGGCGCCTCGCTCATATCGCCGATGCTCTCGCCGTAGAGCAGATATCCCCGGGCCAGGAACGGATGTTCGCCATGCAGCGCGTCGAGCGCCGCGCCGATCTGCTCGGCCTGTTCCGGCGGGCCGGGCGTCGGATTGCCGTGTGCGTCGGCGCCGAGGCCGCCCGCGTAGATCCCGAATCGAAGAGCCATAGCCCGACCGTAGCATCGATATTTGGTGTCACACCAAAATTGGTGTCACGCTATGATTTGACGGATCACCGAGGAGGACTATGGCGCTGCGCGAGGAAAAGAAGCGAGCGACCCGCCTGGCCATCGCCGACGCAGCGATGGGGCTGTTCGTCGCGCACGGCTTCGACCGGGTCACCGTCGCCGAGGTGGCGGACGCCGCCCGGGTCTCGGTCAACACCGTCTTCAACTACTTCCCGACCAAGGAAGATCTCTTCTTCGACCGGCAAGCTGAGGTGATCGACCGGCTCGCGGGAGCGGTGCGCCGACGCGCCGACGGCGAGTCGCCCGCGGCGGCGATCAAGCGCCTGTTTCTGGACGAACTACGGCGCAACGAGCCGACTTTGGGTCTGTCCGCCCACGCCACCACGTTCTGGCGGCTGGTGGACGCGAGCCCGGCGCTTCAGGCCAGGCTGCGCCTGCTCGGGGAACAGACCGAAACCGCGCTCGCCGAGGCGATCACGGAGTCGATCGGCGCGGGCAAACGGGATGCGACGCCACGGCTGCTGGCGGCCGCACTCGCCGGCGTCGATCGCGCGCTGCACGCGGAGATCCGGCATCGGTTGCAGTCGGGGGACGCCCCGGAGGCGGTGCGCCGCGATATCCGCAAAGCCGCCGGCATCTTCGAGTCGCTGGCCGACCTCGATGTTCAGTGACGCTTATCGAATCCCGTAGCGCGCCTTACCGAGTCATGACCGTCACTGTTGGCCGGCGAGAAAGCGCAGGTCGGGCGGTAAACCGGGGCACAACACGCCAAGGGGCAGCGTTGACGGCTCGCCGCCACACTTCTACCGTCGCAGGGTGACCTTCAGAAGCGAGACCTCCGCCATACCCTCGATCATCCTGAACGACGGCAACGTGATCCCGCAGCTGGGCTTCGGCGTCTTCCAGGTGCCCGACGACGAGGTGACCCAGGTCGTCACCGCCGCGTTGGAGGCGGGCTACCGCAGCATCGACACTGCGGCAGTCTATGGCAACGAAGAAGGAACCGGGCGCGCGATCCGTGAGTTCGGCCTGCCGCGCGACGAGGTCTATGTCACGACCAAGCTGTGGAACGCTGACCAGGGCTTCGACTCGACGTTGCGCGCGTTTGACACGAGCCTGAAGAAACTCGGCTTGGACTACGTCGACCTGTATCTCATCCACTGGCCCGTGGCGCAGGCCGACAAGTACCTCGACACGTTCCGCGCTTTCCAGGCACTGAAATCACAGGGCCTGATCAAGTCGATCGGCGTGTCCAACTTCACCACCGCGCACCTGGAGCGGCTCATCGGGGAGACCGGCGAAACCCCCGTGGTGAACCAGATCGAGCTACATCCGCGACTTGCCCAGCGCGAATTGCGCGACTTCCACGCGAGCCACGCCATCGCCACCGAGGCGTGGAGCCCCCTCGGCCAGGGCACCCTGCTCGACGATCAGACCATCACCTCGATCGCCGCCGCCGTCGGCCGCACCCCCGCCCAGGTGATCATCCGCTGGCACCTCCAGCTCGGCAACATCGTCATCCCCAAATCCGTAACCCCCTCCCGAATCGCCGAAAACCTCGACGTCTTCGCCTTCGAACTCTCTCGCGACCAAATGGACGCCATCAACGCCCTCGACACCGACACCCGCGTAGGCCCCCACCCCGACACAATGACCGCCGGCCTGGACTAACCCAGCCCCAGGTATCTGGTCAGTTCGACGGCTGCCGCGCGGCCTGCGCGGTTTGCGCCGATGGTGCTCGCGGAGGGGCCGTAGCCGATCAGGTGGATGCGGGGGTCTGCGGCTACCTGGGTGGCGAGGCGGCCGGTCATGGTGATGCCGCCGCCGGGGCCGCGTAGTCGTAGTGGGGCCAAATGGTCCAGGGCGCTGCGGAATCCGGTGGCCCACAGGATGACCTGGGCGGGCTGGAAGGTGCCGTCGGCCCAGCGCACGCCGTCCGGTTCGATGTGATCGAACATGGGCAGGCGGTGCAGCGCGCCGCGCCGCTGGGCGGCCCGGAGGCGGTCGTCGAGCCGCAGGCCGGTCACCGAGACCACCGAGCCGGGCGGCAGCCCGCGGCGTACCCGGTCTTCCACCTTGGCGACCGCGGCTCGCCCGTCTTCGGGACCGAACGACGCGTCGCGGAAGATCGGTTCGGTGCGGGTCACCCAGGTGGTCGAGGTGACCTGGGAGATCTCGTCGAGCAACTGGACCGCCGAGATGCCGCCGCCGACCACCACCACGTGCTTGCCGGCGAACTCCGCCGCGGTGCGGTAGTCGTGGGTGTGCAACTGCCGTCCGGCGAAGGTCTCCGCGCCGCGATAGCGCGGGATGAACGGATGTTCCCAGGTCCCGGTCCCGTTGATCAGGCCGCGAACCCGGATCGTGCCCGCCGGATCGGTCTCCGCGTTGAGGATCGGTCCGTGCTCGGCCGGGCTACCGTCCTCGGCCCGGTCGCAGACCACCTTCACCGAGACCTGCCGGCGGACGCGCAGATCGAAGTGCTTCTCGTAGAGCTCGTAATAGTGCGGCACCGCGGTCGCCGCGGGCGCGGACTCCGAGCCGGGCGGCAAGGTCTCGGCGAACGACATGCCCGGAAGGTCGTGCACCCGATTGACCGTGGTCAGGGTGAGCGAGGGCCAGCGGAACTGCCAGGCGCCGCCCGGACCGGGCGCATGGTCCACGATGAGAAAGTCCTGTTCGGGGCGCAGCCCGAGGCGCTGAAGGTGATAGCCAGCTGACAGCCCGGCCTGACCAGCGCCGATCACCAGGAGGTCGAAGTCTGTCGGCACAGCCGCCGATCGTATCCGCTTCAGCGGTCTACGCCGTCGGCTGTGGCACAGTGAAGGTAACTAGACGGATCGTTCAGTTGGGGAGGTCGCATGCTCGGAGTAAGCCGAGACGGTGACGTGGTGACCATCGAACTTCAGCGTGAGGAGCGGCGCAACGCGCTGAACCTCGAACTCATCACGCTGCTGCGCGAAGCCGTCCTTGCCGCCGTCGCCGATGACGCGCGGGTAATCGTGATAACCGGGCGCGGCCCGATCTTCAGCGCGGGCGCGGATCTGTCCGGCGTCTACTCCGTGGAGTTCCTCGAGGGACTCCAGGACATGCTGCACACCATCGAGTCGGTTCCGGTGCCGGTGATCTCGGCGATCAACGGCGGCGCCCTCGGCGCGGGCGTGCAGGTGGCCCTCGCCTCGGATCTGCGGGTCATCGCGCCGGACGCCTACATCGCGGTGCCCGCGGCCAAGCTCGGCATCTCGGTGGACCGGTGGACGGTGCGCAGGCTGGTGTCACTGATCGGCGGCGGCCCGGCCCGGACCATCCTGCTCGGCGCGGATCAGGTGACGGCGGCCGACGCCTACAACTTCGGCTTCGCCAACCGCCTCGGCTCGCTGGCCGACGCCCAGTCCTGGGCCAAGCAGATCGCCCAGCTCGCGCCGCTGTCGCTGCGGCACATGAAGCTGGAGCTCAACGACGACGGCACCCGCGAGCCGGACAACGCGCAGCAGCGCGCCGCGCTTGAGGCAGCCTGGACCAGCGCGGACGCGCAGGAGGGCCGGCTGGCCAGGCAAGAGAAGCGCGCCGCGAAATTCCTGGGGCGCTGATGAACATTCGCAGCATCGCCGCGGCCGCGGCCGGCGCACTGGGCCTGACCTGGGTGGTTCGCGCGGCATGGGGCATCCCGTCCGCGATGGGCGCCTCGATCAATGCCATCCAGCCGTACGCGGCCGGGGCGGCGACCTACCGCAACCGCCAGTTCCACAACACCGAGCCGAGCAGCCAGCTGGCCGCGGGATCCGCACCGTCGCTGCTGGTTTCGGCGTTCACCAAGCGCAACGCGGGCCGCCCGACCGGGGTCATCCCGCTGCAGACCCCGCAGCTGCCGGAGACCGCCGCCGACCTGGCCATCACCTGGTACGGCCACGCCACCGCGCTGATCGAGATCGACGGCTACCGGGTGCTCACCGATCCGGTGTGGAGCGAACGGGTTTCGCCGTCCGCGCTGGTCGGCCCGAGCCGGATGCATCCGGTGCCGACGCCGCTGGCCGAGCTGCCCGCGCTGGACGCGGTGATCATCTCGCACGACCACTACGACCACCTGGACAAGGACACGGTCCGCGAGCTGGTGCTGCGCCAGACCGCGCCGTTCCTGGTCCCGGTCGGCATCGGCGCGCACCTGCGGCACTGGGGTGTGCCGGAGCGCCGGATCATCGAATTGGATTGGGGCGGTTCGGTTTCCCTGTCCGCGCTGGGCCGGGCGCGCGCGGGCTCGGATCTGGTGCTCACCTGTACCGAGGCGCGGCACTTCTCCGGGCGCGGCCTGGTCCGCAACACCACGCTGTGGGCGTCGTGGTCGATCGTCGGGCCGACCAAGCGGGCGTACTTCGGCGGTGACACCGGCTACACCAAGGCGTTCGCCGAAGCCGGTGCGGCCCTTGGCCCGTTCGACCTGACCCTGCTGCCCATCGGCGCCTACGACGAGCGGTGGCGCGACGTGCACATGAACCCGGAGGAGGCGGTGCGCGCGCACGCCGACCTGTGCACCGGCGACGCCGGGTACGGCCTGCTGGTGCCGATCCACTGGGCCACCTTCAATCTCGCCTTCCACGGTTGGTCGGAGCCGGTGCGGCGCATGGTGACCGCCGCCGAGGCGGCCGGCACGGCGATCGCGATTCCGATGCCCGGCCAGCGGGTCGAGCCAGGCAGCACCGCACCGCGTGATTCGTGGTGGGAAGATGTGGGTTGACGACATCCTGCTAGTGGGCTAGAGGAAGGAACGAATGCTATGAGCTTCGCGGATACTCTGAAGGGCCTCGTCGGCAAGGGCAAGGACGCGGCGGCCAAGAACGCCGACAAGATCAACGACGCCATCGACAAGGGCGGCGACTTCATCGATCAGAAGACCCAGGGCAAGTACTCGGACAAGATCGCCAAGGGCAAGGAGGCCGCCAAGAAGGTGGTCCCGCCGGAGGATCAGCCGGGTGCGCCGGGTCAGCCGGGCGGTGCGGGCGCGCCGGGCACCACGCCGGACACCCCGGACGCGCCGGGCATGGACAGCTCGGGCCCGCAGGTCTGACGGGCGGCGGGGATCCGGCTTTCTGTCGGTCCCCGCCTCTAAACTCGATTCCATGGCATCCCGCCGGAAGTTCGGTGGCATCGAGGTTGAACTCAGCAACCTCGACAAGGTGCTGTATCCGGCCACCGGCACCACCAAAGGCGAAGTCATCGCCTACTATTCGGCGATCGCGCCGGCCATGCTCCCGCACATCGCCGGGCGGCCGGTCACCAGGAAGCGCTGGCCCAACGGGGTCGACGAGCCGTCCTTCTTCGAGAAGAACCTGCCCGCGCACGCGCCGTCCTGGATCGAACGGCACACCATCCAGCATTCCGATCGCAAGGTCACCTATCCGGTGATCGACTCCGAGGCCGGGCTGGCCTGGCTCGGGCAGCAGGCGGCGCTGGAAATCCATGTGCAGCAATGGCGCTTCGACGGCGACGCGGTCGGCCCGGCGACCAGGCTGGTGTTCGATCTCGATCCGGGGCCCGGCACCGGGCTGGCCGAGTGCGCGCGGGTCGCGCTCGCGGTGCGCGAGATGGTCGAGGGGATCGGGCTGCACGCGTTCCCGGTGACCAGCGGTAGCAAGGGAATTCACATATACGTCCCGCTGGATCGGGAGCTGAGTTCGGGCGGCGCGTCCACGGTGGCCAAGCAGGTCGCGACCAACTTGGAGAAGCTGCATCCCGACCTGGTGACCGCGACGATGGCGAAATCGGTGCGCAGCGGCAAGGTCTTCCTGGACTGGAGCCAGAACAATCCGTCCAAGACCACCATCGCGCCCTACTCGCTGCGCGGGCGCGAACAACCCAATGCGGCCGCACCGCGCACCTGGAAAGAGATCGAGCGCCGGAAGAAGCTGCGGCAGTTGCGTTTCGACGAGGTGCTCGCCCGCTGGCGCGACGAGGGCGACCTGCTCGCCGAGCTCGATCCGCCGCTGCCGAAGGGCAATACCGCCTCGGCGGAATCCGGCGCCGACGCGCTGGCGAAGTACCGATCGATGCGCGACCCGGCCCGCACACCCGAGCCGGTGCCCGCCGATCGGCCCGCGCCGAGCGCGGGCAACCGCTACGTCGTGCAGGAACACCATGCGCGACGGCTGCATTGGGACGTGCGGCTCGAACGCGGCGGCGTGCTGGTCTCCTGGGCCGTGCCGAAAGGCCCGCCGACCAGCTCGAACCAGAACCGGCTCGCCGTGCACACCGAGGACCATCCGCTCGAGTACCTGGATTTCCACGGCGCCATCCCGAAGGGGGAGTACGGCGCGGGGGAGATGACCATCTGGGATTCGGGCACCTACGAGACCGAGAAGTGGCGCGACGACGAGGTGATCGTCGAATTCCACGGCGAGCGGCTCAACGGGCGTTACGCGCTGATCCAGACCAACGGCAACCAGTGGCTGATGCATCTGATGCGCGAACAGCACGGTGACAGCGCGAAACTGCCCGGGACGGAACCGGATACGCCGTCCGGCCGGATCATCCGGGTGCCGAGCGGTCCGGCGGCGTTCCCGCGCGGACTCTCGCCCATGCTCGCCACCCCCGGCGACGTCACCGATAAGGACGCCGACGAGTGGTCCTTCGAGACGAAGTGGGACGGCTTCCGGCTGATCGCCGAAATAGACTCCGGCACGCTGACTTTACGTAGCCGGGTGGGCAATGTGGTGACCGCCAGGTATCCGGGGATCGCCGCGCTGGCCGACGAATTGGCCGGGCACAGCGTCGTATTGGATGGCGAGGCGGTGGTGTTCGACGACCACGGTGTCGCGAATCTCGGCCTGTTGCAGGCGGATGCGGCGCGCGCGGTGTTCGTCGCCTTCGACGTGCTCTATCTGGACGACACTTCGCTTGTCCGCAAACGGTATTCGGATCGGCGCCGGGTGCTGGAGGCGCTCGCCGGGACCGCGCCCTCGATGATCGTGCCGCCCCGCCTGGACGGTTCCGGCGCCGACGCGGTGCGCTACAGTCAGGACCAGGGCATGGAGGGGGTGGTCGCCAAGCGCAAGGATTCGGTGTATCTGCCCGGCAAGCGCGGTCATTCGTGGGTGAAGCAGCGCAACTGGCGCACCCAGGAGGTGGTGATCGGCGGCTGGCGGCGCAGCGACGCCCGCAACTTCAAGTCACTGCTCGTCGGCATCCCGTACGAGGGCAGGCTGATCTACGTCGGACGCGTCGGCACCGGATTCAACGACACCGATATGCGGGAACTGGCCAAGCGCCTCGGCCCGGCCGAACGCAAGACCAGCCCGTTCGACAACGAGCTGACCGCCGAGGAACGCAAGGAAGCCGTCTGGGTGACACCGAAAATCCATGGCCGGGTGCGCTTCATGAACTGGACCGAGACGGGCCGCCTGTGGCATCCGGCGTGGTTGGGTGCCTCGGACTGATCGCCGAGGGCGGACGTTCGCCGTCGCCGATTACAGTGATCCGCGGCGGGACCCATCTCGGACGAGGAGTACACGGTGGACTTCAAGAACCTGGCGAACAAGGCGCTCGATCTGGCCCAGCAGAACGCGGACAAGGTGGAGACCGTCATCGACAAGGCCGGCGACCTCGTCGACCAGAAGACCGACGGCAAGTTCGCCAGTCAGGTCGACTCCGCCCAGGAAGCCGCCAAGAAGGCCCTCCGCAACCAGGGCTGACCGCCGGCAGCGGCCGCTCATCGAGTCGAGTCAAATGGTCGTTGGTCGTCATCGAGTCGAGTCATATGGTCGCTGTTCAAGATCAGCTAGCGACCATATGACTCGACTCGATTTCTCCCAGTTTCCCTGGGCCGGAACAGTTTCGAAAAGGTGAAGCTGTTCCCAGGTTTTCCCTGGATAGTGTGGGCGCGTCGTCTGCCGTACCCGGCTGTAGTTATCGGTCAGGTGCGTGCCGTCTAGTTTCAGGGGTGGTCATCTGGCTGTGGTCCCGTTTCGGGAGCTTTCGTGGGGTGACCTGGTGCGGTTTGGGGGGTTCACAGACCGTGCAACAGACCGTGCATACGGTTCACAACGGCTAGATGCCCTGTGAACCGTATGCACGCTCTGTGAAAGTGGCTCGGCGGGCGGTTGGGGCGGGGGCGCTTTGGCTGAGTCTGGGGCGGACATTGCGGCGGTGGGGGTGACCGTGGTTGACCGTTGCTGGAGGGGGTGGGTGGTCCGTACTGTCGATGGCCCGAGGCCGGAGTTGGTGGGCGCAGAGTCGCGTCGGTGCGCTCCGTCGCGCCTCGCCGGACAGGGGAGGGCTCCATGCGCAGCATCCACGGAGCGGGCGGAGACGACAAGTCCGCGCTATCGGCGGCTGTCGGGCGAATGTGTCGTTCCGGCAAAGAATTCGGCGTGTCGGCGAAACGTCGAGCGAGTGCTGACGGGTTCGGGCACCGGCAAGGTAGGTTGCCTGCCATGGCGACTCCGCATGGAATCGGTAGGGGGACATCGCTCCTCGGCAGTGCACCACCCGCAGCACCGGTCCGGCGCCTCGGCGCGGTGCTGGCCAGAGCCGGATCCTCGGCGGTCGCGGCGGCGGCGCTCGTGGCCTCGACGCTGATCACCGCGCCGGCCGCGCAAGCGCAAGTGCCCGCACCCGACGCCGATCCGTTCTACGCCGCACCCGCCGACCTCGCCGCCTACCCCGAGGGCGCGATCGTGGAATCCCGGCAGACCGCGTTGTTCGGTCTACCGCTTCCGGTTTCGACCTGGCAGGTCAAATACCGCAGCTCCGACGCGAGCGGCGCGGCGATCGCCGACGTGGCCACCGTCATGGTGCCGATGGTGCCGTGGCTCGGA
This sequence comes from Nocardia sp. NPDC006044, assembly GCF_042871115.1. Classification (NCBI taxonomy): domain Bacteria; kingdom Bacillati; phylum Actinomycetota; class Actinomycetes; order Mycobacteriales; family Nocardiaceae; genus Nocardia; species Nocardia sp. NPDC006044. The sequence continues at coordinate 85,203 of NZ_JBIAID010000005.1, forward strand.
CCCGGCCCGCGTCCGCTGCTGTCGTATCAGGTCGCCGAGGATAGTCTCGGCTCCCGCTGCGCGCCCTCGTACGCGCTGCGCGGCGGCGGCGACCCCGGCGGCGCGCAGGCGTTGATCGACACCCCGTTCATGGCCGACGCGCTGCGCCGCGGCTGGGCCGTGGTGACCAGCGATCACGAAGGCCCCCGGTCCCGATTCCTGGACGGCGTCAATTCCGGCCGCGGCGTGCTGGACGGCATCCGCGCCGCCCGCGACCTGCCCGCCGCCGGCCTCGGCCCGGCGACTCCGATTGCCGCGTGGGGTTATTCGGGGGGCGCCTTCGCCACCCTGTGGGCCGCGCAGATGCAGCCGCAGTACGCGCCGGACGTGCACATCGCGGGCATCGCCGCCGGCGGTGTCCCGTCGAACTGGCCCGCCATCGCCCAGCATGTGGACGGCACCATGCAGGCCGGCCTGGCCATGTTGATCGTCATCGCCGCCGCCAGGGACAACCCCGGCGCGGGAATCACGGATCTGCTCAACGATCGCGGCCGGGCGATGATCGCCGCCGACAGCGCCGCCTGCGGCCCGGATCTGGTGACGAAGTACGTCAACGCCCGCGTCGACGACTTCGCCTCGGTCCCGAACCTGTTGTCGCACCCGGGTTTCCGCGCCGCAACCGATCCGCATGAACTCGGCACACCGGCGCCGGGCATCCCGATGTACCTGTACCACAGCACCAGCGACGACGTGGTCCCCGTGGCCGGCTTCACCGACCTGCTCGGCCGGTACTGCGGCCAGGGCGCGGCCATCACCTCGGTGCATTCGGTGGTGCCCGGTCACAACCCGACCGCCGTCATCGAATCGTTCGGGGCGATGTCCTATCTCGCCGATCGGGTGGCGGGGGCGCCGGCCGCCCCCGGTTGTCACGAGCGGTAGCGCAGCAGACCGGGCAAACAACGACGCGGCCCGCACCGATGATTCGGTGCGGGCCGCTTCGGTCGTGCGTCAGTTCTTGGCGCGTCCGGTCTCGTCCATCCACTTGGTCGTGCCCGGCGGCGCGGCGAGCGTGCTGAGCAGGTCGATGCCCGCGACGATCAGCGTCGGACCGCCGGCCACGATGGTGCCGATGATCCCGCCGACCGCCGCGCCCGCCAGCACGCTGGCGATCACGGTCGGGCCGCCGAGGATGCCGGTCAGCCCGACCAGCGCGCCGATCACGGTGCCGATGAACCCGCCGACCGCGGTGGCGATGCCGAACTGGGACAGGAACGCGTCCTGCGCGCGCTGGTTCTCGAACGGCGAGGCGATCTCGGTCGCCGGGACCGGACGCGCCTGCGCGACGTCCTTGACCACGGTTAGTTCGAGCACCCGGCCCGCGTCCCGCACGGCGTGCGGTAGCGGGAACTCCAGCCCGTCCTGCCGGAACGCCAGCGGCAGGGTGACCACCGTGTGCCCGGCCTCGTCTTTCAGGTCGACGACGGCGCCGGCCACTTCGAACGAACCACCGGTCAGCGTGGTGATGATCTTGTCCCCCACCAGCTTCGCCTCATAGCCGATCTCGGGCGCCTGCGCGACGGCAGGCTGGGCATGGACCGTGCCTGCGCCCACCGCGACGGCGGCGACCAGGGGCACGGCGGCCGCGGTGATTGTGCGGAGAATCATTCGGGTGTTCCATTCTTCATCAGGTTTCGAGCAGCGGAGAACGCCGCGCAACGTCGAATCCCTTCCCCCACTGTGGTGCGCGGCAGCGATGTGATTCAAACAACAGCTACTCCGCAGATAACTCTACCGCCCGCGCCGGGGTTCAGCCCAAGAAATAGGGGGCTTGTGTCCCTTTCCGAAACCGTGAATCCGGTTATAGCGGTTGGCTATTCGTGTTCGTCAGTGCAGGACGTTGATCGCGCGGGCGATGACCAGGGCGGCCAGGATCAGTGAGATCGCCGACTGCGTCATCATCATCGCCTTGGCCCAGCGCGACATCGGCATCACGTCGGTTGGGCTGAAGGCAGTGGCGTTGGTGAACGACAGATACAGGTAGTCCATGAACTGCGGCTCCCAGTCCGGGTCGGCCAGCTCGGGGCTCTGCATCTGGACGAACATGAAGTCCGGCAAGGGCTTTCGGGCATGCGCCCGCGCCGCCGGACCGCCTCGATCGAACTCCCAGTAGCCCAGGCCGAACACCACCACGTTGGTCAGCCAGACCGCACCGCCGGACCCGAGTAGCCGGGCCGGGTCGTCGCTCAGCGTGCCGTCGATGAGTCCGGCCACCAATCGATCCGCCGAATACGCGGTCGCGACTCCGAGCAGCCCGACCAGGGTCAGTCCCAGCCAGCGGAACCACTTCTCCTCGCGGTCGATCCGCACCGGATTCGCGACCAGTACGACCACCAGAAGCACGCCCTCCAGCCCGGGCAGCAACCATTCAGGCTCGGGTAAGAATCGATCCGGCAACACTACTTGCAACGCGATGATCGCGATGACCGCGGCGGTCGCCGCCAGCCGCGATTCACCGGCTGTCCGCCGCTGCCACGCCGGTACCTCGTCGCCGTTGCCCACCTGGTCAGTATCGCCCGCGGCGGTCGGCCGACGGGTTAGGCAGGCGGCTACAGCAGCGCGAAACCCAGTGCGGCGCTGCCCGCGCACACCACAACGACGATGGCCAGCGCGATGGTATCGGCGCGACCGGGCGAGCTGGGATAGGCGGCGAGCTCGCCGGTGCCGCCGCGCGCGGTGATCGCCTCGCCGAGTTCGCCTGCGCGCCGGGTGGATACGGCCATCGCGGCGGTCAGAATGTCGATGAGCGGGTTCTCGGTGGCCAGGTAGAGCAGGTTGTCCTTGGGCCGGAGTTTGCGGGCCGCGCGCAGCACCCGGATCTCCTCCATCAGCAGCGGCAGGCCGCGTAGCGTCAGCGCGACCACGACGGCCCATTCGTCCACCGGCACCCGGAGTCTGCGCAAGGGCGCGCCGAGCTTGGCCAGCGCGGGCGCGATGTCGCTCATCGGTGTGGTCCACGCGACCAGGAACGACGCGGCGACCATGATCAGCGCGAACACCACCGTCTGCGCGTACCGCACCACGGCCTGGGTGCCGACCGGCGCGTTGAGCAGTGCGCCCAGCACGAGCAGTCCCCAGAACCACCAGGGCAGCCGGGGAAGCGTGCCGAGCGGCAGCCGGGCGAGCACCCCGATGAAGATCAGGAAAACGATCATCACGCCGAGCACCGGCCAGGTCGGCAGGAACATCAGCAGGAAGCTGATCAGGAACGCGCTGATCATCTTGGTGCCTGCCCACAGGTTGTGCACCGGGCTCGTCACCGGGACCCGGCGAAACAGCACCACACTCATGACCGGCCTCCATGTTCGAGCCGCCACGCGGCGTCGCCCGGCGGCCGCACCGGGGCGGCGGGCCGGGCCTCGGACTTGTGCGCCGCGTCCTCGGTGGCGGCGGTCACCGAGTCGGCCGCGAGCAGCCGGCCGGAGCGCAGGTGCACGGTCCGGTCGACCACCGCGGACATGTCCTCCACGTCGTGCGAGATGACGATCAGCGTCAACCCGGAATCGCGCAGCCGCGCAAGCAGTTCCACGATGTCCGCGCGTCCCTCCGGGTCGAGCCCGGCCAGCGGTTCGTCGAGCACGACCACCTGGGGATGGCAGGCGACGATCGCGGCGAGCACCACCCGTTTGGCCTGTCCGCCGCTGAGTTCCTCGATGGACCGCGCGGCGAGCGTCCGATCCAGGCCGACCGCGTCCAGCGCCCGTCCGACCGCGCCGGATCCGGTGGCTCGCCCGCCCCAGTCCGCGATCTCCGCGCCGACCGTCTGCTTCTGTAGTTGCAGCCGGGAGTGCTGGAACGCCAGCTCGACGCGGCCGATCTGTTTGGTGACCGCCTTGCCCGCGAGTTCGCAACGGCCGGAACTGGGTTCGATCAGGCCGGCCATGAGCCAGGCGAGTGTGGATTTGCCCGACCCGTTGCCGCCGACGATCAGCAGCGCCTCGCCACGGCGCACCGTCAGGTCCACCGAGTGCAGCGCCGCTGCCTCCCACGGAGTTCCACGGTTGTAGGTGTACTGGACGTCGCGCAGCTCGAGGATCGTGTCGCCCATCGGCCTGCGCCGCACGTCGCGCGCGGGCCGCGGCCAGGCGGGCAAGCGCTCGACCGCGCGTCCCTGCGCCAGATGCACCACTCGACCTGCCGCGGCGGCGTCGGCCTCGTGGTGGGTCACCAGCACGACCGCCATCGAATGCCGTTTCGGCAGCGCCGCAAGCAGTTCGACGAGTTCGCGCCGACCGTCCGGATCGATCATCGAGGTCGCCTCGTCGGCGATGAGCAGCGCGGGCTTGCGCGCGAGCGCCGCGGCGACCGCGAGCCGCTGCTGCTGCCCGCCGGACAGCGTGGCGGTTTCCTTGTCGCCCATGCCGTCCAGGCCGACCTCGCTCAGCAGGGCCGCGACGTCGACCTCGGCGGCGAGTTCGGTCGGCAGGCCCCACACCACGTCGTCGGCGACCAGCACGCCGAGGGTCTGGCTCTCCGGTCGCTGCAACACCAGCGCGGTGCCGCCTTGATGCCCGAGCCCCGCGGAGCCGGGCCGCCGTACCGTTCCCGCGGTCGGCGGCAGTCCGGCGAGCAGGCGGGTCAGCGTCGACTTCCCGGAGCCGTTGTGCCCGACCACCGCGACGAACTCGCCGACCTCGACGGTCAGGTCGATGCCGCTCAGCGCGTCGCGCGTCGCGCCCGGATAGCGGAAGGCGGCGCCGCGCAACGTCACCGGCAGCGGCGCGATCGGGCGATCGTCGGCCGGCGCGTCCAGGCGATCCTGGCCGGGCAGCCAGGTCAGCCGGTCGAGCACCGAGCCGAGCACGAACCAGGAGAACAGGGCGGTCGCGATCATGCCCGAGGCGACCCCGCCGCCGACCCAGGCCCACCACCAGCGCAGTACGGAATCGGTGAGATCGGCGGCCGCGCGCCCGAGCGGCTCGAGCTGCTGCTCGCGGGCGGCGAGATCCTGGATGCCGCGCGAGGTGTTGCGCAGCGTGTCGAACAGCAGATTCCGCCCCGCGGAGAACAGTTGCAGCAGGCCGACCGCGAAGCCGGCCCAGATCAGACCGGCGACGGCCGACAGGCCGAGCACCGAGGCCAATCCGGCGCCGCGCCGCTTGGTCGTGCCGATGATGCCCGCGATGGTCGCCGTCGCCATTAGCCCGGTGGTGGCGACCAGTCCGGTCGCGACGAAGGTGACCACGGTCGCGGCGACGGCCGCGGTGATCAGCGCGCGCAGCCGGAACCGCTGCGCGATCAACCCCATGGGCACCGCGGCGACCAGGTTCAGCGCGGCCGCGAACGGGACCACCGTGCCGACCGTCACCAATCCGACGGTGGCCCCGCCGAGCACCGCCCCGACGGCCAGCTCGATCGGTCGTAGCGGCCCGCGTTCGGCCGTTCCGTCAGCTATCGGGCGTCCAGTCACGGCACAAGTCTGCCAGTGTGTGCGTTCGGCGCGCCGTCATGCGACCGGGGTGAGCGTGTAGGCCTCCGGGTCGAGCTTGCGGATGCGCCGGCGGTAACTGGTTTGCGACCCCGGCCAGTTGTTGGTGATGCGCCCCGCGGCATTGCGGTACCAGCTGGAGCAGAAGTTCCACGGGGTGCGATCGAGGCGTTGTTGCAGCGCCGTGTTGAACCGTTGCTCCTGGTCCGCACGGACCTCGAGGGTGTGTCCCGGTCTGCGCCCCAGCAACTCGATGGCCTGGCGGATGTAGCGGGTCTGGGATTCGATCATGTAGATGATCGAGCCCGCGCTGAGATTGGTGTTCGGTCCGTAGACCAGGAACAGATTGGGGAAGTCCGGCACCGCGATTCCGTAATAGGCGTGCGCGCCGTCCGCCCAGGCGTCGGACAGCTTGTGCCCCGCACGACCGTAAATGTCCATCGGCCAGAGGAATTCGGTGCCCTTGAAGCCGGTGCCGTAGATGATCACGTCCGCCTGATGCACCGTGCCGTCGGCGGTGCGCACGCCCTCGGGCACAACCTCGGTGATCGTGGCGGTCTCCACGTGGACGTTCGGCTGGGTCAACGCGGGGTAGTAGTCGTTGGAGAACAGCGCCCGCTTGCAGCCGATCGGGTAGTCGGGGGTGAGCACGGCCCGCAGCTGCGGATCGGTCACCTGTTTGCGCAGATGGCGGTCGGCGATTCGGGCCACCAGTCGCGCGATGGCCGGGAATTCGACCAGGCCCAGCGAGACGACATCGGCGATCGCCCACCAGCCGAAGCGCTCGGCCAGCAGCGCGCCGGGGAGCCGGGCGAACAGTTTGTGCTGAATCGGGGAGTAGTCGGTGTCGAATTTGGGGATCACCCAGGCCGGGGTGCGCTGGAACAGGGTGAGGTGCGCGACCTTCGGCTGGATCTCCGGGATGTACTGGATGGCGCTGGCGCCGGTGCCGATACACGCGACCCGCTTGCCGGCCAGTTCGACCCCGTGGTCCCACTCGGCGGAATGGAACGCCGGGCCCGCGAAGGTGCCGAGTCCGGGGAGATTCGGCAGCGCCGGGCGCGACAGCTGGCCGACCGCGGAGATCACGATGTCCGCGGTGCGGGCCGTACCGTCCGCGGTGCGGACCGTCCAGCGCCCGGACGCGTCGTCGAATTCGGCAGCGGTCACGTCGGTGCCGAACTCGATCGCGTCCAGCACGCCGTTTCGCTCCGCGACCCCGCGCAGATAGGCGTGGATGGCTTCGCGGCCGGAGTAGCGCTGCGGCCAGTCCGGTTTCGGCTCGAACGAGAAGGAGTACAGCGGGGACGGGACGTCGCAGGCGGCGCCGGGATAGGTGTTCTCCCGCCACACCCCGCCGAGGTCGGCGGCCCGCTCCAGGACGGTGAGGTCGTGGAAACCGTTGCGGCGCAGTTCGATCGCCATGCCGATGCCGCCGAAGCCCGCGCCGATGATGAGCACCGAGGGCCGGTTGCCTGTTGTCATGTGACGCTCCTCACAGGACCGAAGATAATTCCACTGTAGGGGGCTTCTGGACAACCAATAGAGAAATTCGGCCAAAGAGCGCTGACGAGGCCCGAATGCGTGAGGCCGCATACTGAGCGGTGTGGAGCGGGTGCAGGATCCGGGAATCCGCGACTGGAACTTTCCGCGCGGGATAGCCAGCGTGGCACTGATGGTCGGCTACGCGGGCGAATACGGCGTGCCCACCGGGCGAATGCTGGCCGGAACCGGGTTGTCCGAGCCGGTGCTGCGCGACCCGGACGCCCAGATCGACGCGCACATCGAGCTGACCGTGGTGCGCAACCTGGTCGGTGAACTCGGCGACCGGCCCGCACTGGGGGTGGAGATCGGCCGCCGCTACCGGATCACCACCTTCGGTATCTTCGGCTTCGCCTGTGTGAGCAGCCCGACCCTCGGCGAGGCCATCTCGTTCGCGCTGCGGTATCTGGAATTGAGCTTCACCTTCAGCCTGCCGGTCGCCGAATGGCGGGAGGGGGAGTTCATCGCCTGGGTGCACGACGAGCTGATCCCGGCCGACGTGCGGCAGTTCCTGGTCGAGCGCGACGTCACCGCCATGCACCAGGTGATGAGTGATCTGCTCGGCCGGCACCTGCCGCTGGCCAGGGCCGAATTCCGGTTCCCGGAACCGGACTACGCCGACCGGATCGAAGCGGTCACGGTGGTGCGTCCCCGGTTCGGGCAGCCGCGCAACCTGTTCGCGATCGATCCCGCCGTGCTGGACCAGCCACTGCCGCAGGCGAATCAGCAGACCTGGGCCATGTGCCTGGCGCAGTGCCGGGAGCTGGTGCATCGTCGTCGCGCCCGCACCGGCATCGCCGCGGAGGTGCGTGAACTGCTGGTCCCCGGCGGCACCGAGGGATTCTCCGGTCCGCCCGGAATCGATTCCGTCGCAAGTAATCTCAATATGAGCACGCGCACCCTGCGCCGTCATCTCGACGCGGCGGGTACCAGTTACCGCGCGCTGCTCGACGAGGTGCGCCGGGCCCTGGCCGAAGAAATGCTGTCCGCCACACCGCTTTCGGTGAGTGACGTGGCAATCCGCCTCGGTTACGCGGAATCCTCGACCTTCATCTACGCGTTCAAGCGCTGGACCGGCGCGACCCCGGCCGCCTACCGGCGGGAACGAGCCGTGCGCCGCTGACCGGCGCCGTTATTCGACCTCGCCGCGCCCGTTCCGGCTTCCCGCGTAAGCGAATTCGCGCACCTTGCCGACGATTCTCGGCAGCAGTTCCACCCCGTCCGGATGGTTGAGCATGGGATCGAAGAAGTCCGTGCGGTGTTCGGCCGGTTCCGCGGGCCGCAGCGTCAGCGTGGCCAGGCGCTCCGGCGGTCCGGTGAGGCCACGCGCCTGCAACTCGAACGAGATCGGGTGCTCCGCCAGGTGTTCGGTCAGCGCGGCCAGCGACGCGGTGGCGGGCTGTCCGGTGTCGGGCTCGGCGAAGAACCATACGGGCGTGGTCTTTCCCACTCGATAGGGCATCAGGCTGCCGTAGCCCGCGCGGACCCAGCTGCGCGCCGGCGTGATCAGGAACCGGCCCAGCGCTCCGCGACCGGTGGTCGCCAGCGCGAAATCCCATGGCTCGTTGTGCCGATCGAGCACCCGGAACGCGAAGCCGAGCACATCGGGCAGGCCACCCGGTATGCCCGCGCCTTTCGACAGGCGGGCGATGACGGCGCGTTCGCCCTCGCCGAACAGGTGCTCGAACTCGGGTTCCGCGTGCAGCCGACCGGCCAGGTCCAGTCCGTCGGGATGGAAAACCCTGGCGTGGCGCAGGTTTGCCCCGGCCGCGAAGGTGGTGCGCACTACGGAGGCGGCGAGATCGGTCATCGGAGTTCCTTCCCGTCGGGGGAAACTGTCTCTCCCTCGACTGCCCGGACCCGGGCCGGCTAAACGAACCGCGCGGTCAGCTCGGCGCTACGCCCAGCCAGCCGCCCATCGGAACGCTGCGGAAATGCGTTGTCAGGCTGTGTTTTTCATCGATCATGTGCAGCGCGACGGCAGGATCGGGCGCGTAGTCCATCACGTGGTCGGGCAGGTCGAGTTCCCAGACTCCGCCGAGCACCGACGCGGTGCTCGGCGCGACCAGCAGCGGGCGTCCGGCGAATGTGGTTGTCGCCGCGGAATGCGCGTGACCGGTGAGCACCGCGACGATGCGTTTGTCGCCGGCCACCACCTCGGCGAACTTCTCTGGCTCTTCCAGCGAGATCTCGTCGACCACCGGGCTGAACAGGTACGCGGGCGGGTGATGCAGCGCGAGCAGGATCGGTTTGTCGGCCGGCGCGGTCGCGAGGACGTCGTGCAGCCAGGTGTAGGTCTCATCGGCCAGGCGCCCGCTCGGCTCGCCGGGAATGCTCGAATCCAGCAGTGCGACGGTCAGATCCCCGATCCGGTGTGCGTGATTGATCGGCGCGGTGGAGGCGGCCGCGCCGAGCAGCGTGCTGCGGAACGCGGCCCGATCGTCGTGGTTGCCCGGGATGGCGTACACCGGAATGTCGATGTCGAACGCGAGTCTGGCCTCGGCGTATTGCTCGTGCTGGCCGGAATCGGTGACGTCACCGGTCACCAGGATCGCGTCCGGTCTGTGGCGCAGACCGGTGAGAAAGGCCATGACCTGTTCGACCCGTTCGGCGTTGCGGGCGCCGAGATCGAAATGTGTGTCGCTGACCTGAGCCACCAGGATCATCGGCGTTCGCTTTCTCTGGGGGATCGCTCCGTTGCGTCAGAGTGTGCCCGCCTCCCGTGCGCGGCACGCATTAAGGCTAGTTGACCTGCGTGTTACGCGTCGCCATGAGCCTCACCACCAGCGGAAACCTGTGCGGCGGTCTGTGTGCGCGCTCACTGGGGCTGCTCGCCGGCCTGTGCGGACAGCGTCTGCAACGAGCGCACGAATGCTCGCCGATCTGCCGCCGGAAGCTGTTCGAGCAGCTGATTTTCCTGCTTCTGGATGGCGGCCTGCACCCGATCGCGCAGGCTGCGCCCGGCCGGCGTGATCGACACCAGATTGACCCGCCGGTCCGCCGGATCCGGTTCGCGCAGGATCAATCCGTTCTGCTGCAATTCGTCCAGCACGCCGATGATCCGGGTCTTGTCCGCATTGATCGACTTGGCCAGCGCGGCCTGCGTGTACACCGGCTCCTTACCCAGGCCGAGCAGCACGGAGTATCCCCACATCGACAGCTCATGCCGTTCGAGCACCGGTGTTTCCACCGCCAAGAGCGTCCGCATGAGCGGTGCGATCATGGCGGCGAGATCGGGACGAGGGGCTTCGGACATGGGTAGAAAATACTGCTTGAAAGATGATAAGCGGATGCATACGATATGCTCATACTTATCATTTGGGCATCGAGCAGAGAGAAGCCGACGATGGCGACCGAACCGGATATCAGCGCGGAACTGCGCACCCTCGACTCACTGAAGAACGCCGTCGACCTGGTCGCGCTCGACGCGCAGGCCGTGCGGACCAGCATCGATCTGGTCGAGCAGCTCACCGACGCGGACCTGAGCAGGCCGACCCCGTGCGCCGACTGGACGCTGCACGGCCTGCTGACGCACATGATCGCCCAGCACTACGGATTCGCCGCGGCGTCGCGTGGTGACGGCGACCCCGTGCACTGGAAGACGCGGCCGCTCGGCCCGGACCCGGTGGCGAGTTATCGCGCCGCGGCCGAGCATGTCCTCGACGCGTTCGCGGCGCCCGACGTGCTGGACCGGAAGTTTCCGCTCGCCGAGTTCAGTGCCGACTACCAGTTCTCCGGGGCACAGGCGGTGAGCTTTCACTTCATCGACTACGTCGTCCATTCCTGGGACGTGGCACAGACTTTGGGGTTGCGCGTGACCTTCGACGACGCGCTGATCGAGGCCGCGTTCCCGGTGGCGCAGGCGGTGCCCGGCGGCGATATCCGGCTGGCGCCCGGTGCCGCGTTCGGTCCGGAGGTTCCGTGGTCCACGCCGGATCGGTTCGATCAGATCATCGCGATGCTCGGCCGTTCGCCGGCGTGGTCGCGCTGAGCTAACCGAGGTCGCGGCGCAATTCGCGTGCGCGGCGCAGCAATTCGCCAGCCTCGTCCGGCTCGGCCTGGATCGGGCGCCAGAACTCCGCGTCGGGCGGCGCCTCCAGGTCGAGTTCCGGCGGGGTGCGCCAGTCCGCCGTCAGGCCCAGCCGCCACGAATGCAGATAGGTCCGCTCGTGCGCGCCCGACCGGTCGAACAGCGGATCGCCGACGATGGGATGGCCGATCCAGGCCAGCTGCACGCGAATCTGGTGCCTGCGGCCGGTGATCGGACGCAGCGCGAGCACCGCGTGGTCGTCGCGGCGCAGCACCGTGGCGAAGTCGGTGCGCGACGGATAGTTCTTGGTGTCGAGCAGGTCGGCGTCCGCGACGAACCACCGATCCGCTTCGCGGCGAATGCTTTCCCGCGGCGCCGCGATGCGCACCCGGTTCTTGCGGCCCACGCTGAGCGGCAGGTCGATCACCCCGGTGTCGGGCAGGTCGCCCGAGGCGACGATCGCCAGGTACGCCTTCTCGGCGGTCTGCTTGTTGAACTGCCTGGTCAGCTGCCCGTGTGCGCCGAGTTCCTTGGCCAGCAGCACCAGGCCGGAGGTCACCTTGTCGATCCGGTGCACCGGATAGAGCGTCTCGCCCGCGGCGGCTGCCAGTTCGACCAGGTCGGCGTCGTGCCGTTCGCCGGTGACGGAGATGCCCGCGGGCTTGTGCAGGGCGAGGATCGCCTCGTCCTCGTCGACGAGGAATCGCGCGCGCAGCTCGGACCAGTCCATTTCCACTGGCCAGAGCTTAGGTCGCGGTAGGGGCGTGGCCCGAACTCGGGTTCACTGGTTCTTCTCGTTGCGGCGCAGTGTGTGCGGGCGCAACCGGTTGAAGCCCCGCACCCGGACGCTGCGCAGGTTCTTGATGATGAACTCCGGCTCGCCCTGCAGCGCCGTGGCGGCTTCGTCATCGATGAGCACCGTGCCGGGCCGGGCGACGCCGGTGAGGCGGGACGCGATGTTCACCACCGACCCGTACAGATCGCCGAACCGCTGCAGCACCTGCCCGTACGCGAACGCGACGCGCAGTTCCGGGGTGCCGCCGACCATCATCGTCGACTCTTGAATGGCCAGCGCGATGCGCGCCGCGTTGGCGGCGCTGTTCGCGGCGAACATGACCTCGTCGCCGACGTTCTTCACCACCCAGCCGCCGTTCTCGGTGATCGCCGCCGTGGTGGTGGATTCGAACGACTCCAGCAGCAGCGAGAGCTCATCGGGGTGCAGGTGCCTGGTCAGCCGCGTGTAGCCGACCATGTCCGCGAAGCCGACGGCCAGGTCGCGCAGGGTTTCGCCGGCGGAGGTGCCCGGATCGAGCGATCGCGACAGCGCGGCGGCCAGGTGCCTGCGCCAGGCGTAGGTGTTGAGCTGTTCGAGCGTCGCGATGGTGCCCTCGGTGGCGGCGCGAATGGTCTGCTCGGGGTCGGCGTCCGGATCCGCCGCCGCGATGCGCGCCCCGATCTCCGCGAGCACCAGATCGACCTGCCATTCCGCCAGCCGCGCCATGCCCTGGCCGAGGGTGCGCGCGGTCGCCGCCTGCTGCCTGGCATCGGCCGAGGACAGAATGCTCAGATCGCGGAAGTTCCGCAGCGCCGCGATGTCGGCATCGGTGTAGTCGACCGCGTCGTCGTCCAACCCCGCCGGAAAGCCCAGCGCTGTCCACAACCGCTTGGTCAGCGCCGTCGTGGTTCCCGCCTGCCCGGCCACGTCGGTGCGGCTGTACTGCCGATTCCCGTCCAGCAGATACGACTCGACGATCGACTGCACCAACTCGGACTTCTCGGTGGGCACCATGCCCGTACCTTACGACCCCGCGCCGATAACCCGCCGCAAACACCGCCACCATTGGGTGACCTCACAGCGACTACGGAAACGGATCAGACGGGAAGCGGTGCGGAACCCGTGTTCTGCCAGACCGTCCCGCGGCGTTCGTAGGAGATCAACTGTTCGACCGCATGCGCGACGCGCGGGCCGAGCTCGCGTTCCAGCAGGTACAGGCCGACGTCGAGCCCGGAGGTGGCGCCGGCGCCGCAGATCAGGTCGCCGTCGTCGACGACGCGGGCGGGAACTACCGTCGCGCCCGTCCGGGCGAGCGCTTCCAGGCCCAGGGGATGTGTGGTCGCGGGCCGGCCGGTGAGCAGACCGGCGAAGCCGAGCAAGAGCGAGCCGCCGCAGACGCCGACGACGGTCGATCCCGGACGATCGGCGGCTTCCTTCAGCAGGGCGGGCAGTTCGGTGTCGAGGGCGCGGGTGAGCACGGTCAGGACGGAGTCGTCGGCGTGGTCGTCCGCGTCCGCCGGCATCCGGCCCATCCCGCCGGGCACGATGACCAGGTCCGCGCGTTGCGGTGCCAGCTTTCCGGTGGCCCGCAACGAGATCGGCGGCACGCCGCTGGGCACCTCGCGCGCGCCCTCGGCGGACACCAGTTCGACGTCCAGCAGGCCGCCGGTGACCGTGCCGCCCGCGCCGAGTATCTCGAACGGTGCGATCACGTCCATCGGGTCGAATCCATCGAACAGCACGAATTGTGCGAGCATCGAAATCTCCTTCTGCCTCAGGTGATTACGACGCTAAGTGCCGTGCGGGCGGTCGAGAAGTAGCTCGATCGTCAGCTTCCGCCGGATTCTCGCCAGTCGGGTTGCGGCCGAGCCGGTTACCTGACCCGGGCCAGGAAAGCGTCGATGGCAGACCACATCTGGGGGTTGAGCTGGGTGTGCGTGCCGGTGCCCGGGACCGTCTGGAAGTCGACGCCATTGGCGGCGAACTGAGCGGCCAGGGTCGCGTGCAAGGGTGACGGCACGGTGGTGTCGGTGACGTTGGCCAGCAACAGGATCGGCGCGTCGTAACCACTGGTCGGCACCGTCAGGTAGGACTCGTACGCGGCCCGGACCCGGCTGTCGGACAACGGCTTCGAGAGCAGTTCGCCGATGCCGACACCGTCCACCCGCGCCTCGATCTCCGGCTTGCACATGGTGTCGATGTCGTCGAGCAGCTTGCGGCCGACCGGGCTCAGATATTGGTTGAAGTCGATATCCGGTCGCGCGGCGCGGAATCCGGCGAAGATGCTCGACACGAAGCCGAGGGTTTCCGCGGTGCCGGGAATCGTCGGAATGGCCGGACTCGCGATGGGCAGCACCTTTTCGACATCCGATTCCGGGTCGACCGTGATGGTGCCGCGGTAGTCGAGGTCGGCGGCATAGCTCGATTGCAGGTGGCCGGCGCCGAGCGCGGCCTGTCCGCCCTGCGACAGACCCATCGCGGCCCAGGTCCGGGACAACTCCGGATGCGCGGACCGTGCGGCGCGCAGGATGTCTATGGTCGCGGTCGCCTCGGTCCGCAACTCCAGGTACGGATGCGGTCCGGTGTCGAACAGGCCCAGTCCGAGGTAGTCCGGCGCCACCACCGCGAAGCCCTGCCCGACCAGGCGCTGCATGATGTCGTCTTCCTCGGCGTGCCAGTGCGAGTTCGGCGCGGTACTCGGATCGGATTCGCCGCCGCAGCCGCGCCCGAGCCCGGTCGTCCCGTGGTCGAACGCGATGACCGGCCAGCCGCCCGGCGGCGGCGTGCCGTTCGGGATGAACAGTGCCCCGCTGGCCGGCTTCGGTGTGCCGTCCGATCCGGCGGTCCAGTAGGTGATCACCGATCCGTTCGGCATCGGCCGCCAGCCGTCGGCCTGCGGAGTCGCCGAGATCAGCATCCCCGGGGTTTCCGCGGCGGCGGGGGCCGCCTGCAACCCGAGCAGGACACTTGCCGAGACCGTGGCCATCGCCACCGAACTCTTCCAACCACGAGTAACGCGCATCGAAGTCGTCTCCTTGTTGCTGGACATTCGTCCAGTTCAAGTGCAGCCTATGGCGGATTAGCTACCTAAACATCGATCGATAGCAAATTGCAAGCAAACCCACGTTACTCGAATGCTCGCGGGTTACAACGGTCCGTGCAGCTCGATCGCGGCGGCCCGGAAGGCTTCGGCGGTCCTGGCCGCGGCCTCGCTCAGTGGCGACGGGAGATAGGCGAGCAGGAGCCGGCGCTGCTCCTGTGGACCGCCGCGCACCGGCAGGACGCGCACGCCGGGCAGCACGGCGGGGGCGAGAACGGCCGGGATGGTGGTCAATCCGCAACCGGCGGCGACCAAGCGGAGTTTGGCCAGCCAGTCGCGGGCGGTGTGCGCGATCTCGGGGCGTTCGTCCAGCCCGGGCCAGACGCCCATCAGCCGGTCGTCGCTGGTGTTAGGTCCGGCGATCCACTGCTGGCCGTGCAGGTCGGCGACGTCGATGTAGTCGCCGCGAGCCAGCGGGTGCGCGACAGGCAGGGCGATGCACAGGCTGCGCTCGGTCAGGGTGTGCAGGACCAGCGCGGGCGACTCGGTGTCCGGCGCCCGGAACGGCGGCGCGGAGCCGAGCAGGGCGAGATCGACGCTGCCCGCGCGGAGTGCGCGAACCAGCGCCGGCGTGCTGCCTTCCCGGCTCAGCACGGTGATGCCGGGATGTGTCCGGCGCAGTGCCGTGATGGCCTTCGGCAGCAGAGCGGCGCCGGCGCTCGGGAACCAGCCAACCCGAACCGTCGCCGCCTGGGCGGGCAACCCCGACAACTCGCGGGCCGTCGCATCGATCTGATCGAGCACCGCGGTCGCCCGCCGCAACACCAGATGCCCTGCCGCCGTGAGCTTTACCCCCTCGCGATGCCGCTCCAGGAGTTCCGCGCCCGCCAGTTTCTCGATCGAGGCGATCTGCCGCGACACCGCGGACTGCGTGTAACCGAGCGACCCCGCGGCCGCGGTGAAGGTGCCCTGCTCGGCGACCGCGCGAAAAACGCGCAACGCGGTCAGCGAGACATCGGTGAAATCCATGACTTCAACGCATACCAGATGTGCCTGATTCTCGTTGGACTCATAGACGGTGACTGACTAATTTAGAACTATGAACGTTGCACGTATTGCCCTGGTGACCGGGGCGAATCAAGGCCTCGGCCGGGCGCTCGCCGAGGGCCTCGCCACTCGAATGGATCCGGCGGACCTGGTCTTGCTGACCGGACGCAACCCGCAGCGGGTCGCGGACGCCGCGGCCGAAATCGCCGCTGCCCCAGGCACTCGCAGCCGAGTCGAGGCCCGGGTGCTCGACGTCGCCGACGCCGAGGCCATCGCCGCCCTCGCCGCTGAACTGCGCGAAACCCATGGCGGAGTGGACATCGTGCTCTCCAACGCGACCACCCGGTTGCTGCCGGACCAGTCCCAGTCCGCGATGGCCGACGAGTACATCGACGTCGCCAACACCGCGACCCACTCGATCCTGCGTGCCTTCGGCCCCATCCTGCGCCCCGGCGGCCGCCTGCTGGTCGTGGCCAGCTCGCTCGGCACCCTCGGCCACCTGCCCGAGCGGTTGCACCCGCTGTTCGACCACGCCACCCTCGACCAGGTCGAGTACGCCGTCGAATCCTGGCGCAGCGCAATCCATGCCGGGACGGCCGAGGAGGCGGGCTGGCCGCGCTGGCTGAACATCCCGTCGAAGGTCGCCCAGGTTGCCGCCGTCCGCGCCGTAGCCGCCGAACGCCGCGACCACGACCTGGCCACCGGAACCCTGATCGCCTCGGTCTGCCCCGGCATGGTCGACACCGCGACCTCGCGCCCGTGGTTCAGCGACTACAGCCACGCCCAGACCCCCGCCGAGGCCGCCGGTGCCGTCCTGGATCTGGCGCTGACCCCGGGCGTCGACCCCGCCCGGTACGGCGAACTGATCCGCTTCGGCAACGTCGTTCCGTGGTATTCGGGCGAACCGCTGGCCGAACAGGATCAACTGCTCACCCCGTGAGTCAGGCGATGCGTCGTTTGCCTGCCGGCCTGGGTTGATCGTTCGACAATGGGTGTTCGTCGCGATCGCCGTTCGCCGAGGGAGCCGGGCTGTGTCGCGGCGGCCCGACCCCTGCAGGAGGAGCGTCATGATCTTCATCGTCGTCAAGTTCAAGACCAAGCCGGAATGGACGGACAGGTGGCTCGAGCTCGTCGGGCCGTTCACCGCGCTGACTCGGGCCGAGGCGGGCAATCTGTGGTTCGAGTGGTCCCGCAGCGTCGATGATCCGGCCGAATTCGTTCTGGTAGAAGCGTTTTTCGATCAGGCGGCAGGCGAGGCGCACGTGAACAGCGCCCACTTCAAGGCGGCGGTAGCCGAATTGCCGCAGGCGCTCGCGGCCACGCCGAAGATCATCAGCCGGGTCATCGACGGGACCGATTGGTCGGCGATGGGGGAGATGACCGTGGAGTGAACCTTATTCGGGTGACTTCGCGCGGCGAGCGAGGGGGAGTGCTTGCCTTCGGTGCTCGTCGGCTTGTGGCTTGCCGAGTGCGGTGGCGAGTTCGGCGAGGTAGTGGGCGACCGGCTCCAAGGTGATCAGGCCGCTGCCTGCTCCGGCGAGTTCGGTTGCGGCGGGGAGTAATTGGTCGTAGGAGTGACGCATGGCCGGTTCGTCACCGAGGGTGAGGGCGGCGCGGGCGTACAAGCAGGTGCGTAGTTCGAGCAGCAGGTCGCGCGGGGAGTCCGGAACGGCCTTCAATGCTGCGGCTGCTTCGTCGCGAAGACCGTTGGCCGAGAGGATGATCGGGCGAACCCACGGTTCATACGGGCCCCAGGCTGCGGTCGGATCGTCGGGCGGCATGCCGTGCCGCAGGCGCAGGCAGAGCAGGGCGAGAGGGAGGAGACCCTGTTCGACGCCGGGCATTCCGCTGCCGGTGAGCAGCCCGGCGGCGGCGCGATAGGCGCTCTCCGCCTTGCGCTGGTCGCCGGTGAGCGCGGTGCGCAGTGCGGCGTACCACTGGGTGAAGACGCCGACCATCGGCAAATCGTAGTCGGCCGCGAGCCGGCCCGCGGCGGCCGAGTGGGCGTCGGCGGATTCGAGATCTGCTGTTGCGCAAGCTGTTTGAATACCGACGAGGCGGCCGAGAACCTCGAAGGTGGGCAATCGATGCTGTCGGCCCAACTCGATGAGTTCGTCGCCGATACGGGCGCGTTCCGCACTGAGTCCCGCGCGGTGGAAGGTGTGCATGAAGCGGCCGTTGAGGGCGAAGGCCAGAAGAGCGGGATCGTCCAGTTCTCGGGCGATCGCCCCTGCTTCCTCGGCCGCACGCAGTCCGCGATCGTCTGCGGCGCCGCGCAGTTCGAGGGCGATGGTTGTGCACAACCGGGCACGCAGCTCGCGGTATTCGGCGGGCAGGGCGGCGAGGGCGCGTTCGGCGGCGGTGACGATGTGGGCCGCCAAGCCGGGGTCGTCGTTGGTGGTCCAGCTGGCGGGGATGTCGAAGGCGCTGATCACGCGTGCGGCACGGACCGGGTCGGCCCATTGTTCGGCCTGTGTGATGGCCAGTTCGCGGTAGTTTCGTGCCTCGGCGAGATCACCGGTGACTGCCAATGTTCTGGCGAGGCCGGTGATCGCGTCGAGTCGTGCGGCCGGGTCCGGTTCGGGCATTCGGTCGAAAGCGTCGAGTGCCGCGCGCCATTGCCGCACTGCCTCGCCGAGTGCGAATCCATGTTCTGCCTCGAGCGCCGCGGCGCCGGCGTACCGGGCTGCGCTCGGCGCGGTCGCCCGGCTCTGTGCGCGGACGAAGTGGTGTGCCAAGACGGAAACATCTGTGGTGCTGAGTGTTTCGAGTAGGTGGCCGAGCTCGCCATGCCATTGCGCCCGGCGCGGTCCGCTGATCTCGCGGTAGACCGTGTCGCGAACCAGGGCGTGGGTGAAGCGGAGCGAACCATCGGGCAGTTCGGTGAACAGCCCTGCCGCGAGCGCGGTTTCGAGGCCGTCGAGCGCGGGGCGCGGGTTGCCCGCCAGGTCGATGAGGATCTCACGGTCGATGTCTTCGCCGAGTACGGATGCCTGCTGGACCAGAGTTCGCGCGGACTGCGGCAGCATAGCCAGGCGATGCCGGATGACCTCGCGGACACCAGGCGGGACGGCGTCGAACGCATCGGGTCCTTCGTCGCGAAGCAGTCGCGCCAGCTCGCGAACGAAGAAGGGATTTCCATTGCTGCGCCGGTGAATTCGGGAGCCGTCATGTTCGGCGATGTCCGGTCCGGCGATCTCGCGTACCAAGGTGGTGGTGTCGTCCTCGGACAGGCCGCTCAGATACACACGAACAGGTTCGAAGGGTGCGACCTTGCCCAGAGTGGCGGTGAGTTCGGTACTGATCTCGGTGCTGCGGTACGTCGCCAGTACGAGTACCGGGCCCGCTATACCCCCGGTGATCAGGGTGGAGAGCAGGTCGAGGGTTTCCGCGCCGGCGTTGTGGATGTCGTCGAAGACCAGCAGAACCGGCGTGCGTCGCGACACCGACGCCAGATAGTCGGTCGCTGCGCGATGAAACAGAAAGCGCGCCTCGGCCGGATCTGCGGTCGCGACCTGCCCAGGCCGGGTGCTCGCCGCGTGATCTGTGGTCGCGATCTCGTCCGGCCGAGTGCTCGCCGCGTGATCGGCTGTGGTCAGGGTCGCGAGAATCCTCGTCCACGCCCAGCCGGGCGGGACGCCTAGATCCGCTGGGCTCTCGCCACGCGCGGTGAGCCACCCATTGCCGGTCAACGCAGACGAAACCTGTTCGGTGAGTGCACTTTTGCCTGCGCCTGCCTCGCCGGTCAGTAGTGCCAATCGCGCGCGTCCGTGTCGAGCGGCATCGTCGGCGGCGTGTTGGATCGCCGCGAACTCCAGCCGACGCCCGACGAAACCCCTTCCA
This sequence comes from Nocardia sp. NPDC006044, assembly GCF_042871115.1. NCBI lineage: Bacteria > Bacillati > Actinomycetota > Actinomycetes > Mycobacteriales > Nocardiaceae > Nocardia > Nocardia sp. NPDC006044. The sequence continues at coordinate 104,944 of NZ_JBIAID010000005.1, forward strand.
GGCGTGAGATTTCGGGCGTTCGGCAGCAGTCGTGGAGCTTGGGCCAGGATGTCGGCCTCGACCCGTTGGAGTTCCGGTCCGGGGTCCGCGCCCAGTTCGGTGCGCAAGAGGTGACGGATCCGGCGCAGCGCGGCCAGCGCATCGCTCTGCCTGCCGGATCGGTAGAGCGCGACCGCGAGCAACTCCCACGCGTGTTCGCGCAAAGAATGCTCGGCGAGCAGGGAATTCAACGCGGGCACAGCTTCTGCTGGTCGTGCCAGTTCGATCAGTGCGGCGGCGCGGTGTTCGACGGCAAGCAGACGCAACCCGTCGAGCCGGTCGACTTCGGCACGGGCCCAACCTTGTTCGGCGAATTCCGCGTACGGCGGGCCTTGCCACAGCGCCAATGCCGCGTCGGCGGCCGACAATGCGCGGTCGAAGAGTTCGGTCGTGAGCAGTTCGGCGGCCCGGACGACGGCGGCTTCGAACCGGTCCGCGTCCACCGCGTCCGGCTCGGTGCGCAGCGCGTAGCCGGGGGTGACGGTGACCAGCACCTCGGCCGGGGTGCGCGGCGCACGATCGGGTTCGAGCGCCCGCCGCAGATCGGCGACGAACGTTTGAATCGCCCCCACCGCACCTTGCGGCGGCCGTTCCCACAGGTCATCGATCAGCTGATCCATCGAGACCATCCGCCCCCGCGCGACCAGCAAGCGCGCCAGCACCGCGCGATGCTTCGGCCCTTTCAACGGCAACGGCGCGCCGTCCCGCTCGGCGCCGATCGGCCCGAGCACACCGAAACGAAGGTGCGTCACGACGTCGTACTCAGTCGCTGCTGACCAGTTGCTGAGTGCGCGCGAAAAGACTGTCTGGCGTCACCAGCGAACACCGGAAGGACACCTCATGACACCGAAGATTACCGGATTCGACTACCAGCGGATCACCGTCGACGACCAGGTCGAACTCAATGTCGCGGTGGGCGGCGCGGGCCGTCCCATCGTGCTGCTGCACGGCTTCCCACAGACCCACCTCATGTGGCGGCACGTCGCCGCCGACCTGGCCGCCGACCACATCGTCATCTGCCCCGACCTGCGCGGTTACGGTGACAGCGACAAGCCCGCCGAGACCGGTACCAGCTATTCGAAGCGCACCATGGCCGCCGATATCGTCGCGGTCGCCAAGGCCCTCGGCCATGAGCGATTCGCGCTGGCCGGCCACGACCGCGGCGCCCTCGTCGCCATCCGCGCTGGGCTCGACCACCCCGGCACCATCACCCACCTGGCCTCGCTGGACGTCCTGCCCACCCTCGACATGTGGGACGTCATGCACGGCGTAACCGCCGCCGTCGGCTTCCACCTCTATCTCATGGCTCAACCCCCTGGCCTGCCCGAACAGATGATCGCCGCCACCTCCGACGCCTTCTTCGGCCACTTCCTCGACATCTGGACCCGCGACCCCGCCGCCATCCCACCCGAAATCCGCACCGCCTACCTGCGCGCCAGCGCCGCCGCCGTCCCCAGCATCGTCGCCGACTACCGCGCCTCCGCAGGCATCGACCTCGACCACGACCGCACCGACCGCGCCGCAGGCAACCACCTCCGCATGCCCGTCACAGTCCTCCAACAGGATTGGGGCGCCGCCCTCGGCTTCGACGCCGAATCCCTCTGGCGCGCTTGGGCTCCCGACTTGAAGCACGCCACGGTAAGTTGCGGCCACTTCATGGCCGAAGAATCCCCGGCGACGGTCACCGAAGCCCTGCGTGAGCTCCTGAGACGCTGATGCTCCGCACTGGTCATCTGAGTGGCCAGTGCGATCGGGTGCTGACAGGTGTCGGCGAGACCATCATGCACAGGTCGAGGCTGTGTAGGTTGGTTGGTCAGCGGGTCTCGTTGTCCGGCTGTGTACAGTGCGGCATACTTACAGCGATCGCGCGCTGCTCGGTGGTGCGCTGAACTTGATGGAAGGTGGTGTGGCATAGGTCAAATGATTTGGTTCGTGGGTACTCGCCTTCTTTTTGTTCAATTACCTACGTAGACGAGCGCGCCCAAAAACCGGTCGAATACCTTGCCTAAAACCTCACCAAAATAAGTTCAATAGAAGCCCTCTGGATCGCACTAGCGCCCAGAGGGCAATTTCTGGAACCCTGAAGGATCGCCCGGCCCGCGATGTCGCTGTCGTGTTCAGCGATCTTGCACTCCCTGAGCCGATCGCCCGGGTTGTTGCAGTGTCTGCCTACGACGCTGCGAGCATGCTGGTTGCTCGGCCATTGAGCAGCTGGTTCGTCTTGATGCATAGCCCGGTCCCGCAGGGGGTTCCCTGCGGTGGCTGAACTGAGCATTAACGCCATATCGGCGCACCTGGGACGAGCCGCAGACCCTGCCAACTCGACCCATATGCGTGGCCGTGCTTACGAAGCTGCTCTGGTCCACGTGTTCGATGGGATACCGGGGTGTGTCACGCAGAGCAACAGCTTGAACCGGTTCGCATCTGAAGAAGTCGACATATCGGTCATGAACTTCCGAGAGCGCGACGGGCTACGTGCCTTGCCGGAGCTCTTTCTGGTCGAATGCAAAAACTGGAGCCGTCCTGTCGACTCGGCTAGGGTCAGCACCTTCGCTACCAAGATCCGGCACCGTGACTGCACGCTCGGCGTCCTGGTTGCAGCCAGCGGCGTCACCGGAGATCCGTACGAGAAGACTGCCGCGTACCAAGCGGCAGCAAATGCCTTGCTCGAGAGAACCAGGATCCTCCTGCTGACAACCGACGACCTGATGGCGCTGACATCCAGCAAGGACGTTGTGAATCTTCTGCATCGGCGCCTGCTCGATCTAATCGCTGCCGGTACATTCACCCTCGCTTGAGAACCTGGACAAAGATGAATACCTCGGTCTAGTCCTGCGCTGTCGGGCGTGGCTTGACCAACCTGTCTGACCTGTAGATACCGTTGTATGCAGAAGATTTCGACAGCTCTGGTCACCGGCCAATAGCCGAGTTGCAGAATCCATTGAGTTGAACGCGTACCGGCCGACCATCGTAGGGGGCGTGTCGTGTCGATATGTGCGCTGCGGCGATCGCCAAATACGGAGTGAACTCAGCATTGCCGAGAAGATCAAGCCAGACTGGCTCCGGCCGGCTGGAATTGACCCGAATCGGTCGAGGCCGAGTCGCAGCAACCCGGCCGCAATGAGTACCGCGCGCTCGGATTCAGGCCCAGGCGGTGGCGAGGCGTTGGGCGTGGCCGCGGAGGGCTCGCAGGGGTGGGGGTGCGTTGCCGGTGATGACGATGAGGACGACCGGGCCGCACAATTCGGCGACGGCGAGTTGGTCGTCGGGTAGGCCGGGGAAGTGGGGGCGGACGTGGTCCAGGACGGCGCGCGCCGGTTCGGCGAGCAGGTCGGCTTCGGCGACGAGCTTGCTGACCTCGGTGTCGTGCTGGGCCTCGCCGAGCAGGGCGCGGTAGGCCGCGCCGGCCGCCGAGGTGGTGAGGAATTGGGTGAGGGCGACCAGGAAGTCGGTGATCATCCGGACCGGGTCCGCGTGCACGGCGACGGTCAGTTCGCCGCGCGCGTCGTCGGCGCAGGACTCGATCAGGATGTGCGCCTTGGTCGGCCACCACCGGTAGACGGTCTGCCTGCCGACACCGGCGTGCTCGGCGATGCCCTTCATGGTCATCGCCGAATAGCCGATCTCGACCAGCAGATCGTCGACCGCGTGCAGGACGGCGAGGCGAGCGGTCTCGCTGCGCGGACGCCCCGGAGTGGCAGGTTTCCTCACGCCGCCAGCATATGGGGCCATCGTGCACCGTTTATCCGACGCAGCCGCGTCGCCGCACGATCATTGCCGGTACGCACCGTTCTCGATGTCCTCGATCAGGGTCGGCCCGGTGGGCACCCACGGCACGGTCGAACGGGTGAGCTCGCTCGACGCCGTCATGGACAGCCCGAAGAAGTGGCCGACGATGCCGAAGTGCGCGTCCGCGTCCTGCGGATCGATCGAGGCCACCGGGAGTTCCAGCGAACGGCCCAGTGCTTCCGCGATCGCGCGCGTGGTGATGGACTCCTCGGCGGCCGCGTGCAAACGCGTTCCAGCAGGCGCACTTTCGATGCCGAGCCGGATCAGCCGGGCGGCGTCGGAGCGGTGTGTCGCGGACCAGGTTGTGGAACCGTCGCCGATGTAGCCCGAGACGCCTTGCTTGCGCGCGGCGTCGGCGAGGAACGTGACAAACCCCCAGTCGCCCTCGCCGTGCACGGACGGTGCGAACCGGATGATCATGGACCGCACGCCCCGGTCGGCGAAGTCGAGGGCGAGGTTCTCGCTCCCGCCCCGATCGGACTCCGGTCCGACCGCCGGCGACGGATCCGTCTCCAGCACCGACCGGCCTTCTACCAGGCCGGAAAGCCCATTCGCGACCATCAGCGGCCGATCGGTACCGACCAGCGTCTCGGCCATCGCCTCGACCGCGGCCCGCTCCGCACGATCCGATTCCGCGGGATTGCCCCAGTCGTGCTTGTTCGCCAGGTGCACGACGGCGTCGGTCTCGGACGCGCCGCGGCGCAGCGAGTCGAGATCATCGAGGTCGCCACGCAGGACGATCGCCTTCTTCTTCTCCAGCAGTTCGGCGGCGGCGTCCGACCGAGCCAACCCGACCACCTCGTGACCTGCGTCCAGCAGCTCATCGACAGTTGCCGAGCCGATCCAGCCGCTGGCTCCGGTGACGAATACACGCATCAGCGTGACCTCCTTCAGTACGTGACGACCCGACCTAGTTTCGAGTCACTGTGTACCGCAAAGTTAGCAGAAACAAGCCACTATGTCTCGAAATATTTTCCTGACCGATATGCTGACGGAGACTCCTTGCGCTCGTTAGACCGCGATGCCCTCTTGACTCCGAGTGCTCATATCGAGACACTGTGCCTTGTAACCGCCGCAGTCGCGGCCCAACTGAGGAGCGCCGAAAACCATGAGCGACAAACCCTTCGAACCCGCCCTGACCGCCTTCATCCTGGTCCGAACCACCCCCGAATGGCTCGCCCTCCCCATCCCCCGCCGATTCGAGGTCTTCACCAAGGAAATCCTCGACCCAGTCCGAGCCAAGGTGGCCAACGTCCGCTCCCGCTTCTTCGACACCGAGTTCTACTCAGCCCGCGTAACCGACATCTGGCTCTGGGAAGCCGCCGACCACCAATCCTTCCAACTGGTAATCGAAGCCCTCCGCGAAACCCCCTTCTGGGACCACTATTTCGAGGTAGTAGACATCCTCGTAGGCATCGAAAACGCCTACGCCACCAACTACGGCCGAGAAGCCGCAGCCACCATCAACGCCTGATTGACTTGGTGGATGGCCCACCCTTTCCCTGCGTGACATTCCCGGCAGTCTGGGATTGGGCGCTGGGCGGCAAGCAGTGCGGGTGCTGAGAGCTGGTGATCCATATATCGATCCTCAGGGGCTCCCTTGGTGCGTGATCGATATATGAATCTTTTCGGTAAGTGCGTGCTATGATCGATATATGGATCATGCCAGGGCTGTCACCCCAGTCGAGTTCGGCCAAGCAGTGCGCCGTGCTCGGGAGCAGCGGGGCCTACACCAAGCAGATCTGGCCGAGCGACTCGGCGTCACGAGGATGACTGTGTCGCGGTTGGAAAGGGGAGGCGCGGTCAATATGGAGACCGCCATTCGGGCGCTGTCCGAGTGCGGCTACGAAACCGTTGTAGTACCGAAGTTCAGCCGAGTCACCGTCGAGAAGCGGTAACTCGATGGGCCGCAACAAGGTCCCCGGTTTGGATGTGTGGTTGTACGGACATCATGTCGCCCACCTCGCCGAGCCCAGCACCTACCGATACAAGCTCGAGTTCACCGACGAGGCGCTGGATGTTTTCGGTCAGGGAGCCCGGGTGCTATCGCTTGCCTTGCCTTTCGATACCAAAGCGATCGCTGACGCAAAGGGGCTGGGTAGTCGACCTGTGGCCGCTTTCCTGGAAGGACTCCTCCCCGAGGGGAATCTCCGTCGCCATCTCGCCGCGAGTCTCGGGGTTACCTCCATCGACAAGCTGGAACTCCTGCGCGCGGTGGGCGCCGAATGCGCAGGTGCGGTGCAGTTCGTCCCGGAAGGCGAAGTGCCGTCAACGGGGGCCATCAGAGAGCTCGCCGATGACGAAGTGAACCGGCTCATTGCTGATCTCCCCACTTACCACCTCCCCGAAGGGGCCGTTCCGCAAGCGTCGCTTGCCGGAATTCAGGACAAGGTGCTGTTGGTGGCGCGACCGGACGGATCCTGGGGATGGCCCGAAGGCGGCGCGGTGTCGTCACACATCATCAAACCTGAGCCGTTGGCCGGCGCGACCGTGCCGCATCTCATTCAGGCCGAACATTGGGCGATGTCGGTAGCCGACGCCGCAGGTCTTCGTGCCGCACAGACCACTGTCGAATCTTTCGACGGGCGTAGCGCTCTCGTGGTCGCCCGCTATGACCGCACCCGAGACGGGGACAGACTGCATCAGGAAGATTTCTGTCAGTCGCTCGGTCTGGACCCCGACGCGAAGTATGAAAGTACAGCCGAGTCCGAACGGCTCGGATCCAGGCTGCGCCGCCTCGCGTCCGTAGCGGCCGACCGTGCGATGGATCCCCAGGCGTTCCGCGTCGACCTACTGTCGGCGGTGACCTTCAACGTCATCATCGGCAACGGTGACGCGCATTCGAAGAACTATTCACTCCTGCTCGGCCGTCGCGGCGAGGTGTCACTGGCGCCGATGTATGACTCCGCACCGGTCAGGTACCTGGATCCTAGATTCAAAGGCACAGGCCACATCATCAACGGTCGCACCACCATCGACTCTGTCGATGAAGCGGACCTTGTGGCCGAAGCCCGTTCGTGGGGGCTGTCGCCACGAATCGCGCAAAGCACCGTCCGCTCTGTCATGGCGAACGTTTGGGACGCTGCGCACTCCGTGCCCCTGCCGCCCGGTATCAAGTCGGTCTCGAACAGGCTCGAAGCGCTCTGGGCTCGGCGCCAGTGGACCGTGCCATGACCCGATACTTCGCGCAATTCGAATTGGCCTGACCCGGAAAAGCTCGTTCCCGGCTCTGTGCCCTCGGCAGGATTCGAACCTGCGACACCCGCTTTAGGAGAGCGGTGCTCTATCCCCTGAGCTACGAGGGCTGGCCCGGTGGTGGTCATCGGGACGTTCGGAGTCTACCGGGTCGAGGGGCTGAGGCCGAAACGGATTCGGCGGGCTGGGGGTGACCGGCCTTCGACTACTTGTACCGTTCTCCGGCCCAGCGGCGCGATCGCGGCTGGGGTCAGCGTCATGAACCCTTCCGGCAGGTGCTCTTGACCGGTGCCGTGGGCCGATCCGCAGCGAGGCCGACAGCCCCAGACGGTCTACCACTCACGTCAAGCTCCGCCGGTCAGCCAGCGTATCGCGCGATCGAACGCGGAATCGCGCTGCTGGGCGAACTCCTCGTCGGTGAAGACGGGTTCGGTCAGCTCGGGTGGGATGCCGGTGCCGTCGAAGGTCTGGCCGTTCGAGGTTTGGAACTCCTCGTTGGGTAGGCCGAACCACCAGTCCGAGTGGCGGGCGCCGGGGAGTTTGCGTTCCATTACGTCGGAGAACACGCCCTGGGTGGGTTGGCCGATTCTTGTTGTGCGCGAGGGGCGTTGCAACATGGCCTGGGTGAAGGTCTCGCCGGCGCTGACCGTGGATCCGCCGGTGAGGATGGCGATGGGGCCGGTGAAGGCGACGCGGGCCGGTTCGACGCGTTGCGGTTGGGGTTCGGTGCTGCGGGTCTTCTTGGCGTAGGCGAAGTAGGGGCGGTCGGTGAGACGGGCTGCCAGTTGCAGGCCGAGGCTGTCTGAGCCGCCACCGTTGATGCGGAGATCCAGGATCAGTCCGCGTAGCCGGCCCAGCCGGTCCGCGGTGAAGAGCGCGTCGAGGGCGCGGTCGAGTTCGGCGCTGTCGGCGGCGAAGGTGCGTTCCGCGGTGTAGCCGCTGAACGAAGAAACCCGCAGGTAGCCATAGTCTTGCCCGGGAATGTCCGCGTACCCGACGCGGCCGTTGGCGAATTCGGTGAGCGAGTGCTGGAGATCGCGCTGCTGGACGAATTTCTCGACTTTCTGGTCGAGTTGCGGGCTCGGGATGGTCGTACCGGGCCGGCCTGTGCCGAAGAACCCGCTCTCGCCCGCCGACACGACCACGTGTGCGTCGTTCAGCGGCGCGACCATGTCCCGTAGCGTCGCGAAGAGTTGGGCGTCGTCGCCGCGCTGCTCGGCCAGGTCGGCCCGGGTGCGGAAGCGGTCCCGGACCTGTTGCCAGTCAAGGCCTTTCGCGGCGAAGAACGGATAGTTCTCCTGAAACGTCTGCCAGAACACATCGAAGACGGTGGGCTCGGCCGCGGTGGCGCATGGTGCCGGCAGGCCGTCGAGACGCCGCAGCGTGCGGTCGCCCGGTGATCCATCGATGTGCAGCGCGGCCCGATCCGGATGATCGCCGGGCCGCACGGTGAGCATGTCCTTACCCTCGGTGACATATCTGCCCGGATCCCCGGAGCGGGCGGCGGTCTCGTCCTTCATGCAGCTCAGAGCCGTTACCTGATAGGTCTCTAGCGTGTCCGCGTGTACGGAGAGCACGCTCCCGTAGTCGTCCACCTGCCAGAACCCGGACGGAAATTCAGGCGCACCCGCGGCCCTCCCGCACGCCGTGCCGACTACTGCCAGTGCCACCGCGATTGCCGCGGTTCGCTTGCGCTGCATGACCATTCGTCAACCGTCCGGCACAGGGCGGTACTTCGGCAACCGTGTAGGCAGGCGACCGGAAGGTGGTGCTACCCGTAGTAAGCCGGTTCAGAAACTGCCGCCGTCGAACCCGCCGCCGCCGTCGAACCCGCCACTGTCGAAACCGCCGCCGTCCCAGCCTCCACCATCGAATCCGCCTGCGTCCCCACCGGAGTCGTACCCGGCGACGTCGTCTCCACCGGTGTCGTACCCGCCGTTATCGCCCGCGGCGGCGAGCCCGTCCTGGTACCCGTCGCCGTACCCGCTCTCGAACCCCTGCGCGTCGTACCCGACCCCGGACATCCCGGAAAACAGCGACGAGAACAGGAGTGCCGACCCGAGGCCCCAGGCTCCGCCGATCAACGCGGGCTTCCACCACGGCTCGGAGTACCAACCGGCGGGCACCGGACGACCGGCGACACGACCGCCCGGGTAGTAGTTCGGCGTCGCCGGCGAGGGTTCCGGCGACGCCGCGATCTCCCGCCCGTCGTGCTCGACGACCCGCTTTTCGGTGACCTTGCCCGCGGAGTCCTGCCCGTCCAGGGCGGGCACGTCGGGCCCGGGATCCATGCCCATCGCGGTGCGCGCGGCACGGATGTAATAGAGCCCTTCCAGCGCGGTCTGTTTCGCCAGCCGCGCCTGCGCGGGCGTGCGCGCCTGATCGAGTTGCGACCCGGCGGCGAGCTGCCGCTCGGACGCGTCGACCAGCGCCTGCTTGGCCGCCTCGTTCGAGCCGGTGAGGTTGTAGATCTGCCCGCCGAGCCGCTCGTTGACCTGGCGGGCGTCGGCCAGCGCGTCGGCGAGCTCGGTGGCCGTGCGCTGCTTGCTCTGCCGGGATTGCACCACGATGAGGGCGCCCACCGCCACGATCACCACGACGATCAGTAGCCACAACACCGCGCGTACCTCTTCCCTAGCCGAGTCTCGAACCAATGCCCAGTTTACTGGGCACTTGCTGAGACCCGGCTGAAAACAGACGGCGCGGTCTGGTGGCTAGCGCACGTCGGCCGGCACCGATTCAGCCTGTGCCTCGTCGTAATCGGTCAGGTCGAAAGTCTTTGTCTTCCAACGGTAGAGCACGGTCGCGCCCGGCCAGTTGTTGGTGATGCGCCCCGCCGCGTTGCGATACCAGCTGGAGCAGAAGTTCCAAGGCGTGTCCTTCAGTCGCCGTTGGAGCCAGTCGTCCCAGTGCTGCTCGGCGTCCGCGCGCGCGGCGAGGTAGCGCCCGGGCCGGTCGGTGAGGTACTGCACGACCTGCCGGATATAGCGCGCCTGCGATTCCAGCATGTAGATGATCGAGCCGGAGCCCACATTCGTGTTCGGGCCGTACATCATGAACAGGTTCGGGAAGTTCGGCACGGACAACCCGAGGAAGGCGCGCGCCCCCTCCTCGCCCCAGACGTCGGCCAGTTTGCGGCCGTCTACGCCGTAGATGTTCATCGGCGCGAGGAATTCGGTGCCCTTGAATCCGGTGCCGTAGACGATCACATCGATCTCGTGCTCGGCGCCGTCGGCGGTGCGGATGCCGGTCGGGGTGATCGCCTCGATGGCGGTGGTATCCACGGTGACGTTCGGCTGGGCCAGCGCCGGAAAGTACTCGTTGGAGAACAGGCCGCGCTTGCAGCCTGCCGCGTAGTCGGGAGTCAGCTTGGCGCGCAGCTCGGGGTCCGGCACCTGCTTGTCCCGGTGCCGGTCGGCCAGCGCGATCACGGGGGTCTTCATCGCCGGGATATCGGTCAGTGCCAGCGCGAGCACCTCGAACAGTGACCAGATCGCGAACCGCTCGGCGAGCCGGGTCGGCGGCAGATACTTGAACACCGCCTTATGCGCCGCGCTGTATTCGGTGTCGAACTTCGGCAGCACCCACGCCGCCGACCGCTGGAACAGCGTGAGGTGCGCGGCCACCGGCTGAATGCGCGGAATGTATTGGATCGCACTGGCTCCGGTGCCGATGCAGGCGACGCGCTTGCCTGTCAGGTCGACGCTGTGATCCCACTCCGCGGAGTGAAACGCCGGACCCGCGAAGGTGTCGATGCCGGGAATGTTCGGCATGGCCGGCCGGGAGAGCTGACCGACGGCGGGCACGAGGATATCGGCGGTGAGCTGCGTGCCGTCCCCGGTGGTGACGGTCCAGCGCCCGGTCCGCTCGTCGAACTCGGCGTCGGTCACCTCGGTGCCGAACCGGATGAAGCGGGTCAGATCATGCTTGCCGGCGACCCCGCGCATGTACTCGTGGATATCGCGCTGCTCCGAAAACCGCCGGGGCCAATCGGATTTGGGCTCATACGACCAGGAGTACAGCGGCGAGGGCACGTCGCACGCGGCGCCGGGATAGGTGTTCTCCCGCCACACGCCGCCCAGATCCGCGGCGCGTTCCAGGATGGTGAACGAGTCCAGCCCGGCCCGCCGCAGCTCGAGCGCCACCCCGAGTCCGGCGAACCCCGCTCCGATAATGATGATGGACGGCGTTGTCATGATCCGAGCCTAAGCGCCGAACCCGCAGGTCCGAAGAGATCCGCGGTCAGCGAATCGGCATTTTCGGCCAAATCGGCCCGGGTCAGTTCCCCGCGAGTTGGCGGGCGATGACCAGGCGCTGGATCTGGTTGGTGCCTTCGAAGATCTGCATGACCTTGGCCTCGCGCATGTAGCGCTCGACCGGGAAGTCCTGGGTGTAGCCGTAGCCGCCGAGGACCTGGACGGCGTCGGTGGTGACCTTCATGGCGGCGTCGGTGGCGATGAGTTTCGCGACGCTGGCCTGACGCGAGTAGGGGAGCCCGGCATCGCGGCGGCGGGCGGCGTCGAGGTAGGTGGCGCGGGCCGAGTCGACGGCGGCGGCCATGTCGGCGAGCACGAAGCCGAGACCCTGGTGGTCGATGATGTGGCGGCCGAACGCTTCGCGCTCCTTGGCGTAGGCGACCGCGTCGTCGAGCGCGCGCTGCGCCAGACCGGTTGCCACGGCGGCGATGCCGAGCCGGCCGGAGTCGAGGGCGCTGAACGCGATCGAAAGTCCCTGTCCCTCTTCGCCGATCAGTCGCTCGGCAGGCAGGAACGCGTCGTCGTAGGCGGCGGTGGTGGTCGGCACGGCGCGCAGGCCCATCTTTTCCTCGGGCTTGCCGAAGCTCAGGCCTTCGGTGTCGCGCGGCACCAGGAAGCACGAAATGCCCCGGGAGCCTTCGCCGGTCCGCGCGAACAGAGTGTAGAAGTCGGCGCGACCGCCGTTGGTGATCCACGCCTTCGCGCCGGTGATCCGGTACCCGCCTTCGACTTTCGTCGCCCGGCAGCGCAGCGCGGCCGCATCCGAACCCGCGTGCGGCTCGGAAAGGCTGTAGGCGCCGATGGTTTCGCCACCCAGCATGTCTGCGAGCCAGCGCTGCCGCTGGTCGTCGGTGCCGAAGGTGAACAGCGGATGGCAGGACAGGCTGTGCACGCTGACCGCCACCGCGACCGCCGCCCAGCGCGCCGCCAACTCCTCGAGCACCTGGAGGTACACCTCGTAGGGCTGGGCGCCGCCGCCGAACTCCTCCGGATACGGCAGGCTCAGTAGCCCGGCCGCGCCGAGAGCGGGGAAGACCCCGTCGGGGAATGTCCCGGTCTTCTCGCACTCGACCACCCGCGGTTCGAGCACCTTGTCGGCGATATCGCGGGTCAGCTCGAGCAGGTCCCGAGCCTCGGACGTCGGCAGCATTCGATCCACTGGCATACCCCTACGCTAGCGAGCGGATCGCCGGTGCGGGCGTAGAGTCGCCGCTCGTTCTCCGGCGACCTGTCGGACGCGCGGCGCGGTGGCTGTGATCGATCGCTCAGTATGTGCGGAACCCTTTGCGCCCGTTCGTCATCCGGCGGCGGTACATTCGACGACGACCTTGCTGGAAGGAATCTCGATGGCGCGTACCAGGCCGCGCGGCCGAATGACGGCTGCCGTGCTCGCCCTTTTGGCGCTGAGCATGCCCTTCCTCTCGGCCGGTCCGGCCTCGGCGCAGGCTCCGGTGGTCGAGCGCGGTTTCGCCAATGCCGCAGGCTCGCGGGACTTCTACCTGCATGTTCCGCCGGGCGATCCGACCGGTAAGCCGCTCATGGTCTACCTGCACGGCTGCACCGATCCGCAACGTCAACTCGCCGACACCGGATTCGCGCTGACCGAGGTCGCCGACGAACTCGGGTTCGTACTCGCGTATCCGATCCAGACCGCGGCCGCCAACGAGCGGTACTGCTGGAACTGGTTCGATCCGGCGAATCAGGCTCGCGGGCAGGGGGAGTCGTCGATCATCGCCGAGCTCACGACCTCCTTGATCGGTGAGTTCAAGCTGGATCGTTCGCGCGTATACGTCGGCGGATACTCCGCGGGCGGCGCGATGTCCACGGTGCTGGCCGCGGACTATCCGGATCTGTACGCGGCCATCGCACCCATGGCGGGCGGGCCGTACGGGCTGGATCCGCAGACGTTCGGCGCGGACCTGTCCGGCGCGTCCGTCGTCGCGGCGATGGGCGAACGGGCCCGGCCGGTGCCCGGATTCTTTTTGCAGGACTTGGCCGATCAGACCAGCCTGTATCCGATCGGCCGGGCGAACCTGGCCCAGTGGCTCGGCGCCTACCGTCTCGCGGGCGAGCCCGCGGCGCCCACCGCGCCGACCGCGGTCGCGACGACCACGGACCCGGTGCCGACCACGGTCGAGCGCTACGCCGCGGGCGGCTGCGTCCTCGCGGAGTTCCGGACACCGATCGGCCCCGATCACATCGGCGGCGGGCTGCTGATGCAGTCCGCGCGTGGCGTCGCGCTGCAACACGACTTGATGAATTTCCTGCTGGCACACCGGCTCGGCGCGCCGCGAGAGGCGTGTGGCTGAGTAGTCTGAATCGAGAAAAGCGGACAAACCCAACTGGTCGGCCTGTTATAGGCGTGCAGATGTAATTGCACATCGGCGGCGCGAGCGGCGCTGCGGCACGGGCGAATTCACGCTGGTCACGGCGGTAACTGCCGGTTGTCCAGCGACAGCCGACCAGCGGGTTTTGTCTCATTCAGATGTTGTTCCGGCAGGTTGGCTGGCGCACTAGCGCCATAGCGACTAAGACAGTGAACGGTTCGATGGGGACGGACCGGCATGTCGGCGGCCACGCAGGGGGTGTCGCCGCCATTCCGGTCCGGTGGGGATGAACTCGGGAATTCGGCGTAGCCGCACGGCATTCCCTTGGTCTACTATCTGCGTATGAATGCAGGTAGCCAGGAAGGTTGGCCGCAGCTGGCGGAGGATCAGGTGGGCCTGGTCGTCGAGGTTTTCCGGATGTTGGCCGACGCGACCCGGGTTCAGGTGCTGTGGGCACTGGTCGATCGCGAACTGTCGGTGAACGACCTGGCCGGCTATGTGGGCAAACCCGCGCCCTCGGTGTCCCAGCATCTGGCCAAGCTGCGAATGGCGCGACTGGTCAGCACCCGCCGCTCCGGCACCACGATCTACTACAGCCTGGAGAACGAGCACGTCCGGCAATTGGTCGTGGATGCCGTGCACAACGCCGAGCACGCGGGCCCCGGCATTCCGCCGCATCACCGTGGTGACGGAGCACGCGAGCTGCCGGCGAACAGGACCGGAACAGCGAAATGACCTGCACGAAACCTGGTACTGGGCAAGATATCTCGGAGCGTGGCGGGGTGAACAACACGGAGGGCACCGGCCATCGGCACGATCACCATGGCCGGGCGAATTCCGGACACGGCGAAAGCCACCACCATGGGCACGGCGAAGGCGCCGGGCACCCGCACGAGCATCCGAAAGGTGTGCGCGGGCTGCTGCGGGAGATCTTCGTGCCGCACAGTCACGACTCGGCCGACAGTGTGGACGACGCGTTGGAAGCGAGCGCGGCCGGCATCCGGGCGGTGAAGATCAGCCTCGCGGTGTTGAGCGCGACGGCGATCTCGCAGGTAATCGTGGTGCTGGCCTCCGGCTCAGTTGCCTTGGCGGCCGACACAATTCACAACATCTCCGATGCGCTGACCGCGGTACCGCTGTGGATCGCGTTCGCGCTGGGCCGGCGCGCGGCTACTCGCCGCTATACCTACGGCTTCGGTCGCGCCGAGGATCTGGCGGGGTTGTTCGTCGTCGCGATGATCGCGCTTTCCGCCCTGATCGCCGGGTACGAGGCGGTCCGCAGGCTGCTGGCGCCGGTGCCGATCGAACACCTCGGCTGGGTCGCCCTCGCCGGAGTGATCGGCTTCCTCGGCAACGAGACCGTCGCGCTGTACCGCATCCGCGTCGGCCGGCGAATCGGCTCGGCCGCGCTGATCGCCGACGGCCTGCACGCCCGCACCGACGGTTTCACCTCGCTGGCGGTGCTCTTCGGCGCGGCCGGGGTGGCCCTCGGCTTCCCGCTCGCCGATCCGATCATCGGGGTGCTGATCACCGTCGCCATCCTCGCGGTTCTACGCACCGCCGCCAGGGACGTGCTGCGTCGCCTGATGGACGCGGTCGAGCCCGGCCTGGTGACCGCCGCCGAGCGGGCCCTCGCCGCCGAGCCGGGCGTCCAGGGTGTGCGCAGCCTGCGCATGCGCTGGATCGGCCACCGGCTGCACGCGGACGTCGAATTGGACGTTGCGCCGACCATCACCCTTGCCGACGCCCATCGCGTCGCCCACGAGGCCGAGCACACCCTCACCCACGTCGTGCCCAAACTGAACACCGCGGTCGTACACGCCTACCCGGCGCACGTAGGCTGACTCGGTACGCCTGACCTGCCGAAGGTGAGGGCACCTGCCGTCGCATTGGTCTCCGGTGAACATTCCTGTTCAGCACTCCCCGGGCACCTTTACTGTTCGGTAGCATTCGCCCTGTGATGTGGCTCATGGTCGGTGCGTGCTGAACCATGCCGACGCGCGTCCATAACCTCTCCGAGCTGCCTGACCTGCGCCATCGCAGCTGGATTCCGGACGACCTCGGGTCCGCCGGATCCGAGGCCGAACCGATCGGATCGGGGTTGCCGGAAACCGTTGCGACCGCGCTGGTTCCGCTCACCGCACTACCGCCGTTCGCCGACGGAACTACCGTGGCACACGAATCTGGCCTGAATCCGCGGAGAGGCGGAACGGGCCACTGAAGAAAAAGGAGTTCCGATGTTGAGCACCATGCAGGACGAGCCGTTGTCGCTGGCCACGTTGCTGCGCTACGCATCGACGTTTGTCGGCGATTCGACCGTGTCCACCTGGACCGGAACGGGCGTGCGCACCATGACCTATCGCGAAGTCGGCGCGGACGCGGCGCGGCTGGCCAACGCGTTGCGGGAGCTGGGCATCGGCATCGGCGATCGAGTCGGCACCTTCATGTGGAACAACAACGAGCACCTGGTGGCCTACATCGCGGCCCCGGCGATGGGGGCGGTGCTGCACGCGCTCAACATCCGGCTGTTCCCCGATCAGCTGGTCTACGTGGCCAATCACGCCGAGGATCAGGTGGTACTGGTCGACGGCACGCTGCTGCCGATGTTCGCCCAGTACCTGCCGAACCTGAAGACGGTCCGGCACGTCATCGTGGTCAACGGCGACGCGTCCACGCTGTCCGCGCCCGCGGGTGTACAGGTGCACTCCTACACCGAACTGCTTGCCGCGCAACCGGATACCTACGACTTCCCGGTGATCGACGAACGTTCCGCCGCGGCAATGTGTTACACCTCCGGCACCACCGGCGACCCGAAAGGCGTGGTGTATTCGCACCGCTCGAACTGGCTGCACGCCATGCAGGTGTGCTCGCCGAGCGGCATGGCCTTCACCGGTCGCGACACGATCCTGGCGATCGTCCCGCTGTTCCACGCGAACGCGTGGGGCATCCCATACGCGGCGCTGATGTCGGGTGCGAATGTGCTGATGCCGGACCGGTTCCTGCAGCCGGGCCCGCTGCTGGAGATGATGGCGGCCCAGCAGCCGACGTTCGCCGCGGCGGTGCCGACCATCTGGGGTGGCGTGCTGGCCGGCCTGGCCGCCCACCCGCAGGACATCACCCATCTGCGCACCGCAGTGGTCGGCGGCTCCGCCGTGCCGCCGTCGATGATGCGGGCTTTCCAGGAAAAGCACGGCGTGCGCATCCTGCACGCGTGGGGCATGACCGAGACCTCGCCGCTCGGCAGCGTCGCGCACCCGCCGACCGGTGCGACCGGCGAGGACGAGTGGGAGTACCGCTACACCCAGGGCCGGTTCCCGGCGAGCGTGCAGGCCAGGCTGGTCGGCGACGACGGCAGCGTGGTCCCGAACGACGGGGAAGCGCTGGGCGAGTTGGAGGTTCGCGGTCCGTGGATCACCGGCTCCTATTACTCACCGGACGGCGTCGAGGTCGACCCGGACAAGTTCGACGACGGCTGGCTGCGCACCGGTGACGTCGGCAAGATCAGCCCGGACGGCTACCTCACCCTGGTGGACCGGTCCAAGGACGTGATCAAGTCCGGCGGCGAATGGATTTCGTCGGTGGACCTGGAGAACGCCGTAATGGGTCACCCCGCGGTGGCCGAGGCGGCCGTGATCGGCGTGCCGGACGAGAAGTGGGACGAGCGGCCGCTGGTCGCGATCGTGCTCGCCGAGGGTGCGGAGGCCAAGGCCGACGAGCTGCGCGACTTCCTCGCCGACAAGTTCGCGAAATGGCAACTGCCGGAACGCTGGACGTTCATCGCCGAGGTGCCCAAGACCAGCGTCGGCAAGTTCGACAAGAAGCGGTTGCGCGCCCAGTACGCGGACGGCGACCTGACGGTCACCACGCTGTCCTGATCCGGTCGCGGTCGGCCCGGCGCGAAACATCGTGCCGCGCCGGGCCTTCCGCGTGGGCGATCAGCAGTTGCGCAGTTCCGGGCTCTGGTTCAGCAGCTGCGCCCTGGTGCCGATGAACGTGCTGTAGGTCTCGCCGCCGACCGCGGACAGCGGGAAGGCGGCCACCCGATGGCAGTTCTGGAAGGCGAGTTTTACGCCGAAGTGCCGTTCCAGTCCGCCGCGGATCGCGTCGGAGGCCATCGCGCGCAGCAGCTGCCCGCGCGCCACCTCGTCCGGCGGTGCGACCAGGTTGTCGGCGTATTCCTCACTGCCGGAACGCAGTTCGCCGGCGACCCGGCTGACGACTTCGTAGGCGTAGGGCAGCGACTGGCGGACGACCTCGACGAAATCGGCGTCGTCGACTTCGCCGCGTTCGGCACGTTCGAGCAGTGGGGCGGGGACATCGAGGGACATAGCGCTCTCCTCCAAGGGTGGATGGCCGATGCGATGCGTCTCGATTCTAATCGAAAGTCGTTGTCAACAAACCTGGATTCGCCGCGAAAGTGCTGCGTTCAGTGCGGTTTTCGTATCGGCCGCCAGCGTGCGGACCAGTTCGCCGGCCGGTAGCTCCGGTGCCAGGGTGTGCGTCTGGCCCGCCCACAGGTTCACGTTGTCCGGGTTGCCCGCGGACCGGGCCGCCGCCCGCAAAGGCGCGGTGGCGTAATGGATCTCCGGATACGCGGCGGGTGCGGTCGCGCTGTGCTCGACCATGAATTGATTGCGCAGGCCACGGGCCCGGCGGCCGGTGAAGGCGCGGGTGAGCATGGTCGGGGTGCCGGCGGTCAGCGCGGCGCGATGCACCGGATTGGTGCCGGCCTCGGGGCAGCGCAGGAACACTGTGCCGAGCTGCACGGCGGCCGCGCCCGCGGCGAGTGCTGCCGCGATGCCCGCGCCGGTGCTGATGCCGCCGGTGGCCACCACGGGCTTGTCCGTCGCGGCGGTCAGCAGTTGCAGCAGGGCGAGCACGCTGAGCGGATCGGTGTCATCGTCCGCGGGCCGGTCGACGAAGGTGGCGCGGTGCCCGCCCGCCTCCGCGCCCTGCGCGATGAGCACGTCGGCGCCGCGCTCGATGGCGATCCGTGCCTCGGCCGGCGAGGTGACGGTCACCCAGCTTTCCGTGCCGGCGGCCCGCAGCCGGTCGATCTCCGCGGCGGTCGGGCAGCCGAAGGTGAAGGAGGCGACCGCGACCGGATCGGCGACGAGCAGATCCAGCTTGGCGTCCCAGTCGTCGGTGTCGTACTTCGCGTCGCCGACCGGGTATTCGCGGGCGAGCTCGGCGAGGTAGTCGGTGAACTCGGTGGGGGAGGCGGCGGGGCCGGGCACGAAGAGATTGACGCCGAAGGGGGAGCCGGTCGCGGCGCGGGTGGCGGCGATCCGGGCGGCGGTGTCGGCCGCGCTCAGGTAACCGGCGGCTAGCAGGCCGAAACCGCCGGCCTCGGCGACCGCGACGGTCAATTCGGGCGTTGACGGCCCACCGGCCATCGGAGCGAGGACAATCGGGACGGTCAAGTCATCGATGATCACGGCTCCAGTGTGGCCTACTGGACGTGTGACCCGGTATTTACCTGCGTCTTTGCGCAGAAGGTTGCGGAATGGTCACGACGGGGTAGAGTTCCCGTCACAACGGATGCCAAACCGTTATATCGCAGGCTTCACCGGATCGTTACCGAACCGGATCGCGACCGGCCCGGCTCCGCTGAACCACCTGTTCTTCGGACGCAAGGACGCAGCTGTGTCGCACCATCGGGTAGGCCCCAGTTCCATTACCGTCATGAGCCTCATCGGCGATGAAATCTCGGGTCGGCCGACGCGGCATCGCGTCGAGTCCACCGCAACCGACCGGGTGAAGGTCGCCGCCGGCGTCGCGGTCGCCGCGGGCGCCCTGATCGGCACCGTCTCCCAGATCGCCCCCGCGGTCGCCAGTCCGATGCTGCCCGGCGCGCACGACGGCGACGAAGCAGACGCTCCCATGACCGTCCGCGGCACCGGCATTCTGCCGGTCGCCCAGGTCAAGGCCGCCACCCCCGCGCCGGAGGCCCCGGCCCCCGCGGTGCCGGTGGCCGGTCAGATCGCCGCGCCGGCCCCCGCGCCGTTCGGCCTGCAGAACCTGCCGCCGGAGATCGCCGGCCCGCTGGCCCAGGCCGAGCAGATCCTCAAGGGCGTGCAGCAGCAGACCGCGCCCGCCCCGATGGGCGCCGTGCGCCCGGTCGGCGGAGAGATCAGCTCCGGCTTCGGCAGCCGCTGGGGCGAAATGCATTACGGCCTCGACTTCGCCGATCAGATCGGCGCCCCGATTCACTCGGTGAGCAACGGCACGGTGATCGAGGCGGGCCCCGCCTCCGGCTTCGGCCTGTGGATGCGGGTGCAGCAGGACGACGGCACCATCGCCGTCTACGGCCACGTCAACGAGATGCTCGCGCACGTCGGCCAGCGGGTCAACGCGGGCGATGTGATCGCCACCGTTGGCAACCGCGGCAACTCCACCGGCCCCCACCTGCACCTGGAGATCTGGGACCAGGGCGGCACCAAGATCGACCCGCTGCCCTACCTGGCGGCCAAGGGTGTGCCGTTGCAGTGGGGCCCGTCGGCCCACTGATTCCGCTGCCCGGCTTGATATTCCGCCGATCCCTGCCCCCATTCCCGGGCAGGGAGCCCCACCAGGACCGGTCGGTCGATAGGCTCGGATCGTGACAGAGCTGGGCGACATCTTCGAGCCTGGATCACCGCACGGCCGAACCTACGCCGTGCTGGTGCATCATCCGCGATCGAGTCTCCCCGATATCGCGCAGTACCTGGGCGTTTCGGAGGAGACGGCCGCGGCGTCGTTGAACGTGCTCGCGGACCTGCGCGCCGCCGTGCGGGTGCCGGGCGGCGACGACGGACCCGCGGTGTGGGACGCGCACGCACCGGAGTCGCTGTCCGAGGCCGAGGCCCGGCGCAGGCAACAGCAGATCAATCAGATGCACACGGCCGCAGCGCGGCTCAGCGAGACGTTCCGCTCGGTGCGCCGCTCGCCGCGCAGCAGCGGCGCCGTGGTGCCGGTGTTCGAACGCCTGGAAATGCTCGCCGATTTCGAGGAGATGCAGACCAGTGCGCGCAGCTGCGTCAAGGTGATCGAGCGCGGGCCCTACCTCAGCGATCTCGAGCGCGAACGACAGTTGTTCCAGCTCAAGCGGAATCGGCTCGGCGAAGGCATCCGCTACCAGACGCTCTACCAGGACACCATCTACCAGGATCCGGACCGGCTGCGCCACGCCCTGTCCACCAATGCCAGTGGGGCACAGGCGCGCACGCTGCCGGAGCCGCCGTTCAAAATGATCGTCAGCGACGACGAACGCGCTAGCCTGGTGCTGCACGTCGACGAACGCCGCCCCGACCCCATGGGCTTGCGGATCACCGGCTCACCCGCGCTGGACCTGCTGATCAAAACGTTCGACGTGCTGTGGTCGCTGGCCGCGCCCATCTCGGTGAACCCGACCGCGGAGGCCCTCGACGAGCGTGACCGCGCGATCCTGACGCTGATGGGTCTCGGTGCCACCGACGACACCATCGCGCGACGGCTCGGGATGTCCCGGCGTACTGTGGTCCGCCGGACCGCGCGACTGCTGGAGCGGCTCGGCGCGAGCACCCGATTCCAGGCCGGGGTGCAGGCAACCCGGCGAGGTTGGTTGTGAACTAGTTCACCGATCCGGGTACTCGTGCAACACGACCGGTCTGTAACCGATATAAACCGTGGCATCTGGCAAGACACCGCTTCCATGGGGGTCGCGGCGGATGTGGGAAGACAGGAGCCCGAACAAGGGGGCGGACCGCTGTCGGTGGTCCGTATCAATCCAAGACAGCAAGGCGTGGGTACTGAGCAGTCCCTTATATGATTGCTCGGACCGCGCTGGCCCCGGACGATACGCCCTCGATATGGGTAGGGCCGGGTCCTAGCTCGATGCGAGAGGTGAATGCACTCGAATGGAAACTGCCCGTCGTTCCGCTCGTGGTAGCCGTCGCCGCAGGTCGGGCAGCCCGCTGTTCGGGCAGTTGCTGACCGCCGCCGTCGAATCCGAGGCCAACGAGGTCGCCGTTCGCTTCAATCCGTCGGGTCAGCTCGACGACGAACGCCAGCTGACCTACGCCCAACTGGACGCGACCTCCTCGCGGCTGGCCAGGGAACTGATCGAGCGCGGTGTCGGACCGGGCGACGTGGTCGCCATCGGCATCGCCCGCAGCCTCCAGTCGGTCATCGCCGTGTGGGCGATCGCCAAAACCGGCGCCGCCTACGTTCCGGTCGATCCGGCCTACCCGACCGACCGCATCAACCACATCCTGTCCGACTCCGGCGCGACCGTCGGGCTCACCACCTCGGCCCACCGCCCGGTGCTCGGCACCGGGGTGTACTGGATCGAGCTGGACGACCCGGTGCAGGCCGCGCGGATCGCCGCCCGCCCCGAACATCCGATCTCCTACACCGACCGGGTGCGACCGCTGGACGAGCGGCACCCGGCCTACGTCATCTACACCTCGGGTTCGACCGGGCGGCCCAAGGGCGTCGTGGTCACCCACACCGGCCTGGCCGGCCTGGTCGCCGCCGAGCGCGAGCACTACGGCGTGACCGCCGATTCGCGGGTGCTGCATGTGTGCTCGCCGAACTTCGACGTCTCGATCCTGGAGTTGCTGCTCGCCTTCTCCTCCGGCGCGACGCTGGTGATCGCGCCGCCGTCGGTGTTCGGCGGCTACGAGCTGGCCGATCTGCTGCGCCGCGAACGCGTGACGCACATGCTGATCACCCCGGGCGCACTGGAATCGGTGGACCCGGCCGACCTGGACGACCTGCGGGTCGTGGTGGTGGCCGGCGACAAGTTCGGCCCGGAACTGGTCGGCCGCTGGGCCACCGGGGACCGTGAGTTCTACAACGGTTACGGACCCACCGAGGCCTCGATTCTCGCGACCAGCTCGGCGCCGATGGTGGCCGACGACGTCATCACGATCGGCTCGGCGATCCCGGGAGTCGGTGCGTTCGTGCTGGATTCGCGGCTGCGGCCGGTGCCGGCCGGTGTGGTCGGCGAGCTGTACCTGTCGGGTCCCGCACTCGCGCAGGGTTATCTGGGCAAGCCGGGGCTGACCGCGGAGCGCTTCGTGGCAAGCCCGTTCGGCGCGGACACCGATACCGCCGGCACGCGCCTGTACCGCACCGGAGACCTGGTGCGGCGCGTGCCAACAGCATCGCGCAGCGATTCAGTGGGGGGTGGCGGTCGGGAGACGGGTGGGCCCGACGGCACGATCGAGTATCTCGGGCGCTCCGACTTCCAGGTCAAGATCCGTGGCTTCCGCATCGAACTGGGCGAGATCGACAACGCGCTGACCGCGCACCCGGACATCGACTACGCGGCCACCCTCGGCAAGACGCTGCCGTCCGGCGCGACCGCGCTGGTGTCCTACGTGCTGCCGCGCGCCGGAACCACCGTCGACACCGGTGAACTCGCCGAGTTCATCGGAGAGTCGCTGGCCGGGTACATGATTCCGGCCGCCATCATGGTGCTCGACGAGATCCCGCTGACCCCGGTCGGCAAGCTGGACCGCGCGGCGCTGCCCGCACCGGTCTTCGCCGCCAAGGCTTTCCGGGCCCCGTCGACACCGGTCGAGGAGATCGTCGCCGACGTGTTCGCCGCGCTGCTGGTGGCCGGGGAAAAGCCGAGCGGAGCCGGGGCTGTGTCCGATGACGCGCTGACGCGCGTCGGTGTAGACGACGACTTCTTCGAACTCGGCGGCAACTCGCTGCTCGCCGCGCAGGCCGCCGCCCGGATCGGGTCGGCGTTGCAGGTGCGGGTGCCCGTGCAGCTGCTGTTCGAGGCGACCACCGTGGCCGCGCTCGCGGAACGGGTCGAGCAGCACGCGGGTTCGGCCGCCGGGCAGGCGCTGCACGCCCGGCCGCGGCCGTCGCGGGTGCCGCTGTCCTACGCGCAGCAGCGGATGTGGTTCCTGAACCGGTTCGATCCGAGCAGTGCGGTCAACAACATTCCGGCCGCGGTGCGCCTGTCCGGGCACCTCGATATCGACGCGCTGCGCGCCGCCGTGCGCGACCTCACCGAGCGGCACGAGGTGCTGCGCACGCTGTACCCCGAGGTGGACGGCGAGGGCTACCAGCGGGTGCTCTCGATCGGCGATCCGCGCGCGGTGGCCGAATTCGTGGTCGAGCCGGCCACCGAGGCCGAGCTGCCCGGACTGGTCGCCGCCGTGGTGACCAAGGGCTTCGACGTGACCTCGGCCCCGCCCGTGCGGGTGCGGCTGCTCGAGCTGAGCGAGACCGAGCACGTGCTGGTCTGCGTGGTGCACCACATCGCCGGTGACGGCTTCTCGATGGGCCCGCTGACCCGCGACCTGATGGCCGCCTACCTGGACCGGATGCGCGGTGGCGCACCGGAATGGCCGCCGCTCGAGGTGCAGTACGCCGACTACGCGATCTGGCAGCGGGAGATCCTGGGCGCCGAGGACGACCCGGAATCGGTGCTGGCCAAGCAGATCGACTACTGGCGGACCGAATTGGCCGCGCTGCCCGAGCAATTGGAGCTGCCCGCCGACCGGCCGCGGCCCGCGGTCGCGTCCAACCACGGCGCCACCCTCGCCTTCGAGATCGGCCCGGATGTGCACGGCGCGCTGAGCCGCCTTGCGCACAACCACAATTCGACGCTGTTCATGGTCGTGCACGCCGCGCTCGCGGCGCTGCTGGCCCGGTTGTCCGGCACCAGGGACATCGCCATCGGTACCCCGGTCGCCGGTCGCGGCGAGGCCGCGCTGGACGACCTGATCGGCATGTTCGTCAATACCCTTGTGCTGCGCACGGATATCGACTCGGGCGCGACGTTCGACGAACTGCTGCGCGAGGTCCGCCGGGTCGACGTCGAGGCCTTCGGCCACGCCGACGTGCCGTTCGAGCGGCTGGTGGAACTGCTGGACCCGGCCCGCTCGGCGGCCAGGCACCCGCTGTTCCAGGTGATGCTGACCTTCCAGAACCTGGCTCGCACCGAACTGGAGCTGCCCGGCCTGTCGGCCTCGGCGGTGGACCTGGCGATGCCGCTGGCGAAGTTCGATCTGCAACTGGCCCTGGTCGAGCGGATCGACCGGCACGGTGCCGCGGAAGGCATTTCGGCGGCGTTCACCTACGCCACCGACCTCTTCGACGAGGCCACCGTGCAGGACTTCGCCGACCGCTTCGGCCGGATCCTGGCCGCGGTCGCGGCCGATTCCGAGGTCCCGGTCGGCGATATCGACGTGCTGGCCCGGGGTGAGCGCGAGCTGGTGCTGCACGAGTGGAACAGCCCGGGCGCCGAGGTGCCCGAGCTGACCCTGGTGGATCTGATCGGTGCCCAGGCGCGCAGGCGCCCGGACGCTGGAGCGATCCGCTTCGGTGACACCACCCTGACCTTCGGCGAGTTGCAGCGGCGCGCCAACAAGGTGGCACGAGCGCTGATCGCGCAGGGTGTCGGCCCGGAAGCGCTGGTGGCCGTTGCGGTTCCGCGTACCGAGGAGCTGCCGGTCGCGCTGCTCGCGGTGCTCACCGCCGGTGCCGGGTACCTGCCGATCGACACGACCTACCCCGCACAGCGGCTGGAGTTCATGCTCACCGATGCCGCTCCGGCGTGCATCCTGACCACCGCGAGCGAGCTGGAATCCGTTCCCGCGGGCGATATTCCGGTCATCCTGCTGGAGGACACGGCCGACTTCGCCGACGCCGCGGTGCGCGCGTCCGAGCGGGTCGCACCGCTGCGGCCGGACAACCTGGCCTACGTCATCTACACCTCCGGTTCGACCGGCGTGCCGAAGGGCGTCGGCGTCGCGCACCGCAACGTGGTGCAGCTGTTCGCCAACACCCAGTCGATGTTCGAGTTCGACGAGACCGATGTGTGGACGTTGTTCCACTCGTTCGCCTTCGACTTCTCGGTCTGGGAACTGTGGTGCGCGCTGGCCAACGGCGGCACCGTCGTGGTGGTCGACTACCTGACCTCCCGGTCGCCGGAACTGTTCCGCGAGTTGCTGATTCGCGAACAGGTCACCGTGCTCAACCAGACCCCGTCGGCGTTCTATCAGCTCGCCGAGGCGGACCGGGCCGCGCAGACCGCCGATCGGGCCGAGTTCGCGCTGCGCTACGTGGTGTTCGGCGGCGAGGCCCTGGACCTGCGCCAGTTGCAGCGCTGGTACGAGCGGCACGCGGTGGACGCGCCGTGGCTGGTCAACATGTACGGCATCACCGAGACCACGGTGCACGTGTCGTTCCTGTCGCTGGACGAGCAGATGGTCGACAACGCGGCCAGCGTCATCGGCCGCGCGCTGCCCGGCCTGGACGCCTACGTGCTCGAGGACCGGCTGCATCCGTCGCCGGTCGGCGTGGCCGGTGAGATCTACGTCGCCGGCGCGCAGCTGTCCCGCGGCTACCTCGGCCGGCCCGGGCTGGCCGCGAGCCGGTTCGTCGCGAATCCGTTCGGCGCGCCGGGATCTCGGATGTACCGCACCGGCGACATCGGCCGCTGGGTCGGCTTCGGCGGGCAGGCGACGCTGGAGTACGCCGGTCGCGGTGATCAGCAGGTGCAGTTGCGCGGCTTCCGGATCGAACTCGGCGAGATCGAGTCGGCGCTGGTGCGCTGCCCCGGCGTGAGCCAGGCGGTGGTGCTGGTGATCGCGGACGAGAACGCGGGCGACCGGCTCATCGGATATGTCGTGCCGGACACCGGCGTTCGGCTCGACGCGGCCGAATTGCGTACGCAGGTAGGCGAATTCCTGACCGGCTACATGGTGCCGGACGCGATCGTGGTACTGGACGTGCTCCCGCTGACGCCGAACGGCAAGCTGGACCGCAAGGCCCTGCCCGCACCGGAATTCCTCAGCACCGCCGCGTTCCGCGCGCCCGGCTCTCCGGTCGAGCAGGCGGTCGCCGAGGTGTTCACCGGCCTGCTCGGCGCCAACGAGATCGGCCTGGACGACGACTTCTTCGGCCTCGGCGGCAACTCCCTGCTGGCCACCAGGGTGGTCGCCCGGATCAACGAGGCGCTCGACGCCAACCTCGTCGTGCGCGAGCTGTTCGAGTCGCCCACCGTCGCCGCGCTGGCCGCCCGGGTCGTGCCCGGCGCGGCCAAGGCGTCCGGCGCGCGGCCGCCGCTGGCCCGGATGCCGCGCACCGACAAGGTGCCGTTGTCGCTTGCCCAGCAACGGATGTGGGTGCTCAACCAGTTCGATCCGGACTCGCCCGCCTACAACATCCCGCTGGCCATCCGGCTCTCCGGCGTGCTCGACGTGCCCGCCCTGCGCAACGCGGTGGCCGACGTGCTGGAGCGGCACGAGACCCTGCGCACCCGCTACCCGTCGGACCCGGCCGGCGTGGCTTACCAGGAGATCCTGTCGGTCGGCGAGACGCTGCCCGGTGGCCTGGAGACCGTCTCCACCGCCGACCCGATCGGTCGCATCACCGAGCTGCTGTCCACCGGATTCGATGTGACCCAAGAGGTTCCGGTGCGTGCGCTGCTGCTCGCGGTCGGCCCGGACGAGCACCTGCTCGCGCTGGTCGTGCACCACATCTCCGCCGACGGCGCCTCGATGGCCCCGCTGGCCCGGGACCTGGTGACCGCGTATCTCGCTCGGATCGGCGGCAATTCGCCGCGCTGGTCGCCGCTGGAGGTGCAGTACGCGGACTTCGCCGGCTGGCAGCGCGCGGTCATCGGCACCGACGACGACGAGAACTCCATCGCGGCAAAGCAGTTGGCGTTCTGGCGGCGCCAGCTCGACGGACTGACCGGCGAGCTGAACCTGCCGCTGGACCGCCCGCGCCCCGCGGTGCCGTCGATGCGCGGCGCCTCCACCGGCTTCGCCGTCGCGCCGGACGTGCACGCGGCGCTGGTCCGGCTTGCGCGCGAACACAATTCGACGCTGTTCATGGTCGTGCACGCCGCGCTGGCGGTGCTGCTGGCCCGGCAGTCGAACAGCAGCGACATCGCCATCGGCACGCCGATCGCGGGTCGCGGCGAACGCGCGCTGGACGAGCTGGTCGGCATGTTCGTCAACACGCTCACCCTGCGCACCGCCGTCGAGCCCGGCGTCACCTTCGCCGAACTCGTCGACCGGGCCAGGGAGACGGACCTGGCCGCCTTCGCCAACGCGGACATCCCCTTCGAACGGGTCGCCGAGGTGGTCGCCGCCGGCCACGCGACGGTCTACAACCCGCTGTTCGGCGTGGTGCTGTCGTTCCAGAACAACGAGCAGCCCGAGCTGGAGCTGCCCGGCCTGACCATCACCGGGCTGGACGGCGGCGAGATCGCGGCCAAGTTCGACCTCCAGGTGAACGTCGATCCGCGGCATCACGCCGACGGCACCCCGGCCGAGCTGATCACCGCGATCACCTATGCGACAGACCTTTTCGACGAGTCCACGGTGCAGGCGCTGTGCCGCAGGCTGGAGCGGGTGCTGGCCGCGGTGGTCGCGGATCCGACGGTGCGGGTGGGCGATATCGATCTGCTCGACGCCCAGGAGCGCGAGCGAGTGCAGTCCGCCGCGGAGACCGCGCAGGAGCCCAGCGCCGCGGGCGCGACGGCCACCACCGGTACCGCGCTGACCCAGGCGCTGACCGCGGTGGTCGAGGACGACCCGGACGGCCCGGCGCTGGTCGCCGGCGAGGACGCGGTGTCCTATCAGGAACTCGACGCGCGCTCGTCGCGGCTGGCCCGTGTGCTGGCCGCGCGCGGCTGCGGCCCGGGTGACGGTGTCGCGGTCCGGTTCGACCGCGGTGTCGACGCCGTCGTCGCGACCTGGGCCGTGCTCAAGGCCGGTGCCGCGGTCGTTCCGCTGCCCTCGGTCGACGCGCAGGTCCCCGCGGCCCCGGTGGTCAAGGTCGGTCTCACCGGTGCGGCCGTGCCCACCGCGAGCGAGGTCGACTGGCTCGTGCTCGACGATCCCGCGGTGGCCGCGCAGATAGCCGCGGAGTCGCCACGGCCGGTCACCTACGCACACCGCACGCGCGTGCTGCGGGGCACCGATCCGGCCTACGTCGGGACACGCACCCTCACCTACGACCAGCTGGCGGGGGCTGCGGACCAGTTGCGCACGGGCACCGAGCTGACCTTCGAATCCCGCACCTTCCAGGTCGGCGGTCCGGCGGAGCTGGCCCTGATCGAGGTGGTGGCCGCGGGCTCGTGTGGTGCGTCCATGGTGCTCGTCCCGGGCGACGCCGACTTGACCGAGGCGCTGGCCGACGAGTGGGTCAGCCACCTGCTGACCGATCGCGCCACAGCCAGTACCCTCGATCCGGCGGCACTGGAGGATCTCCGAGCCGTGGTGCTCGCCGACGGCGGTGATGTCGGCGGCGCATGGACGCAGGTGGCGACGGTCGTCGCCCTGGCCGATCTGCTGCGTGCGGGGTAAGTCCCGTCGAGTATCGGGTGCAAGCCCCTAAAAACATGACTAGGGTCACTCGGGACCGGTTCGCCGAATCGAGGCGACCGCGGCAGGTGCGGCTTCAACATGTTCGACAGGCAGGATGAGCAGAGTTTCATGGTTCGTGTAGTTGGGGACGTGCGTGCTGATGGCCGGCGGGGAAGCAAGATCCTGGCACTGGTGAACGCATGACGCGTTCCGCTCGTGTCCGGCCGGCGCGGACCCGGCGACCCCGGGTCATCACACTGCCGCAGCTGATGGCGACCGCCGTCGAAGCGAACCCGGACGGCATCGCCCTCACCTATGCCGACGCCACAGCGACACTGGCGCAACTGAGCTACGCCGAACTCGATGAGCGGTCGACCCGCCTGGCGCGGCTGCTGATCGAGCGCGGCGTCGGCCCGGAAGACCTTGTCGCGATCGGTGTTCCGCGCTCGATCGACTCCGTGGTCGCGGTCTGGGCGGTGGCGAAGTCCGGCGCGGGTTTCGTGCCGGTGGACCCGAACTATCCGGCCGACCGGATCGAGCACATGGTGAAGGACTCCGGCGCGGTCTTCGGACTGACCACCGGCCGGTCCGCCACCGAGCTGCCGGGCCAGGTCGAATGGCTGGTCATCGACAGCGAGACCACCCTGCGCTCGCTGGAGCGGCACTCGACCGAGCCGATCACCAACGCCGACCGGGTGCGTCAGCTGCGCGCCGAGCATCCGGCGTGGGTCATCTACACCTCCGGTTCGACGGGCGCGCCGAAGGGCGTGGTCGCCACCCAGGCCGGCCTGGCCGGATTCTGCGAGGAGCAGCGCACCCACTACGGCGTCACGAGTACCGCACGGACGCTGCACTTTTCCTCACCCTCGTTCGACGCCTCGATGCTGGAGCTGCTGCTCGCCCTCGGCGGCGCGGCGACCATGGTCGTGGTGGCGCCGATGGTGTTCGGCGGTGACGATCTCGCCGAGCTGCTGCGCCGCGAGCGGGTGACCCATGCGTTCATCACCCCCGCCGCGCTGGCCTCGATCGATCCGGCGGGGCTGGACGACCTCGGCGTCGTCGCGGTCGGCGGTGAGGCCTGGCCGCCGGATCTGGTGCGGCGCTGGATACTTCCGGTCACCGGTGGCGTCCGCGCGCTGTTCAACGTCTACGGCCCGACCGAGACCACGATCGTGGTGAACATCGGCGCGCCGCTGGTGCTCGACGCCCCGCTGACCATCGGCGGGCCGATCCGCGGCGTCACCGAATACGTGCTGGACGAGCGGCTTTCGCCGGTGCCGGACGGCGTGGTCGGCGAGCTGTACATCGCGGGCGCGCAGGTGGCCCGCGGCTACCACGATCGCCCGGCGCTCACCGCCGCCCGATTCGTGGCTAACCCGTTCGACCCCAACGGGTCTCGGTTGTATCGCTCTGGTGACCTGGTTCGCTGGACCGCAGAGGGCAGGCTGGAGTACGCCGGGCGCAACGACTTCCAGGTGAAGGTGCGTGGTTTCCGCATCGAACTCGGTGAGATCGACGCGGTGCTCGCCACGCACGAGAGTGTCGACTTCGCGGTCACCATCGGGCACGAGCTCGACAGCGGCACCACGATTCTGGTCTCCTACGTGCTGGCCGCGCCCGGCGCGACGGTGGACAC
Source organism: Nocardia sp. NPDC006044 (assembly GCF_042871115.1). Classification (NCBI taxonomy): domain Bacteria; kingdom Bacillati; phylum Actinomycetota; class Actinomycetes; order Mycobacteriales; family Nocardiaceae; genus Nocardia; species Nocardia sp. NPDC006044. The sequence goes on from NZ_JBIAID010000005.1 coordinate 135,494, forward strand.
CGACGAGCTGATCGCGACCGCCGAGCAGCGGCTGCCCGCGCACATGGTGCCGACCACCATCACCGTGCTCGACGAGATCCCACTGTCGCCGACCGGCAAGCTGGACCGGCGTGCGCTGCCCGCCCCGCAGTTGCAGACCAAGGAATTCCGCGCGCCCAGTGGGGAACTGGAGCAGCTGGTCGCGCAGGTCTTCGCGGAACTGCTCGACACCGGCGCCGAGATCGGCGCCGACGACGACTTCTTCGAGCTCGGCGGCAACTCGCTGGTCGCCACCAAGGTGGTGGCCAGGCTCGGCGCGCAGATCGGCGCCAGGGTGCCCGCGCGCACCGTCTTCGAGGCGCCGACGGTCGCCGCCCTGGCGGCGCGGCTCGCCCCGTTCACCGGCTCGGGCGGCAGGCAGGCGCTGGCGCCGATGCCGCGGCCCGAGCACATCCCGCTGTCGCTGGCGCAGCAGCGGATGTGGTTCCTGAACCAATTCGACACCGCGTCGGCGGCGAACAACATTCCGTTCGCCATCCGGTTGTCCGGCGCGCTGGACGTGCCCGCGCTGCAGGCGGCGGTGGCCGATCTGGTCGAGCGGCACGAGACGCTGCGCACGGTCTACCCGGCGGTGGACGGCACCGGCTATCAGGTGGTGTTGCCTGCGGCGCAGGCGATTCCGGAGTTGGCCGCGACCGACGTCGCCGAGTCCGAGCTGCCCAGCAGGCTGGCGGAGTTCATGCTGGCCGGTTTCGATGTGGCGGCCGAGGTGCCGCTGCGGATGGCGTTGTTCCGGCTCGGCAACGGCGACCATGTGCTCGCGGTCGTGGTGCATCACATCGCGGCCGACGGCACATCGATGGCCCCGATGGTGCAGGACCTGACCTTCGCCTACCTCGCCCGCTCGGGGATGGCCGCAGGCACCGCCGACGGGGCGGATGAGCACAGCGCGGGTACCGCGCCGAATTGGGCGCCGCTACCGGTGCAGTACGCCGATTACGCCCTGTGGCAGCGCGCGATGCTCGGCGACGAGAACGATCCGAAGTCGGTGGCCGCCGAGCAGATCGGTTACTGGCGAACGGCTTTGGCGGGGCTGCCCGGCCGGCTGGAGCTGCCTGCGGATCGCCCGCGTCCCGCGCTGCCGTCCGGTCGCGGCGGGGTGCACACGTTCGAGGTGGACGCGCAGACCAGGGCCAAGCTGGACGCGCTCGCGCTCGACACGGGCGCCTCGCTGTTCATGGTGGTGCACGCGGCGTTCGCGGCCCTGCTGGCCAGGTTGTCCGGTACGCCCGACATCGCCATCGGTACGCCGGTGGCCGGTCGCGGCGACGCGGCGCTGGATGGGTTGATCGGCATGTTCGTCAACATGCTCGTGCTGCGCACCGACAGCGCGCCGGGCGCGTCGTTCCGTGCGCTGGTCGAGTCGGCCAAAAAGGTTGACCTAGAGGCCTTCTCACACGTGGAGCTGCCGTTCGAGCGGCTCGTCGAGGTGCTCGATCCCGCGCGCTCGCAGGCGCATCACCCGCTGTTCCAGGTGGCGCTGTTCTTCCAGAACATGGACAAACCCGCGTTGGAACTACCGGGGCTGTCGGCGTCCGCCCTGGATCTGGACGGCGCGGCGGCCAAGTTCGATCTGCAGCTGACGGTGACCCCGCACGAGGGCGAGAACACCGGTCTCTCGGCCATGTTCACCTATGCCACCGATCTGTTCGACGCGGCGACGGTGGCGCGGTTCGCCGCGCGGTTCCGCCGGCTGCTGCGCGCGGTCACCGCCGATCCGGACCGGGCGATGGGCGATGCCGACCTGTTGTCGCTGGTCGAGCGGGACCGGATCCTGTTCGAGTGGAACGACACTCGGCAGCGCGTCGCCCCGCATCTGCTGCTCGACGGCTATCGGCAGGCGGTGGCGTCTACTCCGGATGCCGTCGCGGTGGTCTTCGAGGGCACCGAGCTCACATACCGCGAGTTCGATGAGCGGGTCAATCGCCTTGCCCGGTTGTTGATTGCGCGGGGTGTGGGTGCGGAGTCGTTGGTGGGTTTGGCGATTCGGCGTTCGCTGGATCTGGTTGTGGGTATGTATGCGATCGTCTCTGCGGGTGGGGCGTATGTGCCGTTGGATCCGGATCATCCGGCCGAGCGGATCGCGCACATCCTCGATACGGCACGGCCGACTTGCGTCGTCACGACTTCCGCTGATGCGGCCGCCCTGCCGGTCGGCGTTGCGGCGGTCGCGATCGACACCGTCGATCTGACGCGGTTCGACGATGCGCCGGTGCGCAAGGACGAGCTGCTCCGCCCGGTGCGGCCGCAGAACCCGGCGTATGTCATCTTCACCTCGGGTTCCACCGGTCGCCCCAAGGGTGTCGCGGTGTCGCACGCGGCGATCAACAATCAGATCGAGTGGATGCTCGCCGAGTACCCGCTCGGCACCGACGATGTGTACCTGCAGAAGACCGCGACCACCTTCGATGTGTCGCTGTGGGGCTTCTTCATGCCGCTGCGGGTCGGCGCGAAGCTGGTCGTGGCGACGCCGGACGGGCATCGCGACCCGGCCTATGTCGCGGAAACCATTGCCGCGCAGTCGGTGACGGTCACCGACTTCGTGCCGTCGATGCTGACCATCTTCGCCGCGCACACCGCCAAGGGCGCCATCCCGACGCTGGAGCAGATCTTCGTGATCGGCGAGGCGCTGCCGCCGGAGACGGTCACGGCGGTGCACGCGGTGATCGACGCGGACGTGCACAACCTGTACGGCCCGACCGAGGCCGCGGTGTCGGTGACCTACTGGCCGGCCGACGGTTCGGATACTCGTTCGGTGCCGATCGGATTGCCGCAGTGGAACACTCGGGTCTACGTGCTCGACGCGCGCCTGCGCCCGGTGCCCGACGGCGTGGCCGGTGAGCTGTATCTGGCCGGTGATCAGCTGGCGCGCGGCTATGTCGGCAGGCCGGATCTGACCGCGGATCGATTCGTGGCGAACCCGTTCGGCAGCGGTCAGCGCATGTACCGCACCGGCGATCTCGTGGTGTGGCGCAAGGCTTCCGGCGCGGACGCCGACGAGGACATGGTGCTCGACTACCTCGGGCGCACCGACTTCCAGGTGAAGTTCCGTGGTCAGCGCATCGAGCTCGGCGAGATCGAAACCGCGCTGCTGGCCCAGGATTCGGTGAGTCAGGCGGTCGCGCTGGTCAGCCAGTCGACGCTGGGTGACCAGCTGGTCGCCTACGCGGTCGCCGCGCCCGGCGCACGCATCGACCCGCAGGAACTGCGTCAAGCCATCGCGGAAACGCTGCCCACGTACATGGTCCCGGCCGCCATCGTCGCGCTCGACGAGCTCCCGCTCAACGCCAGCGGCAAGCTGGATCGCAAGGCGCTGCCGGAGCCGATGTTCACCGCGCGTGAATTCCGCGCGCCCGCAACGGCGGTCGAGGAGATCATCGCGGGCGTCTTCGGCGAGGTGCTCGGGCTGACCAGGGTCGGCGCCGACGACGACTTCTTCGCCCTCGGCGGCAACTCGCTGATCGCCACCCAGGTGGTCGCGCGGCTGGGTGCGGCGGTCGGCGGCCGGGTGCCGGTGCGGACGCTGTTCGAGGCGCCGACCGTGGCCGCCCTCGCGTCCGTGATCGATTCGCAGGTGCACAACCGGCCCGGGGTCGAGCTGGGCAGCATCGAGCGGCCCGCGGAACTGCCGCTGTCGCTGGCGCAGCGGCGGATGTGGTTCCTCAACCGCTTCGACCAGGACGGCGACGCGGCCGGTTCGGCCGCCTACAACCTGCCGTTCGCGCTGCGGCTGACCGGTGCGCTGGATGTCGCCGCGCTCGGTGCGGCGCTGCACGATGTGGTGGCCCGGCACGAGGTGCTGCGCACCGTGTACCCGGAGACGGCCGCCGGTCCGGTCCAGGTGGTGTTGCCGCCCAACGGGATCGCGCTGGATGTCGCGCCGCGACTGCTGAGCGAGGCCGACGTGGCAGGCGCGGTGTACGCGCTGGCGTCGAGTTCGTTCGACGTGACCACCGAGGTCCCGGTCCGGGTGGCGCTACTCCAGGTCGACGGCGTCGCGGACACGTATGTGCTGGCCGTCGTGGTGCATCACATCGCCGCCGACGGATCCTCGATGGGTCCGCTGGTGCGCGACGTGATGATCGCCTACGCCGCGCGGACCGCGGGCGAAGCGCCGAACTGGGCGCCGCTGCGGGTGCAGTACGCCGATTACGCGCTGTGGCAGCGGGCGGTGCTCGGCGACGAGAACGACGCCGAATCCATTGCCGCGCAGCAGATCAGCTTCTGGCGCGCGCACCTGGCCGACCTGCCGGATCTGCTCGAGTTGCCGACCGACCGGCCGCGTCCGGCGATCGCTTCCCTGGCCGGCGCCCGGGTGGATGTGCAGATCGACGCCGCTACCCACGCGGGCCTCGTGGAACTTGCGCGGGCGCATGGCGCGACGTTGTTCATGGTCGTGCACACCGCGCTGGCGGTGCTACTCGCTCGCCTCTCGGGTGCGGTGGACGTCGCCATCGGCACGCCGCTGGCCGGTCGTGGCGAGCGTGAGCTGGACGACCTGATCGGCATGTTCGTCAACACCGTGGTGTTCCGGACCCAGTTCGAGCCGGGTGAGTCGTTCGTCGACCTGCTGAGCAGGCAGCGCGAATCCGACCTGCAGGCGTTCGCGCACGCGGATATTCCGTTCGAGCGCTTGGTCGAGGTGCTGAACCCGCCGCGTTCGACGGCACACCATCCGCTGTTCCAGGTGGGGCTGTCGTTCCAGAACATCGCGCGCACCGCGCTCGAGTTGCCCGGTCTCGCGGTGTCGGGACTGGACGCGGATCTGGCGGTGTCGCAGTTCGATCTGCATCTGATCGTCGGCGACGGCTACGACGAGTCCGGCGTGCCGACCGGCATGGGCGGGTTCTTCACCTATGCGACAGATCTTTTCGACGCTGCCACCGTGCAAGGCTTCGCCGAGCGGTTCGCGCGGGTCCTCGCCGCCGTGGTGGCGGACGCGACGACGCCGGTCGGGGATATCGAGGTACTCGACGCGGTCGAACGCGACGACGTGCTGGCCGGGTGGAACGCCACCGAGCAGCAGGTCGACGAGTCGGCGACGCTGGTTTCGCTGCTGGACGCCGCAGTGGCCGCCGATCCACGATCCGTCGCGCTCGTAGTCGATCTGCCGACCGGTCGCGAGAAGGTGACCTACGCAGAGCTGGATGCGCGGGTGAATCGTCTTGCGCGGCATCTGATCTCGGTCGGGGTCGGGCCGGAGTCGCGGGTTGCTTTGGCTTTCCGTCGTTCGGTGGATCTGATCGTGGCGATGTATGCGGTGGCGAAGTCCGGTGGTGCGTATGTGCCGGTGGATCCGGCGCAGGCGGCCGAGCGGACGAGCTACATTCTCGAGACGGCGGCACCGGTGTGTGTGCTGACCAATGCCGATGCCGCGTTCAGCGCCGATGTCGCGCCTGTGGTGCGGATCGATGAACTCGATCTCGACGGACTGGACGCCTCGCCGGTCACCGACGCCGATCGCGTTTCGCCGTTGCGTCCGGAGAACACGGCGTATGTGATCTTCACGTCGGGTTCGACGGGTCGCCCCAAGGGTGTTGCGGTTTCGCATGCGGCGATTGCGAATCAGTTGCAGTGGAAGGTGACCGAGTTCGGTCTGGATGCGGCTGATGCGATTTTGCTGAAGACTGCTGCGACGTTCGATCTTTCGGTGTGGGAGTTCTGGTCGGCGGCGGTGTGTGGTGGCCGTTTGGTTATCGCCGCGCCGGATGGGCATCAGGATCCCGCGTACCTCAACGAGTTGATGGCTCGTGAATGGGTGACCACGCTGCATGTGGTGCCGTCGATGCTCGACGCACTCACCGCCGGTGACTTCCCCACCTCGCTGTGGCGAGCACTCGCGATCGGCGAGGCGCTGCCCGCCGGACTGGCGCAGCGCTTCCTGCGCGACTACCCGCGCGTCGAACTGTTCAATCTGTACGGCCCGACCGAGGCCGCGGTGTCCATCACCAGCCACCGGGTCTCTCGCAACGACCAGGCCTCGGTGCCGGTCGGTGCGCCGGAGTGGAACAGCCAGGTCTTCGTGCTGGATTCGCGACTGCGGCCGGTGCCGGTCGGCGTTTCCGGTGAGCTGTACCTGGCCGGTGCGCAGCTGGCGCGTGGGTACTTCGGTCGTGCCGATCTGACCGCGGATCGGTTCGTGGCCAACCCGTTCCAGACCGGTGTCCGGATGTATCGCACCGGTGACCTGGTGGCGTGGAACCGCGACGGTGAGCTGGAGTACCGGGGCCGCACCGACTTCCAGGTGAAGATCCGCGGCTTCCGCATCGAGCTCGCCGAGATCGACGCGGCGCTGCTCGCGCTGCCCGAGATCGCGCAGGCCGCCGTCATCGCCAAGTCGGACCCGCGCACCGGTGATCGCCTGATCGGCTACCTGGTCCCGGCCGGGACCGATGTCGATGTGGCGCAAGTGAAGTCGGCACTGACCACCGGTCTGCCGTCGTACATGGTGCCCGCGGCGTTCGTGGTGCTGGATGCGTTGCCGCTGAACGTGAACGGCAAGCTGGATCGGAAGGCGTTGCCGGAGCCGGAGTTCGAGGCGCAGGCTTTCCGTGCGCCGTCGACGCCGATCGAGGAGATCGTGGCTTCGGTGTTCGCCGAGGTGCTCGGTGTCGATCAGGTCGGTGCCGATGACGACTTCTTCGGTCTGGGCGGTAACTCGCTGCTGGCCACCCAGGTCGCCGCCCGGATCGGCGCCGCGCTCGACGCGCGGGTGCCGGTGCGCGCCCTGTTCGAGGCCTCGACCGTCGCCGGTCTGGCGGCGAGGGTGGCGCAGCACGTCGGCTCCGGCCGCAAGGCTCTGGTGGCGGGTCCGCGCCCGGAACAGATTCCGCTGTCGCTGGCGCAGCAGCGGATGTGGTTCCTGAACCAGTTCGACACCGGTTCGGCCGTCTACAACATCCCGGCCGCCATCCGCCTTTCCGGCGATCTCGATGTCGCCGCACTGCAATCGGCGGTGCGAGATCTGGTGGCCCGCCACGAGATCCTGCGCACCACATACCCCCAGACACAGCACGGCCCGGTGCAGTCCATCGCCGAGCAGGTCTCGGTCGATCTCACGCCCGCGCAGATCGGCGCGGACGAGGTAGCGGATTCGGTATACCGAGTCGTGGCAGCGGGTTTCGACGTCACCGCCGAGGTTCCGTTCCGCGCCAACCTGTTCCAGGTCACCGGCACTTCCGACTACGTCCTGGTCTTCGTCGCGCACCACATCAGCGCCGACGGCTGGTCGATGGGTCCGCTGACCCGGGACCTGATGCTGGCCTACGCCGCCCGCACCGGCGGCGCGGCGCCGGACTGGGCCCCGCTCCCGGTGCAGTACGCGGACTACAGCATCTGGCAGCGCGACGTGCTCGGCGCGGAGGACGATCCGCAGAGCCTGATCGCCCAGCAGGCCGAGTACTGGCGCACCGCGCTGGCCGCCCTGCCGGACGAACTGGCCCTGCCCGCCGACCGCCCGCGCCCCGCCACCGCCTCCTACCGGGGCGCGACGCTGGACTTCGAGCTGGACGCGGACCTGCATGCCGCGCTCGAACGGATTGCCCAGCAACACAACGCGACGCTGTTCATGGTCGTGCACGCCGCGCTCGCGGTGCTGCTCGCCCGTCTGTCCGGCAGCTCCGACATCGCCATCGGTACGCCGGTCGCCGGTCGCGGCGAGGCCGAGCTCGACGACGTGATCGGCATGTTCGTCAACACCCTGGTGCTGCGCAACGAGATCGAGCCCGGCGCTACGTTCGACGCGCTGCTGGCCGCCGTGCGCGACACCGACGTCGCCGCGTTCGGCCACGCGGACCTGCCGTTCGAGCGTCTGGTCGAACTGCTCGACCCGGTCCGCTCGGCGGCCAGGCACCCGCTGTTCCAGGTGATGCTGGTCTTCCAGAACCTGGCCCAGACCTCGCTCGAACTGCCCGGCCTCACTGTGACTGGCCTCGATCCGCAGGTGCAGACGGCCAAGTTCGACCTGCAGCTCACCATCGCGGAACAGCCGGACCGCCAGGGCATCTCGGCGATCTTCAGTTACGCGACGGACCTGTTCGACGCCGCGACCATGCAGAACTTCGCCGAGCGTTTCCGCCGCATCCTCGCCGCGATCGCCGCCGATGCCGCGGTGGTCGTCGGCGAAATCGACATGCTCGCCGCCGGCGAACGCGAACTCGTGCTGCACGAATGGAATTCGCTCGGCGCGTGGGTGCCGGGCGCGACCCTGCCCGGCCTCATCGCCGATCAGGTGTGGCGGCGTCCGGACGCGGTGGCCATCCGCTTCGGCACCCGCACCATGGCCCACCCGTCGCCCGACCACCACCCCTCATCGAGTCGCTCCGCGACGCTCACTTTCCGCGAGTTGCAGCGCCGTGCCAACCAGGTCGCCCGAGCGCTGATCGCGCAGGGCGCGGGCCCGGAATCGCTGGTGGCCGTCGCGGTGCCGCGCACCGAGGACCTGCCGGTCGCCCTGCTCGGCGTGCTCGCGACCGGCGCCGCCTATCTGCCGATCGACTCCGCCTACCCGGCCCAGCGGCTGGAGTTCATGCTCGCCGACGCCGCCCCGGTCTGCGTGCTGACCACGGCGGACGAGCGGGCCGCGGTGCCCACGGGCGGGCTGCCCGTCGTCTTGTTCGAGGAGACAACGGATTTCGCCGACGCGCCGATTCACGACGCCGACCGGAACGCGCCGCTGCGCCCGGACAACCTGGCCTACGTCATCTACACGTCCGGCTCGACCGGCGTGCCGAAGGGCGTCGGCGTCACGCACCGCAACGTCGTCGAGCTGTTCGCGAACACCCAAACCCTGTTCCGCTTCGATGAACACGATGTCTGGACGTTGTTCCACTCGTTCGCGTTCGACTTCTCGGTGTGGGAACTGTGGTGCGGCCTGGCGCACGGCGGCTCGGTCGTGGTGGTCGATTACGTCACCTCGCGGTCGCCGGAACAGTTCCGCGAGTTGCTGATTCGCGAGCGGGTGACGGTGCTGAACCAGACCCCGTCCGCCTTCTACCAATTGGCGGAGGCCGACCGGGCCGCCGAGCCCGGCGCGCTGGCGCTGCGCTATGTCGTGTTCGGCGGCGAGGCCCTGGATCTGCGCAAGCTCGAGCGCTGGTACGAACGGCACGGCGGGGCAACCCGGTTGGTGAACATGTACGGCATCACCGAGACCACGGTGCACGTCTCGTTCCTGCCGCTGGACGAACGCGATCGCGGCAATCCAGCCAGCGTCATCGGCCGCGCGATCCCCGGCCTGGACGCCTATGTGCTCGACCCGCGCCTGCACCCGACCCCGCTCGACGTGCCGGGCGAGATCCACGTGGTCGGCGCGCAGCTGTCCCGCGGCTACCTGGGCAAGCCGGGCTTGACCGCGACCAGGTTCGTGGCGAATCCGTTCGGCGCGCCGGGTTCTCGGATGTACCGCACCGGCGACGTCGGTCGCTGGCGCGACTGCGGTGACAAGGCCCAGCTCGAGTACGCCGGCCGCAGCGACCAGCAGGTGCAGCTGCGCGGCTTCCGGATCGAACTCGGCGAGATCGAGGCGGCGCTGCTGCGCTGCGACGGCGTGAATCAGGCGGTCGCCCTGGTCCGTTCGGACGCGCAGGGCGACCGGCTCATCGGTTATGTTGTGGCAGAGATCGATTCGGCGGCCATTCGGGCACAGGTCGCCGAGTTCCTGACCGGCTACATGGTCCCGGACGCCGTCGTGGTCCTGGACGCGCTGCCGTTGACCCCGAACGGCAAGCTCGACCGGAAGGCCCTGCCCGCACCGGAATTCGTCAGCACGATCGCCTTCCGCGCACCTGATACGGCGCTGGAGCAGACCATCGCCGCGGTATTCGCCGACTTGCTCGGCGCGGACCCGGTCGGTCTCGACGACGACTTCTTCGCCCTCGGCGGCAACTCGCTGCTGGCCGCGCAGGCGGTCGGCCGGCTGCGCGAGGCCACCGGCGCGACGGTCAGCGTGCAGTGGTTCTTCACCGACGCCACGGTCGCCGGGCTGGCCGCCCGGATCGACGCACAGGCCCCGGGGGAGAGCGACCTCGACGCCGGTCTGGGCGTCCTGCTGCCGATCCGTACCGCGGGCAGCGCGGCGCCGCTGTTCTGCCTGCACCCGATGTACGGCCTGGCCTGGAGCTACGCCGGCCTCACCCAGCACCTGCCCGCCGAGCAGCCGATCTACGGCGTGCAGTCGCCCGCGCTGTCCGAGGACGGCGACCTGCCCGGCTCGATCGCCGAGCTGGCGCACCGCTACGTCACCGAGATCCGGACCGTGCAGCCGCACGGCCCGTACCGGCTGCTCGGCTGGTCACTCGGCGGTGTGCTCGCGCATGCCATCGCCACCGAGCTCCAGGGCAACGGCGAACAGGTCGAGTTGCTGGCCATGATGGACAGCCACCCGAACCCCGACGTCGCGGGCTTCCGCGCGGCGGTGCGCGGCGCGCTGGCCGAACTCGGGCTCGGCGGCGACCTGATCGGGGCCGACGACGACATCTACGACCTCAGCGACCAGGCCCTGGCCGCCCTGCACGCGATGATCCCGCCGGAACTGGTCGCCCTGACCCCCGAACGGTTGCGGCGCATCTACCGCAGCGCGGTCCGCTCGGCCGAACTGATCGCCCAGCACCGTCCAGGGGTATTCCACGGCTCGGTGGAGTACTTCAGCGCGGCCGTCGCCGACCCGGCGGATGTGCTTCGCGCCACTGCGGCCGACTGGTCGCCGCACGTCACCGGTGCGGTGCTCGACCGGCCGGTCGAGGTGACGCACGCGCGGATGACCGCCCCCGAGGCGCTCGCTGAGATCGGCGCCGAGCTGGCGATTCTGCTGGATCGGCTGGGCTGAGCAGGTCCTGCCGCCGTGGGGTCACCAATCGCGCGGCGGCAGGGAATAATCGTTCCCGGCGCGCGTTTCGCGCGGCCGGGCCGCGGTCCGCTGCCCGGATCGCACGGGCTGTGTTCGGCGTGCGCCGGTGAGGTCGGTAACGATGGGCATGCGCGCGGTCGATGATCATGGGGGCGGGGAGCATCGAGGCGGGTTTGCGGCGACAACAGGCAGGGTGAGGCTTCTCCATGGTTCGGTCGGTCGGGCAGCGGTATGACGACGCGCGCGTAGCGGTGTGCGCGTGACCGAGCGCAGCGAGAGCGTGTTACAGCCCGCCTGGGGCATGACGGAGCCGAGCGCCGGCGAGGTGGAGTCATGACCCGACCGGCACGCGTTCGGCCCACCCGAACCAGGCGATCCCGCGTCACCACGCTGCCGCAGCTGCTGGCCACCGCGGTCGAGGCGAACCCGAGCGGCGTCGGTGTCGCGTTCGCCGACGCCACCGGCACGCTGGCCGAGCTGAGCTACGCCGAGCTGGACGACCGCTCGACCAGGCTGGCCCGACTACTCATCGGCCGCGGAATCGGGCCGGAGGATCTGGTGGCCATCGGCATCCCGCGGTCGATCGACTCCGTGGTCGCGGCCTGGGCGGTGGCCAAGGCCGGGGCCGGCTTCGTGCCGGTGGACCCGAACTATCCGGCCGACCGGGTCGAGCACATGGTCGTCGACTCCGGCGCGGTCTTCGGACTGACCGTGGCCGCGGTGCGCGACGAGCTGCCGGACCGGGTGGACTGGCTGCCGATCGACACCGCGGACTGCGCCAGGCTGCTGGAGGAGTTCCCCGCCGACCCGGTGACCTACATCGATCGGGTGCGGCCGCTGCGCGCCGAGCATCCCGCCTATGTGATCTATACCTCGGGTTCCACCGGCAAGCCCAAGGGCGTCGTCGTCACCCAGGCCGGCCTGTCGAGCTTCTGCGACGAGCAGCGCGAGCGGTACCGGGTCACGAGCGACTCGCGGACTCTGCATTTCGCGTCGCCGTCGTTCGACGCGTCGGTGCTGGAGCTGCTGCTCGCGGTCGGCGGCGCGGCCACCATGGTGGTCGTCGCGCCGACGGTGTTCGGCGGCGAGGAACTCGCGGCGCTGATCCGCCGGGAGCGCGTGACGCACGCGTTCATCACCCCGGCCGCGCTGGCGTCGGTGGACCCGTCCGGGCTCGACGAGTTGCGCGTGGTGGTCGCGGGCGGCGAGGCGTGCCCGCCGGAGTTGGTGCGGCGCTGGGCCACACCGGTTTCCGGCGATCGGACCCGGGAGTTCTTCAACGGATACGGGCCCACCGAGACCACCATCATGACGAATATCAGTGCGCCGCTGGCCGCGGACGCACCGGTGACCATCGGCGGGCCGATCCGCGCGATCACCGAATACGTACTGGACGAGCAGCTGGTGCCGGTCGCCGCCGGGGACGCCGGCGAGCTGTACATCACCGGCGCGCAGCTGGCCAGGGGCTACCACGACCGCGCGGGGCTGACCGCGTCCCGGTTCGTCGCGAATCCGTTCGACGCCAACGGCTCCCGGCTGTACCGGACCGGCGACCTGGTGCGCTGGAGCGATTCGGGGGAGTTGGAGTACCTGGGCCGCAACGACTTCCAGGTGAAGATCCGCGGTTTCCGGATCGAGCTGGGGGAGATCGACGCGGTGCTCGCCGCGCACGAGACCGTCGATTTCGCGGTCACCGTCGGGCACGACCTCGACAGCGGCGCGACGATCCTGGTCTCCTACGTGCATTCCGCGCCCGGCATGGACGCGGATGCCGCCGAGCTGGCCGCGGTCGCCGAGCAGAGCCTGCCCGCGCACATGGTGCCGACTGTGGTCATGGTGCTGGCCACGATCCCGCTGACCCCGGTCGGCAAGCTGGACCGGGCCGCGCTGCCCTCGCCGCGCTTGCAGACCAAGGTGTTTCGCGCGCCGGTCGGCCCGCTCGAGGAGCTGGTCGCGGACGTCTTCGCCGAGCTGCTCGGGCCCGGCGCACCGGTCGGCGCCGACGACAACTTCTTCGAACTCGGCGGTAATTCGCTCATCGCCACCCAGGCCGCCGCCCGGCTCGGTGCGGCGCTCACGGCGCGGGTGCCCGCGCGGCTGATCTTCGAAACCCCCACCGTCGCCGGGCTGGCCGAGCGGCTGGAGACGTTGAAGGGCGCGGGCGACCGGCGCGCGCTCGCGCCGACCGAACGGCCGGAACATATTCCGCTGTCGCTGGCCCAGCAGCGGATGTGGTTCCTCAACCAGTTCGATACCACCTCGGCGGCGAACAACATTCCGTTCGCCATCCGGTTGTCCGGCCTGCTGGATGTGTCGGCGTTGCAGGCCGCGATCACCGATGTGATCGAGCGGCACGAGACGCTGCGCACCGTCTACCCGGCCATCGACGGCACCGGTTACCAGGTGATTCTGCCTGCGGCCCAGGCCGTTCCGGACCTGGCGCCGAAACCGCTCGCCGAACACGAGCTGGCGGACTGGTTGCGCGAGTTCGCGCTGGCCGGCTTCGACGTGGCCGCCGAGGTGCCGCTGCGCATCGCGCTGGCCGAGCTGTCGCCGAGCGAGCACGTGGTCGTCGTGGTGGTGCACCACATCGCCGCCGACGGCGCGTCGGTGGCCCCGTTCCTGCGAGATCTGCTCGGCGCCTTCCTGTCCCGGCGCAACGGCGCCCCGCCCGCGGTGCCGCCGCTGCCGGTGCAGTACGCCGACTACACGCTGTGGCAGCGCGAGGTGCTCGGCGACGAGTCCGATCCGACGTCGGTGGCCGCCGCGCAGATCGCTTACTGGCGGCATGTGCTGGCGGGCATTCCGGATCGGCTGGAGCTACCCGCGGACCGGCCGCGCCCGCCGGTCGCCTCCGGCAACGGTGCGGAGTACACCTTCGAAGTGAGCGCCGAGGTGCATCGCGGGCTCATCGAGCTCGCCCAGCGCTCGGGCGCTTCGGAATTCATGGTGGTGCACGCCGCGTTCGCGGCCCTGCTCGCCCGGCTCACCGGCACCGGCGACATCACCATCGGCACGCCGGTCGCCGGCCGCGGTGAACGCGAGCTCGACGGGCTCATCGGTATGTTCGTCAACACGCTGGTGTTGCGCACCCCGATCGACCCGGGCACCTCGTTCCTCGACCTGCTCGACGCCACCAAAGAGACCGACCTGGCGGCGTTTTCGCATGCGGAGCTGCCGTTCGAGCGACTGGTCGAGGTGCTCGACCCGGTGCGCTCGCAGGCCCATCACCCGCTGTTCCAGGTGGCGCTGTTCTTCCAGAACATGACCAGGGCCCAGGTCGAGCTGCCCGGATTGTCCGCGCAGGCGGTCGAATTCGACGGCGCGGTAGCCAAGTTCGATCTCCAGCTGACGGTGGTGCCGAAGCCGGAGAACGGGTTCTCCGCGCAGTTCCTCTATGCCACGGATCTGTTCGACGAGGCCACCATCGCGGAGTTCGCGCGGCGGTTCGAACGGCTGCTGGTCGCGGTCGGCGCCGATCCGGAGCGCGCGGTCGGGGAGATCGACCTGCTCGCACCGGCGGAGCTGGCGCGGATTCTGGTCGGCTGGAACGAGACCCGGCACGCGGTCGCGCCCGAGCTGCTGCTGGATGGATACCGGCGGGCCGTCGCGGCGCATCCGGAAGCCGTTGCGCTGGTGCACGAAGGCGCGACGCTGACGTACCGCGAGTTCGATGAGCGGGTGAATCGCCTTGCCCGGCTGCTGATTACGCAGGGCGTCGGCTCGGAGTCGCTGGTGGGTTTGGCGATTCGGCGTTCGCTGGATCTGGTTGTGGGTATGTATGCGATCGTCTCTGCGGGTGGGGCGTATGTGCCGTTGGATCCGGATCATCCGGCCGAGCGGATCGCGCACATCCTCGATACGGCACGACCGGCCTGTGTGGTCACCACCTCGGCGGACGCGATCGAGGTGCGGGCCGGTACCCCGGTGCTGACCCTGGATACGGTCGACACCAGCGCTTTCGACGGTGCGCCGGTGCGCAGGGACGAGTTGCTCCGTGCGGTGCTGCCGCAGCATCCCGCCTACGTCATCTTCACCTCGGGCTCCACCGGTCGCCCCAAGGGTGTCGCGGTGTCGCACGCGGCGATCAACAATCAGATCGAGTGGATGCTCGCCGAGTACCCGCTCGGCACCGACGATGTGTACCTGCAGAAGACCGCGACCACCTTCGACGTGTCGCTGTGGGGCTTCTTCATGCCGCTGCGGGCCGGCGCCAAGCTCGTAGTCGCCACCCACGACGGACACCGTGATCCCGTCTACGTCGCGGAAACCATTGCCGCGCAGCGGGTCACCGTCACCGACTTCGTGCCGTCCATGCTGACCGTGTTCGCCGCGCACACCGCGGCGGATGCCTGCCCGACGCTGCGGGACGTCTTCGTGATCGGCGAGGCGCTGCCGCCGGAGACGGTCGGCGCGTTCCGCGCGGTATCGGCCGCCCGAGTGCACAACCTGTATGGCCCGACCGAGGCCGCGGTATCGGTGACCTACTGGACGGCCGACGGTTCGGATACCCGTTCGGTGCCGATCGGCTTGCCGCAGTGGAACACCCAGGTCTACGTGCTCGATGCCCGGCTGCGGCCGGTGCCCGCCGGGGTGTCCGGCGAGCTCTACCTCGCCGGTGATCAGCTGGCGCGCGGCTACGTACGCAGGCCGGATCTGACCGCCGATCGATTCGTGGCCGACCCGTTCGGCTTCGGCGAGCGCATGTACCGCACCGGCGACCTGGTCGTGTGGCGCGACGCCACCGCCGGTCGCGCGCATCGGCTGGAGTACCTCGGCCGCACCGACTTCCAGGTGAAGTTCCGTGGCCAGCGCATCGAGCTCGGCGAGATCGAGACTGCGCTGCTGGCCCAGCCCGCGGTGAACCAGGCGGTGGCGCTGGTCAGCCGGTCCGCGCTGGGCGATCAGCTGGTCGCCTATGTCGTTGCCGCGCCGGGACATTCGATCGAGCAGCCGGAGCTGCTCGCCGCGATCGCGGAAACATTGCCCGCGTACATGATTCCGACGGCGCTCGTCGCCTTGGACGCGTTCCCGCTGAATCCGAGCGGCAAGCTGGACCGCAAGGCGCTGCCCGAGCCGACCTTCACCGCGCGCGAATTCCGCGCTCCCGCGACGCCGGTCGAGGAGATCGTCGCCGAGGTGTTCGGCGAGGTGCTCGGCCTGGATCGGGTCGGCGCCGACGACGACTTCTTCGCCCTCGGCGGCAACTCGCTGATCGCCACCCAGCTGGTGGCCCGCCTCGGCGCCGCGGTGAACGCGAAGGTGCCGGTGCGCACGCTGTTCGAGACGCCGACCGTACAGTCGCTGGCCGCCGCGATCGAATCCAGGACGCACGCCGAGCGGGGCGTGCGGCTCGGCAGCATCGTCAGGCCTGAGCAGTTGCCGTTGTCG
This sequence comes from Nocardia sp. NPDC006044, assembly GCF_042871115.1. Lineage (NCBI taxonomy): Bacteria > Bacillati > Actinomycetota > Actinomycetes > Mycobacteriales > Nocardiaceae > Nocardia > Nocardia sp. NPDC006044. The sequence goes on from NZ_JBIAID010000005.1 coordinate 151,770, forward strand.
CTGGCGCAGCGGCGAATGTGGTTCCTCAACCGGTTCGACCAGGCCGACGGCGAGGACGCGGCCGTCGGTTCGGCCGCCTACAACCTGCCGTTCGCGTTGCGACTGACCGGCGCGCTGGATGTCGCCGCACTCGGCGCGGCCCTGGACGACGTGGTGAGCAGGCACGAGGTGCTGCGCACCGTGTACCCGGAGAACGCCGACGGTCCAGTGCAGGTCGTGCTGCCCGCGAGCCTGGTTGCCCTCGACGTCACCGCCCGCCCGGTTGCCGCGGCCGACGTGCCGGGTGCGGTGTACGCGCTGGCGTCGACGCCGTTCGACGTGACCGGCGAGGTGCCGGTGCGCGTGCGGTTGTTCGAAATCACCGACGGCGCAGCGGGTTCGGACTATGTGCTCGCGGTGGTGGTGCATCACATCGCGGCGGACGCGTCCTCGATGGGACCGCTGGTGCGTGATGTGATGATCGCGTATGCGGCGCGGACCGCGGGCGAGGCGCCGGGCTGGAATCCGTTGCGTGTGCAGTACGCCGATTACGCGCTGTGGCAGCGGGCGGTGCTCGGCGACGAGAACGACCCGGAGTCGATTGCCGCGCAGCAGATCCTGTTCTGGCGCAAGCAGCTGGCCGGATTGCCCGACCTGCTGGAACTGCCGACCGATCGGCCGCGCCCGGCGATCGCGTCGATGGCGGGTGCACGGGTGGATGTGCGGATCGACGCCGCTACCCACGCCGGTCTCGTGGAACTCGGTCGCGCGCATGGTGCGACGTTGTTCATGGTCGTGCACACCGCGCTTGCGGTGCTGCTGGCCCGGCTCTCGGGTTCCGGCGACATCGCCATCGGAACCCCGGTGGCCGGTCGTGGCGAGCGTGAGCTGGACGACCTGATCGGCATGTTCGTCAACACCGTGGTCTTCCGGGCCACCTTCGACGGCGGCGAATCGTTCGCCGATGTGCTTGCGCGGCAGCGCGATACCGACTTGCAGGCGTTCGCGCACGCGGATATTCCGTTCGAGCGCTTGGTCGAGGTGCTGAACCCGCCGCGCTCGACGGCACACCACCCGCTGTTCCAGGTCGGGTTGTCGTTCCAGAACATCGCGCGCACCGCGCTCGAACTGCCCGGCCTCACCGTGGCCGGCGTCGACGCCGATCTCGATGTGTCGCAGTTCGATCTGCATCTGATCGTCGGCGACGGCTACGACGAATCCGGCGCCCCCACCGGCATCGGCGGGTTCTTCACCTATGCCACCGACCTTTTCGACGCCGCCACCGTGCAGGGCTTCGCGGATCGGCTGGCGCGCATCCTCGCCGCCGTGGTCGCCGACGCCGCGACACCCGTCGGCGATATCGACCTGCTCGCGGCCGATGAACGCGACTCGGTCCTGGTGCGCTGGAACGACACCGCGCACGTGGTCGCCGATGCCGCGACGCTGCCGGCGTTCCTGCAGCGCGCGGTGCTGGCCGCGGCCCCCGAGGCGGTCGCCGTGGTGGCCGACCTGCCCGACGGTGCCCGGCACGAGCTGAACTACGTCGAGCTGGACACCCGGGTGAATCGTCTTGCCCGGTACCTCATCTCGATCGGGGTCGGACCGGAATCGCGGGTGGCGCTCGCCTTCCGCCGATCGGTGGACCTGGTCGTGGCGATGTACGCGGTGGCGAAATCCGGTGGCGTGTATGTGCCGGTAGACCCGGACCAGGCCGCCGAACGCACCGACTACATCCTCGCCACGGCCGCGCCCGTGTGCGTGCTGACCAACGCGGACGCCGAATTCGACACCGAGGCCGCCCCCGTGGTGCCCGTCGACGAGCTGGTCCTGGGTTCCTTTGCCAGCGGTCCGCTCGCGGACTCGGAGCGCGTCGCGCCCTTGCGGCCGGAGAACACCGCGTACGTGATCTTCACGTCCGGCTCGACCGGCCGGCCGAAGGGCGTAGCCGTCTCGCACGCCGCGATCGCGAACCAGTTGCAATGGAAGACAGCCGAATTCGGCCTGTCCGACGACGACGCCGTGCTGCTCAAGACCGCCGCGACTTTCGACCTCTCGGTTTGGGAGTTCTGGTCGGCCGTGGCCTGCGCGGGCAAACTGGTGATCGCCACCCCGGACGGGCATCGCGACCCGGCCTACCTCAACGACCTGATCAGCCGGGAATCGGTGACGACGCTGCACGCCGTCCCGTCCATGCTGGATGCCCTGCTGGTGCATACCGGCACCGCGGCGGACCCGGAACCGTCACCGCTGCGGCGCGTGCTCGCCATCGGCGAGGCCCTGCCCGCCGCCTTGGCGCAGCGATTCCTGCTGGCGCACCCCGATGTTCGGCTGGACAACCTGTACGGCCCCACCGAAGCCGCCGTGTCGATTACCCGGCATCGGGTGACCGAGGTTGACCAGGGCTCGGTGCCGATCGGCACGCCGGAGTGGAACAGCCAGGCCTACGTGCTCGACAGCCGCCTGCGCCCCGTGCCGGTCGGCGTCTTCGGCGAGCTGTACTTGGCGGGCAATCAGCTGGCGCGTGGCTACTTCGGTCGCGCGGATCTGACCGCGGATCGGTTCGTGGCCAACCCGTTCCGGTCCGGTGCGCGGATGTACCGCACCGGCGACCTCGTGGCCTGGAACCGCGACGGCGAGCTGGAGTACCAGGGGCGCACCGACTTCCAAGTGAAGATCCGCGGCTTCCGCATCGAGCTCGGGGAGATCGAGGCCGCGCTGCTGGCGCTGCCCGAGATCGCGCAGGCCGCGGTGGTCGCGAAGTCCGATCCGAAGACCGGTGATCGCCTGGTCGCCTATCTGGTTCCCACCGCGGAAGCCGTCGCGCCGCCCGGACCGGCCGGTTCCTTCGCCGTCCAAGCCGCTGCCTTCGCCGCGCAGGCCGCCGCCGAAGCGGGCGGTCCCGAAGAGCCCGCCGGCCTCGATGTGGCACAGGTGAAGTCGGCGCTGGGCGAGGCGTTGCCGTCGTACATGGTGCCGTCGGCATTCGTGGTGCTGGACGCGTTGCCGCTGAACGTGAACGGCAAGCTGGATCGGAAGGCGTTGCCGGAGCCGGAGTTCGAGGCGCTGGTGTTCCGTGCGCCGTCGACCCCGATCGAGGAGATCGTCGCGTCGGTGTACGCCGAGGTGCTCGGCGTCGAACGGGTCGGCGCCGACGACGACTTCTTCGCCCTCGGCGGTAATTCATTGCTGGCCACCCAGGTTGCCGCGCGGATCGGCGCGGCGCTCGATTCGCGGGTGCCGGTGCGCGCGCTGTTCGAGGCGTCCACCGTCGCCGGGCTCGCGGTCAAGGTCGAGCACACCACGACCGAGCACACGCGCAATCCGCTTGTCGCGCAGCCGCGCCCCGACCACATCCCGTTGTCGTCGGCGCAGCAGCGGATGTGGTTCCTCAACCAGTTCGACACCTCGGCCGCCGTCTACAACATTCCCGCCGCGATCCGGCTGTCCGGCGACCTGGACGTCGACGCGTTGCAGCAAGCCGTCGCCGATCTCGTCGCCCGGCATGAGATCATGCGCACCGTCTACCCGGAGACCATGGCCGGCCCGACCCAGCGAATCCTTGCGCCGCACGAGGTTTCGGTGGATCTCGCGCCCGCGCAGATCGGCGAGGAACGGGTCGCGCACGAGGTGCAGCGCATCGTCTCCGCGGGTTTCGACGTCACCATGGAGGTGCCGTTCCGGGCCCGGCTGTTCCAGCTCGCGGCCAGCGAATACGTTCTGGTGTTCGTCGCCCACCACATCAGCGCCGACGGCTGGTCGATGGGCCCGCTGACCCGCGACCTGATGCTGGCCTACGCCGCTCGCAGCGGCGGCGAGGCGCCGTCCTGGGCCCCGCTGCCCATCCAGTACGCCGACTACGCGCTCTGGCAGCGCAGCGTGCTCGGCAGCGACGACGATCCCGAATCGCTCGCGGGCGCCCAATTGGCCTACTGGACCACCGAACTCGCCGGCCTGCCGGACGAGCTGAACCTGCCGGCCGACCGGCCGCGCCCCGCCGCGCAGAGTTTCGCGGGCGGTAAAACGGATTTCGTCATCGACGCCGACGTGCACGCGGCTCTGGTCGGACTGGCCAAGCAGCACAACGCGACGTTGTTCATGGTCGTGCACACCGCGCTCGCGGTGTTCCTGGCGCGCATGTCCGGCACCGAGGACGTGGCCATCGGCACTCCGATCGCGGGCCGCGGCGAGGCCGAACTCGACGATCTGATCGGCATGTTCGTCAACACCCTGGTCCTGCGCACCCGGGTCGCGGCCGACCTCGGCTTCACCCACCTGCTCGCCGCCAACCGGGAGACCGACCTGCGGGCATTCGCCAACGCGGACACCCCGTTCGAGCGCCTGGTCGAGGTGCTGGACCCGGAGCGTTCCGCGGGCAGGCACCCGCTGTTCCAGGTGGCGCTGTCGTTCGAGAACCTGGCCGCGACCAGCTTCGAGCTGCCCGGCCTGAGCTTCGCCGCGCTCGACCCGGCGGCCGACACCGCCAAGTTCGATCTGCTGCTGACCATGCGCGAGCAGCGCACCGAGGCGGGCGCGGAGGCCGGTCTCGCCGCCGAATTCACCTATGCCCGTGACCTGTTCGACGAGCAGACGGTCAGCGAGTTCGGCCGTCGCTTCCGTGGCATCCTGGCCGCCGTCGCGCAGGACCCGGACACCGCGGTCGGCGACCTGGAGATCCTGGACGAGTCCGAGCGGGCCGACCTGGTCTCCCGGGCGGGCGCCGAGGCGGCCGCCCCGCGCAGCCTGCCGGAGCTGATGGCGTCGGCGGTCACCCGGAATCCCACCGGCGCCGCCCTCGTCGTCGGCGGACGTTCGTTCAGCTACGTCGAACTCGACGCCGCCTCTTCGCAATTGGCGCGCACGCTGATCGATCGTGGCGCGGGCCCGGACGTCTTGGTCGCCTTGGCCATCCGGCGCTCGGTGGAGTCCCTGCTCGCGCTGTGGGCGATCGCCAAGACCGGCGCGGCGATCGTGCCGATCGACCCGACCTACCCGGCCGACCGGATCGCGCACATGGTGGCCGATTCCGGTGCGGCACTGGGCGTCACGCTGACCGCCGAGCTCGGCGGCCTGCCCGCGATGGCGGGCGGCCGGCCCTGGTTCGTGCTCGACGATCGCGACTTCACCTTCGACGTCGCGTCCCGCTCGGACCGCCCGATCAGCCTCACCGAACGCCACGGTCCGATCCGGAGCACCAACGCCGCGTATGTGATCTACACCTCGGGCTCCACCGGCGTGCCCAAGGGCGTGGTCGTCACACACGCGGGCCTGGCCAACTTCAGCGCCGAGCAGGTGGAGCGCTACGAGCTCGACCAGACCACGCGCGCACTGGCTTTCGCGTCCCCGTCGTTCGACGCGTCGATGCTGGAGCTGCTGCTCGCGCTTGGCCCGGCGGGTGCGCTGGTGGTCGCGCCGCCGCAGACGTTCGGCGGCGACGAATTGGCCGAACTGATCCGGACCGAGGGCGTCACGCACGCCTTCCTCACCCCGTCCGTGCTCGCCTCGCTCGACCAGGACGCGCTGTCCGGCATGCAGGCCATCGTGGCGGGCGGCGAGGCGGTGCCCGCCGATCTGGTGGCCAAGTGGGCGGTGTCGGAGAACCGGCGCTTCCACAACGGTTACGGGCCCACCGAGACCACGATCATGACCAACATCAGCGACCCGCTGCGGGCCGGGGAGCCGGTGACCATCGGCGGCCCGATCCGCGGCATGCGTTCGCTGGTGCTCGACCGCAGGCTGCGTCCGGTGCCCGAAGGCGTTGCGGGCGAGCTGTATCTGGGCGGCATCCAGCTGGCACGCGGCTACCACGCCAGGCCGGGGCTGACCGCCGCGCGATTCGTCGCCGACCCGTACGGACGGCCGGGCGAACGGCTCTACCGCACCGGCGACGTGGTGCGCTGGGCGCGCGCCGAGGGCAAGCCGGTAGTGGAGTATGTGGGCCGCAACGACTTCCAGGTGAAGGTGCGCGGCTTCCGGATCGAGCTCGGCGAGATCGACGCCGCACTGACCGCGCAGCCCGGTGTCGAGTTCGCCGCCACCCTCGGCCGCGAATCCGGCGCCGGCGCAACGATGCTCGTCTCCTATGTGCTGCCGGCCAAGGGGGTGACGCTCGATATCGCGGCGCTGACCGAACAGCTCGGCAGCACGCTGCCGGAGTACATGGTGCCGACCGCCATCGTGGTGCTGGACGAGATCCCGCTGACCCCGGTCGGCAAGCTGGATCGGCGCGCGCTGCCCGAACCGGCCATCGAGACGACGGCCTACCGGGCTCCGCAGACCAAGGCGGAACTGACCATCGCCGAGGTGATCGGCGAGGTGCTCGGCATCGACCGGGTCGGGCTCGACGACGACTTCTTCGCCCTCGGCGGCGACAGCATCGTGTCCATTCAGGTGGTGTCGCGCTCGCGCGGTCGCGGCGTGACCTTTACTCCGCGTGACGTTTTCGAGTCGCGCACCGTGGCCGCGCTGGCCAAGGCCGCGGTGGTCGAGGACGGCCCGGGCGACGAGTCCGGCGACCTTCCGTTGACGCCGCACGCGGCTCGGCTGCTCGAAACCGGGGTCGAGGTGCGGGCGATCTCGCTCGACGTCCCGGAGAGCTGTGCGGTCGAAGCCGTGCACACCGCGGTCGGCAAGGTGCTCGATCAGCATCCGATGCTGTGGGTGCGGCTCGACCGCGACGGCGACACCCCGGTGCTGCGGATTCCTCCGGCCGACGAACGCACCGGGGAGGCGTTCCGCCGACTGGACGCGCAGCACGGTGAAACCACGCTGCCCATCGACGACGTGGTGCAGGCCGCCGCCGCGGCGCTCGATCCCGAGCAGGGCCGCAACATCCACTTCGTGCTCACCGGCGGACCCGAGGGACGGTCCACGCTGATCGTCGTCGCCAACGGCCTGGTCGTGGACGACATCTCGTGGCGGACCATCGTCGACCAGCTGACCGCGGCCTGGAGTCGCGGCAGGCACGCCGCTCCCGCGGCGCCGGAATCCGGCCTCGGCGTGCTCATCCGCGCGCTCTCGGCTAAGGCGCACGATCTGCGGACCATCGGCGAATTGGGCTGGTGGGAGCGGGTTCTGGCGACGATCCCGGAGGGGAATGTCGCGGACGGGCGCGATCTGCGTGCGCGCAGCCGGGTTTCGCTGGCGATCACCGCGGAGGGCGCCGCCGCGGTGGCCGCCGCCGCGGCGGCCTATCACGCCACCGTGGACGACGTCCTGCTCACCGCGGTCGCGCTGGCCCTGCAAACCGCGGCGGGCGATCCCGTCACGCGCGCCCTGGGCTCGGTGATCCGGTTGTCCGCCGACGAGCGGTCCGCGACCGATGCCGACGAGAACATGGTCGGCGGCTTCACCACCGACTTCCCGCTTCCGTTGCGGCTCAGCCGGATCGACGCCGACGATGCCCTCGTCGGCGGCCCGGCCGCGGGCGCCGCGCTCGCCCAGATCAAGGAGCTGCGCCGTTCGGTGCCCTCGCAGGGCGTCGGCTACGGCCTGCTGCGCTATCTCAACGCGGACACCGCCGCCGACCTGAGCGAGCTCGGGCGCGGCCGATTCGCGCTGCGCTACCGGGATCTGCGCCCGGCCAGGGTGCACACCGACACCACGGCCGACGACCTGTTGCTCGACCTCACCGTCGACGCCGCGGACGACGGCCTGGTCGCCCGATTCGACTACGCCTCCGCAGCATTCGCCGGCGAGGCGGTGAAAACCTTCGCCGAGCACTGGATCTACGCGCTCGGCGGGCTGGCCGAGCACGGATTGCGCGCGCAGGGCGTCACCTTCACGCCGTCGGACTTCAGCCTGGTCCGGTTGAAGCAGGCCGACATCGACCGCCTCGCCGCCGCCTATCCGAACCTCGCCGATGTGTGGCCGGTGACGCCGTTGCAGTCGGGCATGCTGTTCCACGCACTGCTCGCCGAGTCCTCGGTGGACGTCTACACCACCCAGTTCGTCCTGGATCTCGGCGGCGATGTCGACCCGGGCCGGATGCACCGGGCCGCGCAGGGCGTGCTGGATCGGCACGACAATCTGCGCGTCGCGTTCGCCGAGGACGCTGCCGGAAATCCGGTGCAGATCGTCCAGGACTCGCTCGAAGTGCCTTGGCGGCTCATCGATCTCAGCCAGCTGGAGCCGGACGCCGCGGCCGGGGAGCTGGCCGCGATCAAGGCGGCCGATCTGGCGGATCACTTCGACATGCGGACCGCGCCGCTGCTGCGGTTCGCGCTGATCCGTTCGTCCGCCGACGCCTTCCATTTGCTGGTGACCAGCCATCACATCCTGATCGACGGCTGGTCGATGCCGCTGCTGATGAAGGATCTGCTGACCCTGTACGCGCTCGGCGGCAATTCCCGGCATCTGCCCAAGGTTCCGTCGTATCGGGGCTACCTGGCCTGGCTGGTCGCGCAGAAGGCCGACGCGGCGCGCGCGGCCTGGCGCACCGCGCTCAGTGGGATCACCGAGCCGACGCCGCTGGCGCCGGTCGATCCCGGCCGCGAAATCTCGGCCGGCGTCGGCGAAGTCGGCTTCGAGCTGGCGCAGTCCGACACCACCGCGCTCACCCGGCTGGCGTCGGGTCTCGGCGTCACGGTGAACACGGTCGTGCAGGCGGCGTGGGGTCTGCTGATCGGACGCAGCGTCGATCGCGACGATGTGGTGTTCGGCGCCACCGTGTCCGGCCGGCCGCCGCAGCTGGACGGCGTGGAGAGCATGGTCGGGTTGTTCCTCAACGCGATCCCGGTGCGGGTGCGCCTCGGAGCCACCGACACGCTCGGCGGGCTGCTGCGTCAGCTGCAAGGCGAGCAGGCGGGTCTGCTGGACCACCACTACCTCGGACTCAGCGATATTCAGGAAACCATCGGTGTGGAAGGGCTTTTCGACTCCCTGGTGGTGTTCGAGTCCTTCCCGGTCGATCGTGACGGGCTGGACAAGGCCAGCGACATCGACGGTTTGAGCGTCACCGGCGTCGGCGCGGTCAACGGCACCCACTACCCGCTCACCGTGATGGTGGTGCTGGACAGCCAGCTCCGGGTGTCGGTGAAGTACCTGCGCGACCTGTTCGACGAGACGGCGGCACAGGCGCTCGCGCAACGGCTTTCGGCGCTGATCCGGCGGTTCGTGACCAACCCGCAGGCCCGGGTCGCCGACATCGACGTGCTGCTCGACACCGAACGCGCCGAACTGGCCGCCCGCAACGCCACCGAGGTGCCGGAGCTGCTCGACGACGCGACGCTGCTGTCGCTGTTCGACGCGCAGGTGGCGCGCACGCCGGACGCGCCCGCGGTGCGCTACGGCGACGTCACGCTCAGCTACGCCGATCTGGACCTGCGCTCACGGGCGCTGGCCGGGGAGATCGGCCGGTGGGGCATCGGCGCGGAATCGCGGGTCGGCGTGGCCATGCGACGCGGTATCGACCTGGTCGTCACCATCTACGGCGTGCTGCGGGCCGGCGCGGGGTACCTGCCGATCGATCCGGATCACCCGGCGGAACGCAACGAGTACGTGCTGGCCAGCGCCAACCCCGCGTGCGTGCTGACCACCACCGCCGACGCGTTCGAGACCGATACCGATATCGCGGTCGTCGCGGTGGACACGCTGTACCTGCCGCTGGAGTCGGTCGCGTTCACCGACACCGGCATTCGCCCGGACAACGTCGCCTATGTCATCTACACCTCGGGTTCCACCGGCCGGCCCAAGGGCGTGGTGATCACGCACCGGCAGATGGTCAACCAGTTCCGCTGGGCGCAGCGGGCCTACCCGCACGACACCGGCGACGTGGTGCTGCACAAGACGCCGATCACCTTCGACATCTCCACCTGGGAGTTGTTCTGGCCGTTGCAGACCGGCGCGTCGATCGTCGTCGCCGAACCGGACGGTCATCGCGATCCGGTGTATCTGGCCCAGACCATCGCCGAAAACGCGGTCAGCACGGTGCATTTCGTGCCGTCCATGCTGGACGCGTTCCTGGGGCCGGAGTCGGCGGCCGAATACCCGAGCCTGCGCCGGGTATTCGCCGCGGGCGAGGCGCTGACCGCCGAGACCGCGACCGCCTTCGCCGCCGCGCTGCCGAACACCCAGCTGGTGAACTGGTACGGGCCCGCCGAGGCGACGGTCGTCACCGATTACCCGGTCGAAGACACCGCTGCCCTGTCGATTCCGATCGGCACGCCGGTGGCCAATACTCAGGTGCACGTGCTCGACCGGCAGCTGCGCCCGGTGCCGCCCGGTTCCGCGGGTGAGCTGTACATCGCGGGCGTCCAGCTGGCCCGCGGATACCTCGGGGCGCCTGCCCTCACCGCGGAGCGGTTCGTCGCGCACGAGGGCGGTACGCGGCTCTATCGCACCGGTGACATCGTTCGCTGGCGGGCCGGGGTGCTGGAGTACCTGGGCCGCAGTGACTTTCAGGTGAAGCTGCGCGGTCAGCGAGTCGAACTGGGCGAGATCGAAACCGTGCTGCTCGGCCTCGATTCCGTGCGCCACGCCGCCGTCAGCCTGGTCGGCGGCAGCACCGGTGACCGGCTCGTCGCCTACCTCGTCGCCGGGCCGGGGGAGACCATCGACCAGACGGCCGCCCTGCTGCACGCGCGGGCCGCCTTGCCGTCGTACATGGTGCCGTCGGCGTTCCTGGTCTTGGACGCGTTGCCGCTCAACGCCAGCGGCAAGCTCGACCGCAAGGCGCTGCCGGTGCCCGAGCTCGCGGCCCGGCCGTACCGGCCGCCGACGACTCCGCTGGAGCGGACCATCGTCGAGGTCTTCGCCGAGATCCTGGGCGTCGACCGGGTCGGACTGGACGACGACTTCTTCGACCTGGGCGGCAATTCGCTGGTCGCGACCCGCGCGGTCAGCCGGTTGCGCACGCTCACCGGCGCCGAGGTCCGGGTGCAGTGGTTCTTCACCGATTCGACGCCCGGCTCGCTGGCCACCCGCATCCTCGCCGCGCTGGCCGGCGACCACGACTACGACCTCGACTCGAACGCCGCGCTCGGCGTGCTGCTGTCCATCCGGACCAGGGTGCCGCACGACATGGCCCCCGCCGAGCCGCTGTTCTGCATCCATCCGATGTACGGATTGTCCTGGTGTTACGCGGGATTGGCGCGCTACGTGCCGGCCGGCAGGCCGATCTTCGGCTTGCAGTCGCCCGCGCTGACCGAGGAGGGCTACCTGCCCGCCTCGCTGGCCGAGATGGCCGCAAGGTACGTCGCGGAGATCCGGGCCGTGCAGCCGCACGGGCCGTACCGGCTGCTCGGCTGGTCGCTCGGCGGCGTGCTCGCGCATGCCATCGCGACCGAATTGCAGGCCGCGGGTGAGCAGGTCGCGCTGCTGGCCATGCTGGACAGTCATCCCGACATCGATGTGACCGACTTCCGCGCGGCGATCCGGGAGGCGCTCGGCGAGCTCGGCATCGGGGCCGACGGGCTGCTGCCCACCGACGGCGACATCCACGATCTCAGCGACGAGGCGCTGGCCGCGCTGCACGCCACCATCCCGCCGGACATGGCGGTGCTCACGCCCGAGCGGGTGCGCCGGATCTACCGCAGCGCGGTGCGTTCGGCCGAGTTGATCGCCGAGCATCGCCCAGCGGTGTTCCACGGCCGGCTCGACTACTACAGCGCGGCTGGTCACGACACCGCGGCAGCCAACTGGCAACCGTTCGTCGACGGTCGTGTCGAAGATCACCCGATCGGGGTCGCGCATGATCAGATGACCACGCCGGAGGCGCTGGCCGAGATCGGGCCGAGTCTGTCGGACCTGCTCGATCCGCGGGCGCACTAGGTGGGTCGGGCGCGCCCGAAACGGGGTAGCTCAGGCATGATGGGGCAACGCTGCGGTAACGATCACCTCTTTTGCCGCGACAACATAGCCCGTATGGTCTGCCGTGGTGTGTCCAGGGCGGCCACCGCAGGGCACGTGGGGTAATGCAGATGGAATCTCGAGACGAAGCGAAGGTGCGAAATTGATACGTCGACAGACCCGGCGCAGCGGCCTGCGTGCCGCCGCGGCGATCGCGGCCACTGCGGTCCTCGCGGGAGTGATGACCGGCCTCGGCGTGGCCCCCGCGTCGGCCGCTGACCCGATCATCGACGGCAAGAGTCTGCTGGCCAACCCGACCTCGCCCGACGGCTCGAAGATCACCAAGGCCGAGTACAAGGACGCGCGCAACCTCCGGTTGTACGTGTACTCGGCGGCGATGGATCAGAAGGTCATCATCGACGTGCAGCGCCCGGCCGACGCGTCGGTCCCGCGCCCGACCCTGTACCTGCTCAACGGCGCGGGCGGCGGCCAGGACGATGCCTCCTGGCAGGCGAAGACCGATGCGCTGGCGTTCCTTTCGGATAAGAACGTCAACGTGATCCAGCCGATCGGTGGCAAGTGGAGCTACTACACCGACTGGATCAAGGACGACCCGACGCTCGGCCGCAACAAGTGGAAGACCTTCTTCACCGAGGAGCTGCCGCCGCTGGTCGACGGGGCGCTGGGCACCAATGGCGTGAACGCGATCGCGGGCCTGTCCACCTCGGGGACCACCGTGCTCGCGCTGCCGATCGCCAAGCCCGGCCTGTACAAGGCGGCCGCGGCCTACAGCGGTTGCGCCCAGACCAGTGACCCGGTCGGCTCGGAGTTCGTCAAGCTCACCGTCGAGACCTGGGGCGGCGGCAACACCGAGAACATGTGGGGCCCGCCGGGAGCGCCGGATTGGGCGGCCAACGATCCGTATGTGCACGCCGAGGGCCTGCGCGGACTCGACCTCTACATCTCCACCGGCAACGGCCTGCCCGGCCAGTACGACACGCTCGACGGCAAGTACGCGCTGCCCGGCGCCTACGGTCTGGCGAACCAGATCATCATCGGCGGCGTGATCGAGGCGGGCACCAACTTCTGCACCAACAACCTCAAGGGCAAGCTGGACTCGCTGGGCATCCCGGCGACCTACAACTTCCGCAACAGCGGCACCCACTCGTGGGGCTACTGGCGCGACGAGTTCCAGCTCTCCTGGCCGGTCCTGGCCCGCGGCCTGGGCATCTGACAGACCCGGCTAAATACCGACCGACCGCCTGGTTATACCTTTGGGTATGACCAGGCGGTCGGCTTTTACGGGTAGGGCTAACGAAAGAGTTCGGAGACCCGTAAAATTCTGTTCTGTGAGTACGACGATGGCGGAGTCCGCTAAAGCAGCGTCCCAGCGGGCCCGTGCGGCCGGCCTCTTGCTCGGCCCCGCCTTCGTGGCGGCGATCGCGTACGTCGACCCGGGCAACGTGGCGTCGAATATCAGCGCGGGCGCGAAGTTCGGGTATCTGCTCGTCTGGGTCATCGTGATGGCCAACGTGATGGCGGGGCTCGTCCAATTCCTTTCGGCCAAGCTGGGATTGGTGACCGGCCTGTCGCTGCCGGAGGCGGTGCGCGAACGGTCGGGGCGGGGCACCCGGCTCGCCTACTGGGGGCAGGCGGAAACCGTCGCGATGGCCACCGACCTGGCCGAGGTGGTCGGCGGGGCGATCGCGCTCAACCTGCTGTTCCAGCTGCCGCTGCTGCTCGGCGGCGTGATCACCGGCGTGGTTTCGATGGGTCTGCTGCTGGTGCAGGACCGGCGCGGGCAGCAGCCGTTCGAGCGGGTGATCACCGGCCTGCTGGCGATCATCGCGATCGGCTTCCTGGCCAGCGTCTTCATCTCACCGCCGTCGGTCGGCGGCACCCTGGGCGGCCTGCTGCCCAGGTTCCAGGGCTCGGAGAGCGTGCTGCTCGCCGCGGCCATGATCGGCGCGACGGTAATGCCGCACGCGGTGTACCTGCACTCCGGTCTGGCCAGGGACCGGCACGGCCATCCGCCGGTCGGGGCGCAGCGGGTCCGGCTGCTCAAGATCACCAAAATCGATGTGGTGCTGGCGATGCTGCTGGCCGGCACGGTCAACCTGGCGATGCTGCTGATGGCGGCGAATACGTTGCGCGACCGCGAGATCGAGACCCTGCAGGACGCGCACACCGCCGTCGGCGACGCATTGGGTCCGGTCGCGGCGCTGCTGCTCGCCATCGGTCTGCTCGCCTCCGGCCTGGCCTCGACCTCGGTCGGCGCCTACGCGGGCGCGATGATCATGCAGGGCCTGCTGCGCCGCCACATCCCGCTGCTCCTGCGCCGCCTGGTCACCCTGATCCCCGCCCTGGTCATCCTCGGTGTCGGCATCGATCCCACTCGCGCACTGATCATTTCGCAGGTTGTCCTGTCCTTCGGCATCCCCTTCGCCCTGATCCCACTGGTCCGCTTCACCAGCGATCGGGTGCTGATGGGCACCGACGTCAACCACCGCGTCACCACCATCCTGGCCTGGCTGATAGCAGCGATAATCTCAGCCCTCAACATCGCCCTGATCTACCTCACGCTCACCGGCGCCTGACCATCCACACCCGTCAGCGAAACCGCCGCGGATCGAACCCACCGTTGTCCAAAGTGTTTGTGACGCAACCACAGCCAGATGACCACGCTGGGACTGGACGTCGCTTGCTCGACATGCGCCTAAAGCCGGGTACGGCAGGCGACGTGCTCAGCACTACTTCAGTGAAAACCTGGGTAGGTCTTCAGCTTTTCTCGTCAGGTTGCGTTGGGACATGCCGGGGGTCTACCTGGCGAGTCAGGTATACCTGCTCCTGGAGATGATCGATAGTGCTGGGCACGTCAGGTGGGGTCCCCGACCTACTTAGGCAGTTGGCATGGGCAACGCTCGGGTTCCGGCGTGGTCATCGGGTGGTGGTCCGGTTCAAAGAGGCATGGAAAAGAGGGAGTCAAGTGGCCGACCCTGTCTGGTGGGCCAGGTCCTCTCGCTCATCGAGTCGAGTCAAAAGGTCGTTTTCGTATCGAGTCGAGTCAAAAGGTCGTTGTTCAAGATCAATTGGCGACCTTTTGACTCGACTCGATGAGGGGGTGGGGTCAGACCCAGTTTTCGATCCAGTATTTCCAGATGAGGGGGGCGTAGCCGGCCAGTGGGGGGACCTTGATGTCGGTGCCGGAGAGGGCGGCTGCGGTGTGGCGGCAGTCGAACCAGCAGCTGAATTCGCTGTGCTCCAGGATGTCTCGGGGGACGCCGACGCGGGGGAGGAGCCAGCTGGCACCGGGTACCTGGCGCGCGAGGTCGAGGGCGCGCTTGGGCATCACCTCGACCAGGTGGGGTGCGCCGGCCTCGTCGGCGAAAAGATTCAGAGCGTCGGCGACGCTCTGTCTGCGTGGATCGACCAGGTGGTAGGTCGTCGCGTTCGAGCCGGGTTGGTGCGCAATGTAATCCAGGGCGCGGGCGACGAAATCGACCGGGACCATGTTGGTTTCGCCGAGCTTGGGCACCAGCACCGGCAGGATGCGCGGGAGTTGCGCGCCCATGCGCAACAGGCGGAAGAAGTAGTAGGGGCCGTCGATTCGGTCGATCTCGCCGGTCCGGGAATGGCCGATCACGATCGATGGCCGATAGATGCGCCACGGCATGGCGGCGGCGCGGACGATCCGCTCGGCCTCGAACTTGGCTCGCTGCGCCGGGGTGGTCAGCGTCTGGCCCTCGTCGAACATGTCCTCGGTGAACAGCCCCTCCGCCGAACCGGCCACGTCGACCGTCGAGACGTGATGCAACAGACCGGCTTTCAGGCTTTCGGCGACGTCGACCAGATGCCGGGTGCCGTCGCTGCGCTCGGCGAGGTCATAGCTGGACGCCAGATGGAAGACGTGGTCGATCGTGCCGCGATGCTCGGCCAGCCAGGTCGGATCGATACCGAGACCGGGCGCGCCGAGATCGCCGGGCACCGGCCGCACCCGATCGTCGCCGCCCCACTCGCGGGCACAGTAGGCGAACCGGTCGGCGGACTCGGGGCCCGGCCGCACCAGCACATGAATGTCACCCTCGCGTTTCAGCAGCTCGGGGATGAGGAACCGACCGATGAACCCAGTTGCCCCGGTAACCAGGTAGCCCATAGCCGAGGAGCTTAGCTCCCCCGCTTCGCCCAGCCTGCAGGCCAGAGCCGTGTCAGTCCTCGAAGACCGGTTTGCGCTTGGTGAGCATGGCGGTGGCGCCCTCGAGGAAGTCGGGAGAGGTCAAAAGTTCGGTCTGGCCGGACTTTTCGGCCGCCAAGGCGGGGGCGAGAGAGGTCAGGGTCGCTTGGTTGAGGGCTTGCTTGGTTAGTTCGAGGGCGCGGCGGGGGCCGGTCGCGAGTTTCGCGGCGGCGGCTTCGACCTTCTGGTCGAGTTCGGCCTCGGGGACCACGGCGGTGAACAGGCCCGCCTGTTTGGCGGCGGGGGCGGAGAGACGCTCGCCGAGCAGGGCCATCTCGGCGGCGAGGGGGCGACCGGCCGCGGCGGCGATCATCGCGGCAGCGCCGCCGTCGGGCATCAGGCCGATGTTGATGAACGCGAGCAGGAGGTAGGCGTCGTCGCTGGCGTAGACCAGGTCGGCGGCCAGGGCGAGGGCCACGCCGACGCCGGCCGCGGCACCCTTGACCCGCGCGATCACCGGGATGGGGGCGTCGACGATGGCCTGCACCAATCGGTTGGCGGCGTCCATGGTCATGTCGGGGGTGATGCCGCGCTGGGCCTCGCGCACGGTGGCGGTGAGGTCGGCGCCGGTGCAGAAGTCGCCGCCCGCGCCGGTCAGCACGATTGCCCGGACCGACTTGTCCGCGGCCGCGTTCACGAAGGTGTCGCCGAGGGCGACCATGGTGTCGTAGCCGACGGCGTTCTTGCGCTTCGGATTGGTGATGGTCACCCGCAGCACCTTGCCGTCGGGCACCGCCGTAAAGCCGTCCGCAGGCGTCGATGACACGTCTACTGCCGCAGAATCGGTATTGCTCATGTTTGCTCCTACGCTGGAACTCAGCGGCTACCCTGCCATGAATACTGGTTAACTTTGCGAATTGTGGTTAACTTAGGTTCCATTGTCGGGCGCTGTCAACCAGTGGCGCCGCCGGAGAACGGAGAGGTGCATGGTCGCGGATCGCAGCGAGGTCGGCCTCGCTTCCGCGCGGCCGGACCAGCCGGCCGCGCGCAGCGATTCCGCAGGGGGCGGTCGGGTGACGGGCGGGCAGGTCCGTCGGCGGCCGAAGGATCGCAAGGTGCAGATCATCCGGGCGGCCGCCCGCGCGTTCAGCGATCGCGGGTACTACCCGGTCGGCGTCGACGAGATCGCCGCCGAGGTGGGGATCTCCGGGCCCGCGCTGTACCGGCACTTCACCAATAAATACGCGTTGCTCGTCGCGGCCGCCGAAGAGGGCGCCCGGCACCTGCTGAACGTCGCGCGCGCCGCCGACGACCCGCAACTGGCGCCCGAGCAGCGGCTGGACGCGCTGATCCGGGCGATCAGCGAACACACCATCGAGATCCGCCGCGAGGCCGGGCTGTACCGCTGGGAGCGGCGCTACCTGGAACGCGACGATCGGATCCGGATCCGCAAGATCTACGACGATTTGAACGGCACCCTCGCCGAGCCGATCGCGCTGCTGCGCCCGGCCGCGCCGGCCGCCGATGTGGCGATGCTGGCCGCCGCCGTGCTCAGCGCGATCGCCAGTATCTCCGCGCACCGCAGCGCGCTGTCCGGGGCCAAGTTGCTGCCGCTGCTGCACGACATGTCCTGGTCGATCCTGCGCGCCGAGCTGCCGCCCGCGCCGCCGGAACCGGATCCGGGGCCGGTCACCCGCGGCCTGCCGGTGTCGTCGAAACGCGAACAGCTGCTCACCGAGGCGATCCGGATCTTCGGCAGGCAGGGCTATCACGAGGCGAGCATCGAGGAGATCGGCGCGGCCGTCGGGATCAACGCCTCCAGCGTGTACCGCTACTTCGCCAGCAAATCCGACCTGCTCGCCGCCGCGTTCTACCGAACCGGCGACCGGGTCGCGCTGGCGATCACCGAGGCGCTGGCCGAGGCGACCAGCCGCGAGGACGCGGTGCGCCGGATCGCCGAACGTCAGGCCCGGCTCACCTTCGCGATGCCGGAGATCATGCCGGTCTACTACGCCGAATTCAGCAACCTGCCGCCGGCCGAGCAGCACAGGCTGCGCGCCATCCAACGGCAGAACGTACTCGAATGGGCCAACCTACTGGACGGCGATCCGATCGAGGCGCGGTTCCGTGTGCACGCGGCCATCGGCCAGGTGATCGACGTCGGCCGCCTGCTCCGATTCGACTCCCGCCCAGCACAATTGGCCCGGGTCACCGCACTCATGCAGGCCGTCCTGCTGGGCAACCAGGAATAGCCGCACACCATCCGGAAGGTCAAGGGGTGTGCGGCAATTCAGGTTCGTCGCCCGTGCCGGATGCGGAAGATGGTTTTGGCCAGGCGTAGGTGGCGGGGGTGGCGGTCGAAGGTGGACAGGTTGACCGGGGCTTTGTAGCGCTTGCGGGCGATGGCCAGGGTGTGGCTGAACTCGCGCAGGCCTTGGTCTCCGTGGCTGTGGCCCTGGCCGTATTCGCCGACGCCGCCGAACGGTAGCGCGGGAATGCCCGCGTAGGCGGTGGAGGAGTTGATGGTGACCACGCCGACGCGTAGGTGCTCGGCGAACGTCTCGATCTCGTGCACATCCCTGGTGAACACCGAGACCGCCACGTCGTTGCCGACCGCGTTGATGCGTTGCGCGGCGTCTTCCATGCCGGTCACCTTGTTCACGACGAGCACCGGGCCGATGCCCTCGCCGGTGATCGCCAGGCTCTCCTCGGGCACCTCGGCCAGCACGACGGGTTCGATGTACGGCTCGCGAATCGAATCCAGGCCGCCGACCACCGCGCGCCCGCCGCGGGCCAGTGCGTCGCGAATCTGCTTGCGCACCACCTCGATCTGCGATTCCAGGATCATCGGGCCGTAGGACGCGCGCTTGTCCGCCCCGGGACGCAGCTTGGCGGCCTGCGCGGCCACCAGCTCCAAGAACGGTTCGTAGACCGACTCGGCGACGTAGGCGCGCTGGATCCCGGTCGCGTTCTGCCCGGCGTTGGCCATCGCGCCGAACACCGCGGCCTCGGCGGCGTCGTCGAGCTTCGCGTCGACGTGCACGACCATGCTGCCCTTACCGCTGCGCTCCACCACCACCGGCGTCATCGCCTGGGTACACAGCGCGATCACCTCGCGTGCGCCGGAATCCGAACCGGCATAGGCGATCTTGTCCACCTTGGCCCGGCACAGCGCGGAGCCGGTCGCGTGATCGCCGGTAACCACTTGCAGCACCGGCTGATTCGGCGCCAGGCGGGACCAGCTGTCGGCCAGCCACACGCCGACGCCGGTGGTCAGCTCGTGCGGTTTGAACACCACCGTGTTGCCCGCCGCCATCGCGTAGGCGATCGAGCCCATCGGGGTGAACACCGGGTTGTTCCACGGGCCGAGCACGCCGATCACGCCGAGCGGCAGATAACCGACCGAGGCATGCTGGTTGCGGGTCAGCCAGGTGGAGCCGAGCTTCTGCCTGCCGAGGGCGCGGGCGGCGTTACGGGCGGCCCAGTCGAGGTTCTCGACCGCGAGCATCACCTCGATTGCCGCGTCCGCCTCCGGTTTTCCGGTTTCCTCGGACAGGATCTCGACCAATTCGCCTGCGCGGCGGGCGATGTCGCGTTTCCAGTCGAGCAGCCAGCGTTTCCGGCCGCTGAAACCCAGTTCGGCCCACCATTTTTCGGCCGCGTGGGCGGCCCGTACGGTGCGATTGATTTCACCCGCGCCCATCACGGCGTAGTTGCCGACGGTCTCGCCGGTGCGCGGGTCGTAGGACGTCAGCACGTTCGATCGGCCCGATCCTCCGGGCTGCGCCGCCACGTGTGGCTGCGCGGACTCGGCCATGATCACCTCTCGCAGTATCGAAATCGGCGTGCGGGCCACTTGCGAGGCGGCCGCCGCGGACGAGTGAGTGTTCCCCCAATGAGCAGACTATGGTCGCCGCGACGGGCCGACAAGGCTCGCCCACCGCCACCGCGCTGCCCTTGACAGGGTTCACCAGCGGCGATCCGGGCAGCGCCGGACGGATATCCGTGGATGTGAGTAAGGACACATTTAGTTCGCGCTCCGGTTGGGTAGCGCGCGGGCGACCCGGTACGAACCCCGCATGCCGGTAACATCACGCCAAGCGCTACGGATCTCTTATGGGGACGTATACGCGCGCGCTCCGGCGGCCCCCGAGTCGTCGCAAATGCCGATAGTGGAGAGTTGATGCCGAGCTTGAACCAAGCAGATCTGCATGCCAGTGAGCCAGCGGTCCGGGTGACGGACGTGCGGAAGTCGTTCGGCGATGTGCATGCACTGCAGGGGGTCAGCTTCGTCGCCGACCGCGCCTCCGTCCTCGGCATCCTCGGACCGAACGGCGCGGGCAAGACGACGATGGTGAAGATCCTGTCGACGCTGCTGCGCCCGGACTCCGGCACCGCCGTCGTCGCCGGGCACGACGTGCTCAAGGACGCGGCCGGGGTGCGCCGGTCGATCATGATGACCGGTCAGTACGCCGCGCTGGACGAGAACCTGTCCGGCCGGGAAAACCTGGAACTCTTCGGTCGCCTGATGGGCCTGGCCAAGTCGGCCGCGCGCAAGCGGGCCGACACCCTGCTCGAGGAATTCGATCTGGTGAGCGCCGGCCGCCGTGCGGTGCGGCACTACTCCGGCGGCATGCGCCGCCGGGTCGACATCGCGTGCGGCCTGGTGGTGCGTCCGGAGGTGGTGTTCCTCGACGAGCCGACCACCGGCCTGGATCCGCGCAGCCGCCAAGGCGTCTGGGATCTGGTGAACGCGCTGAAGGCGCAAGGCATCACGGTCTTGCTGACCACGCAGTACCTCGAAGAGGCCGACGTGCTCAGCGACAACATCATCGTCATCGACAAGGGCACGGTGATCGCCGAGGGCACCGCCGACGAGCTCAAGGAGAAGACCGGCGGCAGCTACTGCGAGGTGGTCCCGCTGGACCCGACCCAGCTGCGCCCGACCGCCGCCGCGCTCGGCGACCTGGTGCCCGCCGCGGTGCTGGCCGCCCTCAACGGCGGCGACCGGCTCTCGATTCCGGCGCCGGAGGGTGCGGCCACGCTGACCGAGGCGCTGCGCCGGCTCGACACCGCGGGCATCCAGCTGGCCGACATCGCGTTGCGCCGGCCATCGCTCGACGACGTCTTCCTGTCCATCACCGGACATTCGGGCGGCACCGCGTGACGACCGCTACCGCTCCGGACCGCGCCGCCGACGCGGCCGCGTTGTTCGCGGACCTGCCCGAGGCCCGGCTGAGCTCGTTCGCGCAATGGCGCGCGCTGTCCGGCCGCATCGTCTGGACCATGGCCACCAAGGGCGAGCTGATCGTCGCGGTGGTGACGCCGCTGGTGTTCACCCTCGGGTTCTATCTGCCGCTGCGCTTCGTGATGAAGTTCCAGGGCATCGATTACGCCCAGTACGTCATGCCGATCATCGTGTTGCAGACGATGGCGTTCACCATGATGTCGAATGCGCAGCTGGCCGCGTTCGAGGCGTTGACCGGGTTGAGCACGCGGATGCAGACGATGCCGATCGGCATGCTGGTTCCGCTGTCCGCCAGGATCGCGGCGGGGTTGGTCCGCTCGGTCACCTCGCTGACCGCGGCGGTGCTCTTCGGTTACCTGATCGGTTTCCGGTTCGTCGCCGGCTTCGGGCAGGCCGCGTTGTTCTGCCTGTTCTCGCTGGCGATCGGTACCACGCTCGCGCTCGGCGCCGACGCGCTCGGCAGTTTGACCAAGAGCCCCGAATCGCTGAGCCAGGCCCTGACGCTGCCGACGCTGATCTTCGGCATGCTCTCCTGCGGGTTCGTCCCGGAAAAGAACTTTCCGACCTGGATTCAGGGGTTCGTGCGCAATCAGCCGGTCTCCCAGTTCTCCTTCGCGCTGCGGGACATGGCCGAGGGCGGTGTGAGCTGGCAAGTGTTGTGGGTGCCGCTGGCCTGGGTGATCGGGCTCGCGCTCGTGTTCATCCCGCTGGCGGTCTGGGCGAGCGTGAGGCGATCATGAGTTCTGTGCAGGCCCCCGTGGCGCCGATCGAGGAGACCGACAAGATCTCGGGGAACACGCCGTTGCCCCGGGTGACCGCGAAACCCGAGAACTCGCTGACCAATTGGGTCACCCACAGCCTGATCCAGTGCAAGCGACTGCTGCTGGTATGGGCGCGCGATCCCGCCACGACGATTCAAACGCTGGTGTATCCGGCGTTGACACTGCTGATGTTCAAGATCGTGCTCGGCAAGGCGATCACCGGCTATACCGGCCAGCCGAGCATCTACGCGCAGATGGCGTTGCTCACGCTAGTCGCCGCGATGTCCGGTGCCGTGGTCAGCGCGCTCGGCTTCAAGGGTGAGAAGATGACCGGCCTGCTCGGCCGGTTCTGGACCATGCCGATCCACCGTGCCGCGGGGCTGACCGGTCGACTGCTGGCCGAGGCCGTTCGCGTGCTGGTCACCACCCTGTTCGTCATCGGTGTCGGCCTGCTGCTCGGCTTCCGGTTCAACCAGGGCCCGCTCGCCGGCCTCGCGCTGATCGGCATCCCGGTGCTGTTCGGCGTCGCGTTCGCGGTGCTGGTCACCGCGCTGGCGACCGTCACCGAGGGCGTGATGCTGGTCAACATCATCGGCATCATCAACACCCTGCTGATGTTCTTCAACACCGGTTTCGCCCCGGCCTTCGCCTATCCACCGTGGTTGCAGTCGACGATCAAGAACCAGCCGATGAGCTGTGCGATCGACGCGATGCGCGGGCTGTCCTACGGCGGGCCGGTCGCGGAGCCGCTGACGAAGACGGTGCTGTGGACGGTCGGCCTGATCGTGGTGTTCGCCTACCCGGCCGTGCGTGGCTATCGCCGGGCGGCGGAGACCGGCGCCTGATCGAAGTCGTAGTCCAGCCAGCGGTTGCGGTTGGTCCAGCCGACCAGGTCGTAGCGCCAGCGGAACGGCCAGGTGTGCGCGACGGTGTTGAACAGGACCGCGCCGAGGGCGGTGTAGTCGTCGTGGGCGGACAGCAGGGCGCGCTGTCCGCGCGGCGACGCGGTGAAGAACGCGTCGAACATGGCCATCGACTGTTCGGTGGTCAGGCGGCCCAGGCCCCATAGGCCGCGCATCCGCATCCAGTAGACCAATCTGGCTCGTGGCGGCCACAGCTCGGCGATCGGGTCGCGGCCCTGCTGGAGCGCGCCGATCGCGGTGTCGACCAGCGCGAGCGAGTCGGCGACGCTGTAGCCGGTGCAGGGATGCATCATGCCGCCCCGGGAGCCGAACGGAACCGCCTGTGCGGTGCCCTTTTTCGGCGGCGGCTGATCCAGCGGATAGTGCGCGGCCTCGGTCGGTTCCTCGCCGGTGAGCCGGATGCCGTGCGCGGCAAGCCGATTCAGCGTGCGCCTGCGCAGCTCGTGCTGCGGCATGCCGCCCCGCAGGCCGAGGCTGGTCTCCTCGAAGATCACCGTGCCGTCGCCGAGCGGCACCGAGTAGAGGAACGATGGCGGCTCACCGGGACCCGCGCCGTTCTCCGGCCGCCAATCCAGCAGCAGTCCTTCGCCGTCCTCGACCATCGGCGCGGCCGTCTCGGCGGCGACGAAGATGCCGTGCGCGCTGGCGGCCCGGCGCCGGCCGAGGGTGGGCAGGCCGCGGGTGTCGAACACCGTGGCCGCGTTGATCGTCGTGCCGTCGGCCAGTTCGACGACGTGCGCGTCGACCCGGGTCGCGCGCCCGGTGCGCACGGTGGCGTCGTCGAGCGGGAGTGCCGCGCGCAAGCCGGTTTTGGACAGCACGCAGTAGGGGCGATCGATGCGGTGCTCGGACTTGGCCCAGACGGTCGGCCGCGGAATCGTGCTGGCGATCGCGGTCGACGGCAGCCAGTCCGGCAGTTCGTCCACCCAGCAGGAGTAGGTGGGCGGCCACAGCCGATCCGGTCGCGGATCGATGGCGGTGACGCTGAGCCCGGCCCGCATCGCGCGATGGGCCAGCGCCCGGCCGGTCGGACCGAGCCCGACCACGCACACATCGACATCCCGGACCGCGCTGACACCCATGCAGGCATTCAATCCGCTGCGGCCCGGCCGACGCAACTATCCGTTCGGGACGAGCCCCAGAAAATAGGGTCCCGGAACAAGCCGGACAAAGTGAAAGCAAGCACTTCGAGAATTGCACGAAATCGTGCCCCCAGAGTTGGTGGCCCTGCAACTTCAGTGATGAAAAAGGGTTGTTTCGCCCCGTAGTCTCGGCACCGTACGCGGGTGGTTTCCGCGTTTCGGAGAAGGGGAAACATGAGTGGCGACAACCGCGGCTGGCTCAGTGTGCTCGCGGTCACAGTGGGCGCAGTGGTTATAGCGATTATGTCTGCACCGGCGCACGGGGCGCCGGCCGAGTCATCGATTGTCGCGGTGCAGGAACACGATGCGCGAAAGCTGACGTTGACAATTCACTCCGCGGCGATGGATCGCGATATCCAGGTGGAGACCCAACGCGCGGCCGACACCAGCGTGCCCCGCCCGGTCCTCTATCTGCTCCAGGGCGCCAGTGGCGGCGAGGACGGCGTCACGTGGGAAACCGAAACCGATGCGATGCAGTTCCTTTCGACCAAGAACGTGCACGTCGTCTTGCCGATCGGCGGCATGTTCAGCTACTACGCGGACTGGGTGAACGACGATCCGCGCCTCGGGCGGCAGAAGTGGAAGACCTTCCTGACCCGCGAACTGCCGCCGCTCATCGACAAGTACTTCGCGACCAGCGGTCGCAATGCGATCGCCGGCTTCTCGATGGCGGGCACCACCACCCTCGCGCTCGCCGCGACCAGCGGTGACCTCTACTCCAGCGTCGCCGCGTACAGCGGCTGCGCGCAGATCAGCGATCCGGTCGGCCAGGAATTCGTCCGGCTGACCGTGGAGACCTGGGGTTGGGCACACCTGGAGAACATGTACGGCGCGGCGAACGACCCGCGCTGGGCGGCCAACGATCCGTACGTGCAGGCCGAGGGGCTGCGCGGCAAGTCGATCTACATTTCCAGCGGCGGCGGGCTGCCCGGAAAGTACGACGAATTGAACGGCAAATACTCATTGCCCGGCGTCGACGGTTACGCGGCCCAACTCATCAAGGGCGGTGTCATCGAGGCGGGCACGAATTACTGCTCACGCAATATGCAAACCCGGCTGAATACCTTGGGTATTCCGGCAACCTATGACATTCACCCGGACGGCACCCATTCATGGGGTTATTGGGAAGACGCGTTGAAGAACTCGTGGCCTGCGCTGTCCGCACCGTTGGGAATTTAAGATGTGGATTCGGAAACAGGCCGCGAGAATCGCCGGCCTGGTACTCGCTGCCGCGAGCGCGGCGGTATTGCAGGCGCCCGCCGCGGGCGCCGTGCCGCCCATCCCCGCGTTCGCCGGCGCCAACGACTGGGCCTGCCGTCCGTCGGCGGAACGGCCGCAACCGGTAGTGCTGGTACACGGTTCGGGCACCGACGCACCCAATAGTTTCGCCCTGCTCGCGCCGCTGCTGCGCGGCGAAGGCCACTGCGTCTTCGCCGCGGATCTCGGGCCGACGCCCGGCGTGCGCGACGTGGTGAGCGGCCAGGCCGGTTCCGCCTCGATGGGCATCGGGCCGGTCGGCGCCGCGATGCTCGGCCGCACCATCTACGGCGTGGCCGACATCGATCGCATGGCCATCGAGTTGAACGAGGTCGTGCAGGCGGTGCGCAGTGCGACCGGCGCGCGGCAGGTGGCGCTGGTCGGCCACTCCACCGGCGGCACGGTGATCCGGCAGTACCTGCGCGCGCAGGGCGCGGACGCGGTCACGCAGGTGATCACCCTCGGCACCCCGTATCGCGGCTCGACCTGGGCCGGACTCCGGACGAACTATCCGGATCTGGCCTCGCTCGGCCTGGAGAACGCGCAGATCGCGGCCCAGGTCTTCGGAACCCCGGGACAGCAGCAGGTGGTTGGGTCACCGCTGCTGAACCGGCTGAACGCGGGAGGCGAGACCGTGCCCGGTGTCCGGTACACGGCGCTCGCCTCCCGCGCCGACGAAATCATCACCCCGCAGGAGACCGCGTTGCTCACCGCGCCCACCGGCGACAACCGCAACATCTGGCTGCAAGACGGCTGCCCGGCCGATATCGCGAATCACAGTGGCCTGCTCGGTGATACGCGCGCGGCCGCGGTGGTGCTCAGCGCGCTGGCCGGCGACAACCGCGCCCTTCCCTGCTAGAAGGGCGCGGCCGGGGGATTACTGCGGGGTGACCCAGGTGGTGATGTCCGCGTGCACGACCTCGAGCCCGTGCTTGTCGTAGACCGATACCGGCACGATCAGGTTCTGCCCCGTGGTGATCGTGCTGAAGTCGGGGATCTCGTCGAGCTTCGCGACGGCCCGCAGGCTGGTCTCGGCCTTGGCCAGATACTGCACGTTCATCGCCTTCGGGATCCAGCGATGGGTGCTCGGCACGGTCGCCTCGCTCAGCATGCCCATGGCGACCTCGGCCAGGTTGCACGCCGCGATGGCGTGATAGGTGCCGAGGTGGTTGTGGATGCCGAACCACTTCGGCGAGGTCACCTCGCACAGTCCGGGCTCGAGCCGCACGACGCTCGGCAGCACCGTGCCGAAGTACGGCACCCGCGCCACCATGCCCAGCGAGAACAGCGTGTGACCGAGCCGGTTGTCCGGCAGCTTCTTCCAGCTGCGGAGGGTGGCAGTCTCTTTCGTCATGCGCTCATCTTACTGCCGAGTAAGTTCGGTCGGTCGAGTGTGCCCCAATTCACTGGCATGGCGATAGAAGGACTATCTGGGCGGCGCGGCCATCGCGGCCTCGGCCGGTGCGGGCTGCTCAACGCCCCGCTGACCACCGACGGCCTGCTCTACCTCGACGAGAAGTCGGTGTACCAGAGTGGTGACGACCCTTCGGCATCGTCACCCGTCGCCCTTGTTGTCTCTGTTGTCATGCCCGTGACCTGGGCGGAGCGGTTCGCGGGGACCGGATTTGAAGTAGCCGACCGCGTCGGGCATACTGTTCGGGTTGCCTTGCACCGGGCCGTGCCTGTTTTCGAACGGGATGGCTAGGCGAGGCGAGAACTACCAATCGTGTACCTCACTGGTTCAACCGGTGTGGGTACGTCCGGGAACACGGTTCCAGGCCTGAGATGAAGTTCGATCCGGGGCCGAGGAATGAGCGGCTGTGTTGAATGCTGGTCGGAGACCAGAACGACACGCCCGACCGCGTGTACCGGAGAACCATGACAGATGAACAGCGGCGAGGATCAGGCACGCGTGCTTGGTCGCGGTCTCACGTGAGACGTCTTCGTGTGTTCGGGCTGTGCAAATTGAGGGTGGTACGGAAGCCAGCTTCCGGATCACGAAGGTATAAGCGGAGAAAAGGACACTTAGCGTGGCGGGACAGAAGATCCGCATCAGGCTCAAGGCCTACGACCACGAGGCGATCGACGCGTCAGCGCGCAAGATCGTCGAGACGGTGACCCGCACTGGGGCCCGTGTCGTCGGCCCGGTGCCGTTGCCGACCGAGAAGAACGTGTACTGCGTCATCCGTTCGCCGCACAAGTACAAGGACTCGCGCGAGCACTTCGAGATGCGTACGCACAAGCGGCTTATCGACATCCTCGACCCGACGCCGAAGACGGTCGACGCGCTGATGCGCATCGACCTGCCGGCCAGCGTCGACGTCAACATTCAGTGACGGGGACTGGAGATATGACTGACAACAAGAGCAGGCCCGCGGCGGGCATCCTTGGCACCAAGCTCGGGATGACCCAGGTGTTCGACGAGAAGAATCGCGTCGTTCCCGTGACCGTCATCAAGGCCGGACCGAACGTAATCACCCAGATCCGCACCGTGGAGCGCGACGGCTACAGCGCCGTTCAGGTCGCTTTCGGCGCCATCGACCCGCGCAAGGTGAACAAGCCGGTCTCCGGCCAGTTCGCCAAGGCCGGTGTCACACCGCGCCGGCACATTGCCGAGATCCGCGTCGCCGACGCGTCCACCTTCGAGGTCGGCCAGGAGATCAACGCCGACGTCTTCGAAGAGGGCACCTACGTCGACGTGACGGGTACCAGCAAGGGCAAGGGCTTCGCCGGCACCATGAAGCGTCACGGCTTCGCCGGTCAGGGCGCCTCGCACGGTGCGCAGGCTGTGCACCGTCGCCCCGGCTCCATCGGTGGCTGCGCCACCCCCGGCCGCGTGTTCAAGGGCATGCGCATGTCGGGCCGCATGGGTAACGACCGCGTCACCACGCAGAACCTCTCGGTGCACAAGGTGGACGCCGAAAACGGCCTGCTGCTGATCAAGGGAGCGATCCCGGGTCGCCGCGGCAACGTCGTGATCGTCAAGAGCGCAGTGAAGGGTGGTGCGCACGCATGACCAGCCTGGAGAAGAAGGCCAACCTGACCCTGCCGGTCAAGGAACTGGGCGGCAAGACCAATGGCACCGTCGAACTCCCCGCGGAGATCTTCGACGTGACCGCGAACATCTCGCTGATGCACCAGGTGGTCATCGCGCAGCTGGCCGCGGCCCGCCAGGGCACGCACTCCACCAAGACCCGCGGTGAAGTCCGCGGTGGTGGCAAGAAGCCGTACCGGCAGAAGGGCACCGGCCGCGCCCGTCAGGGCTCGACCCGCGCGCCGCAGTTCACCGGTGGTGGCGTCGTGCACGGCCCGCAGCCGCGCGACTACAGCCAGCGCACCCCCAAGAAGATGATCCGCGCCGCGCTGCGTGGAGCACTTTCGGACCGGGCGCGTAACGAGCGCATCCACGTGATCACCGAACTGGTCGCCGGGCAGGACCCGTCGACCAAGACGGCCAAGAGCTTCCTCGCGGAGCTGTCGGACCGCAAGAAGTTCCTCCTCGTCCTCGGACGTGCGGACATCGCGGCCTGGAAGAGCGTGCAGAACCTCGAGTTCGTGCACCCGATCGCGCCGGACCAGCTCAACACCTATGACGTGCTGGAAAGCGACGAGGTCGTGTTCAGCGTGGAGGCGCTCAACGCCTTCGTGCACGGCCCCGCCGAGGCGGCACAGGAGGAGAGCAAGTGACCACCATCGCCGACCCCCGCGACATCCTGCTGGCGCCGGTCATCTCGGAGAAGTCCTACGGACTCATCGAGGAAGGCACCTACACCTTCATCGTGCACCCGGATTCCAACAAGACGCAGATCAAGATCGCCGTCGAGAAGGTCTTCGGTGTCACGGTTACCAGCGTCAACACCGCCAACCGTCAGGGCAAGCGCAAGCGGACCCGCTTCGGTTACGGCAAGCGCAAGAACACCAAGCGCGCGCTCGTGACCATCTCGGCCGACAGCAAGCCCATCGAGATCTTCGGAGGCCCGGTCGCGTAAGCGCCTGGGACTCCAGAAAGAAGAGAAGAACTCATGGCAATTCGTAAGTACAAGCCGACAACCCCCGGTCGCCGCGGGTCGTCCGTTTCGGACTTCGCTGAGATCACTCGGTCGACCCCCGAGAAGTCGCTGATCCGTCCGCTGCACAGCAAGGGTGGCCGTAATGCGCACGGTCGCATCACCACCCGGCACCGCGGTGGCGGCCATAAGCGGGCCTACCGTCTGATCGACTTCCGTCGACTGGACAAGGACGGCATCCCGGCCAAGGTCGCGCACATCGAGTACGACCCGAACCGCACGGCGAACATCGCGCTGCTGCACTTCGTGGACGGCGAGAAGCGCTACATCATCGCGCCCAAGGGCGTCACGCAGGGCACCCCGATCGAGTCCGGCCCCACGGCCGACATCAAGCCGGGCAACAACCTGCCGCTGCGCAACATCCCGACGGGTACCACCATCCATGCGGTGGAGCTGCGTCCGGGCGGCGGCGCGAAGATGGCCCGTTCGGCCGGATCCAGCATCCAGCTGCTCGGTAAGGAAGGCACCTACGCCACGCTGCGTATGCCCTCCGGCGAAATCCGCCGCGTCGACGTGCGCTGCCGCGCCACCGTCGGCGAGGTCGGCAACGCCGAGCAGTCGAACATCAACTGGGGCAAGGCCGGCCGTATGCGCTGGAAGGGCCGTCGCCCCACCGTCCGTGGTGTCGTGATGAACCCGGTCGACCACCCGCACGGTGGTGGTGAGGGCAAGACCTCCGGTGGCCGCCACCCGGTCTCGCCCTGGGGACAGCCGGAAGGCCGTACCCGCAAGCCCAACCGTCCGAGCGACAAGCTCATCGTCCGCCGCCGCAAGTCCGGCAAGAACAAGCGCTGAAGGAGGAGGTAAGAAATGCCACGCAGCCTCAAGAAAGGCCCGTTCGTCGACGACCACCTCCTCGCGAAGGTGGACGTGCAGAACGAGAAGGGCACGAAGCAGGTCATCAAGACCTGGTCGCGTCGTTCGACCATCATCCCCGATTTCATCGGTCACACCTTCGCCGTCCATGACGGTCGCAAGCACGTGCCGGTGTTCGTCTCGGACAACATGGTCGGGCACAAGCTCGGTGAGTTCGCGCCGACCAGGACGTTCAAGAGCCACATCAAGGACGACCGGAAGAGCAAGCGGCGATGACGACTGACACTCAGAATCCGACTGCACGCGCGACGGCCAAGCACGTTCGCGTGACCCCGATGAAGGCTCGCCGTGTCGTGGACCTGGTCCGCGGCAAGCGAGTCGAAGATGCCCTGGCGATCCTGAAGTTCGCGCCCCAGGCCGCGAGCGAGCCAGTGGCCAAGGTCGTGGCCAGTGCCGCGGCGAACGCCGAGAACAACCTCGGCCTGAACCCGGCCACCCTGGTCATCTCGACGGCCTACGTCGACGAGGGTGCGACCATGAAGCGGTTCCAGCCGCGCGCCCAGGGTCGTGCGTTCCGCATTCGCAAGCGCACCAGCCACATCACCATCGAGGTCGAGAGCATCCCCACCGCCGGTGGAGCAACTCGCAACCGCCGGAAGGGAGGGGCAAAGTAAATGGGACAGAAAATCAATCCCCATGGCTTCCGCCTCGGTATCACCACCGACTGGAAGTCGCGTTGGTACGCGGACAAGCAGTACGCGGACTACGTCAAGGAAGATGTCGCCATCCGTAAGCTCCTCGCCACCGGCATGGAGCGGGCGGGCATCTCCAAGGTGGAGATCGAGCGGACGCGCGATCGCGTCCGGGTCGACATCCACACCGCTCGTCCGGGCATCGTCATCGGCCGCCGTGGCGCCGAGGCCGATCGCATCCGGGCCGAGCTGGAGAAGCTCACCAAGAAGCAGGTGCAGCTGAACATCCTCGAGGTCAAGAACCCCGAGTCGGATGCGCAGCTGGTTGCTCAGGCCGTGGCCGAGCAGCTGTCGAACCGCGTGGCGTTCCGTCGTGCGATGCGTAAGGCCATCCAGTCGGCCATGCGTTCGCCGAACGTCAAGGGCATCCGCGTGCAGTGCTCGGGCCGCCTCGGTGGCGCCGAGATGTCGCGCTCGGAGTTCTACCGCGAGGGTCGGGTTCCGCTGCACACGCTGCGTGCCGACATCGACTACGGCCTCTACGAGGCCAAGACCACCTTCGGTCGCATCGGCGTGAAGGTCTGGATCTACAAGGGCGACATCGTCGGTGGCAAGCGTGAGCTCGCCGCCGCCAGCGCACCGGCCGGCGATCGTGATCGTCCGCGCCGCGAGCGTCCGTCTCGCCCGCGTCGGTCCGGCTCCGCCGGTACCACGGCGACCAGCACCGAGGCCGGGCGCGCCGCCACCGCGGTGGTGGACGCTCCGGCAGAGACACAGGAGGGCTGACGCAATGCTGATGCCTCGTAAGGTCAAGCACCGCAAGCAGCACCACCCCGGTCGTTCCGGCATGGCCAAGGGCGGCACCTCGGTGGCGTTCGGCGAGTTCGGGATCCAGGCGCTGGAGCCGGCTTACGTGACCAACCGGCAGATCGAGTCGGCACGTATCGCGATGACCCGCCACATCAAGCGTGGCGGCAAGATCTGGATCAACATCTACCCGGATCGCCCGCTCACCAAGAAGCCCGCCGAGACCCGCATGGGTTCCGGTAAGGGTTCGCCGGAGTGGTGGATCGCGAACGTCAAGCCCGGCCGCGTGATGTTCGAGATGAGTTACCCCAACGAGGAGATCGCTCGCGAGGCCCTGCGCCGCGCGATGCACAAGCTCCCGATGAAGTGCAGGATCGTGACCAGGGAGGAGCAGTTCTGATGGCTACCGAAACGCCGGCCGCAGAGCTCCGCGAGCTCACCGAAGAAGAGTTGGTGCAGAAGCTGCGCGACTCCAAGGAAGAGCTGTTCAACCTGCGCTTCCAGATGGCGACGGGTCAGCTGGACAACAACCGTCGGCTGCGCGTGGTTCGTCACGAGATCGCGCGCATCTACACGGTCATGCGCGAGCGCGAGCTCGGTCTGGCCTCCGGACCCGCTGACAAGGGAGATGCGGCATGACCGAACAGAAAGTCGAAGAGCGCAACAGCCGCAAGGTTCGCACCGGCTACGTCGTCTCGGACAAGATGAACAAGACGATCGTCGTCGAGCTGGAAGACCGTAACCGGCACCCGCTGTACGGCAAGATCATTCGCACCACCTCCAAGGTGAAGGCGCATGACGAGAACGAGATCGCCGGCATCGGCGACCGCGTCCAGCTGATGGAGACCCGACCGCTGTCGGCCACCAAGCGCTGGCGTCTGGTCGAGGTGCTGGAGAAGGCCAAGTAGCCTTTCCGGTCTGAATGTCGAAGGCCCGCTTCCCGTTTCGGGAGGCGGGCCTTCGTCGTTTCCGAGTCGGCGAGGAGGTCCACGTGATTTTCACGTGGAGCACGTGATATCCTGTGGCATGACCAAAAGGAACCTGACGCTTCAGTTGGATGAAGAGGTGATCGCCCAGGCGAAGGTGATCGCGGCAAGGCAGGGGACCTCTGTGAGCGCGCTACTGGCGCAGCAGGTCCGCGAGATCGCCGCCGACTATGCCCGCTACGAGGCGGCGAGGGTGCAGGCGCTGGAACTCATGGCGGAGGCGGCCGGGCGCGGAAGTGGTGGTCGCATCACGTGGCGGCGCGAAGACCTCTACGACCGTGACGAAGCTCTGGCTCGATGAACTCGGAACGAGTCTTCATCGATACCACCGTCCTGCTCTACGCCTACGAGGCCGGTGACAGCAAGCGCAGCGCGATCGCGCGTGCCGTGCTTGCGGATCTGTGGGAGCGCAACGCGGGCTTGCTGAGTACCCAGGTCCTGCAGGAGTTCTATTCGGTCGCCACACGCAAGTTCAAGCCCCCACTGAGCGCGGCCGAAGCCCGTCGTGTCATCGCGCTGTACAGCGAGTGGTGTGCCCGCGATACCGACCCGCTGATCGTCATGAACGCCTCATTCCTTGCGGAACAGCACTCGGTGTCCTGGTGGGACGCGTTGATCATCGAGGCCGCGTGCCAGTCCGGCGCGAAATACCTACTGTCGGAAGATCTTCAGCACGGCCGCGACTTCCTCGGACTCGAGGTGCGGAACCCCTTTCTCGAACCGTCGAACTAGTCGGACATCCGCGGCCCGTGCATCCCGGCTTGTAGTGTCGTGTTGACGGCGATCGAGAACTGCGTCCGTGCATCCGGCTCGGTGGCGGTCGGCCGATGCGGAGGTGGGACTGTTGGTGCAGCCATATGATCGGGCGCTGTTGCGGAAGCATTTGCTACAGACTCGAATAGCGGGGGATGTCGCGACGCCACGGGAGGGGAACCTCGCGCACTACCGGCGGATGGTCGCGAAGGATCCCGCGTATCAGTTCGGGCTAACGCTGAAGGACTGGACGTTCGACGAGACGCTGGACATGATGGCGCGGCTGTGCGGAGTCAACCCCGATCCGCGACACCGGCAGGGGGCCGACACCATCGGCGTCGACCTGACCATCGCGGCGCTCGACGAGATGGGCGCCAGAATCGGGCAGGCCGCGCGGGACCAGGAGACGGTGCTGCTGGCGACCGGTCATCCGGGGCCGCTCATGGGGGTTTACCGAGCCGTCGAAGATGCCTTGCACGCCGCGGGCTGCACGATACTGACCCCCGCGGCCGGCTGGTCGTATCAGGTCATCACCGCCAACGGTTCGCGGGTCCGCGAAATCGTCTACACCTCAGGCGTTGCCGCGCTCCGCACGGGCAGCCGGTTACAGCACACCCACGACCCGAACCCGATGCAGGCCATGCTGCAAGAACTGCGCGACAGTCCGGAGCCGCAGCCCTGGCCCGACCTCGTCATGGCCGACCACGGCTGGGCCGGCACCGCGGGCGAAGCCGGCATCGACACCGTCGGATTCGCCGACTGCAACGACCCCGCCCTGTTCGCCGGCCACGCCGAGGGCAAGATCGCGGTCACCGTCCCGCTCGACGACGGCGTCTTCCCCGAGTATTACGAACCGATGATCGACTACCTGCTCGACCGTGCCGGACTCACGAACTGAGCACCCGGTCGCTGCTGGCCGAAAGATGAACTACCGCTTGCGCATTGAGTGGTGACGACGGGTTTCGCCGAGCCGGGCGAATTCATGGGATAAATCTCTGGCGGGTTGTCGGTGGGCATGACAAGCTCGGTTGGTGCGGTCCTATCGGGTGGTTTTGTCGAGTGCGGCGGTGCGGAATGTACTGCTGCTCGGGGCCTTGGTGCGTATCCCGTTCTTTGCCGGGGCCGTGCTGCTCGCGCTGCATGTCGTCCAGACCCTGCACGGCTCGTATGTGCAGGCCGGTGCGCTGAGCACGATCGTCACGGTGTGTATCGCGCTGAGCGGACCGTGGCGTGGGCGCCTGCTCGACCGATTCGGACTGCGCCGCACCATCGCGCCGTCCATCCTGATCGGCGCGGTGTGCTGGTCGATCGCGCCGTTCGTCGACTACGTGCCGCTGCTCATCCTCGCCGCCATCGCGGGATTGTTCGACGTCCCCATCTTCACCGTGGTCCGCCAGGCGGTCATCGCCGCGACCACCGAGCAGAACCGCCAGCCCGCGCTCGCGCTGGAAGCGGTGTCCGTCGAGTGCGCGTTCATGGTCGGGCCGATCGTCGGCGTCGCCGCCGCGGGTATCTGGTCGACCACGATGGTGCTGTTCTTCGTCCAAATGACCTTGGTGCTCGCGGGCATTCTGCTCTGGGTCCGCAACCCACCCCTGCGCTCCGCCGCGGACGCGGACCGCGCGAGTTCGGTTGCCGTCCCGCGCCGCAGCTGGTTCCGCCTCGAGTTCGCCGCTCTGTGCGTCGGCGCGAGCGCGGCCATCGCGGTGCTCGCGGGCTCCGAACTGACCTTCGTCTCCGCGATCCGCGAGTTCGAGGCGCAGCAGTGGCTCGGCGTGGTGCTGGCGGTCTGGGGCTTCGGCTCTGTCGTCGGCGGCCTCATCTACGGCGCGCTGCACCGCTCCATTTCGACCTACCTGCTGCTCGCCGGCCTGGGCGCGGTTACCCTCCCGATGGCGTTCGCCGTCGGCCCGGTCTCCCTCGCCATCACCGGCCTGGTCGCCGGATTCTTCTGTGCCCCAACCATTACCGCCTCCATCGATCAGATGAGCCGGATCGTCCCCGAGGGCGGGCGGGGCGAAGCCATCGGCTGGCACAGCGCGGCCCTCACTCTGGGCAACGGCATCGGCAGTTCACTGGCCGGTATCGCCATCGATGCGGGCGGGTTCCCCGCCGGCTTCGGCGCGGCGGCAGCTCTCGGCCTGGTCATCGGCCTCGGTATCCCGCTGCTGCTCACCCTGCACCGGCGCCGCCACGCGATCCACAAGGAGCCGGCCGCGGCAGGCCAAGTCGGCGCCTGAGTTTCCGGCGTCCCTCCGGTCGCCCGCCGGTTTCGATCCGGCGATCGTTCACCGCCCCTGAACTGACGTCGAACGGCTTCTTGTGGTCTGCACATGGGCCATCCCGCGCAACCAGCCTTCCGCACGACCCTTGGGAATCGGGTATCAACAGGGGCTTGCGCTATACGTATACATCTACATATAGTTGGCCAAGACGGAACGGCTCACACGGGCCGACCGGCGCAATGGGATGAACGGCAGATCTGTGGGGGTCGACGGGAGCGCATGAGGGGTTCGTCGACTGCTGGGTCTATGCGCACATGCGCACCAACTTATGAATGGAGTCATCATGGATACGCAGCACGCGGTGGATGAGGTTGTGAGTTTCGAGAAGGAGGACTCCGGCCAGTTCCGTGAGGTCGTGGTGAAGATCGGTCCCGGGGGTGCGCGGGCGCAGCGGTTCACCGGCCGCCTGCTGGGCGAGTCCACGCAGTTCACCAGGGTGGGGGTGGAGCAGGTCCGGGTCTATCTGAGCCGCAAGGGCAAGTACGCGGTGCACAAGCAGACCACGGACTGGACCGACTTCTCGGTGATGACCGACTGGGTCAAGGACCTGAAGAAGGACTGGCGCAACGGTTTCGACCTCGATGATCAGAGCTGGGGCGATTCCACGCTGCAGGTGCTGGATTCGGTCGAGGAGCTGCGCGACCGGGTTCCGCTGAAGATCTACCGCGCGCTCGTCGACGTCACCGAACACCCGCCCATCGAGGATCTCGACATCTGAGCTGCGGCTCGGATACCGAAAGGACTTGTCCCCTATGTTTGCTCGTCTCGGGCAGTTGGTCGTGCACCATCCGTGGAAGGTGATCGGCCTGTGGCTGCTCATCATCGTCGGCGTGGTCGCGGCGGCACCGCAGCTCACCTCGACCACCGACCAATCCGATTTCCTGCCTTCGCATTACGAGTCGATCCAGGCACTCGATATGCAGCAGAAGGCCTTTCCGCAGAGCGCGGCGCCCTCGGCGCTCATCGTCTTCGCCCGTTCCGACGGGGCGCAGCTCAGCGACGGCGACGCGGCCGCAGTCGCGTCGATCGGCGTGAAGCTCACCGACGCGAAGATCAAGGA
Source organism: Nocardia sp. NPDC006044 (assembly GCF_042871115.1). Taxonomy (NCBI): domain Bacteria; kingdom Bacillati; phylum Actinomycetota; class Actinomycetes; order Mycobacteriales; family Nocardiaceae; genus Nocardia; species Nocardia sp. NPDC006044. Next base: position 188,501 of record NZ_JBIAID010000005.1, read on the forward strand.
TGTGCTCGGGCTACAGGCGATTCCACCGTCGGAGAACCGGCTGATCCAGGTCATCGCGGTGCAGCTGACCAAGGCGACCAGCGCGAGCGACACCACCCAGAGCGACGCGGTCAAGGCGTTGCGCAGCGCGTTGCAGGACCAGGTGCGTGACACCGAGCTGAAGGCGGGCATCACCGGTCAGGCGGCGCAGCTGCTGGATCAGGTGGAGTCGAGCAACAAGGGCATGGCCATCATCGGTGCCGCGACCATCATCCTGATTCTGGTGCTGCTGCTGATCATTTTCCGCAGCCCGGTGATCGCGTTGCTGCCGATCGTCACCATCGGTGCGGTGTCCAGCGTCGTCACCGGACTGATCGCCATGGTGGCCAAGGCTTTCGACCTCAAGATAGACAGTTCGGTCAACGCCATCCTGTTGGTGGTGCTGTTCGGCGTCGGCACCGACTACATCCTGTTCCTGATGTTCCGCTACCGGGAACGGCTGCGGGCGGGGGAGGACCCGAAGACCGCCATGGTCAGCGCCGTCACCCGGGTCGGTGAGGCCATCACCTCCGCGGCGGCCGCGGTGATCATCGCCTTCATGGCGCTGACCCTGTCCACCCTCGGCATGTTCCGGGCGCTCGGTCCGGCGCTGGCCATCGCGGTCGCGGTGGCGCTACTGGCCGGGCTCACCCTGATTCCCGCCGTGGTCTCGCTGTTGGGCACCAAGGTGTTCTGGCCGTCGAAGGCGTGGCAGGCGGAGCCGAAGGGGGCACGGTTCGGCGCGATCGGCGCGGCGCTCGGGCGGCGTCCCGCGGTGTTCGCCCTGGTCTCCGGTGGCGTGCTGGTCGCGCTCGGCATCATTGCCGTCGGGTTCAACCCGACCTTCGATCTGAGTTCGGGCTCGACGTCGAACGCGTCCGAATCGGTGGTCTACAACAAGGAACTGCTCAAAGGCATGCCGGCCGGTGCGACCCAGCCGTCGGACGTGTTGCTCCGCACCACCGAAGGCGCGCTGACCAGCGACCAGCTCACCACCTATCGGGCGGCGCTGACCGCGGTGCCAGGTGTCGGGCAGGTGGCGGAGCCGCTGTTGTCCGCGGACAAGGCGACCGCCAACTTCCAAGTGACGCTGACCTCCGCACCCGAATCGGATGCCGCGATCGAGACGGTGCGCGGTCCGCTGCGCGACGCCGCGCACGCCGCGGTGCCGGCCGGGACGACCGCGGCCGTAGGCGGCATCACGGCGGTGTTCGTCGACTTCCAGGACGCGATGAACCACGACTACGCCATCGTGTTCCCGGTGGCGGCCATCCTCATCATGATCGTGCTCGGCCTGCTCTTGCGCAGCCTGGTCGCGCCGTGGTATCTGATGGCGTCGGTGTTCCTCGGGTTCGCCGCCACGCTCGGCGCTTCGGTGCTGGTGTTCCAGCATCTGCAGGGCGAGACCGGGTTGATCTTCACGCTCCCGGTGATCATGTACCTGTTCGTGGTAGCGCTCGGCACGGACTACAACATCCTGATGGTGGCGCGATTGCGGGAGGAGGCCCGCGAGGGACACGACCCGAAACAGGCTGCGGCGCTTGCCCTGCGGCATACCGGGCCGACGGTGGCCGCGGCGGGCCTGATCCTGGCCGGCACCTTCGCGTCGATGATGCTGGCGGGCAACAACGTGCTCTCGCAGATGGGCTTCGCCATCTCGGTCGGCATCGCGATCGCGGCCTTCGTGATGGCGATGTTCTTCACCCCGGCGCTGACGGCGCTGCTCGGTCACCGCGCGTGGTGGCCGGGGCACGGGGACGAGAAGTCCGGCGGGTCGCCCCAGGCGCACAACACCGTTCGAGGTGATGGGGCGCTGACCGTGCCCAGCGGGAGTTGGTCCGACACCGGTCAACGACGGTAGGTATACGAACGACGGTAAGTAGGAACGAAAAGGGCTGTCCTCCGGTCACTCCGGAGGACAGCCCTTTCGCGTGCCCGGTTGGGCGAGGTCGTCAGCCGCTGATGGCGTACGGGCGGCGTACTTTGATCCCCGCCTCGACCGCGCGGTCCACGGCGGCGCGGGAGACGCCTACCTCGTTCGCGATGCCCGGCGTCAGCCAGGACTCGTCGGCGAGACGAAAGATCTGGGTGAGCTGCTCGATGGACAGGTTCGACATTCCGCGCCGCGCGATTTCGTGTGCGAGAACGGTGATTTCGTCGTCTTCATCGATGTCGTCCTCGTCGTCCAGGAAATCCGGTTCCACCGGCATCTCGGCGGGGACACGGGCGACGACGCCGGCCGGCTCGATGCGCACGGTGGGATTGACAGGCTCGGTGCGCGCAGGGGGGCTGGTCGGCTCTGGCGGTGCCTCGAAGGCGAGTTGTTCGATTGTGGCGTCGGGAGTAGCCGGCTTCCGGCGGCCCGCTGCGGGACGAGAGACGGATTCACCCGAGATCGCCTGTGCGACAGTGTCGGCGATGGTTGCTGCGGCCTTACGTATGGGGTCACCAGGATGAGGCTCTTCTGGCTCGTCGCCGCGGTGGGCGGTGGTTTCGGGAGCCAGGGTGCCGGTGCCGGGATCGGGACGCTCGGGCGGGAGATCGTTCACCGGAAAGAGCTGCATGGCATGGCCGTTGGGCGCGGCGTGACCATTATTTTGTGCGCCGCGGCCGCCGTCGGCAGTGCGGCCGTTGGATGGCGTGGCGTCGCCGCTCGGCGGTGTCGTGCGGTTGGTCCCGTTGACCGGCTTGCCGTTCTGCGGTGTGGGCGGGGTGGTGTCCGTGACCGTGTGGCCGTTCGTGACTGCGTGACCGTTCGGGGTCGGGCGGCCGTTGGACCGTGTGGTGTCGCCGTTGGCCATTGTGGTGCGGTTGGTCCCGTTGACCGGCTTGCCGTTCTGCGGCGCGGACGGGGTGATGTCGGCGACCGCGTGGCCGTTCGTGATCGGGTGGCCGTTCGGGGTCGGGTCGCCGTTGGATTGTGCGGTGCCACCATCGGCCGTGGTGGTGCGGATGGTCCCGTCGACCGGCTTGCCGTTCGACGGCATGGGCCGGGTGGTGTCGGTCACCGAATGGCTGTCGGTAACCGTGCGGCTGTTCGTGATTGCATCGTCGTTCGTGACCACGTCGTCGTTCGTGACCGCGTGGCCGTTGGTGATCGCGTGGCCGTTGGTGATCGCGTGGCCGTTGGTGATCGCGTGGCCGTTGGTGATCGCGTGGCCGTTGGTGATCGCGTGGCCGTTCGTGATCGCGTGGCCGTTGGTCGGCGAAGTGTTGCCGTTGGTGTGCGCAGACTGTGCGGGCGACTCGGTGGTGCTCGATCGAGTTGTGGCCTGGTGTGCCGCCGAGTCGGGCTGTACCGCGAAACCGTGGGTCGAGCGACCGTTCACCGGTGTGGCGGCGTGCGGGTCATGCAGCTCGATAGGGAGCGGGTGACCGTTGATCGCCGAGAACGGCACCGTGACATGGCCGTTGCTGGACTTGTACGTCGGCTGCTCGCCCGGAGTATCCGGTTCGCCGTGCTTGTCGACCGGAATTGCCTGCACGGCATGCCCATTGGTCGCCGGTCGAGCATCGGCGTTCTCGGGCGACTCAGCAGAACGCGCTGTGTCCGTCGAGAACGACCGCACCGCATGCTCATCGGCCGCCGCGGCGACCGGCTCCGCATGATCGATCCGGGGACGATCCGGCACCGCGTCGAAACGCTCCACCGGACCGGCTTCGGCCGGCTGAGTAGCCGTCGTCGCCGCGTACGGATCCACTCCGCTGAGCAACCAGCGCCGATCATCCGGCGCCTCGACCGTGCGCCCGATCGGCGAATTTCGGTCGCTGACCCGATGCCGAATGACGGTCGCCTCCCGATCCACCACCGGCGCCCCATCGATGAGCAGCGCGTACCGTGCGGAAACCCAGGCGTGCAACCAGATCACGACCCCGACCATCACCGGCGCGATCGCGTATTCCGCGGCGCGCCCGAACGATCCCGACGCCAGATGCGGCCCCGCGTTCAACGCGATGGTGGTGCCGAGCAGCGCGGTCTCGAAGAACACCACCTTGCCCCGGGCGAGCTCGCGCCCCCAGCGGGCGGCGGTGGTCGCGGCGACCATGATGGTGATGATCGGGATCGAGATCATCGCCTCGATCCCGTAGCTCAACCAGTACAGCGGGTCGGTCATGTCCCCGCTGGGGACCAGGTTGTGCTGCACGTTCACCCCGGCCCACACCATGCCGAGCACGACGACGGCGATCAGGGCCCGGGAGGACCATTCGGCCCGCCGATACAGCTGCGCCAGCCGCGCGTCCTCGCTGGATACCCGCCGCCGGGCCGCCAGCGCCCGCCGATGCCACCGCTCGTCCGCCTCGTCGGCCCGCCGAATTGCGGCCGCGCTGCGCCGGTCTCGCTTCTCGGCGGCCAGTTCTTCCTCGACCGCCCGTCGCCGCTGCATCCGCCGCTGCGCCCGAACCCATTCGGCGAGTTCGCGTTCCGCCCCGATCTCGCGCTCGGACAACACCTCGAACAGCGCGGCGTCGTGCTGCAGCGGCAATTTTCCGCGGGCCGTCTCGACCCGCTGCGCCAACGCGGCGATCTCGGAACTACCGGTGGATTGTTCGTCGCGCATCGCGAGCCTTCCCGGAGCAGATCGTCAGCAGACCTACTTGCTCGAACGTATGTGTGATCGCACTGAGGCTAAACCGGCCACCGGCCGAGGTCAATGCCGACGCTCGAAAACCAGTGCGAATATCTCACGTGATCTTGGGACACGCCGATTTCGGCAACACGCCGTCGACGTCGCTTTCGAATGTGCCCCGAATGCGCCGGGAATTCCGCTGCGCCGCGCATGTTTTCGGCACCCGCGGTCGAGTCAGCTGAGTGTCGTATGCCAAACGATCGCGGCGGCGAGCGCTCCCGCGCCATTCACGGACCAGTGCAGGGCGATCGGCGCGAGCAGGCTGCCGCTGCGCCGCCGCAACCAGGTGAATACCACGCCCGCTCCCGCGGTGGCGACAACGGCAAGCAGAATGCCGGCGATCTGACCCGCGACCCCGCCGCCGACAAACCCGGAAAGCCCGCGATTACTACTGGTCAACCCGAGCGACGAGGCGATATGCCACAGTCCGAAAAGCAATGATCCGGCGGCGAAGACCCCCCGCGCGCCATAAACCCGATCGAGCGTCCCGTGCAGCACCCCGCGAAACGCCAGCTCCTCGGGAATCACCGTTTGCAACGGAATGACGATCATCGACGCGATCAACGCGCCGGAGATGGTGGCGTAGCGATCGGCCAGGAAGAACGGACGGGTGATCGGCAGCAGCGCGCCGATGGCGACCGCGGCGAGCACGATCCCGACCGCGCCGAGTGCGTAGACCGTCCCGCGCCGCCACTGCCGGGGCGAGAGGCCGAGCTCGTGCCAGTGCAGTCCGCGCCTGCGCATCAGCGCCAGCAGCACCACGGCGGCCGCCGGCACGGTCACGATGCTGGCCCAGGCGGTGGTGAAATGCGCGATCAGGTTCGTTCCCGCGAGGACGACGACAACCACGGCGACATCGGCATAAGCATGCAGTTTGTGCCGGGGCCGAGCCGTTTCCTCGAGGTCCTGTGCGAGCATCCCGCCCAGTGTACGGATGGGCGACAGGGCTGCCGCTCGAGTGGTCATTTGCGGACGGCCGACCCGAATTCGCCGGATATCCGGGACTCGATGTGGCAGCGCCGCGCACCGGCTACTCTGACTGGAACCTGTTTCAGTTCCATGAGCCGCGCCCGGCGTGGCCTGAGCCCCGCGGCGGGCGCATGGGCCGGCTGACCTCCAGTGCCGTCAGCCGGCCCACCCCGCCGGATCCGTCCAGGCCTGCAATGTACGGGTGGTGTCGAAGCGCCGCGGTTCGTGGCTGATCGGATCGGTGAACTCCAGCGACGCGGCCAGCAGTTGCAGCGGCCGGGTGAAATCGTCGACCGGCTTGTCGGTGATCACCGGATAGAAGTCGTCGCCGAGAATCGGGACGCCGAGGCCGTTCATGTGCAGCCGCAGCTGATGGGTGCGCCCGGTCAACGGCCGCAGTCGATAGCGCCCGAGCCCGTCGCGCTGCTCCAGCAGTTCGATCGTGGTCTCGGCGTTCGGCTCGCCCTCGACCTCCTGCGCCGCGAGCACGTGCTTCTCCTTGATGATGCGGCTGCGCACGACCCGCGGCAGGGTCAGCCCGGGATCGACCGGCGCGATCGCCTCGTACTCCTTACGCACCGTGCGCTTGTGGAACATCGTCTGATACGCCCCGCGCCGCGCCGGATTGACGACGAACAGCACCAGCCCCGCCGTGACCCGATCCAGCCGATGTGCCGGAATCAGGTCCGGCAGATCCAGTTCGCGGCGCAGCCGCACCAGCGCCGTCTGCACGATGTGCTGGCCGCGCGGGATGGTCGCCAGGAAATGCGGCTTGTCCACGACCAATAGGTCCTCGTCGCGATGCACGATGGTGATGTCGAACGGCACCGGTGTCTCGATCGGCAGATCCCGGTGGAACCACACCGCGCCGCCGGGCGCGTACGGCGCGTCCGGCGCGATTGGGCCCTCGAGGTCGACGATTCCGCCCTCGCGTAGCAGCTCATCGATGCGGGCCGGATCCACCCGGGGTAGTCGCTCGACCAGATGGTCGCGAATCGTCGCCCAGTTCCCGTCCTCCGGCAGCCGGAGCCGGGCCGGGTCCAGGCCGTGCCGCTTGGGCAACGGCGGTCGCTGCCGCCTTCTCATCGGCATCGACCCTAGTCGTCGGCCATTTCACCGGCCGCGCGCGGGCCGGTGGGCACCCGGCCTCAGAAACCGCGCAGGCGATCCGGGCGGATCCGGACGATCGCCGAGTACTCCGCGAAGAACTGCTCGGCGGTCAGTCCGATGTCTCGCAGGCCGTCGGTGTATTTCGTTGTGTACGTGGCGATCTCGTCCGGCGTGGCGGCGACGTCGTCGATCCGGGCAGTGCCGGTGAACACGACTACCTCGCTGCCCCACTCGGTGCTGTTGAAGTTCAGCGACACTCGTGGGTTGCGGGCCAGGTTGCGCAGCTTGGCCTGGCCGGGCTTGCTGAACAGCAAGAACTCGTCGTCGCGCCACTGGAACCACACCGGGTTGGGTTGCGGGGTCCCGGTGGCGCCGACCGTGGTCAGCCAGATCACCGGCTCCTTGCCGAGACGGGCGACGACCTTGGCGCCGAAGGTGGTGCTCGGGTCGACGACGGGTGCGGCGGAGCGGTCGGATGCCGTTGTGGTCATGTGGGGGACAACACCGCGACAACCCGGGGGATTCCGTCTAGGGCGTCGCCCGCTCGTCGAGCACCATCCGTCGCGCCTCGACCAGCGTCCGGCGCGCACGCCGCCGCACCCGGCACACGTCCACGCTGCAATTCAAATGCACCTGCATGGCGCGGTGCGCCTGTTTCGGCGTCAGCTCGCCCGGATCGACCGAACAGCGCGACATTGTGGAAATGACTTGTGTAACAAACATATTCACGACTCCGTACGCAGTACTTCCGTGTGAATAAGAAGCTAGCGATGTGTGTGCGCTATCGGAGCTGGTCGGCCGTTCGTTCACGGAGCATTCCCCGGCGCGATGGGCGGTCGAAAGGATCGGGTATTGCGGCGTTTTCGTAGATGTCCGAAACAAGTCCGGTGCGCGACAGCCCAATTCGGCGATAAACGCCAGCATTTCTGAATTGTGGGCCAGGTGGGCGCCGTTTGGTGTCGGAAATCGCATTTCGGTCCGCAGCGTTGGACGGCCGGTCGGGTCGCGTACGTCCGGGAACGGCAGCGCCCACTCTCGCCGCAGATAACTTAGGCTAACCTACATTCCAGGCCGATCTTGTGTGAGGATGAGTCCGGCCGGGGGAGGCACAACGATGGCGAGAGGCAGCAACTCATGACGGTGGAGGTCGCGCCGCTTCCGGCGGCGGAGACGGGGAACCGGCCGCCCAAGGCGGTGGTCAAGGCGCGAAAGCAGCAGGAAAAACTGGCCCGCAAGGAGATCCTCGCGCCGGTCCGGCACACCCTCACGTGGGCGAGCCTGATCATGGCGGTGGCCTCGGTGTGCACCGTCGTGCCGTTCGTGCTGATCGTCGAGGCCTGCCGGGAGTTGCTCGCCGACCAGGTAGGCACCGATCGGGTCTGGCGGCTGGTCTGGGCGGCGATGCTGGTGCTGCTGATCCGCGGGCTGTTGCAGGCGGTCGCGCTCACCTGGTCGCACCTGGTCGACGCCGGCTACCAGCTCACCGTCCGGCGCGCGCTCGCGGCCAAGCTGACCAGGGTGCCGCTCGGCTGGTTCGGCGAGCGCACCTCCAGCGAGGTGAAGAAGTACCTGCAGGACGACGTCGAGGCGCTGCACTATCTGGTCGCGCACGCGCGGCTGGAGTTCGTCGGCGCGGTGATCGTGCCGGTGGTCACCCTCGGCTATCTGATGACCGTCGACTGGCGGCTCACCCTGGTGCTGCTGATTCCGCTCCTGGCGTACGCGATCTCGCTCAGCAAGATGATGGACCAGGACAGCCGGGATCGGCTGGCCGTCTACAACCGGTGGGAACGCCGGACGCAGGAGGCGACCATCGAGTTCGTCGACGGCATCCAGGTGGTGCGCGCGTTCGGCCAGGCGGGCAAGGCGCACAGCGTGTTCCAGGACGCGGTGGACGGGCAGGCGCGCAGCCTGGATCGGTGGAAGACGCCGATGATCCGGCTGCAGTCCGCGTCCGACATCGTGGTCGCCCCGGTATTCGTGATGCTGCTGGTCGTGCTCGCCGGACTGGCGGGGGTCGGGCTCGACTGGTTCGCTCCACTCGACGTGCTGCCGTTCCTGCTGGTCGGTCTCGGTCTGGGCAGCTCGCTGCTCGGCCTGGGCTACGGCGGACAGGCGCTGCGCGCGGCCGGCGCGGCGGCGGTGCGGCTGCACGAGTTGCAGCAGACGCCCGAATTGGCTTCCGGGACAGACGCTTCGCCGGTCGCGACGGAAGAACGAGGCGTGGTCCGGTTCGAGTCGGTCGGCTTCGGCTATCGCAGCGACCATCAGGTGCTGCACGATCTCGACCTCGAACTGCGACCGGGCACCCTCACCGCGCTGGTCGGGCCGAGCGGGTCGGGAAAATCGACGCTCGGCAAATTGGTTCCGCGGTTCTACGATGTCGACTCCGGACGAATCACCATCGGCGGGCGCGATATTCGCGACTACTCCACCGAAGAGCTTTATCGCACGGTCGGATTCGTCTTCCAGGACGTGCGGCTGATTCGCGGCACGATCCGGGAGAACCTGCGGCTGGCCGATCAGAACGCCGATGACCAGGCCTTGGAACGTGCGGCGCGAGCCGCGCAGATCCACGACCGGATCATGGCCTTGCCGCGCGGCTACGACTCCGAGATCGGCGTCGATGCCAGCCTGTCCGGCGGTGAGGCGCAACGGCTTTCGATCGCGCGGGCGTTGCTCGCGGACAGCCCGGTGCTGGTGCTCGACGAGGCGACCGCGTTCGCGGACCCGGAGTCCGAGGCCGCCGTGCAGGACGCGCTGGCCGTGCTCGTCGCCGGCCGTACCGTGCTGGTGATCGCGCACCGGCTGCACACCATCACCGGCGTGGACCGAATCCTGGTGCTGGAGAACGGCACCATCGTCGAGCAGGGCGACCATCTGAGCCTGCATACCGCCGGCGGCACCTATCAGCGGCTCTGGGAAATCAACGAGGCGGCGCTCGGTGCCGTCTCCCTCATCGAAAAGGAGGCGGCGCGATGATTCGCAAGGTTCTCGGGCTCGTCCCCGCCGAGTTCGCCCCGCTGACCCCGAAACTGTTCGCCGCGATCACCGCCCAGGCGTTGAGCCAGGCGGCAGCCTATCTGCTGCTGGTTCCGGTGCTGGAGGCGCTGTTCGATCGCGATCTCGGCCGGGCCTGGTTCTGGGCGTTGCTCATGATCGCCGCGGTCGCGAGCGTCGCGATCTTCGGTTATCTGCAAGCGGTGCTCGGCCTGCGCATCGCGGTCGGCATGCAACTGCGGCTACAGACCAGGATCGGTGATCACCTCAACGCGCTCCCGCTCGGCTGGTTCGAAACCGCCAGTGCCGGAAAGCTGTCCAGGATCGCCGTGGAGAACGTGCGCGAAATCCAGGGCACCGTGGCGTATCTGCTCGCCAAGGTGCTCAACAGCGTGATCGTTCCGCTCGGTGTCGCGGTGGGCATGCTGTTCATCGACTGGCGGATCTCGTTGGCCATGCTGCTCGCGGCGCCGGTGCTGTTCGTGGTGAACAGCCTGGCCAATCGCGCCTACACCAGGTCCGACGAGCAGGTGCACGCCGCCGCGTCCGAGGCCGACGCGCGAGTGGTCGAGTTCGCGCAGGCGCAGCCGGTGCTGCGGGCGTTCGGCGCGGTCGGTGCCGGCAACCGTGCCCTCGATTCCGCACTGCACCGGCAGCGTTCGGCGATCACCCGGATGGTGTTCACCGCGGTGCCCGGCCTGATCGTGTTCGCGCTGTTCGTGCAGGCCGTGTTCCTTGTGCTGGCCTACGTCGTGGTCGGCAGGTTCACCGACGGCGCGGTCTCGGCGGCGGCCGCGGTGGCGCTGATCGCGGTGAGCTCGCGGTTCATCGAGCCGTTGAATCAGGCCGCCCAGCTCGCCAACGGACTGCGTGCGGCCGCGGGCGCGGTCGACCGGGTTGGCGGCCTGCTCGCCGAGCCGGTGCTGCCCGAGGCGAAAACGGCTGTCTCGCCGGGACTTCCGGCCGTCGAGTTCGACAACGTGAGCTTCGGCTACCGGCCGGATGAGCCCGTGCTCACCGACCTCACGTTCACCGTGCCCGCCGGCACCACCACCGCGATCGTCGGACCCAGCGGCGCGGGCAAGACCACGCTGCTGCGGCTCGCCGCGCGTTTCTACGACGTGGACGCGGGCCGCGTGCTCGTCGGCGAGCACGACGTGCGGGACCAGCCGTCGGAGACGCTGCTTGATCAGCTGTCGCTGGTCTTCCAGAACGTCTATCTGTTCAATCGCTCGGTGGCGGACAACATCCGGATCGGCAATCCCGCTGCCACCGACGAGGAAATCTGGCAGGCCGCCCAGGCGGCCAGGGTAGACGAGATCGTGCAACGCCTGCCCGAGGGTTTGGACGCCGCGGTCGGCGAGGGCGGCGTCGCGCTCTCCGGCGGTGAGCGGCAACGGGTTTCGATCGCTCGCGCGCTGCTCAAGAACGCGCCGATCGTGCTGCTCGACGAGGCGACCAGTGCCCTCGATCCGCACAGCGAGGCGGTGGTCGTGCGCGGAATCCACCAGCTCACCAAGGGCAAGACGGTCATCGTGGTCGCGCATCGCCTCGCGACCATCGCGCACGCCGACCAGATCCTGTTCCTCGATGGCGGCCGGATCATCGAACGGGGCACGCACGCCGAGCTTTTGGCCGCGGGCGGACGGTACGCCGACTTCTGGAACGAACGCTCCCGCGCTGCCGGGTGGCGACTGGAGCCGGTCGCGGTCTGACCGGGCGACCCTGGTCTGCTCGCGGCGCCGACCGTCGCGAGCAGATCTAGCGCACCGGTCCGCCGTGGATATCGCGGTAATGCGCCGAGGCGGCCTCGACATCGCCGCGGCCGGCACCGAGCGGCTCCCGCAGGAACGCGGTCAGTATGTCGTTGGTGGCCCGCTGCGTTTCGCGCGGACCCCGCGAGCCGCCCATCAGTTCGGCCGTCAGCAACCGGGCCGGATCGGCGAGGAATCGCGGAGCGTCGGTGAAGCTGTAGTGGTTGGCCTCGGTGATCTCGTAGCGGAAGCCGCCTGCCTGTAAGTGCTCGAGCAGTGCGCGGTTGCCATCCGAATACGCTGCGCCGTGGCCGGTTTCCTCGTGATCGCTTTCCAGTAGGAGAAACGGTTTCGTCAAAGATTGCTGCGGCAGTGTGCCGTACAACGTGCCGTCGATGTTCGCCGCCGCCTTGATTCGTCCGTCGCTCGCTACTGCCGCCGCGGCGGCCGCGCCGCCGAACGAATGCCCGATCGCGGCAATATGTTCGGTGTCGAGGTGGCCGGAAAGCCTCAGGCCCAGGATGTCCGGCCGTTCTAGTTGATCGACCACGAAGCGCAGATCGGCGGTGCGCACGTCGAGCAGCTCGCTCATATAGCGGGATTGGTCCGGGTCGTCGGCGAGAAAGCGTTCCCGAGCCGTGGCGATGGTGCCGTCGGCGAGTTCGGTGACCGCTGCCTCGTACGGGTGGTCGACGGCTAGCACGACGAATCCGCGACTGGCCAGATCCGCGATCAGCCCGGTGTAAAAGGCGCGTGGCGCACCGTATCCGGGGGAGAACAGCACCACCGGCCAGCGGGATCGGCCGGGGTCGACCGGCACATCGAGGAGGGCGTGCGTGTCGATCCGGTCGTATCCACGCATAAAGAAACTCGGCAGCACGGTGACCCGATCCGGCAATCGATCCGCGCCGTCGATGTAGGTCGAGCGCTTGCCGTGTGCGCCCGGGTCGGCCGGATACCACGCCTGCACAACGACATTGCGCTTATCGTCCGGTGCGTCCGTGGCCGGCTCCGGCCGGTTCGGATCGACCAGCCGAAGGACTTCGGTACCGACGGCATAGGGACCGGTCGGCCTGGGCAGATCGGGAACCGGAACCATGGCCCAGGCCAGCGCGGCCGGCGCGAGCAGGAGCGCGACGACCACCCTGGCCACCGTCGTCCAGCCGCCGACCCGCCATTTCCACTGCCAGACAACGAGTCCGGTCGCCGCGCCGAGCAACAGATACGTCGGCGCGAACTGCCAATAGAATCCCTCGAGCAGCAACTGCGCCACACCCCCGGCGAGCAGCACAGGCAGCGCGACGGGTGCGACGCGCCGCGCGACGGGCGCGGTGGCGACCGCCGTCACCGCGAACGCGACCGCGGCGAATCCGAGCACCGCGTCCAGGATCGACATGCCAGTTGACCTCCGCTCCGGCGCCGGGCCGCGCGGCTGCTGCGCGGACGGGTTCGAATCCGAGTAACAGCCTGGCGGACGACGGGGTCGGCGCGCGTCGACAGCAGGTCGCGATCCGGGTCATCCTCTGGGATGAACCGACCCCCGCCGAACGGCGGACCGGCTCACTTCCAGTAGGCGCGCGACTTGATCGCGGTTTTCGGCAGGTCGTGGGTGGTCTTGAGGGCCTTCACGATGGACCGCGTGGTGTGGCCGTCGCAGGCCACCCAGCCGTAAGCGTCCTTCGCGCAGGAGATCTCGTGCGCCTGCTCGCGCAGCAGCCTGCCGTTGTCCACGCGCTGCACCCAGGTGACCTGATGGTGTGGCTTGTTGCGCACCGGCAGCGTGGTGTCGGATTCGTACTGCCATTCCAGCCAGACCCGCGCCGGGGTGTCGCCGATCGCGTCGAGCAACGAGTTGACCGCGGGCAGCGAGGCGGTGTCGCCGAACACGATGTATTCGCTCGGCGTCGGCTCGGGCAGCGTGAAATCGGAGCCGAGCACGCAGGCCTCGATCTCGTCGCCGACCTGGGCCCGCTGCGCCCACGCGCTGGCCGGCCCGCCGTGCAGGGCGAATTCGATGTAGAAATGGTCGTTCTCGGGATCCTGATCGACCAGCGTGTAGCCGCGCTGGTGGAGCTTGTCGCTCGCGGCATCGGGGATCCACAGCCGGATCCACTGGGTGGGGTGCACGGGGTGCGCCGCCAGCAGGCCACCGGCGGTGAAGCCGATGCGCCGGTACTGATCCGTGATGCTCTCGGTCGAGGTGACCCGGAAGCTGTAGTCGTCGGCCCGCCAGGCTTTCAGGATGAGACCGTTGGCTCCTTTACCCATGCGGCTAAGGCTAGCCTAAGTAAAGTAGAAAGTCGCGCGCCGTCAAGGCCGGAACGGGCTCCGTGCGCTGCACGGAGCCCGATGTCGTTGCGGCGCAGGCAATCAGCGCTGCTGGCCCGCGTAGTACGCGATGGTGTCGACCGACTCGCTGGTCAGCTTCCAGGTGCCGTCGATCTGCCTCCAGGCGATCTGGATGGGCGGGAACGTGCCGTAGCCCGGCACGGTGACCATCAGGTCGGCGTTCAAGGTGTCGCCCGCGGCGTTCGCGTTCTGCACGGTCCAGGTCAGGCCGGGCACGCCGCCCATGACGCCGCCGACCCGTTCGACCACCGCGAGGTCGGCTTCGCCGCCCTCGAGTTCGGCCGCGCGGGCGGAGCGTGCGGCCCCGGAGTTCAGCACCAGCGAGAGCTTCGAATTCAGCTCACCGGCCGAGGGTGCGGCGGTTCGCACGATGGCGGGCGCTGCGGTCGCGGGAGCGGCGATGGCCACCGTGCCGAAGGCGCCGAGAGCGGCGGCGGTGAGGGCGATTGCTGCGGTGGCCGCGTGGGCTTTGCGCTTGATCATGTGCATTTCCATTCCGTTGGGGCGTGGTGGTGCCGGGGCTTGGGGTCTTCGCCACAGGGCTGGCACTGCCCATGAATATAAGGTAAGCCTATGCATATATGGGGCGGGTCGACCGCCCGGCGCCGCGGGTGCGGGACGCCGCCGACCGTCGCCGCAGCTGACGGCCCGATCCGATAGCTGTGCGGTGGCTGGAATCACAGACAGGAGAACCGGTGGACAGACTTCTCGTCGTCGGAGCTGGTCCGAAGGCAATGGCCGTCGCGGCGAAGGCGCATGTGCTGCGCGGGCTCGGTCTGCCGGCGCCGCAAGTGATCGTCGTGGAATCGCAAGCGGTGGGCGGCAATTGGCTGCCCAGCGGCGGCTGGACCGACGGTCAGCACCGGCTCGGCACCAGCCCGGAGAAGGATGTCGGTTTCCCCTATCACTCGACCTGGGCGCGTGGTCACAACCACGCGATCAACGAGGCCATGATGGCGTTCAGCTGGACGTCGTTCCTGGTCGAACGCGGAACCTACGCCGAATGGGTAGACCGCGGCCGCCCGAGCCCGCATCACAACATGTGGGCCAAGTACCTGCAGTGGGTTTCGCGCAAGACCGACCTCGAACTGGTGCTCGGCACGGTCGGCAAGATCTCCCCGACGGTCGAAGGCTGGTCGGTCTCGGTGACCGGCGCGGACGGCTCGATCAGCGCGATCGAGGCGGACCGGTTGATGATCACCGGTCCGGGGCACTCTCGGCGCGCACTCGCCGACCATCCGAAAGTGCTGAGCATCGCGGACTTCTGGGACCTCGTCGGCAAGCGCACCCTGCCCGCCTCGTCGCGGGCCGCGGTGATCGGCGGTGGTGAGACCGCGGGATCGGCGATGGACGAGCTGGTCCGCCACGACGTGCTCACGGTGTCGGTGATCTCGCCCGCCGCGACCATCTACACCCGTGGCGAAAGCTACTTCGAGAACTCCCTGTACAGCGATCCGGCCAAGTGGCGGGCGCTGAGCGTCCAGGAGCGGCGCGACGTCGTCCGGCGCACCGATCGTGGCGTCTTCTCCGTGCGCGTGCAGGAGAACCTGTTGGGCGACAGCCGAGTTCATCATGTGCAGGGCCGGGTGGTGCGGATGGCCGAACAGGGCGAGGGGGTCGCGCTCACCCTGCGCAACGAGCTGCGTCCGGATCAGGTGCACACCTTCGATCTCGTGGTCGACGCAACCGGCGGGCAACCGCTGTGGTTCCTCGAGCTGTTCGACTCCGACACGGCGGATCTGGTCGAGCTCGCCGTCGGCGGGCCGATCACCCAGGCGCGGCTGGAGGCGTCGATCGGTCATGATCTCGCGGTCTCCGGGCTGGACGCCAAGCTCTACCTGCCCAATCTCGCCGGTCTCGCGCAGGGCCCCGGCTTCCCGAACCTCAGTTGCCTCGGCGAACTCTCCGATCGGGTGCTCGCCCCGGCGCCGCTCCCGTCCCGGTCGATTCCCCGGGCCGCGATACAGCGGGCAAATCGGTAGGCTAGGCTAGCCTTACTTAATTCGAGGATGGGGTTCGGTTCATGCGCATCGTGTCGTTCGGCTTCCAGACCTGGGGCCGCAAAACCCTGCAGGCGCTGCTCGATTCGGAACACGAGGTAGTGCTCGCGGTCACGCACCCGGCCAGCGAACAGTCGTACAAGGCGATCTGGTCGGACTCGGTCGAGGAACTCGCCCGCGAGCACGGCATCCCGGTGCACCTGACCGAGCGGGCCGACGCCGCGACGATCGATCTGGTCAAGCGCGCCGAGCCGGACGTCATCGTGGTGAACAGCTGGTACACCTGGATGCCGGCCGAGCTCTACGCGATGCCGCCGTACGGCACGCTCAACCTGCACGACTCGCTGCTGCCGAAGTTCACCGGATTCTCACCGGTGCTGTGGGCACTGATCAGCGGCGAGTCCGAGTTCGGGCTGACCGTGCACCGGATGGACGAGCAGCTGGACACCGGTGACATCCTGGTGCAGCGTTCGCTGCCGATTCCGCCGGACGCCACCGGAACCGAGCTGGTGCTCGCCGGTATGGACCTGATTCCGGGCGCGGTGCACGAGGCGCTGAGCCTGCTCGAGTCCGGCAACGCGGTCTGGCGTCCGCAGAACAAGGCCGAACGTACCTATTTCCACAAGCGCTCCGACCGGGACAGCCAGATCGACTGGCAGCGCAGCGCCGTCGATCTGGAGCGTTTCGTGCGCGCCCTGTCCGAGCCGTACCCGCGGGCGTTCGCCTGCTATCGCGGGGAGCGGATCGAGGTGCTCGCCGCGTCGGTCTCCTCGGCCTGCTACGGCGGCACCGCGGGCCGGGTCGTCGTGCAGGAGGGCGGCGGAACCGTGGTGTGCGGACCGGAGCCGGTGCGTGGGCGCAACCGCGGCCTGGTGCTGACCCGGATCCGCACGGCCGACGGAGTCGAACACGACGGCGCCGAATTCTTCGCGCGCGGAGGCTATCTCACCGCCGTCCCGGAGTCGTCCTTCGGCTGACGGGGGTACGCACGGCCTGGGAAGCAACGTTCAACCGGGGGGTGAAGGAATCATGTCGACCATTGCGAACTCTCCGAATCGCCTGCCGGACAGCCGATCCGATCGGGCATCGAAGGGCACTACCGCGGGTGAGCGGTATCCGTTGTCGGCCGCGCAGCGGCGCGCCTGGTTCCTGCAGACCCGTGATCCAGCGGACACCACGCTCAATATCTGCGTGGCGTACCGCCTGACCGGTCCGTTGTCCGTCGCGCGCTTGCGCGCCGCGGTCGGCGCAGTGGTCTCTCGGCACGACATTCTCTGCACCACTTATGATTTGGGCGCGGATGGGGAACCGTTCCAGCTCGCCCGGCCGGAGCTGGCGCCGTCCTGGCAGGAACACGATCTGTCCGAGCTGGCCGAACCCAGCCGAGCCCGGCGGCTGGAAGTGCTGGCGCGCCGTGCGTTCGGCCGCCCCTTCGCGCTGGCCGACGAGGCGCCGCTGCGGATCACCCTGGTGCGCACCGGAACCGACGAGTTCGCCTTCATTCTGGTCGCGCACACGATCTGCTGGGACGACGATTCGTGGAGTGTGCTGCGCGCGGAATTGAACGCCGCGTACAACGGTGCCGCGCCGACCGGCCGCGCCACCCAGTTCGTCGAGGTCGAGGTGCTGGGCCAGGATCCCCGGTCGGCCGAGCCCGAGGCCGCGATCGACTATTGGCGCAGCACGCTGCGCCCGCTGCCGGAGCTGCTCGAACTGCCCGGCCGGCCGATCGCCGCGGACACCGAGACCCGCCGGACCGGGCGCCGCGCGCGTCCGGTTCCTCCTGAGCTGCTCTCCCGGGTGTACGAGTTCGCCGGCGAACACGACTCGACCCCGTTCGCGGTGGCGCTCGCCGCCTTCCACGCGCTGATCCACCGCTACACGGCGGCGACGGACTTCCTTGTCTCGGTACCGGTTTCGACCCGCGGTGCGTCGGCCGTCTCGGTAATCGGGTACTTCGGCAATACCGTGCTGCTGCGGGCCGCGGTCCGGCCCGAGGACACCTTCGCGAGTTTCGCCGCGCGCGTTCGCGACACCTGTGCCGCGGCGTTCGCGCATCAGGGGGTCGGCATCGATCGGGTGATCCGCGAGATCAACCCGGACCGGGGGAACGGCAGGGACGGCCTGGAGCAGCTGGTGCGGGTCGGCTTCGGCGTGCGCGAGGCGCCGCGCGGCTTCGAGTTCGACGGCGTCACCGCCACCGGACTCGACCTGGTTCGCTCGGCGCCGCAGGTCCCGTTGCGGGTCACGACCGTGTTCGACGCGCAGGGCGCGCACGCCGAGGTCGAATACTGGGCCGACGAGGTCGAACCCGGGCTCGCCGAGCAACTGCTCACGCACTACGTACAGCTGCTCGACAGCGCGCTGTCCACGCCGGACGCGCGGGTCGGTGATCTCGATATGTATGGCCCGCAAGACCGTTCGCGACTGCTGGCCCAGTCGCACGGCACACTGGTCGATACCCCGGCGACCACCCTGGTCGCGCTGTTCGAACGCACCGTGTCGGCCACACCCGATGCGCTCGCGGTGTCGGCGCCTCGGAGCGGCCACGCCGCGGACGTGTCGATGACCTACGACCAGCTCGACCGGCGCGCGAATCGGCTGGCGCACTGGCTGATCGGGCAGGGCCTCGGCACCGAGGACGCGGTCGCGCTGCGACTCGGCAACTCGGTCGAATTCGTGGTCGCCGTGCTCGCGGTGCTCAAGGCCGGCGGCGCCTACTTGCCGATCGATCCGGATGATCCGGACGAGCGCATCGAGGAGTTCTATCGAGACGCGGCCCCGCGCTTGACGTTCGGCATAGCCGAGTTCACCGCCGCGGAGGAAGCCGCGGCCGAGCTGCCCGACCATGATCCGACCGACGCGGACCGGGTGCGCCCGCTGCGCCCCGGCAATCTCGCGTACCTCATCTATACCTCGGGTTCGACCGGAAAGCCGAAGGGCGTGGCGGTTTCGCATGCCGCGATCGCCGAACACCTGGAGGGTTTCCGCGCCGAATGGGGGATGACCGCCGACGATCGCCTGCTGCAATCCTCTCCGGTCAGCTTCGACGCCTCGCTGCTCGACATCTTCGTCACCCTGACCGTCGGTGCGCGCCTGGTGATTCCGAAGCCCGCGGCGTTCCGCGACATCCCCTACATTGCCGATCTGATCACCCGCTGCGGAATCACCGTGCTGCACATGGTCCCGTCGACGCTGAGCACCTTCCTGCTGCTGCCCGAGGTGAGCGAATGGCGTGCGCTGCGGCATGTTCCGGTCGGCGGCGAGGCCTTGCTCGGCGAGGTGGCCGACCGGTTCTCCGGCGTCTTCGACGCCGAATTGCGCAATCACTACGGTCCGACCGAGGCCGTGGTGTCGGCGACCCACATGCCTGTCGACGGGCCGCAGGGCACCCGGATCGTGCCGATCGGCGTGCCCAACCGCAACGTGTACTGCTACCTGCTCGATGAGCGACTGCAACTGGTCCCGCACGGTGTGGTCGGCGAAATCTATCTCGGCGGTGCGCAATTGGCCCGCGGCTACCTGCACCGGTCCGGGCTCTCCGCGGAGCGCTTCGTCGCCGATCCGTTCCTGCCCGGTGAACGGCTGTATCGCACCGGCGATCTGGCGCGGCGCACGGCAGACGGGGTGCTCGAATTCGTCGGCCGCGCCGACGCGCAGGTGAAGGTGCGCGGCTATCGCATCGAGCTCGGCGAGGTGGAGGCCACCATCGCGGCGCATCCCGGCGTCGGGCACTGCGCGGTGGTCGCGGTGGCGGACCGATCGATCGGGATGATGCTCGCGGCCTACGTGGTTGCCGCCGCGGACGAGCTCGACCTCGACCAGGTGCGGGCGCGGGCCGCCGCGAGCCTGCCCGAGTACATGGTGCCGTCGGCGTTCATGCTGATCGATGAGATCCCGCTGACCAAGCACGGCAAGCTCGACCGCACCGCGCTGCCCGAGCCGGTCCGGGCCGCCCACGGCTATCGAGAACCGGGCACAGCCACCGAGATTCGGCTCGTCGAGCTGTATCAGGAGATCCTCGGCCTCGACCGGGTCGGCGCCGACGACTCGTTCTTCGACCTCGGCGGGCACTCGCTGCTGGCCAACCGCCTGGTGCCGCGGCTGCGCTCCGAGTTCGGGGTGGAGATCGACGTGCGGGTGATCTTCGACAACCCGACGGTGGCCGGTCTCGCCGCGCTCATCGAGGCGACTCCCGTGGTGGCGACGGAGGAATTGACCACCGCCGAACGGGAGCGGCTGCTCGGCGAGTGGTCCACCGGCGTCGAGCTCGCCGACGTAACCGACCTGGCCGAGGTCATCCGCCGCGGGTACGGATTTCCCGGCGCGCGCCCCGCGATCCGTTGCGGGGCAAAGGCCTTGACCTATGGCGAGCTGTTCGACCGGCTGGCCGCCGGACGGCCCGACGAGGTCACGCCCGCTGCCGATCTGGGCGGCCGTCTGATCCGGTTGGTCCGGACGCTGGTCGGGCCGACCGGCGAATCAGCCGGTGGCACTTGCGATTTCGTTCTGCCCGCCGCCGAAGCGCTGGCGGTGGCCGTCGCGGACCGCCGGGCGGTGGCCGCGGATCGCCGGTGCGGGCGCACCGATCCGGCCTACAACGCACGCGACGTCCGCCTGCTCGCGGTGCGGCGCATCGATGCCCGCGCGGCGGTCGAGCTGTTCGCCGCCCTGGCCGACGGCGCTCTGCTGATCGTCGCGACCGAGTCGCAGCGGACCGATCCCGCCGAATTGGCCGCGCTGATCACCGAATTCGCGGTAACCCATGTGGTCACCGATCCCGGTACCGCCGCCGCGTCGGCCCGGGCCGCCGCGCCGGCGTCGCTGCCGGTCTGTCGCTGGGACCTCATCGGAACCGGCACTGCGCCAACCCTTCCCGACCTGCTCGCGGCGGCCGCGCCGGGCTCGGTGGGCACCATCGCCTACGCGGTACCGGAGTATGTCGGCGTGGTCGCGCGTGGACCGCTGGACGGCGCCGGGCGGGTGCGCCCGATTCCCGGCGCTCGGGTGCTGGTGCTCGACGAGCGCGGCACACCGGTCCGGCCCGGTGTGCTGGGTGAGGTTTTCATCGGTGGCGCGGCCCTGGCCCACGCGGGCGACGCGGCCGCGGGACCGTTCCTGGCCGATCCGTTCGCACCGGGGTGGTTGGTGCGCACCGGTGACCGTGCGTCCTGGACCGACGACGGCTGGCTTGCCTTCGGCTCGACCAGGTGCGATTCGCGATATGAGGAGTGACGCAATGATGCTGGACCGAAGAACGGCGGGACGGGGTCGTGGCATGCTCGGCCGGGCGGTCGCGGTGCTGGCGGTGGGCCTGTTGCTCACCAGCGCCGCCTGTGGATCCGATGACCAGAGCGCCGGCGCGTCCGGGGAGATCACCATCACGCACTCGATGGGCCAGACCGCGGTGAGCGGCACCCCGAAACGCATTGTCACGCTGGGTAACCAGTGGCTCGACGCCACGCTCGCGCTCGGCGTGACGCCGGTCGGCTATGCCGACAACGTCTCCCAGGGCGGAAAGTCGCAGGTGCCGTGGGTGCCGGACTCGCTGAGCGAGGCGAAGGTGCTGAAGATGGGCGCCGACGTGGTGGAGCAGATCGCCGCGCTGGAGCCCGACCTGATCCTGGTGCCCGGTTTCATGGTGGACAAAGCCATGTACGACAAGCTGTCCAAGCTGGCGCCGACGATCGGCCCGGTGACCCCGAACGCGCAGATCGACCAGTGGTCGGATCAGCTCGCGACGCTCGGCAAGGTACTGCACAAGGAAGCGGACGCGGACAAGGTGGTCGCGAACGTCAACGGGCGCATCGACGAGGTGGCGCACCGCTATCCGGGCCTGCGCGGCAAGACCTTCTTGACCTGTATGTTGACCGGCCCGGCGCAATTGATGGTGCTGGCCGATCCGAAGGACGGCTCGGCCGCGCTGTTCAACCGGCTCGGCATGGCCATTCCGGAGCACATCGCGAAGGAGGCACCGAGCGGTGGCCGGCTGGCGCTGTCCCCGGAACGGTTGGGCGACTTGAACTCCAACATGTTGATCTGCGGCGCGTTGCCCGCCTTCACGGAGAAGTTCAAGCGGCTGCCCGGCTACGACGAGTTGCCGTCGGTGCGGAACAACGGCATCGCGTTCGTCGACGTGACGACGATCAGTGCCATCAATATCCCGACGCCGCTGTCGGTGCCGTATGTCCTGGAGAAGCTCGATCCGACGTTGGCCGCAGTGAGCAAGTAGGCACTACTGGCCCGTTGAATCCGCTTGCTTTAGGATAGGCTAACTTTAGTTCGGGGGTGGATAGCTACAGGCTATCCACCCCCGACTGTTTGATCAGTACACAGTGGCCGTGGCGGTTCTCTGGTGGTTGCCGCAGTGCTCGGAAGGATCGAAAATGTCGGATTCGCTGGTGCGAAACGCGCCCAGGGCCGCCGCTGGGGATCGTGGCACGCCGCTGTCCCTCGCGCAGCAGGCCGTGCTGCTCCCGGAACGACTGCGGCGCACCGCGGCCGCGAATCTGTTCGTCGCGCTGGAGATCTCCGGCGAACTCGACGAAGAGGCGTTCGAGCAGGCGGCCATCGCGGTGCTGACCGAGCACGAAATTCTGCGGACCGTCTTCCCGGACGATCGCCGCGTCCCGTACCAGCGGGTCGTGCCGACGCCGGACAGCGTGGTCGAGACCGTCCGGATCGACGCGGCCGCACTGGAACCCGCGCTGCGTTCCGACGCCGCACACCGCTTCGATCTGGTCCGCGATCTCCCGATCCGGATCCGGCGCTACACCCTCCCGGACCGCGCCGTCGTCTCGCTCACGGTGCACCCGGTCGCGGCCGACGACCGCACGCTCGACCTGCTGGCCGCCGGACTGTTCACGGCCTACGAGCACGGCCAGGCCGAGCCCGCCGCGGCCCAGTACCGCAGCCTGGTCGCGGCCCAGCTGAAGGAGCTGGGCGTCACCGCAGGCGACGATCCGGCCCTGGCCTATTGGACGGCGCGGTTGGCGGACCTCCCCGAACGCGCGGTACCGGTCGTCGAGGACGAGACCGGCGCGGAGGGATCCCGCCGGGCCTTCCGTATCGACCGCGGCACCCTCGACGCGCTGCTCGCCGGACGCGACACCGGCGCCACCTTCGCCGCGCTCATCGCCCGGGTGCTGGGCGAGGCGGGAATCGGCGAGGACGTTCCGGTGGGCCTGGTCGAGCCGGCGCGGGCCGAGCCGGGCGCCATCCTCGGCAATATCGCCAATCAGCTGGTCCTGCGGCTGGATTCGGTGCGTACCGGCACCCCGCGTGCGCTCATCGACGCCGCCGTGACCTGCGCGGCCGAGGCCCGTGCACACGCGCAGACCCGGATCGAGCGGCTCACCCATCAGCTGAAGGGCACCGCCGCGGTGGTGACCGGAGCGCTCTTCCAGGTGCTGGTCGGCGTGCGCGCCGGTGCACCGCTGGCGATCCGCACGCCCGAATACGCCGTGCGCGAGCTGAATCGGCGCACCGCCCGCCCGCACGGGGTCGACCTGGTGGTCGACATCGCGCTCGACGCCGACGGTGCCGTCGTCACCCTCGACTTCCCGGCGCTGGCCGGGCGCCGCGCCCTCGACGAACTCGCCGCACACCTCGAAAGTCGTTGTGTGGCATGGGCGGCCGGAACGGACGAGCCCTTCGGCACGGTGCTGTTCACCCAGCCCGGCTCGGCAGGCGGTCTGCTGGGCGGACCCGGGCTCGGCGGCGAGCCACAGACCGACGCCGAACGCGTTGTCGCGGCGGCGATTCGGAAAGTGCTGGAGCTCGACGAGGACGACGAGCTCGGCCGCGCGGACACCTTCTTCTCCCTCGGCGGCGACTCGATCGCGGCCCTGCGCCTGGCCACCGATCTCACCGAACAGGGGTACGGGGTCGATGTGCAGACGGTATTCGCCTTCCCCACGATCCACGAACTCGCCACCCAGCTGAGCGAAGCCGCGCCGGCCGCCGACGCGCCCGCCGGCGCGGCGCCGATGAGTGCCTCG
This sequence comes from Nocardia sp. NPDC006044, assembly GCF_042871115.1. Classification (NCBI taxonomy): domain Bacteria; kingdom Bacillati; phylum Actinomycetota; class Actinomycetes; order Mycobacteriales; family Nocardiaceae; genus Nocardia; species Nocardia sp. NPDC006044. The sequence continues at coordinate 212,329 of NZ_JBIAID010000005.1, forward strand.
GGTCTGGATCCGGCGGCCCTGGCCGCGCTCGGCCAGCGGTTCGGCGCGCGGTGACCACCGAAATCCTCGACGTCGTCGCGCTGTCGCCGTTGCAGCGCGGGCTCTACTCGGTCAGCGCCATGTCCGGCGATGTCGACCCCTACCTGGTGACGTTCGCCGCACGGATCGACAACCTGGCAGACCTGCTCGGCCTGCGCGCGGCGTTCGGCGAAGTGCTGCAACGGTATCCGCACCTGGGCGCGGCGGTGCTGACCGACGGCCTGCCGCATCCGGTCCTCGTCATCACCTCGGCCGGCCGGATCGGCTGGCGCGAGATCGATCTGCGCGCCGCCGACGATCCGGAAGCCGCTGCCCGGCAGCTCTATTGGGAGGAGGGTCGCCGGCGGATCGATCTGGACAACGGCCCGCTGTTCCGGGTAACGGCGGCGCGGGTCGGTGAGCGCGCCTACGAATTGATCTGCACCGCACACCACATCGTGGTCGACGGCTGGTCCATCCCGCTGATCTTCGCCGACCTGATCGCAGTGCACTGCGGGGCGGGATCGGCGCTGCCCCCGGCGCCGCCGCTGCGCGAGCACGCGGCCTGGCTGGCCACCCGCGATACCCCCGCCTCGATCGCGGCCTGGACCGAGGCGCTGGCCGGCCTGACCCCGATGCCGATGCTCGCGCCGCCCGCGCCGGGCGACCTGCCGGTGCTCGGCACGGCCGAATTCGACCGTGCCGAAACCGAACTCGTCGCGAGCTGGGCCCGATCCCGCGGCATCACCTTGAACACGGTCTGCCAAATGGCCTGGGCGCGGGTGCTTTCCGGACTGACCGGCCGCGACGATGTGGTCTTCGGGCAGACCACATCGGGTCGCGACGCGTCGCTGCCGCACGCCGATCGACTGGTCGGCGCGCTGGTCACGACCATCCCGGTCCGGGTGCGGATGGATGAGCGGTCGCCCGCGGTGATCGGCACGGAACTGCAACGCACCGTGGCGCAATTGCGGGCACACGAATACCTGGGCATCGCCGAGATCACCAAGCACGCGGATGCCGGGCAACTCTTCGACACCTTGCTGGTCTTCGAGAACACTCCGCTCGGCGAGATCACCGCGTCGATGCCGCTGGCCGGCGGGGCCACCATGACGCCGCGCCGGATCGACTCGCCGAGCCACTATCCGATCGCGGTGGTGCCGGTGGTGGAGAACGAGCGGCTCATCACCCGGGTAGAGATCCGTCCTGATCTGGTGGACCGATTCGATCCGGATCGATTGGCGCGCAGGGTACTCGAGGTCATCCGCCGGATGATCGAGGCGGAGCGCGCCTGCGATATCGATCTGCTGCTCGAGGACGAGCCCGCCGCGCTGACCGCCGAGTCACGGCCGCCTACGGACTACGCCTCGGTGCCCGGGGCCTTGCTCGCCGCCGCTGAACGGGCCGCCGATCGGGTGGCCGTGATCGACCCGGCGGGCGAGCAGTCCTTCGCCGAGTTCGGCACGGCCGTCACGAGACTGGCCGAGAACCTGCGCAACGCGGGTGTGCGCCCAGGCGACGCGGTGGCGGTCGTGCTGCCCCGCGATCGCCGAGTCCTGCACGCGCCGTTCGCGATCGGTCTGGCCGGCGCGCTGTGCGTGCACGTGGATCCGGCGACGCCCGCCGATCGACTGGCCCACATGGTCGAGATGGCGAATGTCGGGGTGGTGCTCGGCGACGAGTCGCTGGCCGGCACCGTGAGCCTGGTGCGCGAGCAGGGCGGCGAGGTCGTACACGCGATACCGGACCACGACGGCGGGCTGCGGGTACTCGGCGAGCCGGCCTCGTCGGTCACGAACAGCCCTGTCCCGCAGCTGAATCGAAACACGCCCTGCTACGTAGTGTTCACCTCCGGCACCACGGGCCGCCCGAAGGGCGTCGTGGTGCCGCACGGCGCGTTGCTGAACCACTGGTCGAACCACGAGCGCCGGATCTTCGCGCCGCTCAGCGCGCAGACCGGGCGGCAACTGCGGATCGGCCACGGCTGGTCGACCGGCTTCGACGCCGCCTGGCAGCCGACGGTCGCCTTGCTCAGCGGGCACGCGGTCGTCCTGCTCGGGGACAAGGTGCGCACCGACGCCGAGCAGATCGTCGCCGCGATCGAGCAGCAGCGGATCGATATCTTCGATACCTCGCCGTCGATGTTGAGCCGGTTGATCGCCGCCGGACTGTTCACCGAATCTGCCGAGCCCGCAGGGGAGTGTTGCTCTTTGCTGGTGCTCGCGCTGGGCGGTGAAGCGATCAGCCAGGACACCTGGACCCGGCTGCGGCGACTGCCGAGCACCCGCGTCATCAATTTCTACGGACCAACCGAAACCACGGTCGAAGCGCTGATGGCCGACGTGCACGAGCACCCGGCCCCCACGATCGGGCGCACCTTCGACGGGCTGGCCGCCGAGGTACTGGATCACCGGCTGCGCCCGGTGCCACCGGGTGGCCACGGCGAGCTGTACCTGTCCGGCGCGCAACTCGCGCTCGGCTATCTCGGCAGGCCGGGTACGACGGCGGCCGCGTTCGTCGCGGGACCCGGTGGAAGGCGTTATCGCACCGGCGATCTGGTCCGCCGGACCACCACGGGCACGGTGATCTACGAGGGCCGCATCGACAGCCAGGTCAAGATCAACGGCTATCGCGTCGAACCCGACGAGGCGACGGTCGTGCTGCGTGAGCTGGAGGGCGTAACGCATGCCGCGGCACTGGCTTTCGCAGAGAACGGCCGAACCAGGCTGGGCGCCTTGGTCGTCGCCGAGCGCTCGGCCGCCGAGATCCGCGCGGCGCTGGCGCTGCGGTTGCCGCGGTTCCTGGTGCCGACCAGGATCGTGCACGTCGACCAGATCCCGTTGAACCGCAACGACAAGCTCGATGTGCACGCCGCGACCGCGCTGTTGCACGCACCGGTCACCGGCGCCGTCGCGGCCGAACCCGCGACGGAGACCGAGCGGACCCTGCTCGGGCTGATCGCCGCCATGGGCGAGGGACGCACGGGCGCGGTGGGCGTGCTGGACAGCCTGGCCGATCTGGGCATCGACAGCATCGGCATCATCGATCTGGTGTCCCGGCTGCGCGGTATCGGCTTCCGGGTGACCGCGAAAGATGTTGTCGCCGCGGCAGATCTGCGCGAACTCGCAGGCACACTGGACGCCGCGGACGCCACAGAAACGGTCGAGGCGGCACCCACCCCTGCGGGCACCGTCCTCGCGCTCACCCCGCTCGCACACGAGATCATCGCCAACGGCGACTACCGCTACCTGGCACAGAGCCAAGTGATCACGCTCCCCGACGACGCGTCGGCAGAACAGATCGCCGAGCGGCTCGACGCCTTGGCGGCCGCGCACCCGGCGCTGCGTTCCCGCCTCGACCTCGACACACACGGCACACCGGTGCTGATCGTCGCGGAATCCGCCAACGCCGCAACATGTTTGACCGTGGTCGATGACTCGCCGGCCGCCGCCCGGCTCGCCGACACCGTCGACCGGCTGAATCCCGCAACCGGGCAGATGATCGCCGCGACACTGCTCGACGGTGGTCCGGGTCGGCGCCGCCTGCTTCTGTCGATCCACCACCTCGCCGTCGACGTCGTCTCCTGGCTGATCCTCGTCGACGACCTGCGCATGCTCGATCAGGGTCAACTCCCGCCGAACGAGGCTCCCCGCGAAGCGGCGCTCGGTCTCGCCCCCGAGCAGTCGCTGCTGACCGCGCGGCAGCCGATTCTCGGCGTCCCGCTCGGCGGCAGGCTCACCGACCCCGCCATCGATCGTGCGGCCAAGGTGATACAGCGCGTGCGCGAGCTGCGCCCCGAACGCACCGAGCGACTACTCGCCCGGTGCGCGGAGAGCGGAATCTCGTTGGAGGACATCCTGATTCTGGCCGGTGCGCGGACATTCGCCGACAGCGCCGACCCAGCGGGCCGAGTCGCGCTGACCAGGGAATCACACGGCCGCTCCGCCGACGACGACTCCCGTCAGGTCGGCTGGTTCACCGTCGAGGAGACCGTGCTGGTGCCGCTCGCGGCGCTCGACGACTGGACACCGGGCGCGGGCTCGCCGCCACTCGGCGAGCGCACGCACGCCGCGCGCGGACAGGTCCGGCTCAATCATCTCGGCCGCTTCGACGTGCTGAGCTTCGGCACCGGCCCGTGGTCGCCGGCGCCGCTGGCGGACTTCACCGCCGAGTTCGGCGTTGCGGGTCATCCCGATCTGCCGGTGCGGTTCACCGTCGACGTGACGACGGCGGTCGTTCCGCGGGACGGCGGGCCGTCGCTGGTCGCCCAATTCGACCTCAACTCGGCGGTTCTGGGCGAGGCGGACGCCGACCTCCGAGTCGACCGGTGGGCCGCGGCGCTGACTGAATTCGCCGAACGGTGAGCCGGTAACCGGCGTTATGCCGATGACAGGTCATAGAAAATAGGTTAGCCAAACCACACTCTGTCTCCGAGGCCACTTCTTGGGTTACGATGCCATGAGATTAGGCAAGGCTTGCCTATGTAGCCCGATGGGCTGCTTCTCGGCTGGTGAGGAGTCCGATGCTCGGCAAGGCGGAACTGCGCGACCTGGTGGCGGCGGATCTCGGCGTAGCGCCGGAAACGGTGGGCTACGACGACGATCTGGTGAGCCTGGGCATGCACTCGATGAAGCTCATGCACCTGGCGGCCAAGTGGCGTAAACAGGGCTACGACGTGCGCAGTTCCACGCTCGCGCTGTCCCCGACGATCGCCGCCTGGGCGGAGTTGCTGGGTGTAAGCCGTATCGCCGAGGAACCCGTGACGGCGCCCGTTGTCGAGACCGGTTCCGCCACCGGCGAATTCGCGCTGGCGACGATGCAGCACGCCTACTGGGTCGGTCGCAGGCAGGATCAGCGGCTCGGCGGCGTGGCGGCCCACCTCTACGTGGAGTTCGACGGCCGGGGTCTGCAGGCGGATCGGATGCGCCGCGCGGCCGACCGGCTGGTGCGCCACCACGCGATGCTCCGGGCCCAATTCCTGGACAGCGGCACGCAGCGCATCCTGCCGGAGCCACTGGTTCCGGTGTGCCACACGCTCGACCTGAGCGCGCGGGACGAGGCCGATGTCGAGGCCGAGCTCGGCCGGATCCGGCAGGACAAGAGTCATCAGCGCATGGACGTGGCCGCCGGACAGGTGGTGGACATCGCCGTCACGGTGCTGCCGGACGGCGCGCACCGCCTGCATCTCGACGTCGACATGGTCGCCGCCGACGCGCAGAGCTACCGCCGCATCCTCGACGACCTGGCCACGCTCTACGCGGCCGACGAGGACACCCTCCCGCCGCTCGGCTTCACCTTCCGCGAATACCTCGCCGCCAAAGCGCGCATGGCGCCGGACAATTCGGCCGATCGGCGGTGGTGGGCGCAGAAGGCGCCGACGCTGCCCGACATTCCGACGCTGCCGGTCATCCCGGAGAACGACCGACCGGACCCGGCGCGCAGCATCCGGCTGCACCATTGGTTCGACCCGGCCGGCAAGGCGCGTTTGCAGCAGTACGCGCACGGCAACGGTGTGACCCCGGCCGTCGCGCTGGCCACCGTGTTCAGCGAGGCCGTCGCGCGCTGGTCGGCGCAGCAGCGTTTCCTGCTGAACCTGCCGCTGTTCGCCCGCGAGCCGCTGCACGACGACATCGACCTGGTGGTCGGCGATTTCACCAATTCCGTGCTGGTCGATGTCGACGCGCGCACGACGGAGTCGATGGTGGCCAGGGCGAAGCGGTTGCAGCGGGAGTTGCACACCGCGGCCGCGCACGCCGGCTACGAGGGCCTCGACGTGCTGCGCGATCTCGGTGCATTGCGCGGTGCGCCGGTCACGCCGTCGGTGGTCTTCACCTCGGGGCTCGATCTGGGGGAGTTGTTCTCCGAGCGGGTCACTCGCGTCTTCGGCGAGCCGGTCTGGATCCTGTCGCAGGGCCCGCAGGTCGATCTGGACGCGCAGGTCGTTGAGCTGGCCGGCGGATTGCTGGTGAACTGGGACATCCGCCGCGACGCGCTGCCCGCCGGCGTCGCCGAGGCGATGTTCGCCGAATTCCGCGCCACCCTGGACGCACTCGTGCGGCCGGACGCGGATTGGTCCGCGGACCTGACCATCGCGCTGCCGCAAGCCCAGCGCGCGGTACGTGATTCGGTGAACGACAGCACTGTCGATCTGGGCGAGCGCACCTTGCACGACGCGTTCTTCGCGCTGGCTCGGCAACATCCGGAGCGAGTAGCGCTGCGCCGGCGCGCGGGTGGGTCGTGCAGTTACGGCGAACTGTCCGCGCAGGCGCTGGCCGTCGCCCGCGCGCTGGTCGAGGCGGGCGTCGAGCCCGGCGACACCGTCGCGGTCGTGATCCCGAAGGGGCACCGGCAGATTCCGGCCGTGCTCGGGGTGCTCGCCGCCGGCGCGGCCTACCTGCCGATCGGCACCGACCAGCCGAACGCGCGCCGGGACCGGATTCTCGCGCGCGGCGGTGTGCGGGTCGCACTGGTCGATGACGAGGACGGACTGCCCGACTCGGTGACCGGTATCGCGCTCGGAACCGCCTTGACCGCAACACCTCTGGATGCTCCGGTGGTCACGACACCGGATGCGCTCGCCTACGTGCTCTTCACCTCTGGATCCACCGGCGAGCCCAAGGGTGTGGAGGTCAGCCACCGCGCCGCGGCCAACACCATCGACGCGATCGGCACCCGCTTCGGCCTCGGTGCGGACGATCGGCTGATCGGCCTGTCCGCCTTGGGCTTCGACCTGTCGGTCTACGACATCTTCGCGCCGCTGTCGCTCGGCGGCGCACTCGCCTGTGTCGACGCGGCGATCGAGCGGGACGCTGCCGCGTGGGCCGCGCTCATCGCCGACGCCGATGTCACCGTGCTCAACTGCGCGCCCGGCCTGATCGGCATGCTGCTCGATCTCGCCGAACCCGATCAACTGCGCTCGCTACGGCTCGTGCTCACCGGCGGCGACAAGGTGAAAACCCAACTCGCGCAACGTGCCCGCGCCCTGGTGCCCGGCCTGCGCTTCGTCGGCCTCGGCGGCACCACCGAAACCGCGATCCACTCCACCGTCTGCGAGGTCACCGACGACTTCCCCGCCGAGCGGGTCGACGTGCCCTATGGCACGCCGCTGGCGAATGTGCGACTGCGCGTGGTCAACGAGCGCGGCGAAGACTGCCCCGACTGGGTGCCCGGCGAACTCTGGATCGGCGGCGCGAGCGTCGCGGACGGCTACCGGGGCGACGCCGAGCGAACGGCGGACCGGTTCGTCCAGGTCGACGGCGTGCGCTGGTACCGGACCGGTGATCTGGCTCGCTATCTGCCGGACGGCACCGTCGACTTCCTCGGGCGGGCCGACCACCAGGTCAAGATTCGCGGCTACCGGGTCGAACTCGGCGAGGTCGAGTCGGCGCTGGCCACGCTCGCGCCGCTGCGCTCGGCCGTCGTGGTGATCACCGCGGCGGGCAGACTCGCCGCCGCCGTGACCGCGGACGGACCGGCCGAGGCCGCCGACCTCACCGAACGGCTGCGGGAACTGCTGCCCGACTACATGATTCCGGACGTCATCGAGGTGCTCGACGCGCTTCCGCTCACCGCCAACGGCAAGCTCGACCGGGCCGCGATCGGGGCCTTGTTCGCCGAGCACACCGGCGCCCGCACCGGCTATGTGCCCCCGGCGAACGAGGTGGAGGCCGCGGTCGAGTACATCACCGCCCAGGTGCTCGGGCGCGACCGGCTCGGCGTCGACACGGACTTCTTCGACGCCGGCGGCAACTCGATCCTGGCGACCACGCTGACCGGGCAGATCCGCGGTCTGCTGGCGGTGGACGGTTTCGGCGTGACCGGAGTGCTCGAGGGCCGCACCGTGCGCCGGATCAGCGCTGGCCTGCTGGCCGCCGAGCCCGCCCCGGACCGGCTGGTGCACGTCGCGCGGATCCTGCTCGAACTGGCCGAGATCAGCCTGCCTCCGTCGGCGGCCCTGGTGTAGCGCGGAATGCGTTGCCGCACCGGTTAGTTCGAGAGAGATGGGTTTGACGTAATGCGATCGCTGGAAGACCTGCAGGAAGCGATGCGGGCCAGGCTCGCCGCGGACGGGCTGGCAAGCACGCCCACCGTGCCGCGGCGCCGGGATCCGGACCGGGCCGCCATGTCGTTCGGGCAACGTTATGTGTGGGCGCACCAGCAGATTTCGCCGGACAGCACGGCGTACAACCTGTGCCTGGCACTGACCTTCGACGGCGAGGTCGTCGACGACGCACTGCGGCAAGCTTTTCTGGCGCTGGTGCGGCGACACGAGGTGTTGCGCACCACCTATCACAACGACGAGCACGGAAACCCGTACCAGCGGATCCATCCGGACCTGGCGCCCCGCGTGCGTGAGCTCGAGCTCACCGGGTTCGAGGCGGGCGAGGCGGAGCGCAGGCTGACCGCGCGAGTCGAGGCGGCCGCGCACGAGACCTTCGACCTGTCGAACGAGTCGTCCCTGCGGCTCGATTTCGTCCGGATCGGTCCGCGCCGCCTGGTCGTCATCGTCGTGATCCAGCACATCGCCTGGGACGGCATGACCCTGCCCGCCCTGTCGAGGGACGTCGAGCGGTTCTATCGCGAGGCGCTGACCGGATCGATCACCGTGGAGCCGCTGCGCCGCCAGGTCGCCGACTTCGCGGAGTGGGAGCAGGATCGCTTCGCGAGCGCCGATCACGGTGCGGACAGCGACTTCTGGGCCGGCCGATTCGACGGCGAGGTACCGGAACTGCCGCTGCCGTACAACCGGCGGCCCCTGCTCGTCACCGAAGCCGGCCGCCGCCTCGACCGGTTGCTCGGCGCGACCGCGGATGCCACCCTGCGCAACCTCGCCGCAACCCTGCGCACCACTCCGTTCTCGGTGTTCCTGGCCGCGTATTACGTTGCGCTGCGCCAGTTCACGGGCCAGGACGACGTGGTGGTCGGCACCACGGTCGCCAACCGCGAAGAGTCCGGGATGGAGCTGTTGATCGGCAACTTCAGCAACATGCTCCCGTTGCGGCTGAACCCGCTGACGGATCGTCCGGGCGATGGCACCTTCGCCGAACTGGTCGAGTACGTGCGCACCGTGACGACGGATGCGTTCCGGCACAAGAACTTCCCGCAGGAGGGCGTAGTCCGCGCGGTCAACCGCGCCACCGGCAACGTCGGCTCCGCCCTGTTCGACACGATGGTGCTGTTCCTGGATCAGAAGATCGACGGACCGCAGCTGCCCGGCGCGGTCACCAGCTGGCGGCTGGCCGACCACGGTGCCTCGCTGCTGCCGATCGCGGTCGAGGCGTTCCTGCACAGCGACCGGGTAGATGTGCAGATCACCTATCGGACAGACCTGTTCGACGCGTCGACGATCGAACGGCTACACGACTACATCGATCAGACGCTGGCCGAGGCCACGGCAGACCGCCGGGTGGACGAGCTGCTCGTACTCTCACCCGCGGACCGTGCGGCCGTGCAGACCTGGTCGCGGGGCGACCGGGTGCCGATCGAACCGGCCACCGTCGACGCGATGATCCGTGATTCGGTGCGCGACCATCCGGATCGCATCGCCGTGGTGTTCGGCGAAATCGAGCTCTCCTATCTCGAATTCGACGCACGGGTCAACCGTCTCGCCCGCCGGCTGCTCGAGCGCGGCGTGCGAACCGGCGACCGGGTCGGTGTCTTCGCCGAGCGCGGCGATCGGCTGCCCGTGGTGTTCGCCGCCGTGCTGCGCGCCGGGGCCGTGTATGTGCCGATCGACCCGAGTTACCCCGCGGACCGCATCGAATTCATGATCGGCGACGCGCAACCCGCCTTGCTCGTACGTGCTGCCCGGCCCGGCCGGATACTCGATCCGGAACACAGTGCGGGCGTGCCTGTTCTGGATCTCGACGACCAGGCCGAGCAGATGGCGTCGGCGCGGCTCGATGCCACCGCGGTCCGGCCCGGCGAACTCACCCGCCCCCTGCACCCGCTCGACGCCGCCTATCTGCTCTACACCTCGGGCACCACGGGCAGGCCGAAGGGCGTGGTGATCAATCATCGCGCGGTCGCCAGCCATGTCCAGTGGATGCGCGACTACCTGGGCTTCGGTGCCGAGCGAATCCTGCAAAAGGCGCCGATCGGCTTCGATGTCTCGGTCTTCGAACTGGTCAACGCGCTGTGCACCGGCTCCTCCAGTGTGCTGCCGCCGCCGGATTGGTGGCAGGCCGATGTGGAGGCGCTGGCCGACATCATCGACCGGCACCAGATCACCCAGCTGTCCTTGGTGCCCAGCGTGACCCGGGCCTTCCTCGACGCGGACCCCGATCCCGCTCGCCTGCGCTCGATGCGGTTCGTCTACCTCGGCGGCGAGGCCGTGCCGCCGCCGCTGGTCGAGGAGGCGAGCCGGGTATTCGGCGGCACCGTGCTCGGCCTCTACGGGCCGACCGAGGCAGCGATGGACCTCATGCACGAGAACTTCGCGGGCGCGCTCGCCGCGCCGGCGGATTTCCGCGCCGCGCTGATCGGGCTGCCCGAATCGAATTCCGACGTCTATGTGCTCGACGACCGATTGCGCCAGGTGCCGCCCGGGGTGACCGGTGAATTGTATTTGGGCGGAATACAACTCGCGCAGGGCTACCACCACCGGCCCGGCCTGAGCTCGGCCACCTTCGTCGCCTGCCCCTTCGCCGGCGAACCCGGCGCACGGATGTACCGCACCGGCGACGTCGTGCGCTGGCATCCCAGCGGCAGCATGGAATACCTCGGCCGGACCGACGATCAGGTCAAGGTGCGTGGCCACCGGATCGAGCTCGGCGAGGTCGGTTCGGTGCTGCGCCAGGTACCGGGCATCGCGTCCGCCGCGGCGATCGCGATCAACCGCGACACCGACGCGGCCCTGGTCGCGTACTACGTGCCCGAGCCGGGTTCGGCGTACGAGTCCGGCACCGAGGCCGAGAACTCCGGCGCCATCCGGGTGCACCTCGCCGATCGGCTGCCCGACTACATGATCCCCTCGGCGCTGGTGAGATTGGCCGAGCTGCCGCTCACCACGAACGGAAAGCTGGACCGCAAGGCCCTGCCGGTGCCGGATCTCGGCGGCGGCACCGGGCGTGGCCGTGTCCTGCGTGACCCGGCCGAGCAGGCGGTCGCCGCGGTGATCCGGCAGGTGCTCGGGCTCGCCGAGCAGGTCGAACTGGCCGCCGACGACGACTTCCTCGCGCTCGGCGGCGATTCCATCAGCGCGATTCGGATGGCATCGGCGCTCAAGAAGCGCGGCCTGCTGATCACCACCAGCGCGCTGTTCGCGGCGCGCACCATCGCGCTGATCGCCGCAGCCACCGAGCCGATCGACCTGTCCACTGCGCCCGCGCTGGTCGAATCAGGTGATGGCACCGGCTGGATCCCACTCAACCCGATCGCCACGCTGCTGATCGAGCAGAGCGCGCCCTACGCCGCCTACAGCCAGGCCACCGCCGTGGTGACCCCGGCGGACAGCTCGGTCGAGCGACTGACGACCGTCCTGCACGGGCTGGTCGACCGGCATCCGCTGCTGCGTGCCCGGCTGGCGACCGGACCGGACGGCCGCACCGCCTATTACGTGCCGCGGGCCGACGAGCCGTTCACCCACCCCGGCCTCACCGATGTCGAGATCGACTGCGCCGCATGGCCCACGACCGCGACCGAGGTGCTGAACGAGCAGCTACGCCTCATCGCCGAATCGCTCGATCCCGCCGCGGGGCGGATGGTCGGCGCGGCCTGGGTGCACGCGGACGACCGATCCGCCGGCCGGCTGCTGCTGGTGTTGCATCACCTGGTGGTCGATGGCGTGTCCTGGCGCGTGATCCACGAGGATCTGCGCAGACTCTGGGCGGACGAAGAGCTTTCGGCGGCCGACCTCGGCACGTCGGTGCAGGCATGGAACACCAACCTGGTCCGGCTCGCGCACACCGAGCCGGTGACCGAGACCCTGCCGTTCTGGCAGGAGATCGCGGACAGCGCCGACCCGCTGCTCGGCGATCGGGCCCTCGATGCCGCCGTCGATACCGTCGCGACGGTGCGCGAGGTCACCGCCGAGCTGGACATTGCCGACACCCAGTACCTGATGACCACCGCCGCACAGGCTTTCGGCTGTGACTTCCTGGACATCCAGGTAGCGGCGCTCGCGGTCGCGACCCGGCGGTTCCGGCAGGCCCGCGGTCGGGACGCCGGCCCGGTCACGCTGACCATGGAGCGGCACGGCCGCGTCGAAAGCCTTTTCGCCGGAGTAGATCTCACCAACGCCGTCGGGTGGTTCACCACCGCCTATCCGGTCGCGCTGGACATCGCGGCCGACGCGGAGATGGCCGGCGCGGTCAAAACGGTCAAGGAGCAACTGCGCGCCGTGCCCGATTCCGGCATCGGCTGGGGTCTGCTCCGGCAGCTCAATCCCGACACCGGTCCCCGGCTCGCCGGTGGTACCCCACCCCAGCTCAGCTTCAACTACATGGGCCGCTTCGACGTTGCCGTCGCGGCGCAGGACTGGGACGCCGCACCGGAATTCGGCTATCTCGGCGGCCACGCGAACGCCGCCATGCCCGCGCCCGCGCTGCTCGACATCAACACGGTCGCGGTGCTGGACAACGACGCGCCGCAGCTCCGGGCGTCCTTCCGATTCCCGTCCGGCGCGGTGACCGCGGCCGAGGTCCGCGAGTTCGCCGACCTGTGGACCGGCGCGCTGTGCGAGCTGGCCAAGGCCGTGCGCGAGAATCCGGCACGGCGTTTGACGCCGAGCGACGTGCTCGCCCGCGACGTGACCCAACTCGACCTCGACCGCTGGCAATCGCTCTATCCCCGCTGCGCCGATGTGTATCCGCTCGCGCCGCTACAGGCGGGGTTGTATTTCACCGCGATCAGCAACGCCGGGCGTGACGCCTACACGGTGCAGACCACGATCACCGTGCGCGGTGCGCTGGACGTGCCGCGGCTGACCCGTTCGCTGAACAACGTGCTCAATCGGTATCCGAATCTGCGCGTTGCCATTTCGGTGTCGCACGCCGGGCAGCCGCACGCCGTCGTCGCCGACCGGATGGACTTCCCGGTCGAAGAGGTCGACCTCTCGACCGCACCGGACGCGCAGGCACGACTGCTGGAATTCCTGGACGCCGATCAGGCGGGCGTGTTCGATCTGTCCCGCGGACCGCTGATGCGCGCGACCGTGGTGCACCTGCCGGATTCGGCGCACATGCTGGTGCTCGCCTCGCACCACATCCTGACCGACGGCTGGTCCGGTCAGCTGCTGCCGCGCGAGATCTTCGCCGACTACACCAGCGACGGCACCGCCGAACCACTCGGCAACCCCGCGACTTTCGCCGACTTCCTGCGGCTCACCGAGGATCGCGAGCAGGCGACCGAGGCGGTCTGGAACGAGTACCTGACCGGGGTCCAGCCGTGCGTGGTCGCACCGAATCGGGTGCCCGGCGGCTCGGGAGTGCCGGTGGCACATCGCTTCCCGGTCGACGCCGCGGTCGCGGACGCGCTGACCGAGCTGGCCGCCACGGCGGGCACCACGTTCAGCGCGGTCTGCCAATTGGCCTGGGCCAATGTGCTGCGCTACGTAACCGGAGGCGACGCAGCGGTTTTCGGCGAGGTCGTCTCCGGTCGCCCGGCCGACCTCGACGAGGTGGACAACGCCATCGGCTGTTTCGTGAACACCGTGCCGGTCGTCATCGAGCTACCTGCCGGGCAGACCTGGCGGGACCGGCTCACCGACGTCCAGCGGCGGCGCGCCGACCTCATGGAGTTCCAGCAGTATCGGCTGACCTCGGCCAACCGAGTCGCGGGCGCGCGGAGGCTGTTCGACAGCATGTTCGTCTTCCAGTCCTACCCGTCGGGTCGCGACGAACTGGTGCGGCTGCTCGGCGAGGAGCAACTCGAGCTGGTGTCGTTCGAGGGGCGCGGCGCCACCGACAACGCGCTGCTCATCATGATCTTCCCCGCGGACCTGCTGTTCCCCGGTGAACCCCTGCAGGTCGTCGTCTTCTACGCCGAGGACTCGTTCGACGACAACGACATTCAGATCATCGAATCCGCCTTCACCAACACCCTGCGGGCCATCGCCGAGGACGCCGATCGCCGCATCGGCGACACAGCGATCCTCGACGACGGGGATCTGGGGATGTTGGTCATGCGACGGATGTGGCAGTGACGCAGCGCAATCGCGGTGCCGGGCAGGAGATCAGGTAATGGCTAGTACACCGGGCTGGATCCGGAAGTTCCACAAACCGCGGTCTGCGGACAATCCACCGCTGGTGATCTGTCCGCACGCGGGCGGCGGCGCCTCGGCCTATCGGCCGTTCTCCAAGGCGCTCAGCGTGAACTTCGACGTGATCCTGCTGCAATACCCGGGCCGGCAGGATCGGGCGCGGGAACCGGTGCGCGACACCATCCAGGAGACCGCGGGCGAGGCGTTCGACGAGTTCGCCGGGTCGCCGTTCAACCGCGGCGTGCCGATCACCATCTTCGGCCACAGCATGGGCACGATGGTGGCCTTCGAGTTCGCCCGGTTGGCCGACGCCGCGGACGTGCCGGTGCGCCTGCTCGGTGTCTCCGGGGCCTGCGCGCCATGGCAGGTGGCGGATAAACCGCCGCACCCGACGGAGGACGACGAACTGCTCGATCACGTCGGCGGGTTGCAAGGCACCGGCGCCGATCTGCTGGCGAACCGGGAACTGATGCGGATGGCGTTGCCCGCGTTGAAGGGTGACTACCGCGCGTTCGACGCTTACACCTGCGCCGAGGACGTCACCGTCGACACCCGCATCCATGTGATGGGCGGTAGCGAGGACGAATTCGTCGGCATCGGCGATCTGTTCGCCTGGCAACAGCACACGGAGCGGCCGCTGGCGGCGTCGATGTTCGACGGCGGTCACTTCTACCTCAACGACCATGTCGAGGGCATGGCGGAAATCCTTTCCGCCGGGCTGGTTTCGGCGGAGGTCGCCCGATGAGCGGGCATGATGACCCGATCGTCATCGCGGGCCTGGCGGTCGAGGCGCCCGGCGGTATCGACACGCTTGCCGGGTACTGGTCCGCGCTCGCCGGCTCACGCGATCTGATCGGCCCGTTTCCGCGCGACCGCGGGTGGCCGATCGACCAGCTCATGGCCAAGGGTGGCACCGATGGCTGGAGCCAGGTTCGCGACGCGGGTGGCTTCCTCGACGGCGCAGGCGAATTCGATCCGGCGTTCTTCGGGATCAGCCCGCGCGAAGCCGTCGCGATGGATCCGCAACAGCGGGTGGCGCTTCGGGTGGCCTGGCGGGCCCTGGAGAACGCCGGGATCAACCCGGCGAGTCTGGCGGGCGACGAAATCGGTTGCTACATGGGAGCTTCCTACACCGAGTACGGTCCGCGCGGCGACGAGGCCAACGAGCACACCGGATATCGGGCGACCGGTGCGGCGCTGGGCGCGGTCGCCGGGCGGATCTCGCACGCCCTGGGGCTGTCCGGCCCGTCGATGACGGTGGATACCGCCTGCGCGTCGTCGTTGTCCGCCGTGCACCTCGCGGCGTCCGCGATCCGCAACGGTGACTGCGACTGGGCGCTGGCCGGTGGTGTCTGCGTGATGGGCTCGCTGGCCGGGTTCTTCGAGTTCGCCAAGGCCAACGCGCTGTCCACAGATGGGCAGTGCAAGCCGTACTCGGCCGAGGCGCTCGGCACCCTGTGGGGTGAAGGCGCGGGAGTCGTTGTACTGGAACGGGAATCACGCGCGCTGCGACTCGGTCACCGGGTGTACGGACGGATTCTGGCCACCCGGGTGAACCACAATGGCGCGGGTGCGCCGATCGCGGTGCCGAGTGCCGAGGCGCAAGCCGAGTTGATCACCAAGACGGTCCGCGCCGCGGGCATCGCGCCGGCGCTGGTCGGGATGATCGAGGGGCACGGGACCGGCACGGCAGTCGGCGATCCACTCGAATTGGCCGCGCTGGCAGAGGTATACGGCGGCGCGGGGGAGCAGAACGACAGCCCGCGGCTCGGCTCGGTCAAGTCGAATCTCGGCCACGCGCAAGCCGCTGCGGGCATGCTCGGTCTGATCAAAGTACTGCTGAGCGGCCTGCACGGCCAGATCGCCCCGACCAGGCACGCGGAAAGCCCGACCACACAGCTGGATTGGGCGCAGTCGGGTCTGCGGCTAGCCGAAAAGCTGGAGGACTGGTCACCCCGGGACGGGGTGCGATACGCCGCTGTCTCGTCGTTCGGCGTTGCGGGCACGAACGCGCACGCGATCATCGCGATGCCCGTGCTGGAGGAGGAGAATCATGTCTGAGCACCGACTTCCGGACGGCAGTATTCCGGTGCTGTTGTCGTCGGATACGGCGGATTCGCTGCGCCGCGAGGCCGCGGCCGTCCTGGCCTACCTCGGTGATCATCCCGAGGTCGGTCCCGATCGGGTGGCCGGCATGCTCTTCCGGACCCGGGTCGCGCGCCGGTACCGCGCACTGGCCATGGTCACCGAGCAGGGCGAGCTCATCGCGGCGCTGGGTGCGGTCGCGAACGGTGAGCCGCATGCGTCGGTCGTCGCCACAGGGAACGCGGCCAAGCCGCGCAGGATCGGCTACATCTTCCCCGGTCAGGGCAGCCAATACCCTGGAATGGGCCGGATGCTCTACGCACATTCACTCGCGTTCAAGACTGCGGTGGACGAGGCGGAGGCGGTCTTCCAGGACCTGTTCGATCTCTCGCCGCGCTC
Organism: Nocardia sp. NPDC006044; assembly: GCF_042871115.1. Lineage (NCBI taxonomy): Bacteria > Bacillati > Actinomycetota > Actinomycetes > Mycobacteriales > Nocardiaceae > Nocardia > Nocardia sp. NPDC006044. Next base: position 229,031 of record NZ_JBIAID010000005.1, read on the forward strand.
CTACCTGCTCGCGGAATCCGATCCGGGACACAACCTGTTGCGCATCGTGCAGCCCGCGCTGTTCATGCAGATGATCGGGCTCGCCGCGATGTGGCGGGCGGCCGGCGTCGGTCCGGACGTCACCGTCGGGCACAGTCAAGGCGAGCTGGCCGCGGGCGTGGTGTCCGGGGTGATCACGCTGGCCGACGCCGTGCGCGTGGTGACCATGCGCGGTGGACTCGTCGACACCCTGGCCAAGCAGGCGGGCCGGGAAGACAAGTATTCGATGGCCGTGGTCGGCGTGGACCGCGAGGAGTGCGAGGCCATCCTGGCCCGGCATTCGGGCTGGGCGGAGCTGTCGGTGATCAATTCCCCGCACGTGCTCGCCATCGGCGGGGAAAGCCCGACGGTCGCCGCCGTGGTGGCCGAGCTGACCGAACAGGGCAAGTTCGCCAAGGAGATTCGCGTCGGGTATCCGGCGCACACCTCCGTGGTGACCGAGTTCCGGGACAGCTTCCTGGACAACTCGCTGGCCGCCAAACTCGATCACTCGGAGTTCGCGGCGACCGAGGTCGAATGCATCGGATCCACCCTCGGCACCGCGATCACCCCCGACCTGCCGGTGGGGGACTACTGGTACTGGAACCTGCGCAATCGAGTGCGTTTCGACCTGGCGATCGCGCGCGCGGCCGAGCGAGGGGTCGACACCTTCCTCGAGATCGCCGATCATCCCGCGCTGTTTCTCGCGGTCCAGGAGAACCTGAGCGGCGTCACCCCGCAGCGCGACTTCCAGACGATCGGGACCTCCCGCCGATCGGCCACCGATCTGCGCGAGTTCACCCGCAACCTCGGGCTCGTCGCGGTCAGCGATCTCGGCTACGACTGGTCCGCGCTGCGCACGGATTCGACTGCCGCACCCCGGCTTCCGCTGCTCGACTTCCCGAACACCCAGATGAACCCGAAGCATCTGTGGGCGGCCTACAACCATGCCGGCGCTCCGGCGGCGACCGGCAGCGCCTTGGTGAGCGCTGCCGCCGTCGAGCAGAACACCGTGCCCGCGCAGCGCATTGTCGAACAGTGGGTGCGGATGGGCAGCCGGTCGCTGGTGCCGCCGCGCACGATGGCGGTGCTGGATCACGGTGGCCGCAGTGCTGAACTGGTGGCCGCGCTCCAGGACGCCGCCGTGCGGCACGGTGTCTCGATCGTCGACCCGGACACCGGATCATCCGGTGCCGGAGCGATTTTCGACACCGTTGTCATCGTCCTGCCGGAACTGGGCGACCTAACGGCCGACGCGGCGGTGACCGAACTCGCCGGCTTCCTCGGCGAGCGTGGCCGATTGCCCCGGCTCGACGGTGTTCGCGACGTGTGGCTGGTCACCGTCGGCGGCGAGCAGGTGCTCGACGTGGACGTGCCGAATCTCTTCCACGCCGGCGCACCGGCCGGATTCCGTTGCCTCGCCGCCGAACATCTCGGGGTCTCGTTCCGGCATGTGGATCTCGAGTCCGGCCGGTCTGCCGCGGACTCGGCCAACGCGCTCATGATCGCGCTGCACACCGCCCGGGAACCCGAGCTCGCGCTGCGGGATGGCGGCGTGTACGCGAAACGGCTGGTCGCCGAGGATGTCTCGACCGTCCGGCCGCTAGGCTCAGCCGACCTGCGCGAGGTGGTGATCGTCGGCGGCACCGGCAAGCTCGGGCTGGACTTCTGCGAGCGCTTCGCCCGGGACGGTGCCGGCCGGATCACCTTGCTGAGCCGATCCGGCGGTGCCGCCGAGTCGCTCGCGCGGATCGAGCAGATCAAGCAGATCGGTGGAGCCGAGGTGATCGTCCGGCGCTGCGACGTCACCGACGAGGCCGCGGTGCGCGCCCTGGCCGATGAGTACCGCAGTACCCCGGCGGATCTGATCGTGCATGCCGCGGTCGACTACGACGCGGCCGCCGAGCTCACCCCGGAGTCGGTGCGTGCCGCGGCGGCACCGAAGGTCGTCGCGCTGGAACACTTGGTCCGGCATTTCCCGCGTACGCCGACCGGCCGGATCGTGCTGTGCTCGTCGCTCTCGGCGACCATCGGCGGACGCGGGCACATGGTGTACGCCGCGGTGAACCGGATGCTCGACGCGGCGGCGGCGCGCTACCGCAGCCGTGGCATCGCGAGTTCCGCTGTGCAGTGGGGGCTTTGGCGCGCGGTCGGCACCGCTCGAGCCGACGCGCTGGCAAAGATCAGCGGAACCGGCCTGCGGCCGATGGAGCCCGGCAGCGCGATCGCCGCCGGCATCACCGCGCAGGCGGAGAACGTCATCGTCGCGACCGCGGACTGGGACCGGCTGGCAACCCTGTTCTCCGCCTTCGGTTTCGACCCGTTGTTCAGCACCTTGGAGCTCGGCGACCTGCCCGAGGAGTTGGCCGGGGTAACGCCCGCGCCGGTCGTCGTCTCCGCCCCGGCGGAACCGGAGCCGGCCGCGGGCCGGCCTGTCGCGGCGAACACCGCCGAGCAAGTGCAGTTCGCCCTGCGCGCGGTGATGGGCATGGACCGCACAGAGACCATCGACGGGTCGGTCCCGCTCGTCGCACTCGGCCTGGATTCGTTGCAGGCGTTGGACTTACGTAAACGCATCGAACTCGAACTGCAGCGTGAACTACCGGTCACCGCCATCTTGGGCGGCGCGTCCCTCGACGAGGTGGTGACTTTGCTGGGCTAGCCGGGATTCACAGGGACCGAGCACTATTCGCAGCAGGGACGGAGACAGCACGGTGAATTCGAGCAGGGTAACGGGGGCGCCCGCGGTTTCGGCCGAGCACGCGATCGTCGTAGAGGGCGTGGAGAAGTCCTTCGGCGAGGTGAAAGCGTTGCGCGGCATCGGCTTCCAGGTGCCGAAGGGGAGTGTGCTCGGCGTGCTCGGCCCGAACGGGGCGGGTAAGACCACCACTGTGTCCGTGCTGTCGACGCTCACGAAGCCGGACGCGGGGCGGGCCGTGGTGGCCGGATACGACGTGGTCCGGCAAGCCGCCGAGGTCCGGGCCTCCATCATGCTCACCGGCCAGTACGCGGCGTTGGACGAGATGCTGAGCGGCCGGGAGAACCTGGTGCTGTTCGGTCGCCTGATGGGCCTGCGCCGCAAGGAAGCCCGGGCCCGCGCCGACGAACTGCTCGACCGGTTCGAGTTGACCGACTCCGCCGATCGGCGGGTCGGCCAGTACTCCGGCGGGATGCGGCGGCGCATCGACATCGCCTGCGGTCTGGTCCGGACACCGCAGGTGGTCTTTCTCGACGAGCCGACCACCGGCCTCGACCCGGTGAGCAGGCAGAGCCTGTGGGGACTGGTTCGCTCGCTCAAGCAGCAGGGCGTCACCATCCTGCTCACCACGCAGTACCTCGAGGAGGCGGATGTGCTGAGCGACAACATCATTGTCGTGGACCGGGGCACGGTGATCGCGGAGGGCACGGCCGACCAGCTCAAGGCGCGCACCGGCGCGAGCTACTGCGAGGTGGTCCCGGCAGACCCCGGCGACCTGTCCGCCGTCGTCACCGCGCTCACCGGGCTCGGTGAGATCACCGTCGCCGAGTCCGCCGACCGGGTGTCGCTGCCCGCGCCGGACGGCGCCGCCACTCTGGGCGAGGCGCTGCGCCGGATCACCGACGCCGACATCGAACTCATCGACATCGCGTTGCGCAGGCCCTCGCTCGACGAGGTCTTCATCGAACTGACCAAACCCGTCGGCGAGGCCGTCGAATGAGCGCCGGCACCATCCTGCGGGTGCCGCACGGGATGCAGTGGACGGCGCTGAGCGGGCGCGGTATTCGGGCGGCGGTGCGCGAGGGCGACCTGGTGCTCGCGTACGCGGCGCCGCTGACCTTCTTCGTTTGTATCTATGTGCCGCTGCGTCGTTCGATGGAGGCGACGGGGATCGATTACGCGCAGTACCTGCTGCCGCTGATCGCGATCCAGGCCATGTTCTTCACCGCCATGTTCGCCGGCGATCGGGCGGCGCGCGAGGTGGCGGGCGGCATGGGCACCCGGCTGCGGGCCATGCCGGTGCCGGCCTGGATACCGCCCGCCGCCCGGATCTCCGCGAACGCGGTACGCGCGCTCGCCGCGCTGGCCGGGGCGCTGACCATCGGCTCGCTGTTCGGCTTCCGCTTCCACGGATTCGGCACGACAGTGGCCTTTTCGGCGTTGGTGCTCGGCTTCGGTGCGGCCGTGGTGATCGCCGCCGACGCGCTGGGCACCGCGACCGCCAATCCGGAACTCGGCGCGACGGTGCTGTTCGCGCCGCAGCTGCTGCTGCTCATGATGTCGACGGGTTTCGTTCCCGCGCAAGGATTCCCGGGCTGGATTCAGCCTTTCGTGCGCAATCAACCGGTCTCGCAGGTGGCGGCCGCATTGCGTGAGCTGTCCGAAGGCAGGCACACCTCGACCACCGTGGTGGCTGTCGTCTGGGTGATCGGGCTGCTGGCCGGGGCCATGATCGTGTCGGTGCGAGTGGAAGGACGGCGGCGATGAACGCACTGGTCGATCAGAGCCTGGTGGAAACCGGCAGGCTGCTGCGCCGCTGGAGCAGGCAGCAGGAGGTGGTGACCACGACCCTGGTGCTGCCGATTCTGCTGCTGCTCATGTTCGATCTCGTGCTCAGCAAGTCGCTCGACCTCGGCGGAGGTACCGACGCCATCTACGGGTTCGTACCGATGATCGCGGTGGCCGGCGCGATGTACGGGGCGACCGGCACCGGTCTTTCGCTGTACGGCGAGCGGGAAAGCGGTCTGCTGCGCCGCTTCTGGGTACTGCCGATTCATCGTTCGGCCGGGCTGATCGGCAGGCTGCTCGCCGAATGCCTGCGGGCGGTGGCCGCGACGGTGGTCGTGGTGGTGGTCGGCGTCGTGCTCGGGCTCCGTTTCCAGCAGGGCCTGGTCGGCGTGCTCGGCGTGCTGATGGTTCCGGTGATCGTCATCGCGGGATTCACGCCGATGGTGATCGTGGTCGGGGTCAGCCGGATCGGCGACAAGGTGGTGCAGATCTTCGCCGCGGTCGTGCTGCTCGCGATGTTCTTCAACTCGGGTTTCGTGCCGATCGACAACTACCCCGGCTGGCTCCAGCCGATCGTGCGTGGCCAGCCGATCAGCTGCGCGGTGGAGGCGATGCGCGGGTTCACCGTCGGTGGACCGGTCGCGGTTCCGTTGTCGCAGACGCTCGCCTGGTCGGCGGGGTTGGTCGCGGTCTTCGGGGCATTGGCCGTTCGGGGTTATCGCGGCGCGGCCGAGAGCTGATCGCCGGACCCGGCTCATGGTCGGCCGAGCTAGCGCGGGTTAGTGTCACCGGCGATGAATTCTGTACCTGTTTGGCTCGTGCTGTCGATCGGTGTGTTCGCCGCGATCGTCACGGTCGGGCGATGGTTCTTCGCGAACAGCACGAGCATGGATCGGCTGATCAACCGCCTGTTCAGCTGGGAGCTGGCGGGGTTCCTGCTGCACGGCGTGGTCACCAACGCCGGGGCTCCGGATCTGGCGCAGCGGGTGTTCATGAGCTGCGGGTTGATGGCGGGTGCGCAGGCCTATGGGTTCGCCAGACTGCTGTTCGACGGGGCGGCCCGTTATGAAGCTCGCCGCGGGCAGCGCGTCTACGACGCGATCGCGGCCGTCGCGGCGGGTTCGGTGTTGCTGGCCGAACCCCTCCTGGATCACCTGTTGCCGTTCAGCTGGTCCACCGCGGTGTGGACGGTCTCCCAGGTCTACGGCGGTATCGCCGGCCTGCTGATCCTTCGGGTCTGCGTTCGGGAACTGCGCAAGGGCGACCTGGTGATCAGGGAGATGTTCCTGTACTCCGCCCTGCTCCTGCTCGCCGGGTACTGGACCGTCGGGTCGTTGATCGGCAGCGTGCGAACGGTTTCCGGGGCGCCGCCGTCGGAACCGGGCGCGGCGTGGGTCGTCGTCATTCTGGTCAATTTCTTCCTGCTCACGTTGTTGATCTCGGTCCGGCTGGTCGACGTGCTGCTCGCGCGCACCGGGTGGGATCGCGCGGGCAGGCACTGCCGCCGCCTCGGTCCGATGTGGCGAGAGCTCACCACCGCGGTGCCGGAAGTAGTCCTGCCACCCGACGATTCGGCGGACCAGGATTCCGCGCACCGGCGCTATCGCATGACGGTCGAGATCTGGGACGCGTTGCTGCAACTGCGCCCGTACGTGCCCGACCTGGCCGAGGACGCGGCGATCCGTCCCCTGTTCGAGGATGATCGCAAGGGCTACGCGCTGTTGATGGCCGGCGCGGCACGCGCGAAGGCGTGCGGTGCGGTCGCGTCCGCGAAGCGCCCGATCGATCCCGCACCCCGTCTACCCGACCGTTCCTCTGAGCTCGGGATGCTGCTCGGCCTGGCCCGTGACTGGCCGTCCGCCCGATGAATTCCGCACCGCCCGTATTCACCACCATCGTCAGCGCCTTCGTGCTGGCGATCGTCTGCGGCCGCTGGTGGCTGGTCAACGAAACGCTCTCCGATCGCGTGATCAATCGCGCCCTGACCTGGGACATCGGGGCGGTGGCCGGTTACGCGGCGGTGGCGGGCATCGGTTATCCCGATGTGGGACAGCGCGTCTTCATGGCGATTGGTTTCCTGACGTTGTCCAACACCTGCGGGTTCATCGCCCTGCTCGGTGGCGCGGACCAGCGGACGACTTGGCAGCGCCAGCGCGCCTACGATTCGGTGGCCGCGTCGGCCGGCGTCCTGGTGCTGCTCTGCGCGGTGGCCGGCGAGGCGGGCCTGTTCCCGGCGGCGATGCGGGCGGTGGATTGGGACGGGTTGCTGTGGGTGGCCGTCGACGTCCTCCTCATCGCGATCGCGGTAGCGCTCGGGCGGGCGTGTATTCGCGAACTCCGGACCGCCGCCGCGACAACCGGGGAAACGCTGACCTACTGGGCCCTGCTCGCCGTCGCCTGCTACACCGTGTGCGCGTCGGCCTATCGAACACTGCACACGGTGTCCGGGGCATCGCCACGGGACCTGGGCGCCGCCTGGGCGGTGGGTTCGTTCGCCATGCTCGCACTGCTCGCCGCGCTGATATCGATGCCGCTGGTCAGCGCGGTGCTCGTGCGGGCGGGTCTCGATCGGGAAAGCAGATGGTGCCGCCGGCTGCACCCACTGTGGCACGACCTCACGACGGCCGTGCCCGAGGTGGTGCTACCGCCCGACCGCGAGGATCGCCGGGGGTCGAGCGCGCGCCTGTATCGCATGACGGTCGAAATCCGGGACGCCCTCTTGCATCTGAAGCAGTACGTGCCCGATCCGAGCGCTGCCGGAACCTCCGACCTCCGTGCCTACGCCAGAGATATCGCGGCGGCCGCCCGCCTGAAACGGCACGGGACGCCGCCGGCCAATCCGGGGCGGGCCGTCCAGTTTCCGGCGGGTGACCGGACCACCGAACTCAGCAATCTGCTCGCGTTGTCCCGCGCGTGGGTGGCCGATCGATCCCGCTGACCCCTTCGACTCAGGCCGTTCCCGGAACAGATCACACCGAGCGGTCTTGATCGTTACATCGGCTAACTATATAGTTTGCGGAGATAACCATCTGTGAGGGGCTGTGCTGTGACGTCTCCATCCACCGATCTCGACCTCGGCGAGGTTTCGACCATCCGCCGCAGGCAGCGCTACGACCGGGACCATCCGCACTACAAGTGGATCGTGCTGACCAACACCACGCTCGGAGTGCTGCTCACCGCGATCAACTCGTCGATCGTGCTGATCTCGCTGCCCGCGATCTTCCGCGGTGTCGGACTCAATCCGCTCGACGCGGGCAACGTCGGCTACCTGCTGTGGATGTTGATGGGGTACCTGCTCGCGACTGCGGTGCTGGTCGTCATGTTCGGCCGGCTCGGCGATCTGTTCGGCCGAGTTCGCGTGTACAACATGGGTTTCGCGGTGTTCGCGTTCTGTGCGCTCGCACTGTCCTTCGATCCGTTCCACGGTGGCGCGGGCGCCATGTGGATCATCGTCTGGCGCGTGATCCAAGGTGTCGGCGGCGCCATGCTGACCGCGAACGCGACCGCCATCCTCACCGACGCATTCCCGGCCAAGCAGCGCGGGACCGCGCTCGGCATCAACATGGTGGCGGCGGTCGCGGGCTCGTTCCTCGGCCTGCTCATCGGTGGCGTGCTGTCGGAATGGGATTGGCGCGCGGTGTTCTGGGTGAGCGTCCCGATCGGCATCCTCGGCGCGTTCTGGTCGTACCGCTCGTTGCACGAGGTCGGCATCCGGTCGAAGGGCAAGGTCGACTGGGCGGGCACGATCACCTTCGGGCTCGGGCTCACGGCGCTGCTCACCGGCATCACCTACGGCATTCAGCCCTACGGCGGGCACGCCACCGGCTGGTCCAGTCCGTGGGTGCTCGGGTCGGTGATCGGCGGGATCGCGCTGCTCGGTGTGTTCTGCGTGGTGGAGAACAGAGTCGAGGACCCGATGTTCCATCTCGCGCTGTTCCGCAACCGGGCCTTCGGACTCGGCAACTTCAGCAACCTGATGGTCTCCATCGGGCGCGGCGGCATGCAGTTCATGTTGATCATCTGGTTGCAGGGCATCTGGCTTCCGTTGCACGGCTTCAGCTTCGAGTCGACGCCGCTGTGGGCGGGCATCTATCTGTTGCCACTGACCGTGGGATTCCTTGCGGCCGGACCGATCTCGGGCTGGCTGTCGGACCGCTACGGTTCGCGCCCCTTCACCACCGGCGGCGCGTTGATCGCGGGCGTGACGTTCTTGCTGCTGCTGGTCGTCCCGGTCGACTTCAACTACTGGGTGTTCGCCGCGATCATCCTGCTCAACGGCATCGGCAGCGGACTGTTCTTCTCGCCCAACACCGCCGCCATCATGTCCAGCGTGCCCGCCGCCCAGCGCGGCGCGGCCTCCGGCATGCGCGGCACCCTGTTCAACGGCGGCAACGCGCTGTCCATGGGAATCTTCTTCTCGCTCATGGTCGTCGGCCTCGCCGCCAGCCTGCCCTCGGCCCTCGACGCGGGCCTGCGCGCCCAGGGCGTCTCCGCCGGAGCCGCCGCCGACGTCGCCGGACTACCCCCGGTGGCCAGCATGTTCGCCGCGTTCCTCGGCTACAACCCGATCCAGGAATTGCTCGGCCCCACCGGCGAATTGGCCAAACCGGGCGTCAACGCCGACACCCTCACCGGCCAGGAATTCTTCCCCCACCTCCTCACCGGCCCCTTCCACACCGGCCTGGTCGTAGTCTTCGTCGCCGCCGCGATCATGATGTTCCTGGCCGCCGCCGCGTCCTTCTTCGCCGGCAACAAATACGTCCACGACGAACAAGCCGAACTCGCCGAGGCAGCGGAACTCGTCCCTGTCCCCTGATTCCCCGCTCCACTGATCGGACGCACACCTGCTGATTTCCCGCACACCGAATCGCCGACGAAACGATGCGCGGGAGATCGAGGGGTGTGCGGGAATCAGAAGGTGACGCGCTGATCGGCGGGCATGAAGAGCTTGTCGCCTTCTTTGACGCCGAAGGTGTTGTAGAACTCGGTCAGGTTGCGGACGACCTGGTTGCAGCGGAATTCGGCGGGGGAGTGGGTGTCGGTGGCGAGGTAGCGGACCGTGAGTTCCTTGGTCTGCTTTTCCCGCCAGCTTCGGGCCCAGGACAGGAAAAATGTTTGGTAGTCGGGGTTGTCGACGCCGCGGCGCTTCTCCGAGATGCGGAAGGCGGACAGGGTGATCTGCAGGCCGCGCAGGTCGGCGAGATTTTCGCCGACGGTCAGTTCGCCGTTGATGTGCTGGCTCGGATCGAGGCCCTCGGGCACCAGAACATTGAACTGATCGATGAGCTGCTTGGTCTTGGCTTCGAAGGCGGCCTTGTCCTCGGGCGTCCACCAGTCTTTCCGGTTGCCGTCGCCGTCGTACTTGGAGCCCTGATCGTCGAAGCCGTGGCCGATCTCGTGGCCGATGGTCGAGCCGACCGCACCGAAGTTGACGGCGGGCTGCGCGTCCTTATCGAAAAACGGCGCCTGGAGATACGCGGCCGGGAACACGATCTGGTTGGAAGACGCCGAGTAGTAGGCGTTCACCGTCTGCGGTGACATCCCCCATTCGGACTTGTCGACCGGGGTGCCGAGCCGGGCGAACGCGCGCTTGGATTCGAAAGTGTTGATGGACAGCAGGGATTCGATCAGCTTGCCCCTGGTGATCTTCATCTGCGAGTAGTCGACCCACTTGTCCGGGTAACCGATCTTGGGGTCGATCTTGTCCAGTTTCGCGATCGACGCCGCCTTGGTCGCGGGGGACATCCAGGTCGAGTTGGTGAAGTTGTCCCGATACGCGGCGATCACATCGTCGAGCATCTCCTTGGCGCGCTGCTTGGCCTCGGGCGGAAAGTACTTGTCCACGTACACTTTTCCGAGCTGCTCGCCGAGCTTGTCGTCGACGATCCCGACCCCGTACTTCCAGCGGTCGGGGCGCTCCTCCTGCCCGTTGAGCACCTTGCCCTTGAACTCGAAGTTCGCGTCGTTGACGGCCTTGGGCAGGTACGGCGCGAACTCCCGGATGACGCTGATCTTGAGATAGTCACGCCAGGTGGCGATGTCGACCTCGGTCCACAACTGACCGGCCGCGGTGATGAACGACGGCTGGCCGACCACCATCGTCGCGAACAGGTCACGCGGCCGGTCGGTGTTACCGGCCATCCAGGGATCCCAGTCGAATCCCGGTGCGAGAGCGACCATGTCGGCCCAGCTGAACACGTTGTACGTCGCGTCGGTATCGCGCGTGCGTACGTTGTCCCAGTGCGCGGGCGCAATGCGCTTCTCCAAGTCGAAGACTCGCTGCGCCAGGCCCTCCGGATCGGGCAGTCCGGCGCCGGCGGCGATGCGCCCCAAGAAGATTCGGTACTGCGCAAGCACGTCGGCGTATTCGGGTTTGCGGTAGTACTGCTCGCCGAGTCCGAGCCCGGACTGCCCGACCGACGGGATATAGGCGTTCGAGTTCTTCCGGTCGGTGCCGATGCCGATGCCGATCAGGCCGGCGATCGGCAGCTCGGCCATCACCTTGGCCAGGTCCGCCTTGGTCGCCGCGCCGTCGATCTTGGCGAACAACCCGGCCAGCGGGGTCATCCCGAGCCGCTCGATCTCGTCCCAATCCACCCTGGCGTCGAACAGATCCCGGATCTGCTGCTCCTCGGATCCCGGCTTCGGATCCTTGATGCCGTCGATGATCTCGCGCAGCTGCTGCTCGGTGCGTTCGGCCGCCTCGCTGGTCGAGCCGAAGGAGACCTTGTCCGGCGGCAGCTGGTAGTCGCGCAACCACTTTCCGTTGACGTGCCGGTACAGATCGTCCTGCGGCCGGATCGCCGGGTCCGCGCCACCCATGTCCACACCGGCGAGCGGTTTGCTCGCCTCCTCGGTATCGCTCGAGCACGACGCCAGCGCGGCAGCGGCGGGTACCACCCCGAGCGCGATCAGGAAGGCACGACGGTCCAGGTGTCCGAGACGTGTCACGAGGATTTCCTCTCCCGATGCGGTCCCGCCGCATCCTCTTCAGGCGCGATTTGTTCGCCCGAGGCTACCTGCCGCCGGCGCTGCCCGGCGGTCCATCTCAGAGCGTGACCCGCTGGTCCGGCGGCAGGAACAGCTTGTCGCCCGCCACGACACCGAAGGTCGAGTAGTACTCGGCGATATTCCGGACCACCTGGTTGGCCCGGAACTCGTTGGGCGAGTGCACGTCCCTGGCGAGCAGCATCTCCTTGGTCTGCGTGGTCGCCTGCTGCCGCCAGACCCGCGCCCAGGACAGGAACACCGTCTCCAGGTCCGGCTGCTTGCCGTCGCGCTCGGCGGCCGCGCGGTAGGCGGCCAGGGCGATCTGCAATCCGCGCAGGTCGGCCAGGTTCTCGCCGACGGTCAGCGCGCCGTTGACGTGCTTGCCCGGATCGAGGCCTTGGGGTACCAGCGCGTTGTACTGCTCGATCAGCTGCTCGGTCTTGGCCTTGAACGCGGCGGTGTCCTCGGGCGTCCACCAGTCGCGCCGGTTGCCGTCGCCGTCGTACTTGGCGCCCTGGTCGTCGAAGCCGTGCCCGATCTCGTGGCCGATGACCGCGCCGATGCCGCCGAAGTTCACCGCGGGCAGGGCGTCGGCGTCGAAGAACGGCGCCTGCAGGATGGCGGCGGGGAAGGTGATCTGGTTGGCGTTCGGGTCGTACATGGCGTTCACCGTCTGCGGCGGGAAGCCCCATTCGGTCTTGTCGACCGGCTTGCCGAGCTTGTCGAACGCCCGGGCGATCTCGAAAGTCCTTACGGCGCGGACGGATTCGATCAGCTTGCCCTTGGTGATCCGCACCCCGGAGTAGTCGATCCACTTGTCCGGGTAGCCGATCTTCGCGACGATCTTGTCGAGCTTCGCGAGGGCGGCGGTCTTGGTGTCCGGCGACATCCACAAGGAATTGGTGAAGTCCTGCCGGTAGGCGGACATGAGATCGGCGACCAGCGCCTTGGCCCGGTCCTTGGCCGACGCCGGAAAGTGTTTGGCCACATAGAGTTTGCCGAACGGCTCACCGAGGTTCGCGTCGACCGTGTCGAGGCCGTCCTTCCACGGTTCCTGGGGTTCGTTCCGGCCCTGCAGCGTCTTGTCGACGAACTCGAACGTGGCGTCGGCGATCGCCTTGGGCAGGTAGCGCGCGAATTCCTTGACGACCCCGATACGCAGGTACTCCTGCCACTGCTCGATCGGGACGTCGGCCCACAGCTGACCGGCGGTCGTGACGAACGAGGGCTGCCGGACCACCAGGTTGTCGAACAGCTGCTTCGGCCGGCCGGTGCTGCCCGCCAGCCACGGGTCCCAGTCGAATTGCGGTGCGAGCTTGATCAATTCGGCCCAGGTAACTGGGTTGTACGTGGTGTCGGGGTCGCGATCGCGGACGCTGTCCCAGAACCCGGCGGCGATCTTCGTCTCCAGATCGAGCACCCGTTGTGCGGTGCCGGCCGGATCCGCGAGCCCCGCGCCTGCCCCGACCTGCTCCAGATAGGTCCGGTAGGCCGCGATCTGCTCGGCGTACTCGGGCTTGCGGTAGTACTGCTCGTCCAGGTTGGCGTCGATGCCGGACTGACTGACCTGAGCGATGTAGTTGGCGGAGTTCTGCTGATCCACCACGACCTGCAACCCGATCAGACCCGCGATCGGCAGCGAACCCATCACCCTGGCCAGGTCCGGTTTGGTCTTCGCGCCATCGATCGCGGCCAGCAGATCGGCGACCGGTGTCATGCCGAGCCGCTCGATCGTGTCGCGATCGAGCCGGGCGTCGTAGAGATCGCGGACCTGTTGCTCGGTCGAACCCGCTTTCGGATCGCGGATGCCCTCCACGATGCCGCGCAGCTGCTGCTCGGTGCGGTCGTTCGCCTCGTCGAAGGAACCCAACGACGACTTGTCCGGTGGCAGCCGGTACTGCGCCAACCAGGTCCCGTTCACATGCCGGTAGAGATCGTCCTGCGGGCGGATCGCCGGGTTCGCCCCGGAAAGATCGACGCCGGTGAGCCGGACATTCGAGGCTTGCGAATCCTGCGAGCAGGAGGCCAACGTCGCCGCGGCGGGCACAGCCGCCAGAGCGAGCAGGAAGGCGCGGCGATCGAGACGAGCGGACAAGCTCAAGAGCATCCCCTTTTCGGTACGGTCGAGCCGAACGGTGCTTCTCCTTGCTGATCTTGCTCGGTCCGAGGGTAGCCGCCGCGCGGACACTCTCCAGGTAGCCGAGACCCCCGATTTGGGCCGACCTGCGGGTTCACCTACACTGGACCAGTTGCCTGCGGGAGCTATGCCCGCAATCCGGCAGTGAACCCCCAGTGGTTGGTTCTCGAGTTGCACATTCGGATCCACGAAACCGCTGGCAGGCGCGCGTCCGGAGGGCAACTGACCATGCCCGTCGGGTCGGCAATCCGGCGTGCGTATACATCCAGGTCCAGGAGGAGCTGAAGTGATTCAGCAGGAGTCGCGACTGCGCGTCGCCGACAACACGGGCGCGAAGGAAATCCTTTGCATCCGCGTTCTCGGTGGTTCGTCGCGTCGCTATGCCGGTATCGGCGACATCATCGTCGCTACCGTGAAGGACGCTGTCCCCGGTGGCAACGTCAAGAAGGGTGAGGTCGTCAAGGCCGTCATCGTGCGCACCACCAAGGAGCGCCGTCGCCCGGACGGTTCGTACATCAAGTTCGACGAGAACGCGGCCGTGCTGATCAAGGCGGACAACGACCCGCGTGGCACTCGCATCTTCGGCCCGGTCGGCCGTGAGCTGCGCGAGAAGAAGTTCATGAAGATCGTTTCGCTGGCCCCGGAGGTGCTCTGACATGAAGGTGCACAAGGGCGACACCGTGCTCGTCATCTCGGGTAAGGACAAGGGCGCCAAGGGCAAGGTCATCCAGGCCTACCCGGCGACCGGCAAGGTCCTGGTCGAAGGCGTGAACCGGATCAAGAAGCACGTCGCAAACTCCACGAACCAGCGTGGCGCCTCCTCGGGCGGCATCGTGACCCAGGAAGCCCCCATCCAGGTCTCGAACGTGATGGTCGTCGATTCCGATGGCAAGCCGACCCGGGTCGGTTACCGCACCGATGAGGAGAGCGGCAAGCGGGTCCGGGTCTCCCGTAAGAACGGGAAGGACATCTGACATGACTACCTCTGAGCAGACCCAGCCGCGCCTGAAGGCGCGCTACCGGGCCGAGATCAAGGACGCGCTGAACAGCGAGTTCGACTACGCCAACGTGATGCAGATCCCGGGCGTGGTCAAGGTTGTCGTGAACATGGGTGTCGGCGACGCCGCCCGGGACGCGAAGCTCATCAACGGTGCGGTCAAGGACCTCGAGCTGATCACCGGCCAGAAGCCGGAGATCCGCAAGGCGACCAAGTCGATCGCGCAGTTCAAGTTGCGTGAGGGCATGCCCATCGGTGCGAAGGTCACCCTGCGTGGCGACCGCATGTGGGAGTTCCTGGACCGCCTGGTCTCCATCGCGCTGCCCCGTATCCGCGACTTCCGCGGCCTGTCGCCGAAGCAGTTCGACGGCAACGGCAACTACACGTTCGGCCTCAGCGAGCAGTCGATGTTCCACGAGATCGACGTGGACTCGATCGACCGTCCGCGCGGTATGGACATCACCGTCGTGACCACCGCGACGAACAACGAAGAGGGCCGCGCCCTGCTCAAGCACCTCGGCTTCCCGTTCAAGGAGAACTGACGATGGCCAAGAAAGCACTGCGGATCAAGGCTGAGGCCAAGCCGAAGTTCGCCGTCCGCGCCTACACCCGCTGCCAGCGTTGCGGTCGCCCGCACGCGGTCTACCGCAAGTTCGGCCTCTGCCGTGTCTGCCTTCGCGAGATGGCGCACCGCGGCGAGCTCCCCGGCGTGCACAAGAGCTCCTGGTGAGCCTGCCCTCCTCGTGAGGGCGGTCTAGAACCGAACAAAGGCACGGTCTCCGATGGAGGCCGTGCCTTTGTGCGTTATCGATGACCTCGTCAGTTCAGCTGGCCCAGCAATTCCAGCGAGCGCTGGTGGGCGCTGACCGCCAACGCGGTTTCCCGCGCGGCGTCGGCGCCGCCTTGTCCGGCGAGGTACGAATGCAGATTGGCTTTGGCCTCGTACCAGGCCGCACGCTCGATGTCGCCGGCCCCGGCAGTGGGGCGGCTCAGAGTCAGGGCGGTCATTTCGACCAGGACGTTCACCCGCGGTCCCTTCTCGACGATCTTGCAGATGGTTCCTTCACTACACCGTGACCTGGGTTCGGAGTGTTACGCCCCAGTCGCGAGTACCTACGTAGTATGTGCAGCTCGGACGCCCGCCCAACAGAGGTCACGTGGGGTTCGCTGAGATGTCCTATCGAGGTTGCTGGATTGCGGTGAAGTGGGTCCAGACCCGACAGACCTCCCGCGTACAACCACATTGCGACTTTGTTGCATCCAATGTGCCACGTGGTTGCCGATAGCGGGCATGCCTATCAGTTCGGGGCGGACGTCGCCGCTGAAAGGTCCGGTACCGGCGCGCGCCATCGGACGAACGGCGGTATCTCGGAGCGGTACACGCCCACAGTTCGACCACCCGCAGCATCCGGCGGAACCGATACGGCATTCGGTGCGTCAAAGTGTGTACAGAGCACACCTGACTTCCCACTGAAGGAGCTGATCGCCATGGCGGATCCGTCGTCGCTATCGGTTGAGCCCGAAGAGGTGAAAGCGCTGGGGCGCATGGCGTACCAGATCGCGGACGAATTGAAGTCCGGGTATTCGTCGCTGGTGACCGACACCAAGGCCACGATCGACAGCTGGGCGGGGAATAACGCGGGTGCCTTCACCGCCGCGTGGGATGAGTTTCATGAGGGAGCCGACCAGGTATGGGATGCGCTGCTCGAGCTGGCCGAAAAGCTCGGCGTGACCGCTGAGACACTCCAGGCGGCCGACCAGTCGTTCGCCTCAGGAATCAGCTCGCTGGACTTGCCTTGAACGGGGGCCGATCTCATGACCACTGATACACCGGCCTTCTCGGTCGATCTCGACAAACTCGAGGAGTTGGCCTCCCGTATGCGCGCATATAAGGCCGCGGTTGCCGATCGGCTGGCGCAGCTGGAAGCGAAGGCCAAGGAAGTCGAAGGCGTATGGGTCGGCGCGGCAGCCATGGCCTACAGCCAGGCCCACACCGAATGGGTGGCGGGGGTAACCGACATGCAGGACGGTCTGGTGGCTCTGGAAGCGGCATTGAAGACCGCACACGACAGCTACACCAACGCCGCATCCCAGACCCTGCGGATTCTCGGCGTATGACCAAGCTCGAGGTCGATCCGAAGGTCTACTACCAGGCCGCGATCAACTGCTTCGACGCCGCCGCCGCGCTGAACGACAGCTTCAAATACGTCTTCGGCGAGCTCAACAGCTGCGGGCAGATGGCAGGCCGAGACGAAGACGGCCGCGCCTGGGCAGCCTCCTACGATGAGTCGGCCCGCGACGCCGTGTCGTTCTTCGACCAGACCTTCTCGACCCTGCGCGCGTACGGCACCGCCCTCAACGACATCGGTTTCGAACACGCCAAATCCGATGCCGCGCTGAAAGGTACGGCACAGCCGGACAGGCCCGCCGACTCGGCATCGACAGTGACTTTCGGGCCCTACGCCCTCCCGGCATCGGCCGCAGGCGGCACTCCGCAAGGCTTGGCGAAGGCTTCCATCGAAGTACTCGACGCCATCAATTGCCCCCTCCCCGACGGCAACACCGACACCCTGACCAAGGCCGCCGACGCCTGGGACCGCCTCGGCACGATCTACCAGAACACCAACGCCAAAGACAAAATCACCATCGCCGCCAGCCTCTTCGACGATGTGACGTCCAAAGACGCGATCCAGGTCCGCGAAGACCTGAAAACCCTCGAGACGTCCATCGGCCAACTCCTCACCACCTGCACCCAAATCAGCAAAACCTGCCTCGACTACAAAGAGTCCATCGTCGAACTCCGCAACGAGATCAAAGGCTTCATCGAATCCATCATCGAAGAAGCCGCCCTCAACGTGGCAGTCATCGTCATAGCCTCCTGCCTGACCGGCGTCGGCGGCCTGATAGCCGGCGCCAAAGCCGCCGAATCAGCCCGCAAATGGGCAGTGAAGATAAAAGAAGCCGTCACCGCCTGGCGGGCCCGCAAGCTCTTACAGCTCAAGGGCCTCGCTGACGACGCGAAGACCGCGATGAGCAAGGCCAAGCAGGCCGTAAAGGACCTGCGGGAGCGATTGCGCGGCAAGAAGGATGGTTGTTCAGAGGGGCGCGGTTCAGGTCTGACGAACATGTCTGAGTTCAATGGCAGTCAGGAGGCGCAGGGCGTACGTGCCCGACTCGCCGCGAACGGGGAGGCGGTCGCCAATTCCAGAAATGTCGCAGTCGCTCGTGGTGAGATCGACGGACAGAACATTTCTCTTGATGCAGTAAGTGGTGCGCGAACTCCATCGGGTACGGTTGACGCGCCGACGAATCCTATCCTGCGTCCTCAATCGGTTGACGGCTCGGTGGTCCGGCCGGTCGACTCTGAGTTCAAGATCCTTGACAGTCTTGCGCAACAACTTCGTCCGGACTCGAAAGGGGCTATCAATCTGTATACCGAGCGGTCACCTTGTGACGCATGTACGGACGTTATCAAGCAATTCAAAGAGAAATTTCCCGGAGTGGAGGTGAATGTGACGTATGGCTAGGGCAGAAAATATTGAGTCTATGAGAACTTTATGTCAGGATCTAGTAGATGCCGGGTTCGCATCAGCCGACGAGGTCGTCGGGTGTACCGCTGAGGAGATTGCACAGATAGTATCAACGGCCCTGGATGGGTTTCCGGTTCCGGATGAGTATATCGCCTTCTTGGAGGTTCTGGGCAGAGGTGCAGGAAGCTTTTTTGTGGGAACCGATTTGTTCTATCCCTCACTGCTGGAGGCAAGCGAGGCGGCGGCGGATATAAGCAGTGGTTCGGGGGAAGTATTGTCTTTGCGGGATCGTTTCTTTTTCGGACACCATCAGGGCTATAAGGTGTATTTCTTCGATCGGGGCTCCGAAGCTGTGTATGCCTACCAAGAAGGAACTCCGGAAAATCAACTGCTGGCGGACTCGTTCCTTGCGTTCTTGCGTCAGGCTTTCGAGCTTCAAAAGAATCTGCGCGGCGCGTAGTCAAACGATGAAGGCTGAGTTGAAATATATCCACAGTCCGGACGCGGATCTGGAGCAGGGGGCGTTGCCTCAGGATTCACTGTTCGTTCAGTTGATGATCGGTCCGGTCGGGGGTCGTGGCGAAGAATCCTTCGATCTCACGGTATGTACACCGGAGGCGCGGGATAATCTCGTCGATGCGAGCGACCCGGACTCGGCCCGCTACCTGGTGGTGTTACCGCGCATCGATACCGCCTTGGTCAAGCGGTATGTCGATGACTTGCTGCGGAATCTGGAACGCCCGACTTGGGCGGAGTTGGCGGAGGAGATCGGCCATATCGCCAGATGGGAATTTCACGACTATCGGCCGTGAGGGCGCAATGAGCTACGTTTTCGAGATCGATAATTTGACAGTCTGGAGTCCGTCGCTCCGGGTAGGTGACCTGTATGTCCGGATGGTTCAGGATGTCGGAGAGGTTCTGGCTGTACCCACGGGGCTCAGCGCGATGGCTTCAGATCTTTGGGTTATCGATATCAATGGTTTTGAGGCACTCGTAAAGTTGATGTATGAGACCTACTTCGGGAGCGGGCATCACGTGCTCAAAGGGTTGATCGGGGGCGTGCTTGCGCCGTCTATCGTGATTCTGGAACGTGGAGGCAAGTATATTTCGCCATCTACTGACAGCGAGCGTGAGTTTCTGGACGGGGCGTTGAGACTGCCGATGGCTCGATGATTGGGTTATGACGTGACACGCGAGTATATGAGTTACCCAAATCTTGATGGCCTATATCTGGCGGACAGCTATGTTTTGGAGATTGTCGAGAGTGCTGCTGAGATCAAGTTTGTGCTCGAAGCGGTTTTGACACCTGAGCACCCTCTTTATCATGCGCCTGCCGCTGGTGAACAGTACTGCTACGTCGGTGGAGAACTTGTCTTCAGTGGAGTTCTCGGCGTCGAATGGCTAGGACGTTCGTTTCGAAAGTATAGGGACGATACCGGCACCGAGGACCTGGGCAACATTGATTCTCTGACTAACACAGGTGGGGTGTACTCGGTGGCCGGTGACTGGGGTAGCGTTCGGATTCGCAGCGATGCGGATCCAGAGTTCCGAACTTCTGACTGAGCCCGGTGGCTTCAGGCACTGAGCGGGACATGGTGCAGGGCCTATTCGACGTTTGTCGCCATCATGTCCCGTTAGTCGGTGCTTGCTCGGGTGACTGAATGAAGGCCTTTTCGTTCCCCTGCCAATGCCAGAGTTTCAGCACGAGCCGTTCTGCGTAACAACGTGCTGGCTTGCTGGGACGTGATCATGCAGAGTTCGGACGCCTGCGCTCTGGTGATTTATCCGAACGACTCCACATACTGGAGAACCATGCGCTCCTGTTGGATCGCATTCGTGCCGCGCGCACGAAATGTAGACGGGCGACTTGTGATTGCGCGATGGATCGCGCACCTGTGCGGTGTGCTGGAGGCCGAGCCGCGCGGCTATCGGGTCAGGTCAACGAAGCTGATCTCACCGAGCACGACATGTTCGAGCTCGAGGAAACCTTCGCGATGTAACCGGTGTAACCGGTACTCGGCGGCGTGCGCGTCGAGTCGGAACTCACGGACCTCTTCGATGTCGTACTTGGTGTCGAGAGAAACGACCAGATACGCCGGAATGCCTGCGCGGGCATACTGAACCTTTTTATCGAGCAGATCCTCGGCCGCGGTGGAGGGTGACGAAACCTCGATGACGATCAGCGCATCGCCTGCTTCCGGCTTCGCGCCGCGTTCTGGCAGACAGCGGTAAACCATCACATCCGGTCGGCGGAATGTGAACTTCGGTACCCGCCAAAGAACAACGTCGATATCGGTTTCGACGCGCACGCATGGTTCGGTACTCGGCAACTGCTCCATGGCGCCGGCGAGCCTGCGTGCGACCCGATTGTGCTCCGGTACCGGGGATTCGCAGACGATCACATGCCCATGCACGACCTCGATCTCGCGCGAGATCGACTCGGGCAGGCGGCGGTACTCCTCCTCGGTCATCTCGTGCGGCAGACCGGCCGACACTTCGATCGTCATACTCGCAAGCGTACCCAGTCGGTCCTCCGTCGGAACTGCGTAGCGGCGGGGGGCACGCACCCGGATTTGGCCGTCAGCTGGGGGTTGTCTACACTAGACCGGTTGCCTGGGCACCTCTGTGTCCGCAGGTCTGTGTGCAGTAGCCGCCAGATCTCGCGGCCCGTCCTAGGCACCGAGAACTCGTTTCGAGAACTCATCCGGTCGGCAAGCGTCGGCCGGACCAGCCCAATTGCTGTAGGCCCACGATCGGCATGTCTTGTACATGGCGGTGTTGCATGGGAACCGTAGCGAGAAAGGTGTCGAGGTCTAACCATGACCATGACTGATCCGATCGCGGACTTCTTGACTCGTCTGCGCAACGCCAACTCGGCGTACCACGATCAGGTGAAGGCTCCGCACTCGAAGCTCAAGGCGAACATCGCCGAGATCCTCAAGCGCGAGGGCTACATCGCCGATTACCGGACCGAGGACGCGACCGTGGGCAAGGCCCTGGTCGTCGATCTCAAGTACGGCCCCAGCCGTGAGCGCAGCCTGCAGGGCCTGCGCCGCGTCTCGAAGCCGGGTCTGCGTGTGTACGCGAAGTCCACCAACCTGCCCAAGGTCCTGGGTGGCCTCGGCGTGGCGATCATCTCCACGTCGACCGGCCTGCTCACCGATCGCCAGGCGGCCAAGCAAGGTGTAGGCGGGGAAGTCCTCGCCTACGTCTGGTAAGGGGAGGTAGGACAAATGTCGCGTATTGGCAAGAAGCCCATCGCAATTCCGGCCGGCGTCGAAATCACCATCGACGGCCAGCAGGTGTCGGTCAAGGGTCCCAAGGGCACCCTGACGCACACCGTCGCCGAGCCGATCACCATCACGAAGGGTGACGACGGCCAGCTCGAGGTCGTTCGCCCGAACGACGAGCGCCAGAACCGCTCGCTGCACGGCCTGACCCGCACCCTCGTCGCCAACATGGTCGAAGGCGTGACCAAGGGCTACGAGAAGAAGATGGAAATCTTCGGTGTCGGTTACCGCGTGCAGGCCAAGGGCTCGAACCTGGAGTTCGCCCTCGGCTACAGCCACCCGGTGCCGGTCGAGGCCCCGGCGGGCATCACCTTCGCGGTGGAGTCGCCCACCAAGTTCTCCGTGTCCGGAATCGACAAGCAGGCGGTCGGTCAGATCTCCGCTGTGATCCACGGACTGCGTAAGCCCGACCCGTACAAGGGCAAGGGCATCCGCTACGCCGGCGAGGTCGTTCGCCGCAAGGTCGGAAAGACGGGTAAGTGATCATGGCGCAAACCGAAAACCAGATCGCCAAGCGCAAGCCGCGCGGCAAGGACGTGTCCACGACGCGTCGTCTGTCGAAGACCCGCCGTCACTTCCGTCTGCGCAAGAAGGTCGCCGGCACCACCGAGCGTCCGCGCCTGGTGGTCAACCGCTCCTCGCGGCACCTGCACGCGCAGCTGATCGACGATTCGATCGGCCAGACCATCGCCGCCGCGTCCTCGATCGAGGCCGACGTGCGTGCGCTGGACGGCGACAAGTCGGCCAAGAGCAAGAAGGTCGGCGAACTGCTGGCCGCACGGGCCAAGGCCGCCGGCGTCGAGGCCGTCGTGTTCGACCGTGGTGGTCACGACTACCACGGCCGCATCGCGGCGCTCGCCGACGCTGCTCGCGAAGGTGGGTTGAAGTTCTGATGATCAAGACCAACGGAAGGAACGTCTGATGCCGGGACGTCAACGGCGTGACGGCGGCAACGGACCCGCCGGACAGCAGAATGGTGCCGCCGGTGGCGGCGACAACCAGCGCGGCGGTGGCCGCGACCGTCGGGGCGGCAACGACCGTCGCGACCAGCAGGCCGAGAAGAACCAGCTCGAGCGCGTCGTCGCGATCAACCGCGTCTCCAAGGTCGTGAAGGGTGGTCGTCGCTTCAGCTTCACCGCCCTCGTGATCGTCGGTGACGGCAACGGCCTGGTCGGCGTCGGCTACGGCAAGGCCAAGGAAGTTCCCGCGGCCATCCAGAAGGGTGTCGAGGAGGCTCGCAAGAGCTTCTTCCGCGTCCCGATGATCGGCTCCACCATCGTCCACCCGGTTCAGGGTGAGGCGGCGGCCGGTGTGGTCATGCTGCGTCCGGCCTCGCCCGGTACCGGTGTGATCGCCGGTGGTGCGGCCCGTGCCGTGCTGGAATGCGCCGGCATTCATGACATCCTGGCGAAGTCGCTCGGTAGCGACAACGCCATCAACGTCGTGCACGCGACCGTTGCGGCGCTCAAGATGCTGCAGCGTCCGGAAGAGGTCGCGGCTCGCCGTGGCCTGCCGCTCGAGGACGTTGCCCCTGCGGGCATGCTGCGTGCGCGCGCCCAGGCTGCGGGAGGTGCCAGGTAATGGCAGATCTCAAGGTGACCCAGATCAAGAGCACGATCGGCGCCAAGAAGAACCAGCGTGACAGCTTGCGCACGCTCGGTCTGCGCAAGATCCGGCAGACCGTGGTTCGCGAGGACAACTCGCAGAACCGGGGACTCATCAATGTCGTGCGCCACCTCGTGACAGTTGAGGAGGTCTGACATGACCATCAAGTTGCATCACCTGCGTCCCGCGCCCGGTGCCAAGACCGAGAAGACTCGGGTCGGCCGTGGTGAGGGTTCCAAGGGTAAGACCGCGGGCCGTGGTACCAAGGGCACCAAGGCACGCAAGAACGTCCCCGCCGCCTTCGAGGGTGGGCAGATGCCGCTGCACATGCGGCTGCCCAAGCTCAAGGGCTTCACGAACCGGTTCCGCACGGAATACCAGGTCGTGAACGTCGGCGTCATCGCCAAGCTCTTCCCCGAGGGCGGCGAGATCGGCAAGGCCGAGCTCGTGGCGGCCGGCGCGGTTCGCAAGAACCAGCTGGTGAAGGTCCTCGGCGACGGCGAGATCGGCGTCGCGGTCCAGGTGACCGTCGACAAGGTGACCGGCGCGGCCAAGGAAAAGATCACTGCGGCCGGTGGCACTGTCACCGAGCTGGGCTGACGGTAATCTGACAACCAGTGGCACCGGACGAGTGAAAGCTCGTCCGGTGCCACTGTTAGAGTTCAAGTTGTTGTCTGCCAAGCCTCGTCATGGTTTTCAGCGTCCCCAGATGCCGCGGCGTCGGATCTGGAGTATTGCTTGAATCAACCATGTCCTGACCACCATGTCGTTCGCCAGGAGGATCTGTGCTTTCCGCCTTCGTATCGGCCTTCCGGACTCCGGACTTACGGCGGAAGATTCTCTTCACGCTGGGGTTGATCGCGCTGTACCGTCTGGGTGCCGCGCTGCCGTCCCCCGGCGTCGATTACAGGGCCGTCCAGGACTGCATCAAGCAGGTGTCCGGCGGTGATTCCGGCGGTATCTACCAGCTGATCAACCTGTTCTCCGGTGGCGCGCTGCTGCAGCTGTCGGTGTTCGCGATCGGCATCATGCCGTACATCACCGCGAGCATCATCATCCAGCTGCTGACCGTCGTCATCCCGCGGTTCGAGGAACTGCGTAAGGAAGGCCAGTCCGGCCAGAACAAGATGACGCAGTACACCCGGTACCTGTCGATCGCGCTCGCGATCCTGCAGGCCACCGGCCTCGTCGCGCTGGCCTCGCGCAAGCAGCTGCTGCAGGGCTGTGACAAGGACATCATCGCCGACAACGGCATCTTCGGCATGATCATCATCGTGCTCGTGATGACCGCCGGCGCGGCCCTGGTCATGTGGTTCGGCGAGCAGATCACCGAGCGCGGTGTCGGCAACGGCATGTCGCTGCTGATCTTCGCCGGTATCGCCGCGCGTATCCCGACCGAGGGCAAGCAGATCCTGGACAGCCGCGGCGGTCTGGTGTTCGGCCTGGTCTGTGTCGCCGCGTTCGCGATCATCACCGCGGTCATCTTCGTCGAACAGGGCCAGCGGCGTATTCCGGTGCAGTACGCGAAACGCGTGGTCGGCCGGAAGATGTACGGCGGCTCCTCGACCTACTTGCCGTTGAAGGTCAACCAGGCCGGTGTCATCCCGGTGATCTTCGCGTCCTCGCTGCTGTACCTGCCCAACCTGGTCTCCCAGCTCACCTCCTCGCGGAACAACCCGGACCCGAGCTGGTGGCAGGAGATCATCGCCAAGTACCTGGTGAACCCGGGCAACCCGGTCTACATCGCGATCTACTTCGGTCTGATCGTGTTCTTCACCTACTTCTACGTCGCGATCACCTTCAACCCGGAGGAACGCGCGGACGAGATGAAGAAGTTCGGTGGCTTCATCCCGGGGTACCGCCCCGGCAAGCCCACCGCGGATTACCTCAACTATGTGCTGAGTCGCATCACCCTCCCCGGCTCGGTCTACCTCGGTCTCGTAGCTGTCCTGCCGAATCTTTTCCTCGATATCGGCGCTTCCGGTAACGGTCAGAACCTCCCGTTCGGCGGCACCGCGGTGCTGATCATGGTGAGTGTCGGCCTGGACACGGTCAAGCAGATCGAAAGCCAGCTGATGAATCGAAATTACGAAGGGTTCCTCAAGTGAGAGTTGTACTGCTCGGTCCGCCGGGTGCCGGCAAGGGCACCCAGGCCGTCCTGCTTTCGGAAACACTGGGCGTCCCGCACATCTCCACCGGGGATCTGTTCCGCGCGAACATCAGCCAGCAGACCCTGCTCGGTCGCGAAGCACAGAAGTACATGGACGCGGGCGATCTGGTGCCCAGCGATGTCACCAATCGCATGGTCGAGGCCCGGGTCAACGAGACCGACGCCGCGAACGGCTTCGTGCTGGACGGCTACCCGCGCACGGTCGATCAGGCCGACGCGCTGGAGAAGATCCTCGCCGAGATGGACAAGAAGCTCGACGCTGTACTGAGCTTCGACGTGCCCGAGGCGACCGTGATCGAGCGCCTGGTCGAGCGTGGCCGCACCAGCGGGCGCAGCGACGACAACGCCGAGGTCATCCACAACCGGATGGTCGTCTACCGCGACGAGACCGCGCCGCTGCTCGAGCACTACGACGGCCTGGTTGTCCCGGTGGACGCGGTCGGCACCATCGACGAGGTGCATACCCGCGTGCTGCACGCCCTGGGCCGCTGATGCGCTGCACGACGGTGGGCTGATGGTCTTCGGCCGTAAGAGCAAGAAGGTGGTGCCGTTTCGCACCACCGGTGAACTCGAAGCCATGGCGGCGGCCGGCGCGATCGTCGGCCGCGCCTTGGTCGCCGTGCGCGCCGCCGCCAAGCCCGGGGTGTCCACCCTGGAGCTGGACGAGGTCGCCGAGCAGCTGATCCGCGACGCCGGTGCGGTGCCGTCCTTCAAGGGCTACCACGGCTTCCCCGGGTCGATCTGCGCGTCGGTGAACGACCGTGTGGTGCACGGGATTCCGACCGCGGACGAGATCCTCACCGAGGGCGACCTGGTCTCCATCGACTGCGGCGCCATTCTCGACGGCTGGCACGGTGATTCGGCGTGGACGTTCGGCGTCGGCACCATCATCGACGCCGACCGCCTGCTGAGCGAGGCGACCAAGCTGTCGATGGAAGCGGGTATCGAGGCCATGGTGCCCGGTAACCGGCTCTCCGACGTCTCGCACGCCATCGAACTGGGCACCCGCGCGGCCGAACAACTGCACGGCCGCGCCTACGGCATCGTGGACGGCTACGGCGGTCACGCCATCGGCCGCGAGATGCACCTCGATCCGTTCCTGGCGAACGAGGGCGACCCGGGCAAGGGCCCGAAACTCGTCGTCGGATCGGTCCTCGCGATCGAGCCGATGCTGACGCTCGGCACCACCCAGACCCAGGTGCTCGACGACGACTGGACGGTCGTCACCGTGGACGGCACCCGCGCCGCGCACTGGGAGCACACGGTCGCCGTCACCGAGGACGGCCCCCGCATCCTCACCCTGCGCCCGGAGTAACCACCCCCTGCACAACATTGCTGTGCGGTGCACGGTCGGCGCCGCCGATCCCTGCCGACCCCTCCTGTGCGGAAGATCGAGCGGCGCAACGTTATTCGAGACACTAGCGGTCGGGACGCGGCGTGACGAGGAGACGATACGCACCGACGCCGGCGGGGGTGGCGGCCCCCGCTGGACGATCTCGCCTTGCGGCGATACCCAGCGGCTCGCTGGATCGGTGTCGTCGTTCCTTGCGCCTGCTGCGCGCGACCGTGACGTTGGGCCGGGCGGCGTTGCCCGAGTGCCGGATCAGGTCGACGTTGGTGGCCTGATCGCTACAGTGTTGAACTCTGCTGTCAGCCTATGTCCGGCCGGGTGGGCACTGCCCGAGTAGACGACTACTCGAATCCGGTTGGCGCATCACGTGGTTCAAGTGCGCGGCCACCTCGCCCGGACGGGCGCGCGCATCGGAAATTGTGTGTGGTGTGCGAATTTCCTTGCGGCAGGTAGTCGGCGGGCGGTCAGCCGGGGCGGAGTGCGGTGCGCAGTACCAAAGTCACGATGGGCAGGTCGAATTCGCCCTCGGCGGTCTCCGGCCGGCTGCGCAGATACTCGGTGACCCGGCTCAGCACCTCGGCCCGCTGCTGCGCCGACACCACCAGCGTGTGTGAGTGCGTGCCGATGGTTGTGGTCAGCGACTCGGCCGTCCGCCGTTGGGAGTGCGGGAAGTTGGCGGTTTCGAAGGCCTCGAACAGCGGGTGCTCGGGTAGTGCCGCGGGGGCCAGTTCCAGCGGCGGAGCCGACGCCGCCGAGCGCGCTACGCGGCCCAGCTCGGCGACCCAGTCGACCCGTGTGTCGTCGGTGTTCCACAATGCGGCGAAAACGCCGCCTTTCTGCAAAACTCGCGCGAATTCCGGGAAAGCGCGCTGTTGATCGAACCAGTGGAAGGCCTGCCCGGCCACGATCGCGTCCACCGAACGGTCCGGGAGCGGAATCGCCTCCGCCGTGCCCTCGAGTGCGCGGACGCCCGGCAGGCGCCGCATCAGCTCCACGCGCATAGCGTCGTCGGGCTCGACCGCGATCACCGAGGCGCCGGCCGCGAGCAGCCCCTCGGTCAGTTTTCCGGTGCCCGCCCCGAGGTCGAGGACGATCGGCGCGGGGACGGTCGGCACCTGCTCGAGCGCCCAGCGGATGGCCGCTAACGGATAGTCCGGTCGGTGGTCGGCGTAGTCCATCGCGCTGGCGCCGAAGGAAGCAGCCCGCCGGGCATGCAGGGCACGCTTGCTCGCATCTCGATCAGTCGTATTCCCCATGCGCCTCACCCTAAGTCCGGATAGTGGCGCGGCGGGTGAGATTTACGACGCGCCTGGCAAACGGCGTACGCCCGCGCACACCTCGGCGGCCAGATCGTCGTAGCCGACGGCCAGTTCCGCGAGGCGCTGCCACGCGTCCCACAGGTCCCATTCGGAGGCGCTCGCCAGCGCCGCGTAGGCGTTGGCGGTGAACTGGGCGAGCCGGTCGATCACGGCGCCGACCGTCTCCGTGTGCACATGCGCGGCACCGTGCGCGGGCGGCAGCTGAACGGTGATCCAGCGATCGATGTCGCGCACCACACTGGCTCGGAGCGCGTCGATTTCCTCGGTCGTCTCCCGGCCTGCGCCGAGCCGGCGCTCGTGCAGTGTGGTCAGCTCGTGGGCGCCCCGCAGGAGTGGATTGTTCTCCGGGGGTTCGCCCCGGCATGCCTGCAGGACTTGATGTTTCGCGGGAAGCTGCCCTGTGGTCATCGCCGCCCCGTGTTCCGGCAGGAGCGCACGGTATCCACGATGGCCGCACCGGAGGGACGAAACCTGTTCTCCGGAGCCACGATCCACTCGCGATAGCCGGCGCTGGTGTCGGCGGGGGAGGGTAGCGCGATCTCGCCGCCGATCGGCACGATCGACACGTTGAGCCGGAACAACTCCGCGAACAGGCGGACGTCGTCGGGCAGGTCGGGCCGGATCAGAAAGGTCCAGCGTTTCGAGCGCACGTGAGAAATGACGGGGCCCAATGGATTTCGATGATGTATCAAATCGTCGTGGACCTGCTGACCGAGCGTGGCGGGCATGGTGATCGCGCCGACGAAGCCGGCCCGGACGGTGATCCGGCCGATTTCCGGATGGAAGCCGGCGGGTAGGTCACAGGTATGGCGGTAATAGGCGCATCGGGCGGCTGGGGTTTCCGCCAACGCCAGTTGGTCCATGAGAAGAGCCTCGACTAGCATCGTTGTCTGGTGAAGCCGCCCGAGCGGGTGTGTGCTGGTCACCGAGGGTGACCTACGACACCGTTCGGGCGTGATCTCAGTAGAGCACTCCATGGCAGGGCATAAACGTTCCGTTCAATTAGTTCTCGAGAAGTTCGCCTGCGGGTTCCACCCGATTGACGTGCAGATCGCACGTCGTTGGTCGATTTCGGCATTCATCGTGAACCGACGCGCGGTGAGCGCGAGGTACTTTAATGCTGAACTGTTGAAGTGACCCTGAGGCCGGTTCGGCCGGGACGATCCCGGCGTCGCATCCCACGTCATCCTCGCGGTGTACATCGGTGAGTACCTCCGCACAGCAAATTCAGGGTTAGTCACCGATGTGGTGCGACCGGTCTGAAACCTACGCTGAGTGGCATGACAACAATTGCTCTCGCTTCCGCCCCCGCCCTGGCCAGTACTGCCGAGACGGCAGGCTCGATCGCCTTCGGCGTCTTCGCCGTCGCTGTCGCCATCGGCGCAATCGTGCTGTTCATCGCCGGTGTAGTCAGTGCGCTACGGTCCAGCAACTATGCGGCGGCCGGTAAGGCCATCTGGGTCCTGCTGATGCTCGCGTTCCCGTTCCTCGGCCCGGTCGTGTGGTTCATCTGGGGCCGCAACTCGACCATTCAGCCGGTGCGGCCGACCCCGGCGGCGTGACGGTCTACGGCGTAGTCCGGAAGAACAGCACGCGATCACCGTGCTCGGCGAGCGGGGTGGTCGCGCTGATCTGCCGCAGTCCGCTCGACGGCAGATAGGTGAGGTTGGCGAACATCTGGGTGTTGCCGAACGCCGCGCGAAGTTTCGTCTCGTTCGCGCGGTCGGCGTTCAGATCGGCCAGCATCTTGAAATCCAACGGCGCCAACGGTTTATCCAGCGGCGCCTGCCCCGCCGGCCGGCCGAGGGCGGCGTACTGGGTGGCCGCCCCGTGCTCGTACCAGCACAGCTCGTAGGCGACGTGCTCGGTCACCGTGATCGCGGCCACCGGCCAATCCTGGGACAACCGCCTGGCCAGCGGATGCTTGCCGACCGGCGTCAGCTCCCAGTTCAGACTCATCACCGTCACCCAGCCGCCGTAGGGCTGATCGATCAGCACCACGTCGTCGCCGAGTTTCTCCGCCGTGTTCACCTCGGCGTCGGTGATCTTCCAATTCTTCTCGCGCTCACCGAGATAACTCTCCCGATCCAGCGGGTAGGCGTCGTCGGTCGCGTACGCGCCGATGATCGCCGCGCGGATCTGCGCGATCGCGTCCGGCACCGGGCAGTACACGCTGAGCGCGCCGAAACTGGTGCCGATCTGCACCGGCATCGACGGCGGGTCCGGTTCCGCGCCGGGCAGCAGCGGCCGCAGGCCGACCAGAGCCAGCTTCCAGTTGATCTCCTCGACCGTCGACAGATCGCCCGAGGACTTGAACAGGATCTGCTGCTGGGTCAGCCGACCGGCCTGCTCCAGCGTCCGGCAATTGAGTTCGGCGAGAGCCTTGTACGACTTCGGGGTCAGGTCGAGGTCTTGAACCCCGCAGGCGCGCAACCGGATCGACATGCTCGTCGAGGTGAACGCGGAGTACCGCTCGCGATACATCGACAGCGCCTGCTTGCGTGACCGGCCGACCATCAGGGTACGCAGCAGCGTGCTCAGGCTGGCCAGGTATTTACCCGACAGCTCCGGGTTCGCCGCGGCCAGCGCGCTGCGGATCCGCGCGGCCTCCTCGGTGGCCGCGACCGCGGCGTCCTGATCGAGGCGGCCGAGCCACACACCGCATTTCGACAGTCCGTCGGCGCACAGCCCCGCGACCTCCGGATGGATCCGCGCCAACTGCCGGTAGGCGTCGCACGCGCGCCGGATGGTGGTGGTGGCGAGTTCCCGGCGACCGCTGTGCCTGGCCGCGAGTTCGACCGACCGGAGTGCCTCGTTCAGCTCGCCCGCGAGACGGGCGTTGAGCACCTGCCCGGTGGCGAGCAGGCGCAGCCGAATGGCGACCGCCTCCTCCGCGGGTGCCAGCGCATCCCTGGTCCGATCGCGTACCGACCCGTTGGTCTTGGTGGCGATGAAGCCCTTCGCCAGATCGGCGAGCGAGGTGGCCAGTCGCAGATCCGCCTCGACCGAACGATCAAGCGCCGCATACCGATCCGCGGCGACCCGACGCTCCAGCGCGTCCAGATCCATCGCGTCCCTCGTTTCCAGCATGATCCTCCGCTAACCGGCGGCCGCGTGCCACCCGCACCTTCTAACGCACGAGTCTGTCACGGTTGTCGGCTCGGCGCACCAGGATCCTGCGCGGGCGATGTGGGCAGGGTGTGCTTCGAATCGGCGGCGCGGGCCGCCGCCGTGGAATCACCCTTCCAGCAGCAGTGTGACCGGGCCGTCGTTGACCAGCTCGACCTGCATGTGCGCACCGAATCGCCCGGTCTCGACGGTGGCGCCGAGCTCGCGCAGCGCTGCGGCGAACACGTCCACGAGGGGCTGGGCGACGGCGCCGGGCGCGGCGGCGTTCCAGGACGGGCGGCGGCCTTTGGCGGTGTCGGCGTAGAGGGTGAACTGACTGACCACCAGGATCGGCGCGGAGAGGTCGGCGGCGGAGCGTTCGCCGTCCAGGATGCGCAGCCGCCACACCTTGTCGGCGAGCGTCTTCGCGGTTGCCTCGGTGTCGCTGTGGGTGGCACCGACCAGGGCGAGCAGTCCGTGGGGCACCCCGGACGCGGCCGGATCGATCCGGCCGACGATCTCGTCGTCGACGCTCACCTGGGCCGACCTCACTCGTTGCAGCAGGATTCGCACAGTCATCGATCATGCCGTGCCTGAGTGCGGGGAGTGCCGCGGGTGCTCACCGGCCGTGCGCCATGCGCGGTTCCGGACTCGGATGAGACGGATATTGAGACCGAATTCCGTTGAGCGACACCATGAGTTCATCCGTGTGCGGTGTCGTGGAGGCCAGTCGACAGGCGAGCGGGTGGAGCATCGATGACCGACGAGCGGGCCGAGACCGACAGGGCGACGATGCTCGCCGGCGCGGGCCGGTGAGCGGGGATGGGACTGTACCTGCCCGAGGAACTGCGCTGGCTGGGCTGGATCGCCGGTGCGACCTGGCCGGACGGGGACGAGAGCGGCCTGTGGGAGATCTCGGCCGCGTGGAAGACCGCGAGCGCTGACCTGACTGCCCTGCTGTCCGAGATCGACGCGGCCAAGAGCGCGACCACACGGGCGTATCTCCAGGGTGACGGCGCAACCGCGATGGGCGCCACGTTCGACCACCTGCGCACCGGCGACGAATCGCTGGAGTCCCTGGCGCAATTGCTCCAGACCGTGTCCGACTCCAGCTTCGACGCGGGCACCGAACTCGAGGCGACGAAGCTCAACATCATCGTCTCGCTCGTCTGGCTGGCGCTGGAAATCATTTGGGCTTGGCTGTTTCCGCCGACGGCACCTGCGGCGGAGGCGGCGGCCATCACGACAACGCGGTCGATCCTGCGGGTGCTGGAGGACAAGCTGGCCGCGCAGATCGGCCGGCTTGCCGCGAAGCTCGGCGCGGCCACCGAGAAGCGGTTCTTCCTGAAGACGTTGGCGTCCGGCCGCCTGGTCGCGCCGACCGCCAAGGGGTGGGGTGTGTATTCGGTGAAGCTGCTGGAGACCGGCGTCACCTCGGCGGGCCTGGATGCCGCCGTGCAGCTCGGGCAGATGGCCGCGGGGCATCGCCGGAAGTTCGACGGTACCCAGTTCGGGGTGTCGATCTTCGCCTCGGCCGCGGGCACCTTGCCGTCGCGAGAGTTCGCGCGCTACTTGGGTTTCGGGTTGGACAAGGTGATCGGCGGGCGGAACATCGGTGCGTGGGGCGCCACCGGGCGTGGTGCGTTCATCGGCGCGGCCTCCGGGATCGTCGGTTCGGCGGCCGGCAACGTGGCGGCCGGGGTGGCGACCGGGTCGTGGACGTCGTTCTCCTCGCCCAGCGGATGGGTCGGTGCGGCGGCCAGGGGTGGATTGGTCGGCGGGGCGCGCGGTGGATTCACGTTGAAGACGGTGTCGCCGAACGACATACGCCGGTTCGCCTGGGCGAACAAGCCGACGCCCGCGCCGGCGCCGGTAACGAACGGCGGGCGGACGGGGTCTGTCCGGAGTGGTGATGGATCCGTATCTGTCGCGAATAGTTCAGGAGGGCAATCGCATTCGGGCGGATCACGATCGGTGACGACGGCCTCGATGTCGAACGGCGGTGGATCCCAGCATGGATCGCAGTCGAGTGGTTCCAGGGGCGGTTCGCGGAACGGTGCGCACTCGGTGGTGTCGGGTGGTGGTTCCGGTTCACATTCGGGCGCCTCCGGGCGCGGGTCGCAGCAGGGTTCGCACTCGGTCACGTCTGGGGGCGGGTCGCAGAACGGCTCGCAGTCTGCAGGTGCCGGTGGTGGGTCGCAGAATGGTGCGCACCCGGTCACGTCTGCCGGGGGCGCGCAGCACGGTTCGCAGCCTGGGGGAGGAGCGCAACACGGTTCGCAGTCGGCCGCGTCTGGTGGTGGTTCGCAGAGCGGTTCATCTTCGGGTGCTTCCGGGGGCGGGTCGCGGGCGCAGAGTGCGCATTCGTTCGGTGGTGGCGATGGGCAGTCCGCGACGTCCAGCCGGGGGTCGACGCACGGTGACGGATCGTCGGTCCGGTCGTCCGGGGGATCGTCGAGCAGCGGTTCGGGCCGGACGGGTTCGTTCGTGACAGCTCGCGAGGGATCAATTGTGACGGCTCGCGATTCGACGGGCGGGTCGTCAGTACGTGATTCGAACGGCGGTTCCTCGATCCGTGATTCGGCCGGTGGCTCTTCGGGGCGTGCGTCGGTGGGTGGTGCTTCGGGTCGTGATTCGACGGGTGGAACGTCGGGACGCGATTCGGCCGATGGGTCCTCGGGCTCCTCGCGGAACTCGGGCTCGTTCGTCACCGCGGAATCAGGTCGCGCAGAGGGAAGTCCGCCGCCATCGGTTCGCGGCAGCACCGCCGGTGTCGAGCCCCCGACCTCCTACCAATCATCGGTCGACGGCGGGTGGACGCCGCCCGGGGGGAGCGTGCACGGATCGCCGCCTGGCGGAAGCGTCCATGGATCGTCGGCCGGAGGAAGCGGCCACGGTTCGTCCGGAGGAAGTGTGCACGGGTCGTCCGGGGGCAGCGCCCACGGATCGTCGACCGGCGCACCGAGCGTCGCGAGCCATCCGCCGGGTTCCTCGTCTTCGGCACACAGCGGCTCGAGCTCGTCCTCCTCGAACCAGAGCGGCTCCGGCACAACGAGTTCCACCGGATCATCAAGTTCGCGACCGGCGTCGTCCGGCAGCAGCGGATCCGAGCCGGCCCCACGTCCGGATCCGAATGCCTATCTCGGCCCGGGCAAGGACATGAAGGCGAAGACCCGGCCGAAGCAGATCGTCGACTGGGGCCCCATGCCGCCGCCGTTCACGGTGCCCGCCGCACCCACGCCCGACTACTGGATTCCGGCTGCCGGGCAACCGGAAGCGGCCCCGGAGGTCGATGTGCCGTTCACCCTGACCGATGAGGAGAAGAAGTAATGCCGAAGTTCGAGGTCGACACCGATCAGCTGCGCACCGCGGCGACACACGCCGCGGGCATTCACGACCGCATCGACGGCGTGCTCAGCACCTTGACGGCCAAGCTGGGTACGACCGGTACCCCTTGGGGCAAGGACAGTTTCGGGAAAAAGTTCGCCGACGGGGCGAAGGGTTATCTCGCCGCGCGCGACAACCTGCTCCAGGGCATCGGCGGAATCTCGGGAACCTTCGGCGCGATCGCCGATGGCCAGCGCGACGCGGCCGGCCTGATCGATGGACAGGAAGCCGACAACACCCACTCCTTCGGCAAGCGCGGCAAACCCTGACCGAATCGCGGTGCCGGGCTTGGTTTCCTACCAGAGGGAGCGGGGCCGGATATCGTTGGCCAGGTCGATGAGCGCATAGCGGTGCAGCCGATTCTGCGTCGTTCGCGCGACCGCCCGCAGGACCGATTCCAGCCCGCCGCGCAGCCCGTCCTCGGTATAGCGGAACCCGAGGATCGTGCTGCGCCCCTCCGGTTTTCCGCCGTTGTTCAGCCAGGCCAGCGCGGCACTGAGCACGATGGCCTGCAACTGCATCAGTCGTGGTTCGTCCGGCAGCGCGTAGAGGTGCGCGGCAGCGGCGTCGAGATCCGCTTGGGTCAGCTCGGATACCGGCTTGGTGACCAGCAGTAGGCACGCGGTCATTCGCGCGGCGTTGTGATGCCGCGACGAATCCGGCACTTGCTGCAAGGTGGACACGGCGGTCAACACATCGCCGTCCACGGCCAGCCTGCGCGCCAGGCCGAATGCGGCGCTCGCCACGCCACGGGTGTTCCGCCAGACCGACCGGTAATACTCCGTCGACGCCTGCCGCCACCGATTCGGCTGGTCCGGATTCGAGTCCGTCTGGAGCAGGAGTTCGGCGGTCGCGGCCAGCGCCAGCAGCGGCGCGATCTCTCCGGGAACCATCGAGTGCACGCGATCGAAATGCTCGTAGGCCTGTGCGTAGCCGGCGCAGGACAGTTCCGCTATGCCCGTGTACCAATCGATCCGCCAGTCCGCGCGATGGGCGGGCAGCAAGTGCGCCAGACTTTCCCGGGCCTGCTCCACCTCGCCCAGGTCGAGATACGCGCGGACCGCGGCCAAGGTGCCTTCCAGATCGAAGGTTTCGGGCGTCGCGATGGCTCCCGCGCTCATATCGGCGATGCTCTGCCGCAGCGTGTCGAGCGTCTGCTGGGGATCGCCGTGCAGCAAGGGGGACAACAGCTCCGCGCTCGGATCCTCGCTGTCGATCAGCGGGACCGGCAGGGCGGCAACGACACTCGGGGGATCGAGGGTCGGTACCTGATGTACACCCTCGATCACCCCCTCGGTCTGCCGAATCAACGTATCGATGCCGAAATCACCACGCGGCGAACCGAATACCGCCGAGGTCTGCGGATACTCCCGGTTCGTGTCCTCCGCGAGTACCGCGCGGAGCACGCCGGCGAGCTGTCGGTACATCGCGTACGCGGACGGAAACCGTTGTGCCGGATCGGGATCGGTCGCCCGCAACAGCAGCCGCTCGAACGCGGGATAGCGGCGCAGTACCGGTTGCTCGTCGGCCGGCGGAATCCCGGGGAGCTTCGGACCGCCCCTTTCGGTCGGCATGTTCAGCGTCAACGCGGCCAATGTTCGCCCGACCGTGTGGATGTCGGAGGCGACGGTCGGTCCGGTGCTGGTGAACTCGGGCGCCTGATATCCCAGGGTGCCGTAGAGGCTGCCGCCGGATTCCCTGGCGGCCACCGCGCCGAGGTCGATGAGTTTCACCTCGTCCTCGGTGACCATGATGTTGTCCGGCTTCAGATCGTTGTAGGCCAGGCCGAACGAGTGCAGGTAATCCAGGGCGGGCAGCACCTCCATCACGTAGGCGATGGCCTCGGCGACCGGGAGGTGTTCCGGTGCGCGCAGATCGAGCATTTCCTTCAGCGATTGCCCGCCCACGTATTCCATCACGATGTACCCGCACGGAATTCCGTCCGCCGACCGGTGTTTGACGAAGTTGAAGATCTTCACGATCCCCGGATGCGCCATTTCCGACAGGAACTGCCGTTCGGCCAGCGCCACCACGTGGGCCTCGAAGTCGAGCGGATTCTGCAACCCCTTCAGGACCACCCAGCGGTCGCTGACATTGCGGTCGCGGGCGAGGAATATCCAGCCCATGCCGCCGTAGGCGAGGCAGCCCTGCACCTCGTATTGATCGGCGATCAGGTCGCCGGGGGTCAGCAACGGCCGGAAGTTGAACGGCGATCCGCAATTCGGACATTTCCCCGCCGTGGGCGCAGAGCCGTTACCTCCCGAGCGGCCGACGGGCTTCTGGCATTTCCAGCAGAACCGTTTGTCCTCGGGTACCTCGGGATCGCGCAGGATCGCGGTCGACGGGTCGACCTGCGAAACTCGGGGGAGGTCGACCAGCCCCGCGCTGAGCCGGCGAACACTGGGCCGGGACCGGACGCTGCGCTCGGAACCGGGTTCGGCTTCCAGTTCCAGGGAATCGTCCTGATCCGGCAGCCACGGGGTGGTTTCGGCCGGTGATACTCGTCGGGTAGCCCACTGATACTGGGCCCGGTATGCCAATTCTCCGAGATCCTCGGTCAATGTCGTCGATTGAGCAGGCGGGCGAATGTCATCGGAGCCACTGAAGTGTTCCGGCATTCGACCCTCTCAGCACCAACGCGTTCGGCATCGAGCCGAACCCGCACCGCTCCGCCACCCCGGTGGACAACCGGTGCGGCGGAGCGGGCGGAACAGGTCGGCCCTATCGCGATTCTGCCTCATTGTTCGTTGCGGCGTTGTTGCTTGTACGGGATATATCGGCGATACGCGGGTCGCGGTGTTCCATCGGCCGCTCGGCGACCACCGGGAACGCACCGGTAAAGCCTTCGCGCAGGGCCGCGAGGTGCATGACCCGGCCGCGGGCGAAGAACCAGCCGAGCACCATGGCCGGGACCATGATCACCGCCATCGCGATGACGGCGCCGCGCTGCACGTCGCTCTTGCTGAACAGCATGAGGATGACCACCGCGGCGAGGAAGACCAGGGTCGCGATGCTGGTGTACGGCGCGCCGATCAGCCGGAACGAGGGACGCTGCATCTTGCCTTCCTTCGCCCAGCGCCACAGCCTGAGCTGGCAGAGCACGATCGCCGCCCACGCGGTGATGGTGCCCAGCGCCGACATGTTCAGCACGATCTCGAAGGCCTTGTCCGGGACCAGGGCGTTGAGCCCGACGCCGATCAGCGCGACCGCGCCGGTGGCGAGGATGCCCACGTAGGGCACGCCGCGCTTGGACATCAGGCCGGCCATCGCGGGAGCGCTGCCGTTCATCGACATCGAGCGCAGGATGCGTCCGGTCGAGTAGAGCCCGGCGTTGAGGCTGGAGAACGCCGCGGTCAGCACGACCAGGTTCATCATCGTGCCCGCGCCGCCGACACCGATCTTGGAGAAGAAGGTGACGAACGGGCTCTCGCCGGACTTGAACGCGGTGTAGGGCAGCAGCAGCGAGAGCAGCACCAGCGAGCCGACGTAGAACAGCGCGATGCGGGCGATCACCGAGTTGATCGCGCGCGGCATGATCTTCTCCGGGTTCTCCGCCTCGCCGGCGGCGGTGCCGATCAATTCGACTGCGGCGTAAGCGAAGATGACGCCGGTGGTGCACAGCACGATCGGGATGATGCCGTTCGGGAGCAGGCCGCCGTGCTGGCTGATCACGCTGATCCCGGTGCTGTTGCCCTCGATCGGGCGCCGTCCGGCCAGGAAGACGGTGCCGACGATGAGGAAGCCCACCAGCGCGACCACCTTGATCAGCGCGGCCCAGAACTCCATCTCACCGAACCAGCGC
This sequence comes from Nocardia sp. NPDC006044, assembly GCF_042871115.1. Lineage (NCBI taxonomy): Bacteria > Bacillati > Actinomycetota > Actinomycetes > Mycobacteriales > Nocardiaceae > Nocardia > Nocardia sp. NPDC006044. Next base: position 267,221 of record NZ_JBIAID010000005.1, read on the forward strand.
ACCGACACCATGTTGATGGCGACCACCAGGGCCAGCGCGACCAGCGCGATGGTCCACTGCGGAATCACCTGCATGCTGCCCCAGTAGTGGACATAGGTGGCGATCGCGGTGATGTCGACGATGCCGGTCATACACCAGTGGAAGAAGTACATCCAGCCGACGCCGAAGGCCAGCTTCTCGCCGTAGAACTCGCGAGCGTAGGAGACGAACGAGCCCGACGACGGGCGGTGCAGGATCAGCTCGCCGAGCGCCCGCAGGATGAAGAACACGAAGATGCCGCACACGGCGTACGCCAGGAAGAGCCCTGCCCCAGCGTCTTTCAGTCTGCCGCCGGCGCCTAGGAACAGCCCGGTGCCGATCGCGCCGCCGATGGCGATCATCTGCAGTTGACGTGGGCGCAGCGCCTTGTGATAGCCCGCGTCCTCGGCGTGCAGTGCCCGCGAAGCCGGCTCCTGCGTCTGTGCGGGAGGTCGAACGATGGTCATGCCTGGGCCTTTCATGTGACGGCAGTCATATCGCTCAGTAACGTACCGCTGTTTAACGGCACGTTCAATAGATGTACATGGTTGTCATCTCATGAAACGCGATCGTCATAGAGTCAGATCGGATGGCTATCGGGTGGCAATCATTCGGTCAGCGCAGGTTTCGGTGTGGTTTCCTTGAGGTATGGCAGCGGGTACGGAATTTACGATCGATGAGCTGGCGCGTGAGGCCGGCACGACCGTGCGAAGCCTGCGCGTCTATCACGAGCGCGGCGTGCTGCCGCCGCCGCAGGTGAAGGGGCGCACCGGGTTCTACGGGTCCGACCACCTCAACCGGGTGCGCACCATCGGCCGGTTGCTGGATCGAGGCATCAAGCTCAACGGGATCAGGGAACTGCTCGAGGCCTGGGACCGCGGCGACGACCTCGGCGACATCCTCGGCGTCCCTGAGCCGGAGGCCCTCGAGCACCCCGGCGCCGCGGCCGAGTCCGCTGCGCCGAGCGACCAGGGTTCGGGTCCCGCGGTCAGGGAAATGGTCGTTGCCGCAACGGAACTCGCTGATCGATACCGGGATGTGCCGCATGGTCTCGCCCGGGTTGTCGCGACCGGAATGTATGAGCCGCTCGATGCCGCCACCTACGTCGTGGCCGACCAGCAGCTCGTCCGGATCGCCGAGCAATTGGCGGCCTCGGGGGCGGCGCCCGCGCAGATCCTGGACGAGGTCGAGCGGTTGCGGGGGGATTGCGACCGAATCGCCCGGCGCTTCGTCGACGTGTTCGAGCGGACCGCCTGGCAGTCGTTCCGGCAGTCGGGGCGCACGCAGGCGGATCGGGCCGAGCTGGCCGAGCGCGTGCTCGCCGCCCGGGTTGTCCCCGGTCAGGCGGCGGCCGAGCTGGTCAACCGTTTCGTCGCGCACTACCTGGACCGCGATATCGCGGAGCTGGCCGAGGAACTGCCCGGTCTGTAAGGCGGGATGGGCGGCTTTTCTCTCGCGAACCTTGCCGCTAGACAGCGGCACGTTCTGTGATGTAACGTTTGAGTCGGGATCTGGGGGCATGCACAAAGCGACGCCAATCTGCGCATGCCCCCGGAACCTGGCCCCTCGAACGGGCGCCCGCGGCACACCGGCCGAAGTAGCTGATGTTGTGCGCGGTCGATCTTCCCTAGCGCCGCATGTCGGCCGAACATCAACGCGTATAGCACATTTCGCGAGGTGAACGGCCAGGTGTACCCGCATGTTGGCTGTAACTGTCGCGGCACTTTCCGTTCACGTCCGAGCAACAGGGGAGTTGCTATGGACTGTCATCGTCGAATGCGTACAGCTGATGTGGGTGCGGGGTGACCGCACATACGCGGAGGGAACGCGGTGGCGGACAAAGTCCAGTACGACTCGGATCTGTTCTTCAAGGCAGCGAAGAAGACCGGGGACGCGCGCGACCGAATCAACACGGTGCTGCACACCCTGCAGGCGTCGATCAACGCGCGCGGAAACCCTTGGGGCAACGACACACTCGGCCGCAACTTCGCCAACGGGCCGGACGGGTCCGGCGGCTACACTTCCTCGCGGGACAACATGATCACCGGCGCGCAGAACATCGCGGGCTCGCTCGACAACTTCTCGACCGGCCAGACCAAGAGCGCCAAGCTGCTGGAGAAGATGGAACACGGGAACCGCGACGGTTTCTCCTGATCCACCATGATCGAACTGCCGGGCTTCCTGGAGTGGCTCGAGCCGATTGTCGGCATGGAGTGGCCCGAGGGCAACGAAGACCAGATGTGGGCGCTGGCCCAGGACTGGCACACCGCCGCCGCTGACCTGCGCACCATTCTCGGCGACATCGATGCGGCGAAAAGCGCCTCGCTGACCGCCTATCCGGTCGGCGAGGGCGTCGAGGAGATGATCAAGGGCTTCGACAGCATGCGCTCCGGCGACGGGTCGGAGAAGGACCAGTCGCTGAACAAGCTGGCCGAACTCTTCGACCAGATCGGCGAATCCGCGAGCGGCGTCGGCACCGAGATCGAGTACGCCAAGCTGATGTACTGGTCCTCGCTGGGGCTGCTGGCCGGCGAGCTGGCCGCGGCCTGGTTGTTTCCGCCCACCGCGCCCGCGGTCGAGGCGGCCGCGATCGGGATCACCCGGATCGCGGTGCGGATCATCGGCGAACGGGTGGTCTCCGCGATCATCCGGCACGCGGGCAAGCTCGTGGCATCGAAGCTCGCGAAGTTCCTGCTGCGCCACGTGGCGATCGATACGATGCTCGGCACGTTGCAGGAGCTCGGCGTCCAGCAGTGGCAGGTGGACCACGGCCACCGCAAATCGATCAACTGGGATCAGGTCGCGGTCACCGCGGTGAGTTCGGCCGCGGGTGGCGCCGCGGCGGGCCCGTTCGGGGACTGGCTCGGGCACCGGCTGAGTTCGGAGATGAAGCCGTGGATGCGGGCCGCGATCACCGGTCCGGGCGCCGGTTTGATGGGCGCGGGCGCGGGATTCGTCGCCGCGACCGGCACCCAGTTCGGCATCGACGCCGCACGCAACGGCGTCGGCGATGCCTGGAACAACCTGAAGAACACCCAGGTCGACTGGCGGATGTTCACCGCGGGCGCGTCGAACGGCGCGATGTCCGGACTGAACAAGGTTGGCGCACAGCACGCTTGGGGACATATGCGCCCGGACCTGTTCGGCAGACCCAGTTTCGGCGACCGCTTCGACGCCGCCGTCAATCCCTCCGGCAGCGGGGCGAATTCGACCGATGGCGCCGGGGCGCGGCCGGCGGACGCCGGCGACGGTAGCGGCCGGGGCTCGTCCCGCGACGGCGGAGCGACCAGGCCGGCCGGCGCTGGAGATGTCTCGGGCAACGGACAGGGCGGCGGAGTCAACGGACAGCGTGCGGGCGATGGCGGCGGATCCGGCAGCAACCGTGGATCGAGTGACGGTCAGAACTCGGGCGCCGCCAATGGTCCCGGCGATAGCCGCGCATCGAGTGCCGATCAAAAATCTGCCGAGGCCGGCGGATCCGATGCCGATCGTAGATCCGCCAATGGTCGGAACTCGGGCGATGTCGACGGGTCCGGCGAGCGCCGCGGGGCGAATGATGGGCGTAATTCGAGCGATGCCAACGGCTCCGGCGATAGCCAGGCCTCAAGTGCTGACCGCAATTCTGCCGACGCTCCCGAGGCCGATGCGAGCCGGGGAGCGGGTCATGATGACCGAACCGGCGACGCCCAGGGGCGATCGGGCGATGCGACGATCCGGGATGCGGACCGGGCGGCCGGCGATTCAGCACCGGCGCATTCCGACGGCGACGGTCAGAGCCGGGCCGGCGACAGTAGCTCCCGACCGGTCGACGGCGCGGGATCGAACCCGGATCGCACTGCGGCGCAGTCCGATTCCGCGGATCTCACAACTCAGCGTGCGGGCGTGGCACCGGAAGCGGACGCCGTGCAGGGCGCGGGGTCCGACGGCCGGATCGATGCGACCTCCACGGGCAGCGAACCGGTCACGGTGCGAAACACCGATGGCGGACTCATCGCCAATGCGCCGATCCATGCCACGCCTCCCGGGAACCCGGGCGCCGCGCCCGCCCACCCGGCATCGGTCAATCCGACTACTGCCGGTGAAAATCGCAGTACTCCACTATCTTCCAGTGCGTCTCGCCCGGCGTCCGCGGATGTGCGTGCGCACACCGTGTCGGACGCCCCACGCGTCGAACAACCGCGGGCCGGAAACCCGGACAGCCGTCCGGCCGCAGATGCCCGCCCGCCCGCCGATCGCCCCCGGGTGAGCGACGTCCGTGGTGACGGCACCGCCCCGCGCACCCGTGAACCGGATCGCACCGGCCTAGCGGACACCGCCCGCAGCGAGCATCAGTCGGCGCTGCAATCGGGTTCGAGCGGCGAGCATCCGCCGCGCGCCCGGTCGAGTGCGGACGGGGCCGCCGAGACGCGGCAGGTAGGCGATTCCGACGGGCCACGGTTGGCTGACAGCTCGCACACCCGGCGGGACGGCCCGACTCCGCTCGACGGAGCCGGCCTGCTGCCGCTCGCCGCCGCGGCGGGCGCCGACGCCGCGCCACGCGCGGATCATCGGACCACGCCACCAGACACCGCCGCGGCCGCCGATCCCGATCACGCCGCCACCCGCCCGGATCGATCGGAACTCGACCAGCGGCGCGACTGCGCGGTCCGCAGCCTCGAACTCATCCGTCGGCTCACCGGCAGCGACGTGATCGACGTGCCGACCCGGGAAGTCGGCCTGGACGGCGTGTCCCAAGGGGAAATCGAGCAGGCCGCCCACGCGCCGCTGCGAGACGTCGAGACCCACAACGAGATTCACGACGCGCTGATGTACGAGACCCGGCCGGACGGCAGTTTCGTGCTGGACTCCGACGGCAACCGGATCGAGCGCCCCGACGGCGTGGCCGCGCTGGTGATCGACGTCTACGGCAAGAGCGACGAGCACAATGTCGGCGCGCACGCCTACGTGCTGGTCAAGGAGAACGGCACGATCGTGGTGCGTGATCCGGTCCTGGGTCTGCCGCACGACTTCCCGCCGGTACCGCCCGGCGCCGACTACCCGGTCCGGCTCACCCGCACGATCCTGTTCGACGAGCACGGAATTCCGCAGCAGCACGCGGATTCCGGTCTGCCGCCGCGGGATCTGGGGTTGCACGAGGTCGGGGTCGGGCACCGGCCGCCGGACGGCGAACCGATCGAACCGGCATCGGACTCGGACGGCGGCGGTAAGAAGCCGCCCGGGCTACCACCACCCGCCTCACCGGACGACCCCGGCGGCGCGTCGAATACCCACCGCGACAACGATTCCAGCGGGCCTCCGGTACTGGAACCGGATTCGGTGGTGCTCGCCGACGACACCCACCCGCATACCCTCGACATCGATGGCGAGCAGGTTCCCCTGGCGCTGCATCCGGACGGCGAGGATCGTTGGCGCGCGGTACCGGCCGGTGAAGGGGAACCGCCTGCGCGGCAGGAGGGTTCGGGCGAGGTCGAGAAGAAGTCGCCGGTTCGTCGTGCGTGGGAACGCATCCGAGACCGGATCTACGTCCGCGGCTACGAGGGGGACAACCCCAAGTACCCGTCCGGTTCAGGCGAGGACGGCCGCGGGCAGACCGCACTGCGCGACGGGGTGGCCAACGCGCCACACCTGTTCGACCAGCCGCCCACCCCGGCTCCCGCTCCACACGTTCCGCATGCACCGGATGTCCCGCACGTGGGACCGGCGCCGGACGCATCGGACAAGGCGCCCAACGTCGCTCGCATCCTGAAAGAGGGCGCGACGATCTGGAAGAACCGCGAGCACCTCCCGATCCTGGGCCAGCTGTCCGGGCGGACCCCCGACGTGGCGGGTGATTTCGTCGCACCGCGCACCGCGGACGGCGCGGAGTACCGCTTCTGGGTCAGCGACGCGGACCCGGATCTGGTGCGGGAGACCATCACCGACCTCTTCGAGGTCAGCCAGATCTCGGCGGAAGAGGCCAGGGCCGTTCTGCAAGACGCGCTTTCGGTGTCGGATCCGGAGCAGCGGCAGCGGATCGTGGACGACATGGAGCGGTTGGGCCTGGTTTCCGAGGACGAGGCGCGGGCCCTCGAGCAGGAACCACCGGCGCACCCGGACCCCACGCCGGACCCGGACGGCCCACCGCCCGAACACGAGTCGCTCTCCGAGCTGGCCGACCGGCTCGGCTTCGACCTGCCCGACGAGGACCCGGCGACGGTGCGCCGGGTCATCGACCAGCAGGAGTACCGCACGCTGCGCGAGGCCGCGTCGATCGAGGGCCTCGCCGACGCGTACCGCCGATACAACGAGGAGCAGACCCGGCCGTACACCAGAGAGGATGTGGCAGGCCGGGATTCGCGCCCCGCACTCGGCGAGGGCGAGCAGCGCAATCACCCTGGCGAGCTCGAGGGACCCGACCAGCGTCGCCGCGCGGAGGAGGACGAGGACCTCTACTTCGACGAGGACGAGTTCGACGACGATCCCGGCCATCGTCCGGTCCGTCAGGGCGAGCCGGATCCGGCCGGACGGCCGGTCCCGTACTCCGACCAGGTCAGTTTCTTCGACGACAATCCGATGGGCCGCTTCCTCAAGGAGCTCAACGCGGCCTTCGACGGTTCGACCGGGGTACAGAACTACACGCCGGTCGGCAATGGCGCGGACCCGCTGAAGGAATGGGGTGATATCGGCCCGAACGACCCCGAGCTCGGCCGGGACCAGGGACCGCGTGCCTACTTCGAACATGCGCTGCGCCGCGACCAGCTGCGCGACGAATTGTCCACCTGGGCACAGATGTTCGGCCTCGACATCGACTCGGTCAGCACGCAGCGGATCGACGAACTGCGGGCCGCGAATCAGGCGCGCGCGGACCGGGTCGCCGAATTCGCCGATGCCGCCGAATTCCGCGTCCATCCCGAATCCGGCGATCAGCCGCCGATCGGCGAACCGTTCGGCGACCAGGTCATGCGGATTCCGGTCGGCGAGGATGTGCCGGACCGGCTCGTCGTCATCGACGGACCGCAGGACCGGGCCGCCGCGCTGGCCCGCGTGCTGGCCGACAACCCGGACCTGGCGCAGGCGGTGAATCGCGGTGACGTTCAAGTCGATTACCACAAGGCGCGCACCGATCGGAACGGTCATATCCATCTCGAACCGGTCGATACGCCCGACGTCTATCACCACCGCGAGCGGATCGATGGCCGCGATCTGGCGGTAACCCTGTTGCGCGACAGGGACGGTCAGTGGCATCCGGTCGTGCTGGACCACGCCGACGTTCCGCACACCGAACCGTCGGCGGCGAACGCGCCGGAACCACCGCCGCGACCGCGGGCCGAAGTGCTCGCCGACCTGGTGGATCTGGCGCGCACCCTCGGCCTGCAACCGGAGGCGCTGCACCCGGACCGGGTGGCGCAGACGATCGCGGATATGAAGCTGGACAACGCTGTTCGGGCCGGGCAGATCGAGGCGCTCGCCGACTTCGCGCGCTCGATGAACGACATCTCGTCCTTCAACGACATCGGTGACGCGCGCAGCCAGCTGGCCACCCGCCTCGGCATCCCCGAGGCGGAGCTGACCCCGCAGCGGCTCGCCGAAGCGCTGACCGACGGTTCGTTCCGAAACGCGCTGCGCGCCCAGCAGATCGGCGATCTCGTTGCCTACGCCAAGCAACTGCGCGACCTCGATCCGGCCGCGTTCGCCGCCGCGCGCGATCAGCTGGCGAAGCGGCTGGGGATCGATCCGTCGGAACTCTTCCCGCCGAAGTACACCAAGAACGACGCGGGGCGGTTGGTGCACGGGCTGGACTCGAAGAGCCTGGATCCGAAGAAGCTGCGCAAGCTGCTCGCGCAGATGGAACGCGACGGCAAGCACGACCTGCTGCGGAACGCGCTCACCGAGTACTCGAAGTCGCTGATCGAGATCGATCCCTACGCCGATGTACCGCGCGGTGACCTGTCCGCCGATCCGCGGGTCACCGGCGAGCCGCCGATCCACGACCCCGAGGCGATCCACGCGTTGCGCGAGATCATCCGCGAGGCAATGGATTCCGGGGATTCACTCGACTTCGGGCAGACTCTCGCCGAGCACCCGCGCCGGCCCGGTGGCGACGGAACCTGGGATCGCGACAGCGACGCCGACAGCGATCGGCCCGACCCCAACCGGGACTGGTCGCGGCTGGTCGGCGTCGATCTCGCGGACGCCGACGACGCGACGTTCCGCAAGGTGTACGAGGCGTATCGCGACGGCAAGATCGAAAAGCACGAGGGTCTGACCCCTACGGAGCTGGCCGCGGAAATCGCCAAGATGCGCGATGAAGTGCGGCAGCGAGCCGCGCAGATCCGCGAACTCGCCGACCTGGCCGACCAGTTCTACCGGGCGCCGGAGCAACTGCCGGCGGGCGACCAGGCCGGGCATCCCGGCGACGGGCATCCCCGGCCCGAACTGGGCGGGCCCGACGACGATGGCCGGACGCCCTCCTCGCCCCCCACCGAGCCGCCGCCCCGCCGGCCTGGGTCGGATGGCGTCGCCCAGCGGCCGGCGATCGAGGGCAACGGTGAACAGCAGCCGGGTGTGCGGACCCGCTCCGTCACCGATGACCCGGTGCGGCAGCCGGATTCGGGGCAGAGTCCGAACGAGCCGGGTAATCGGACGAAGGTGGCCGAGGAGCCGCCGAGCACCGAGCCGACAGTGCGCGACGAACGGCCGACTGCGGATACCCAGCCGGACCCGCACGCACGGATAGATGCGGCGCTGGCGCGTGAACTCGCCGCTCTGGACGAATCGCAGCAGCGTCATGCCGACGAGGCCGACGCCGAGGTGCAGCGGACGCTGGACCGGCTGGATCGGATCGGTCGGGACCTGGACAAGCCGCTCGACCTGCATGACGTTGTGCCGGAGGCTGATTCGGCGGAGCCGCGTACGCGCATCGATGACGCGGTGGCGCGTGAGCTGGCGGCGTTGGATGAGTCCTATCGGCGGCATTCGGAAGAGGCCGATGCCGAGTTGCGCCGCGTGCTCGATCATTTGGAGCAGATCGGGCGTGATCTGGCTGATCGACTCGAACCGCAAGGCATTGCGCCGGAATCGGATTCGGCGAGTTCGAGGTCGCGGATCGATGAGGCGCTCGCCCGAGAGCTAGCCGCCCTGGACGAGTCGTACCGCCGTCATGCGGACGAAGCCGACGCCGAATTGCGGCGGGTGCTCGACCATCTGGAGCAGATCGAGCGCGACCTCGCTGCCCGGCTCGAGCCGCAAGACAGTGCGCCGGAATCGGATTCGACGTCTCCGCCGTCGCGGATCGATGATGCGGTGGAGCGCGAGCTGGCGGCGTTGGATGAGTCGTATCGGCGGCATTCGGAGCAGGCCGATGCCGAGTTGCGGCGGGTGCTCGACCATCTGGAGCAGATCGGCCGAGACCTCGCTGAGCGGCTCGAGCCGCACACTGCGGCACCGGATGCGGATGCGGATTCGGCGAGCCCGGCCAGCCGGATAGACGCGGCGCTGGCCCGCGAACTGGCGAAGGTGGACGAGGCCTACCGCCGCCACGCCGAACAGGCCGACGCCGAGTTGCGCCGCACGCTCGACCACCTCGACCAGATCCGCACCGATCTCGCGGCCCAAAGCGAACACCAGCAACTCATGGCGAACCTCGAGGCCGCCCATCGCGAAATGATCGCCAAGTTCGACGAACTCGACCGCCGCGCCGCTACCGGCCCAGACGTGGCACCACCGACAACCGCCATCCCGCCGCTGGAACTGCCCACAGACGCGCACGGCTCAGCGCCCCGCGAGCCGTCCACCCCGGACCCGGCCGCAGATCACGACCGATCGCGCGAGCCTGACCGCACCCCAGCGCACGACCGATCGGTTGACCCTGAACCGCCAACCACCTCCGACCCTGCCGCGGTCCACGGCCGATCGCGCGACTCCGGCCACACCATAGCGCGAGACCGGTCGACTGACCGTGAACCGCCAACCAGCCGGGAACCCGAGTCCGGACCCGTGCAGACGCCTCCGCGCGGGCCTGCCGTCGCGGATCAAGCCGTGCCGAGGTCGGAAGACGTTGACGCGCAAACGAAGCCAAGCGGCGAGGGCGTTCCATCGGAAGGCAACGGCAACTCGCCGGAATCCGTTGGGAGTACCGAGCATTCGGAGCCGCGCGCGAAGCCCGCACTGAAGCCCGAGGACGGTGAGGGGCATACGCATACGGATCGGCGAGCTGGTGGAGACCCATCGGGGTCGGAGCAATCGCCTAGGCGTGCGCCGGCGTCCGCGCCGAAGCCAGAAGCCGGTGACAGTGGCACACGTGCGAACCGCGGTGATGGTGGTGTTCCGCCTGATCCTGCGGCCGGGCAACGTGATCCGATTCCGCCGCAGTTGCCTGGCCGGGCACTGAGGTCGCACATTCCCCATCCGCCACGAGACTACGAATTCGAGTTCCCCGACCCGGTGGACTCCACCCCCATCCCATGGCCAGTCCCAGACCCGCCCACACCGCCGCACCCGCCGACGCCGCCGCACCCGCCGACGCCGCCACACCCGCCGACGCCGCCACACCCGCCGACGCCGCCACACCCGCCGACGCCGCCACACCCACCGACGCCGCCACACCCACCGGCACCACCGCATACTCCGGATCCGCCCCGGCCTCCCGTGCCGCCGACTCTGCCGGTGCCGCCGCACATTCCGGTGCCACCGACTCTGCCGGTCCCGCCGCATATCCCGGAGCCTCCCGTACCACCGACACTGCCGGTCCCACCGCACATTCCGGTGCCACCGATTCCGCCGGTCCCGCCGCATATCCCGGTGCCACCGAACCCACTCGTGCCGCCGCACCTGCCCGTGCCACCGGAGGTGCCTGAGCCACCGAATCCGCCGCACCTTCCGGTGCCACCGAATTTGCCGGAGCCGCCACATATCCCAACATCACCGCATACTCCGGCACCGCCCGCACCGCCCGCACCGCCCGCACCGCCGGGACCGCCGGTCCCACCGAACATTCCGATTCCGCAGGTGCCGCCGCTTATTCCAGGCCCGCCGGTGCTGCCGCATACTCCGCTGCCACCCATTCCGCCGGTGCCGCCACACATCCCGGAAACACCGAACCCGTCTGTGTCACCGAACCAGCCGGAGCTACCTGAGCCACCGAACCCGCCGTACCTACCGGAGCCGCCGGGCCTGCCGGGGCCGGCGACGGTGCCGAATCCGTCGGAGCCACCACACATCCCGTTGCCGCCGAACACTCCCGTACCACCACACCTTCCGGTTCCGCCGAACCTGCCTGTCCCACCGCAGAACCCGACGCACCCGCATCCGTATCCCGGGGGCCCGGTCCCGCCGGGAGTATCGATGTCACCGAATCTGCCGCCGGGCGTGACGATTCCACCGGCCGATCAGCCGGGATCCTCTCTGCCGCCGTGGACCCCCATCCCACCCACGGGCGGCCCAGGGCCAGGCGGCAACGGTCAACGCAACGGCGGCAACGGTCACGGCCGACGCGCGTACACCGGCGAAAATAGCCGCGGCGCAACGGTTGTCGTCCGCCCATACGTCGGCTATGGCGTGTGGGCCGAATTCGATCCGATTACCGGCGCACTGCAGGCGACGCCTGGCGGGGCGAGTCGACTCGGCGGCGTTTACGCCGAACTGGGTGAAGTTCCCGTGGTGCTCTATCGGCACCATGGCAGGTTGGGGCTGCGGGGCGGCAGTCACGATATCGATCTCGACGGCCCGGTCGCCATCGATTGGTATCCCTACGATCGCCGCAACACCAGGTTCGTGGTCAGCGTGGCCGGCGTCCCCGCCTTCGACGTGATCTACCGTTCCGTCCCCGCCGACGTGGATCTCGGCCTGTTGGTCCGCGACGTCCTCGCCGACCCCTCGCGCCGCACCGCAATCTTCGCTTGACCGCGCGGGACTGTGGCATAGAACAGCAGGTAGCGGGCGCCTTTGTGCACTGTGCCCGGTGGATTTCACCGTTATTGCCACAGCCCGGTGGCGTTGGGTTCAATCGGTAGATGATCAATGGTGATCCGCTGTCTCTGGCCAGCCGTGGCGTGATTCTCGCGTTGCACTCCACGCTGCTTCCGCTCGGCGCGCGCCTGCCCGCCAACCGCCTCGGCGTTGCCGGTGCGCGGCTCGGGCTCGCCGTCGCCTGCCGGATCTGGTTCGACCGCACCTTGCCGACCACACCGGTCGATGTCGAAGGACCGCGCGGTCGAGCACGGGGGGAGTGGGTCGGCGCGGCGCCGCGCCCCGGGCGATCACTCATCTACTACCTGCACGGCAGCGGCTACGTCGGTTGTAGTCCGGCCACCCATCGCGGACTGGTCTCCGAACTGTCGCGCCGTCTCGACCGCCCCGCGTTCACCCTGCGCTACCGGCGCGCCCCCGAACATCGTTTCCCCGCCGCGCACGACGACGTGCTGAACGGCTACCTCTGGCTGCTCGAACAGGGCCACGCGGCGCAGGACATCGTGCTCATGGGTGATTCGGCCGGCGGCCACATGGCTCTCGGCCTGTGTGTGCAACTGCGTGAACTCGGCCTGCCCCAGCCCAAGGCCCTCGTCGGCTTCTCGGCCCTGGTCGACTCGACCTGGGCCCTCGCCGACGCCCGCCGCACCGAGGTGAACGAGGCCTTCATGTCCTTCGGCCTCGCCACCCGAATGACCGGCCTCTACACCGGCACAACCCATTTCGGCGATCCACGGCTGAACGTCGCCGCCCACGCCGGCCCCGACCTACCCCCGATGCTGCTGCAAGCAGGCGGCAGCGAAATGCTCAGCGCCGACGCCGAACACTACGGCGCGGTCCAACGCGCGGCAGGCGGCAAATGCGAGGTACAGCTGTGGCCAGGCATGTTCCACGTATTCCAAGTGGGACATCGTGTTCTACCGGAGGCCCGCGCCGCCCTGGACGGTGTCGAGCGGTTCATCGCCGAGATCGAACGCGCGGAGGTCGAGCGAGGGCCGCTGTCCGCGTAGTCGCGCTACCGCACTGGTTGTGGCACAGTCGATCGCCAAGAAAAGATGCGATCCGACAGTAAGTACTAGGGTGATTCCATGACCGAATGGCGTGCAATGTCCGACGACCAGATCGTCGACCTGGCTCGGCGCCTTCGCTCGTTGAACTGGCCATACCCAGCAACCGACATCCCTGAGCTGGCGGAGTCGTTCGGCTGGCAGGTGAAAACGGCACGGCCGGAGTGGGTCCGCCTCGACGCCGGATTCGGCCGGTCCAGCGGCATGATTCAAATAGATCACGACCAGGCCGTCGAGCTGACACTGCAAGTTACGGATTTCGTAGACAAAGACCCGGCGGGTAAGGCGCAGACGTCCGATACGTTTGTCCGGATGGCCACCGCGCTGACCGCCGGCCTAGGCGAGCCGACGGCCCGGATCCCCGGCGAGTCCGCCGAGATTCGCTGGGCGGGCGCGGAAGCGACCATTGTGCTCAGAAACCTGAACATCACGGTGCAGTTGGCTCTGATCACCAATGCGCGGCTCGCGGCCCTCGATCGGACCATCGACTTGCAGGAAAAGGGGCTGATTTGACCGGGTGGGATCAGTTCGCCGAAGGGTTGGCCCAGCACCTCGCCGAGCTGCCCGCGGGTGCCGTGGTGAAAGTCGTCGAGTCCGATGACTCGGCCGATGTCGCACGGTATGCGCAGTTCCTCCAATCCGAGGACACGCTGTTCGCCGAGATCGTCGGTGACGAGTGGCTCGATCCAGATCTGGGCGCCGGCGAAGCAGGGGCACGGTTGCTGACCGAAGCGGGCTGGCAGCAGCCCGACGAAACTCACAGCGGCAACTGGTGGCTCGATACGCCCTGGCCGATCGACTCGGCGACGTATCGCCGGATCGCGTCGATGGTGGTGACCGGGCTGCGCGACGCATTCCGGATCGCCGACCCTGCGGCGTTCCACTATGAGGCGTGGAACGGCAACGCGGGCAACCGCAAGCTCGATCTGCCGCTGCTCGGCCTGCCTGCGCAGGGCTGACGAGGCGCGACCCGCTGTGCCAGGATGGACGCGGGGCGGCTTCCTCTTCGGGCCAGTCGTCGTTTCGGTGCGCAGATGAGGAGATTTCCGCGACGTGACCAGTCCAGACGATCAGGCTCCGGACCACAAGCCGCGCGACGAGTCGGCGCCGGACCACGATGATTCCGGCGCGCCGGCCGATGCCGAGACGGCCGCCGCCCAAATGGCTTTCATGCGGCGCTTCCTGGTCTCGCCTGAACAGCAGAACGGTGTTGCCGAAACCGGCGAGCCGGCTGCCCCCGAGTCCAGCGGTGACGATGACCAGGAACCCGATGTCGGCTTCACCCTCGCCGGCGGGATGGCCGCGCCGCCGTCGGCGGACCCGGCCGAGATGGCCACCGCGATCAGCCATCAGATCGCCAGGGAATTGGGCGGGGCCGGCCCGGACGGCTGGCGGCGACTGGAGGCCGTCTTCGCGGTGACCGTCGCCGCCGAGATCGCCTTCGCGGTATTCGCCGATGACGAGGAACGCATGGTGCGGGCCTACCCGCCGGAGGAGGTGCTGGCCCTGGTCCGCCAGCACCGGCACGTGTCGGCTCAGCTCAGCGACGGACCGTGGTGGCGGTACAGCATGACGCTGACCAGCAGCGGACAGGTCGAGGTCGATTACGACTACGGCGACGAGCCTTTCCCCGACGAGCAGCTGTTCCCCCCGGAGATCTATCGCGCCGACCTGGAGGTCTATCCGCGAGATGTGCTGCCGGTGTGGCTCGCGGCCTACATCGGGCACGCCGATCGGCAATCACGGACACCTCAGCAGGCGGCCGTCCAAGCACGGGCGGATCGGGACGCGGGCAGGCGCGGGGTGCTGGCCGCGAACGACTTCCCGGCGTTTCCGCTGCTGGCGGCCCGCTGGGCGGTGATCGCCGCGGCGTTCGTCGCCGTCGGATCGCCGCTGGGTCCGCGGGTGCTGCCCGCGTTGAGCTGGTTCGAGGGGTCCAAGCGCAGCGGCTCCACGCTGTATACGGTGCCGGGCGGGCGGGCCGTACTGTCCGGCGGAGTGTGGAACGCGCCGGAATTGAACGCGGTCTACAACCGCGGCGTGCCGATGCCCGACCTGTACGCGGGCGCGCCGGAGTGGGTTGCCAACCCGGTGCTGAATTCACGTGCGGCAGGCGGCCTGCTGTCGTTCTGCTACTGGTGGGAGGGCGGCAACTGGTATCGCGGCATGTCGCCGATCGCCGACGAACTCAGCGACGCGGTGCCGGGCATGTGGTCGCCCGAGTCGGTGGTCGACATCGTGACCGGCTTGATCGCGGAGTCACCGAGTCCACGGCTTCGGCAGGCCGTCGCCAATCTGGTGTCGGCCGCGGAGATCGGGGTCGTCACCAGGTCCACTCTGGTCGACGTGTTCGGCGAAGACGGCGGCTTCGACATCGACAGCGCGCTCTACCAGCTCACCATGGCCGGCGTGACGATGACGGTGCCGGAGCCGATGCCGCAGGAAGACGCCATCGCCCGGGTTCGCCAGTTCATCTTGGACAGCGGTATGGACACCTCCCGGTACCCGCTGGACGGCCTGCGCGCGGACCGGATCAGCATCGGGTGGATGGTCTACGTGCCGACCGCGCCGGGTGAGATCGCGATCGGCCGGGCGCTGTTCTACATCGCCGACGACGGCGTGCTGGAACAGTCGTCGTCCTCGGTGGCCCCGTCGCTCTACATCGCCGAGTTCGAGCATCGATTCCAGCAGCGGCACGGCCAGGTCGATGCCTGATCGCCGCTGCTCGGAGCGGGCAAGACAGCTCCGGTGCCCCTAGGACTGGGGTGCCCCATTGGAGTGGTCCACCAGTAGCGATGGTGTTACGGTTTATTGACTGGCGGCGGAGATCGGGTGAACTGATCATGAACTCTGCCAAGGATTTCAGGTTACGACCGGGGGTTGGCGTCCCCTCGCACTGCGGGAAAGGGTGCATTGTGGCGGATGAGAAATTCGAGTTCCACCCGGACGAATTCCGATCGGCCGCGGGCAAGACGGCTCATGTCGGCGATCGGATCACCGATGCGGTCAACAACCTGAAGTCGGCGGTCGCCGGTCGCGGTGCACCCTGGGGTGACGACAAAATGGGTAACCAGTTCGCGAATGGCCCCGGCGGCGACGACGGATATCTCTCGTCGAAGACGAACCTCATCGAGGGCACTACCGGTATGGCGGGCACATTCAAGCAGGTGGCCGGCGACCAGCGGAAGGTCGCCGACAAGTTGCAGCAGGACCTGGACAAGCGCAATGGCGAAAGCTTCACTTCGTGAGTAAGGGTCGGTAGCCGTGGCACACGATTTTTCTCGGGGAGATGTCGCCGGCCTGATGGAAGAGGTGCAGTCGCAGCTCCACTCGATCGCGCGATTGCAACAACAGCGTCTTGCGCTGATGGGTAAGGCCACCGTGCGCGGCGGGCGGGTGACCGTCGTGGTCAATGCGGACGGCAACGTCATCGAGACCAAGTTCGGTCGAGGCGTCGAGGATTTGGAATACGCCGAATTGGCGCGTGCCGTCACCCAGGCGGCGCAAGAGGCCACCGCCGACGTTCGCCGCCAGTCGCAGGAATTGCTCGCCCCGTTCCAGGAGGAGCGCGCCCGTTTGCCGAAGCTGTCGGATCTGGTCGAGGGAATGCCGGATCTCAGCAGCCAGATGCCCGCGCAGACGCACGCGTCACTGAGTAAACCCGATTCGTTGGAGCGGGCCACCGCTGCCGGAACCGACAGCGCCGCCATGGCATTCGACAATGTCGAGTCGCTCGACAATGTCAAGTCCCGGGAGCGTGGGGTCACCGATTCCGGTTGGTGATCTGAATGGATTTCTGGGACGGACTCCTCGAAACCCTCGGGTGGGTCGCCGGTAGCGATTGGCCCGAGGGCTCGGAAACCGGCATGCGCGCGCTGGCCGGTGACTGGCGCAACGGCGCCGAAGAGCTGCGCGGCATCATGGCCGACATCAACGCGGCGAAGTCGGCCGCGCTCGGCGCGTACCCGTCCGGGGCGGCGCGCGATGAGATCGCGGGCGCGTTCGACATGATGCGCGACGGCACCGGCGCCAAAAAAGAGCAAGAGAACAACAATCTCAAGAAGCTCGCCGAATTCTTCGACAAGCTCGCCGAATCCGCCGACGGCGTCGGAACCGAGATCGAGTACGCCAAATGGATGATGTGGTCCTCGCTGGGACTGCTGGCGATCGAACTCGCCGCGGCGTGGCTGTTTCCGCCTACCGCGCCGGCCGTGGAGTTGGCCGCCGTTGCCGCGACCCGCGTGACGATTCGGATGATCGCCCGGCAGTCGCTCTTGGCCGCCCTCAAGCATGTGCTCAAGATGGCCGTGACCAAGGGCGTCAAGTTCCTCGTCAAGCACGTCGCACTCGACCTCGCGCTCGGCACCATCCAGGACCTGGGGATCCAGTGGATCCAGAAGGAACAGGGCCACCGCAAGGAGATCAACTGGGACCAGGTCAAGATGACCGCAGTGTCGTCGGGGGCTGGTGCGCTCGGTGGTGCGGCGGCCGGCCATTGGCTCGGAAACCGTTTGAAGCACGTCGATTTGGGCCCTGGGATGAAGGGCGCGGTTACCGGCCTCGGCGCGGGCTTCGCCGGATCGATCGCCGGGTACGCACCGCAATTCGCGATCGATGTCATGAACAACGGCTGGGGCGGCGCGCTCAGCAACTTCGACCCGCGGATGATCACCGCCGGCCTGTCCAACGGCGCGATGTCCGGTGGCAACAAGGCGCGAGCCACCAACTTCCACTTCGGCCGCATGGGTGCGCCGGTCGGTGTCGGGGCGCCGGGCGGACCACGGGTCGGATATGCGGGCCTCGGGCCCGAAGGCGTTGGTACACATAGCAATGGCGGTCCGGACATGCGCCCGGCCGGCAGCAATGGCCTGAGTACGACGCAGAACGGCGGGGTCGGCCAGGGCGAGCACGGTGGCACGGGCGGGGAACGGACCGGCGGAGACGCCACTGGCGGGGGGACCGGCAATCGCACCAACTCCGGTGATGGATCGTCCACGCGGACCGACGACACCTCGTCGCAGAACGGCGACTCCTCACGCACCGGAGACTCGGATCGGACGTACAGCACCGACGCCGACCGGCAACAGGGCGGTGGTTCGGAAAGTCGCGGTACCGATGGTGGTCAGCAGCAGGGTGGTTCGGAGAGCCGTGGTACTGACGGTGGTCAGCAGCAGGGCGGATCCGAAAGTCGCGGTGGTGACAGCGGTCAGCAGCACGGCGGTTCCGAAAGCCGTGGCACTGAAGGTAATCAGCAGCAGGGTGGTTCGGATAGCCGTGGTACTGACGGTGGTCAGCAGCACGGTGGTTCCGAAAGTCGTGGCACCGACGGTAATCAGCAGCAGCACGGCGGAGCACCCGAGAGTCGCGCCGGCGCGCCGGAGCAGCATGCCGGAGCCGACGCCGGCGGAGCGGATCGTAGCCGGGCAGGCATCGCCGACAGCGGCAGTGCGCACGACAGCAGCACCGGCGATCGATCGGTCACACCGGAGCAGCATTCCGGTGCGGAGCCGGGAAGTACTGCGGTAAACCATAATTCGGGTGACGCGGGCCGCGTCGGTGACGGTGCGCCGGTCCGCCCCGGCGCCGACGCCGCGCCGGTTCGTCCCGGCGCCGACGCCGCGCCGGTTCGTCCCGGCGCCGACGGTGCTGCGCCGCGGCACAGCGGCGACGGGGCGGCTCCCCGGCAAAGCAGTGACGGTGCCGCACCTCGGCAGGCCGGAGACGCCACCACATCCAGGCCTGCCGGTGACTCCGCGACCTCGCGGCCTGCCGGCGCGGAGCCGGGGCGTGGCGGCGAGACCAGGCAAGGCGCGGAACCGAGGGCAGCCGATTCGCGCGCCGGATCGCCGGACGCCAAGCCCGGCGCCGATCGTCCGCGCGGGGATTCGCGTGCCGGTATCTCGGATTCGAATCCTGTTCGGGCAGGCAAGGATTCGACTCCCGGTCTGCGCGCGGAGTCGAGCGGTTCCGAGGTGTCCCGAGCGCCGGAGCGCAAGGTCGGCGGGGCGGACGAGCACGTCCAGGTACGCCCGGATGCGGACCAGAACGTCCGGCCACGCTCGGAGTCCGACGGGCCACAGTCCAGGAATAGGCCGGAAGCTGGTGCGCCGCAAGCGGATCGGCCGCACGCCGGTGCCGGAGACGACGGCGGACGTCCACGTGCGAACGACTCCCGGCCGGTAGGAGATGGTCCGAACCGGGCAGGCGACGCGGATCCCGCACGGCGCAACGAGCACGGTGACGACTCCGACAGTCGCCCCCACCACGACGACGTGCAGCTCGTCCCGGTGGCGGACCCGAGCGCGACGGCACACCCGCGGCAGTCGGGTGCTGACGGAGCGCCGCGCCAGCACGGCGCCGACGGAGACGGTGCGCCCCCGCGCCAAGACGGAGACAGCGAGAACAAGCGACCGCTCGAGCCGGACGATCCGAATCGCGGCAAGTGCGGCGAGCTCGCGCTGCAGCGACTGCATGAGCGATTCGGCGACCGAATCCGCCTGCTGGAGCGGACAGTTGGCGCCGACGGCATGACCCAGCGCGAGCTGGTCGGCGCCGCGGGCGGGCAGTTGCGCGACTTCCCCGGCGGCCACGACGCGATCCAGCGACGGCTGTTGAAGTTGGGCGACGGCGCCACCGCCTTGGTCGTGGACACCTACAAGGGGCCGCGCGACGAGCACGGTGTCGGCGCGCACGCATACCTGCTGGTGAACGAGGGCGGCCAGATCAAGGTGCACGACCCCGGTATGGGGCCCGACCACGGGTACCCGCCGCGTACACCGAAAGAGCTGCACAGCGTCAGCGCGATCATGTTCAAGCCGGACGGCACGCCGACGGACGGGGTGCCCAGCCGTATCCGGGACGAATTGCTCGCCAACCCAAGCGATTCCGGCGATCGGGTGCGGATCGGCAGTGTGCCGGATCCGCCACCGCATCCAGCCAACGAGCCGGTGCCGCCGGGAATGAAACGCGACGCCGACGGGTACCTACGTCGCCCCGGTGATGGCGCCGAATATTACCGAAGCGCCGCTGACGGCAAATTGCACAAGTTCGGTGATAGGCCGAATACCTGGCGCGGCGATAATTATCCGCACCAATTGCGTAACCCCAACGGCTTCGCCGCTGACCCCAACAGCGCCAGCAGCAGCGGATACGTCCATCGGCACCAAACGCTCGGCGATCCGGAGCCGCATACCCCCACGGACCCGGACATCATCCGTGATCTGGCGCAGGCTTCCGCCGATAGGCAACAACAGGGTGTTGACCGTAAAGAGGCGCGCCGGCTGCTCGAACCGCTCATGCACGAGTTCGATATCAAGGACTCGGACGGCAAAACCGACGTCCATCAGTTGAGCGCAAAGAAGCTGGAAGGCCTGATCGCCGACAAGGTACGTGAAGTCGAGGCGCTCGGCCTGGACGACGCTGCAACGGACGCGAAGCTGGATCGCCTGGCGGAGATGAGATCCCAAGCCGAGAAATACAATCTGCTCGGCGACCAAATGAACGCCAGCTCGAAATTGCTCGGCGAATTGGGTGCTAAATCATTCGGGCTTAAGCCGGACGGCGCCGTGCAGATCACCCCGTTCGAGGGTGCGTGGGATGGCAATTACTCGGTCGACCTCGCTATGTACGTACCCGGCCCGCCACCCAAGCTGATGGTGATCGAGGCCAAGGGCGTCGGCTCGACGCTGGAGGGTGCCGATACCCCCTATGGCCGTGCTGAACAGGGTTCCCCGGAGTATCTCCGGAACACCCTCGCGGTCGACCGGAACCTCAAGCAGATCCTGAACGAGACACCCGAGCAGATGCGCGAGCGCGGTCTCGACCCCAGCAGCGACGAAGGAAAGGCGTTCCTCAAAGCCAGAGAGGATTTGCTGAAAGCGCATCGCGACGGCACGCTCGAGGTTGAATACTATAAGGCGCACACCAGTATCAAGGGTGACGTCACTATCACCCGATTCGACCTCGAACGCAACAACGTCCCGGTTCCGATGGACAACCTGGGCGGCTTCCAGTCCCAGCACCACTCGTCCGATGACGCGTTCAATCTTCCGGATGACCGCCGCGGCCGTTGTGGCGAATTGTCGCTCGGGGAACTCCGGTCGATGTATGGCGGCGACCATGTGCGGATGCCGGAGCGGGTAATCGGTCCTGACGGGATGACCGACGGCGAACTCATGGCCGCCGCAGGCGGCCGGCTGGAAGTCACCTCACACGACGCACTCCAGCAGCGGCTGCTCGCCCTGGGCGATGGATCGTCCGCACTGGTCGTCGACGCCTACTCCGGTTATCGGGACAATCACGGTGTCGGTGCGCACGCGTATCTGCTGGTCAATCAAGGCGGCGATATCGTGGTCCGTGACCTCGGCGCCGGGGTGGCCGATCATGGCTACCCGCCCAGGGTGCCGCGAGATCTGAGCAGCACGCGCGCCGTCGTATTCGATGCCCAGGGCCAGCCGGAGCACAAGCTGAGTCCGGTGGAACGGGCTCGCCTCCTCGCGGAGGCCGCGACCCCCGCCCCGGACCGGCGGGTCGGTCAGGCCTACGACGGTCGCCCCGACGACGCAAACTCCCGACGGCACGACGGCACGGACGAGTCCGCGCCCAGGGTGCGCGACGAGGACGGGGAGTTGCCGGCGCGGGTGCCGGACGAGGTCGGTCTCGACCGGCCCGAGACCAGACTGCCGGACGGAGGCCTACCCGAGGTCGAGGTGATCGGCGAACCCGGTCCCGGCGTCACGCCCGAAATGCTGGATGCCGCAAGGAAATCGGTCGCGGAAACCGGTGAGCCGCTGGTGATCTTCGGCAGCCGCCAGACGGGCGTCTCGGAGGGCTCGGGTGCGCCCTTCCGCGCGGACAGCGATCTCGACGTCGCGGCGACCACGCCCGAAGGGCTGATGAAGCTCGTCGACCTGCACGAGGGCAACAGCCCGATTCCCAAGGTGAAGGACGTCGCCGGAATCTTCACCGAGCAGGAGGCCCGCGACAAGGGCTACCTGGTCATCAAACCGGCCGACCCAGGCCCCGCGACCCCGGTGCGCCCGGCCGACACGGGCACCCCGGCACACGATCGCGATGCCACCGACACGGGATCGCGCCCGTCCGACGAGAACACGCCGGCCAACGATCGCGCGCCGCAGGAATCCGACGCGGAAAACGGAACGCACCCAAGGCCGTCGGATGAGATGGCCGGCAATGATGATGGGCCGCAACGTGATCCGGACGGCAGCAACGATGACGTGCGGATCTACGACGATTACCTGGCCAATGGCGAAGGTGTGGTCCATCGTCCGGAGAGCACCTCGATCGGCGACGACACCAAGACGCACAACGTCCGCGACAACGTCCTGCACGAGGACGGCGTGCACGACGTCGTCGTGCACGGCAGCGAGGACGGCGCTCCGATCCCGGGCTTCCAGGCGAAGACCCATCCCGAACAGATCGTTCAGGCGATCCTCAACAACCCGAATTACGTTCCCGGCACACCGATTCGACTGCTGTCCTGCCACAGCGGCAACGAGCACGGCTGGGCCCAATACGTAGCGAATCGGCTCGGGGTCGAGGTGTCCGCGCCAACCGACGCCGTCGGTGTGGACCGGGCACAGGGTCCGGGCACCGCCCCCGTCATTCGTGACGGCGGTGAGTGGCGGACCTTCCACCCCGACGCCGCCGTCGAACTGCACCCGACCGTCCGCGACTCCGGGCACGAGCCGAACTATCGCATCGCACCCGAGGGTGATCCGCGTGACGGGACCAGCGAGCGGCCTCGCGCTCCCGGCGCCGACCGTATGGAATGGATGGATCGCCCGGACGGCGATGGGCCCGAACCCGGGCCGTCCGGCGACGGCGACAACCGCGCCCCCCGGCACGAGAGCACCGCGGACTGGACTGATCGGATGCGGGCCGAGACCGCCGAGTGGACGGCGCGGATGGCCGCCGAGCACGCCGTCGAGATGCGGCGGATCGCGGATACCGAGCCGCGGGACTGGGCGTCGCAGATGGCGGCCGACCACGCCGAGTGGCGGGCGCGGATGCTGGCATTGCGCGCCGAGTTCTCCCGCGAAATCGCCGACGGGACGTTGCCGCGCCCGGAGACGGAGGTGCCGTCGGGGGAGGCGGGCAAGCATCGGACTCCGGAGCCCGGTGCCGAAGTCCCGCACGAAGGCGACGTGAAGGTCTGGCCGCGCGAGGATTCCACCGCACAGCCCGAGCCCGAGGGTGCGGGCGGCGGTAAGAAGCCGCCGGAATCGCCACCGCCCGTTGGTGGTCCGGGTGAGGACGGCACGAATAACGGCGATCGGCAGTCCGGTGACGGCACGCCGCCGCACGAGACCGACGGCGCGCCGCACCCCGAGGACCCGTTCGACGCGCGTCAGCGCGAGCTGGAGGCCGAGCGCGATCGGGTCGTCGCCGATCGGGACGCGTTGCAGCGGCAGCGCGATCGGCTGGCCGGCCGTCTGCGCGTCTCATCGGAAAATGACTGGGCGGCACTGCATCCCGACAACCTCCCGCAGACCTTGGAGGAGTTGCGCGGACGCACCATGGAGGTGCGTGCGGAGATGCCGCGCGAACACGCCCGCATCGATGAGCTCGAGCAACTGGCCAACCGGGTCCACGACGCGGACAACGACATCGCCAGGATCGATCGCGAGCTGGCCGAGCTGGACGCCGCCCGCGAGGCCGCTCGACTCGAGACCCCCGAGGGCGAGTACGCCCGCCTGCTCGAGGAGCGGCGTGAGCTGGATCATGAGCGCGAATTCGCCAGGGCGAAGCGCGATGAGCTCGCCGCGTACCTCGGGTTCACGGATCTGACCGGCTCCGCGTTCGAGCACCGCATGCTCGAGCTGTATGACCAGGCGCAATCGCGGACCACCCGGATCCCCGGCAACCTGGACTCCCCGGAACGGATCGTCCGGGAGCAGCTCAGCGGCTCCGAGCGCGAGCTGCATCTGCGTGACCTCCGCAGATTCAGCGATGCCATGCGGGACTGCGAGCGGCTCGACGCGGCGATCGCCGAGAAGGACGCCCGCCTCGCGCAACTGCGCGACGAGGGCGTCGTCGGCGAGCGCCCGCCCGGCGACGATACCGGCAACGCCCTCGATCGCCTGGCCCGCGAATACGCCGAACTGCTCCGCGAGGTCGAGGCGCGGCGGCCGGTGCTGGAGGACCTGGCCCGGCGGCTCGGGATTCCGCTCTCGGAGCTCGGCCCGCATCCTCGCGACCTGGAAAAAGCGCTCGATTGGCATCGCACGCGCACGATGCGGGTGGACAACGGCGAGATGGCCGAGCGCCACCGCGTGCTCGACGAGCTGGAAGCCGCCGCGCGCGACGTGCTCGCCGGCGAGCACGAAATGGGCAAGCTGCGCGACGAGATGGCCCGGCTCAACGGGGTCTGGCGGGATCTCGTCGGGGCCGAGGACGGCTGGATGGTCACCGATCGAGTCGGCTACATCCCCGGTGAGCCCGCGCGCATCATCGTGTTCGGTCCGCGAGCGGAATTCGAGCCGTCGCGGGCGAGCCACGACGAGGCGCTGGCGCACGCCATACTCACGGAACCGGTTGTGGCACAGGCGATGATGCGGCAACCGCGGGTCGAATATCAGCGGGTGCTCTTCGATGAAGACGGCACGGTGCGGCGGGAGTCGATGGGGGGTCCGCCCGTCGAGCGCACCGCCACCAGGTGGATCAACGGTGATCCCGGCCTGCTGCTGGTGCGCTGGCAGGACGCGGACGGGCAGTGGCACAACGTCGATCCGACCAAGCCGAGCATGCGCACCAATCGTGGTCCCGACGCGGGTCACGAATACGACCCGGGCAATCCGGATTGGTGGGGCGGGCTCTCCGACTACATCAACGACTTGGCGACGCCGTTCTCCGATATCCCGCCGGGGCATATCGCGAAGAACATGCTCCCGCTGAACCCGATGAATGTCGAGACCCGGTACTTCGACTACGGCGTGTCGCCCGACGATATTGTCAGCCTTCATCTCGGTGCCGATATCGGTTCCATTCAACGGAATATCCGCACCTTGTTCATGGCGATCGACCACCCCCTGGTCCGGGAGTGGATCCATCGGCATCCGGCGATCGGCGATTGGGTACTGGCGCGTCCGTGGCTGAAGCGGTTCTTCCCGGTCGGCACCATGTGGTCGTCGTTCCAGTGGCACCGGCCGCCGGAGACCAATTTCCAGCCGATGTACCGCACCTGGGAGCCGGCCGAGCATGCCAGGGTCGAGATTCCCGAGTGGCTGCGGCCCGCGATCGATCAGGAGGTCGCGAACTGGCGAGAGGTGCAGCAATGGGCCGACCGCGAGTACGACAAGTTCCGGGCAGATGATCAGCTCGCCGACCGCATGGCCGAGCGGCTGGCCGAGTACCGGCAAGAGCAGATGCGGGTCGGCGCACAGGAATTGGTCGAACGCATCCGCAAGGAACTGGTCGATCCGCACCGCGGTGTCGAACCGGACCAGGCCGGGATCGACCGTGAAGTGCAGCGGATCAACGAAGCCATCAACCGGATCGCCGACGATTCCTTCGATAACTTCGCCACCGATGATCGGGTCGCGATCCGGCACGCGGTCGCCGAAATACGGCAACAGCTGCTCGATATCCGGAACGAGCGGGCGATCACCGACGCGGACATCACCCGGATCGTCGACCGGCTGGCTCCCGATATCCGTCCGCTCCCGCCGGAGATCGAAGAGCACAACTGGCCCGATCCGTTCCCGGATCGCCCGCAACCCGACAGCGCACCGCCGAAGCACGAATTCCCGGCCTTCACCAGGGACGAGATTCAGCAGATCCTGAATCATCTGATGGTCGACGAGCATCCAGCCGTCGATTACGCCGATCCCGACGGCAACGTGACGACGCGGCGGATGGATCAGCTCGCCGATGTGGCCGAGGCGATCAACCGGATCAAGGACGGCAAGCCGCTGCCCGCGGACGTCGTCCTCATGCTCGACGCACTCGCCGAATCCAACTTCTTGCGCACTCCCGCGCCGCGCGACGGGCGCTGGACCTGGCATGACGCGAACGCCCACGCGGTGGCCGAGGGCTTCCACTGGGATGCGAACCGGCCGCCGCTGACCGGCGATCGCGCGAATGTCCCGTACGCGCCCGAACCGCTGCACGCGCCGGAGCCGTTCCTGCCGCGGGACCGCTACGAGCAGCAGTTGGCCAACGCCAAGGAGCTGTGGGACGCACGTTCACGTGCACTGCTCGAGGCCGCGCGAGTGGCTGGGGTCGATCCCGAAAGCCTGTTCCGTGCCGCCGATCCCGCCGACCGATTGGCCAACCTGCGCACGCAGCAGCCGGACGCGGCCGGCCGGCAGCACATCGATGACCTGTCGACCGCGCTGCGCAACTTCGACGACGCGACCGCGGAGGTCATGCGTCTCGAACAGCGCTTGGAGCAGCACGACGTCAACCTCGACCGCGCCCGCGCGGCGATCCGTGGCGAGCAGCCGGAAGTGCCTGTGCTGGAAGCGGAATCGAACCCGCAACCGAAAGAGCCGGCGCCGACCGCCGAAGAACTGTTGCAGCAGCAGCGGTTTGCCGAAGCCGATGCGCGCCAACGCAGTAACGAGATCGAGCGGCTGGAGCAGGCCAAGGCCGACGCCATCCGGGCCAGGGGCGAGGCCGAAGCGGACCACCTGCGGGCGCAGGATCCGGCCGCGGCGGACGAAGCCTACGAGCGGCACAAGTATGCCGTGCGGGAGGCGGCCGAGCGGGATCAGCAGCTGGCCGAGCAACTGCGCAAGAACACGATGCTCGAGGCAGGCGCGGAGCCGTTGGATGGAGTGCCGCAGATCGGCATCGTCCCGGGTGAGCCGCCTCAGGTGATCGTCGTGGTGCGCGGTGAGTCGACGGATCCGACTACGTTGATCGATCGTGCTACCGCGGTGCATCCGGAGCTGAACGATCTGGTCGGGCCGAACCGCGACAACGTCACTACCTATCGCCTCGTGCCCGGTGAGGACGGTCGCACGCAGGTGCATCGGACCGACTCGCCAGAAGTTCTCGCGCGGTCGGCGGAGGCGTTGGCCGAGCAACAGCGGATCGCCGAAGCTGATGCGCGCCAACGCAGTAACGAGATCGAGCGCCTGGAACAGGCGAAGGCCGATGCCGTCCAGGCCAGGGACGAAGCCGCGCGACAGCTCGACGAGGCGCAGGACCAAGCCGAGGCCGAGCAGGCGTACGAGCAGCGCAACTATGCCGAGCGGGAGCTGGCCGAGCGGGATCAGCAGCTGGCTGATCAGCTCCGAAAAGACACGATGCTCGAAGCCGGTGCGGAACCGTTGGATGGAGTGCCGCAGATCGGCATCATCCCGGGTGATCCGCCGCAGGCGATCGTCGTGGTGCGCGGTGAGTCGACGGATCCGACGACGCTGATCGATCGAGCTACCGCAGTACATCCGGGACTCGATGATCTGGCCGGCCCGAACCGCGACAACGTCGTCGTCTACCGCCTGGTCCCCGGCGAAGACGGCCGCACCGAAGTACACCGGACCGACCCGCCGGACGCCCCACCCCTGCCCGCACCTCGTCCGGAGCCCGACGCACCGAGTGATGGTGGCGGCGCGAAGAAACCGCCGACCGGTGAGCCGCCTGCCGAGCCGCGAACCACTCCGGCAACCGATGATGCTGCGGCACAAAGCAAGCCGAGCGAAGACCCGACGGCTGCCACGAACGAGCCGGTGAACACTCCGGACAACCTGGTCAGCCAGGCTGTGCCGGTACGTGAGGCGCCTGCCCCGAGTGAGAACAGCGCAACGAGTAAGCCGGTGACCGAGGCGAATCGGCCGACGCAGACTGCGGAAGATCTAGCGCAGCAGCAAAGGTTCGCCGAAGCCGATGCGCGGCAACGCAGTAACGAGATCGAGCGGCTGGAGCAGGCCAAGGCCGATGCGGTGCGGGCCAGGGACGAGGCCGCCGAAGAGCTGCGGCAGGCGCAGGATCCGGCCGCGGCCGAGGATGCGTTCGAGCGGCACAAGTATGCCGTGCGGGATGCGGCCGAGCGGGATCAGCAACTGGCTGATCAGCTCAGGAAAGACACGATGCTCGAAGCCGGTGCGGAGCCGTTGGACGGCGTGCCGCAGATCGGCATCATCCCGGGGGATCCGCCGCAGGCGATAGTCGTGGTGCGCGGTGAGTCGACGGATCCGACGACGCTGATCGATCGCGCTACGGCGGTGCATCCTGCACTCGGCGATCTGGTCGGGCCGAATCGCGACAACGTCACCACTTACCGCCTAGTCCCCGGCGAAGACGGCCGCACTCAGGTGCACCGGACGGACTCGCCGGAGGTTCTCGCGCAGTCCGCCGAAGCCGTGGCGCAGCGGCAGCGGTTCGCCGAAGCCGATGCGCGGCAACGGAGCAACGAGATCGATCGGCTGGAGCAGGCGAAGGCTGAGGCGCTGCGCGGCCTCGACGAGGCCGAGGAGGAACTGCGGCAGGCGCGTGACCAGGCCGAGGCCGAGGAAGCCTACGCACAGCAGCAGCGCGCCGTGTGGGATGCCGCGGAGTCGGATCGGCGGCTCACCGATCAGCTGCGGAAGGACACCTTGCTCGAGGCGGGCGCGGAACCGCTGGCCGGCGTGCCGCAGATCGGCATCATTCCCGGCGATCCGCCGCAAGCCGTAGTCGTGGTGCGTGGCGAGTCGACCGATCCGACCACACTGATCGATCGGGCCACCGCGGTGCACCCGGAGCTGAACGATCTGGTCGGGCCGAATCGCGACAACGTCACCACCTACCGCCTTGTCCCCGGCGAAGACGGCCGCACCCAGGTACACCGAACCGACCCGCCGGACGCGCCGCCGGTCGCACCCCGTCCCGAACCAGACGCGCCCAGCGATGGCGGCGGCGCGAAGAAACCGTCAGTCGGCGACACCCCGGAACCGGTTGGAGTGCAGACCATTCCGGCAGCGGACGATGCTGCGGCACAAAACAAGCCGAGCGAAAATCCAACGGCGGTCACGAATAGGCCGGTGTCTACTCCGGACAAGCTGGTCAATGAGGCTGCGCCGGTACGTGAGACGCCCGTGCCGAGGGCGGACAGCGCGGCGAGTAAGCCGGTGACTACTCCGGACAAGCTGGTCAATGAGGCTGCGCCGGTACGTGAGACACCTGCGCCGAACGAGGACAGCGCAGCGAACAGGCCGGTGGTCGAGGCGAATCGGCCGACGCAGGTTGCGGAAGATCTAGCGCAGCAGCAAAGGTTCGCCGAAGCTGATGCGCGGCAACGCAGTAACGAGATCGAGCGCTTGGAGAAGGCGAAAGCCGACGCTGCGCGGGCCAGGGATGAGGCTGCGGAAGACCTGCGGCAGGCGCAGGATCCGGCCGCGGCCGAGGACGCGTTCGAGCGGCACAAGTATGCCGTGCGGGATGCGGCCGAGCGCGATCAGCAACTCGCCGAGCAGCTCCGGAAGAACACGATGCTCGAGGCCGGTGCGGAGCCGCTGGACGGTGTGCCGCAGGTCGGCATAATCCCGGGTGATCGGCCACAGGCGATCGTCGTGTTGCGCGGTGAATCGACGGACCCGGCGGCGTTGATCGATCGGGCGGTCACGCAGCATCCGGAGCTCGGTGATCTGGTCGGGCCGAATCGTGACAACGTCACCACTTATCGCCTCGTTCCCGGCGAGGACGGTCGCACTCAGGTGCATCGGACCGACTCGCCGGAGGTTATCGCGCGGTCGGCGGAAGCGTTGGCCGAACAGCAGCGGATCGCCGAAGCCGATGCGCGCCAACGCGGTAACGAGATCGAGCGCCTAGAGCAGGCCAAGGCCGACGCGGTGCGGGCCAGGGACGAAGCCGCGGAGGAGTTGCGGCAGGCGCAGGATCCGGCCGCGGCCGAGGACGCGTTCGAGCGGCACCGCTACGCCGAGCGGGATGCAGCTGAGCGGGATCAGCAGTTGGCTGATCAGCTCAGGAAAGACACGATGCTCGAGGCCGGTGCGGAGCCGTTGCAGGGTGTGCCGCAGATCGGTGTCGTTCCCGGCGATCCGCCACAGGTCATTGCCGTGGTGCGCGGTGAGTCGGCAGATCCGACGACGCTGATCGATCGAGCCGCCGCGGTGCATCCGGAGCTCGATGATCTGGTCGGGCCGAACCGCGACAACGTCATCACCTACCGTCTCGTCCCCGGCGAAGACGGCCCCACCGAGGTGCGTCGGACCGATCCGCCGGACGCCCCGCCCCTGGCCGTGCCCCGCCCGGAGCCCGACGCACCGAGTGATGGTGGCGGCGCCAAGAAGCCGCCGACCGGCGAGGCGCCGGCCGAGCCGCAGACCGTCCCGGCGACGGACGACACTGCGGCACGAAGCACGCCGGCCGAGGACGGGGCGCAGGCCTCGGACGTCCGGCCTGCCGGCGACGGTGCGGGTGGCGGGAAGAAGCCGCCGCAACCGCCGACCGCGGCCAGCGATCCGGGTGACGGCGGTTCCGGCGGTCACCGTCCGCCGCAGGGCGAACCCGCGGGCGGGGCGAGCGAATCCGGTTCGGACGCAACGGCACTCGCCCACGCGGTGGCTCGGGTCGAGGGCGCGGAGACCACCGGTGAGACCTTCCAGGTCGAGGTGCTCAGCGAGGGCGCGATGCGCCGGGCTCAACGGGTGGAGCTGATCACCTTCGAGGACGGCACACAGGTGATCCGCAAGGTGCTCACCAATCCGCGCCACGGTGACGCGGAAGCGCTCGCCTCACTGGTCGGCCGCGCCGTCGGCGCCAACGTGCCGCACATCGTGCGGGCCGGCGACAACGTGATCTACATGCAGGTCATGCCGGGCGACTGGGTCGACACGCAGCACTCCGGCGCGATGAGCCCGCGCGATACCGGGCTGACCGAGACGCCGGACGGTGTGCGCCTCGGCCTGCTCGATGCGCTGATCCGAATGCCCGACCGCGGCATGACCAACTGGCTCGTCACCCCGGACGGACGGATCAGCGGCATCGATCACAGCCTCGCCTTCGGCGGCGGGGTGCGCCCGAACGACGAAACCAGCAGCGGTTTCGCCCATCACTTCCTGGAGCCCGGCCCGGACGGCCAGATGCAGTGGCGTCAGCACGATCTGAGCGCGGCCGAGCTGGCCGAGATCCGCGGCCGGATCGAGGCGCTGGCACCGGAATTCGCTGATCATCCCGACTGGCATCAGTCCGTGCTCGACCGGCTGACCAAGCTCGAGCAGAACGTGCGCCCGGACGACGATCCGCCCGCGCCGCAACAGCCGTCCGGCGGTGGCCCGGACAAGCCGGGTGACCCCGGGCGGCCGGGCGCACCGCAGCGTCCCACGCCGTCGAGCTCCGAAAACGGGAGTAGCGCAACGAGATCCGAGGGCGCGCCGGAGCCGGTGAGCACCCCGCGAGCCGCGGACACCACCCAGGTCTCGACGGACGACGCCGGATCCGCGCCGAAGCCCGCGACCGGAGGCGACGACGGTGGGCACAAGCCGCCGCAGCCGCCGGCTCCTCCGCAGGCGGGCGATCCCGGCGACGGAGGCTCCGACGGTGGACACCGTCCGGCGGAGGGCGGTCCGGTCGAAGAGCCGGGCGAAACCCATCCGGACGCTGCGGCGCTCGCCGAGGCGGTCGCTCGGGTGGAGGCGGCGCAGACCTCGGGGGAGATGATCCAGTTCGAGCGGATCAGCGACGAGGCGACGCGGATCACGCTCGAGGACGGCACCCAGCTGATCCGCAAGACGCTCGGCAATGTCCAGCACGCCGACGCGGAAGTGCTTGCGGCACTGGTCGGTCACGCCGTCGACGCCAATGTGCCGCACGTGGTGCGGGCCGGTGATCACGTGGTCTACATGCAGCTCATGCCGGGCGACTGGGCCGGCGGCCGGCATCCGGGCGCGTGGAGCCCGCAGGAGACCGGGCTGACCAACACCCCGGCCGGCGTCCGCCTCGGCCTGCTGGACACGCTGATCCGGATGCCGGACCGCGGCATGACCAACTGGTTGGTCACGCGGGACGGCCAGATCAGCGGTATCGACCACAGCCTCGCGTTCGGCGGCGGGCAGCGCCCGAACGCCGAAACCACCAGCGGTTTCGCCCATCACTTCCTCGAGGAGGGCCCCGACGGCGTGCTGACGTGGCGTCAGCACGATCTCAGTGCGGCGGAGCTGGCCGAGATCCGCGGCCGGATCGAGGCGCTCGCACCGGAATTCGCCGATCACCCGGACTGGCATCAGTCGGTGCTCGACCGGTTGACGATGCTCGAGCAGAACGTGCGCCCGGACGGCGATCCGCCCCGGTCCGAGGCTCCCGGCGAAGGTCGGCAACGCTCGGGTGAGCAGCCTGGCACCCCCGAAAACGGAAGCGGCACAACGAGGTCCGGGGACGGACCGCAGCCGGACCCGGCGCACCTGGCGGACAACGCCGAACGCCGCGCCGAACTGGTCGAGGCGCGCGACCTCGCCCTCCGCGACCTCGACGCGGCAACCCGCAGGCGCAACGAGCTGGCCGAGCTGCTCGGTGTCGACCCGGCCGATGATTGGGCCGCGCTGCGACCCGGCGACAACCTCGCCGACACCGTGCGCGAGTTGAATCACCGCCGTCCCGACGGGCAGGAGTGGCAACCGCACGACCTGCTGCGGGTCCGGGAGCTGGAGCGGCTGTCCAATCGGGTGCCCGAGACCGAGGCGACGATCCATCGGCTGACCGCCGAGATCGCCCGTATGGACGAGCTGACCGGTCCGGCGGAAACCCGGGAGGCCGAATACGACCGCCTGCTGGAGGAGCGGGGAGAACTGGCGCGTGAGCGCGAAGCCGCCCGGGTGGCAAGGGATGAGATCGCGACGCGACTCGACGTGCCCGACCTGACCGGTGACGCGTTCACCCAGCGGGTGATGGAGCTGCACCGGGAGGCTCAGAGCCGGTCGGTGCGGGTGCCCGCCAACCTGGACAGCCCGGCCAGGGTCGTACACGAACCGCTGGCCGGGCCCGAGCGTCAGCTGCGTGAGAGGCAGATTCGCAAGCTGATCCATGCCGTCGAGGCGTTCAACCAGCTCGACGCGGCGGTGGACCAGATCGACGCCAGGCTGAAGGTGCTGCACGGCGAGAACGTGAACCGGGACCGCCCGCTGTCCGCGGACGTGGTCACCGCATTGGATCGGCTGGCCAACCAGCAGGCGGCGATCTTCCAGGACAGCAAGCGACGGCGCGCGGTCCTGGAAGATCTGGCGGAGCGGCTGCATATTCCGCTGTCCGATCTCGGCCCGCAGCCACAGCGGCTGGCCGAGACGATGCGGCACCAGCGGCAGCTCGAGGACGGCACCGATCCGCACCGGCCGGCCATGCTCGACGAGCTCGAGTCCGCCGCGGCCGACGTGATCCGGGCGGACTCCGCGATGACCCGCCTGCAAGACCAGATGACCCAGCTCACCGATCGCTGGCACGAGGTGGCCGAGTGGCGCGACGCCATCGACGCCGAGGGCGGGCGGATGGCAACCGACCGGGTCGGCATCATCGAGGGTGAGCGTCCCCGGATCGTGGTCTTCGGCCAGCAGCCCGATCCGGCGCACCCGCACGCGCTGCACGATGCCGCGCTCGAACACGCGATCCGCACAAATTCCGCTGTCGCACAGGCGATGTTGCGGCACCCGCAGATCGAGTACCGGCAGACCGCACCCGGGCAGGAGTCGGTGATCCATCCGGGACCGCCGGTGCAGCGCACGGAAACCGGCTGGATCAACGGCGACCCTGGCATGCTGGTGGTCCGCTGGCGCGACAGTTCCGATGTCTGGCACGCGGTCAATCCGAGCAGGCCCGATTGGTCGACCAACGTGGACGCCGAAGGCAAGCTGCGCCGCGGCGACAGCCTGAGCGAGTACGACCCGGGCAACCCGGACTGGTGGGCCGGCCTGGCCGATTACATCAACGACCTGGCCACGCCGTTCGCCGATATCCCGCCGGGATACGTCGCGAAGAACATGCTGCCGATGAACCCGATGAGCGCGCCGGTCGAATACTTCGAGGGCGGCGTCCCGGCCGACCACATCGTCACCCTGCACATCGGCGGCGATTTCTATGCCATCCAACGGGATATCCGCACCCTGCTCCAGGCGATCGATCATCCTGCGGTCCGGGACTGGATCCACCGGCATCCGGCGATCGGCGACTGGGTCAAGGCCCGGCCGTGGTTGCAGAAGCTGCCGCCCTTCGCGACGGTGTGGGACGGATTCGACTGGCACAAGCCGCCGGAGACCAATATCCAGCCGATGTTCCGCGGCTGGGAGGCCAGCGAACACTCACGCCTCGACGAGCACGTGCAGATCCCCGAGTGGTTGCAGCAGGTCTTCGATCACGAAGTCGAGCAATGGCAGCGGGTCCAGGATTGGGCCGACGCCGAATACGATCGCTTCCGCGCGGACGACCGGCTGGCCGACAAGATCGCCGATCAGCTGGCGCACTACGGCGAGGACCAGCAGGCGGTCGCCGCGCGCAAGCTCATCGACCTGGTGCGCAAGGAACTGGTGGACGCCCACCGCGGCGTCGACCCGACCCGGCCCGACGTCGCCGAGCAACTGAACCGGATCGACCGGCAGATCGACGAGCTGGCCGACCGTGCGCTCGGCATGTTCGACAGCAACGATCGAATCGCGGTGCGCGACACCGTCGCCGACATCCGGACGCTGCTGCTGGAACAGCAGAACACCGGCCGCATCACCGAGGACCAGCTCCGCCGGATGGCCGACGAGCTGGCGCCGCACATGTGGCACGACACCACCGCCGACAGCGCCCTGCCGCCGCCGCGCTTCACCCGCGAGCAGATCCAGCAGGTCCTCGATCACCTCATGACCGACGAGCACCTGGTCACCGATTACGCCGATCCCACCGGACGATTGGTGCGGCAGCGGATGGATCAGCTGGCCGACGTCGCCGAGGCGATCAACCGCCTGGTGGCCGGCGAGCCGCTGAAGCAGGACATCGTCATGCTCTATGACGCGCTGGCCGAATCGGAGTTCCTGCGCGACCCGGAGAATCGGAACAAGACCTGGCACGACGCGAACACGCACGCGGTCGGTCTCGGCTTCCACTGGGACGCGGATCGGCCGCCGCTGACCGATTGGCGGGCGGGCATCCCGTACGCCGCCGCGCCGCTGCCGGAATCGACGCCGTTCCTGCCACGGGATCGCTATCAGCTCGAATTGTCCGAGGCGCGAGCCACTTTGGACGCGCGCACGGACGCGCTGCTCGCGCTGGAACAGAGCATGGGGATAGATCCGGCGTGGCTGTTCGGCGCCGACGGGCCGGTCGAGACCCGGCTGGCCGAGCTGCGCGCGCAGCAGCCGGATCCGGCGGGACAGCGACGAGTGGACGACCTGACGCAGGCCTTCCGCGAGTTCGAGGACGCCGCCGAACAGGTGCGGCTGCGCGAGCAGAACGTCCAACGCCACGACACCGCGCTCGAGCAGGCCCGCGCGCTGGCCCGGGACGGACAGCAGCCCGAACTGCCCGGCCCGGTCACCGAGCCCGATGGTGCGACGCACCGTGATCCGGCGACGTCGACCGACGACGCGACGCGACGTGACGTCGATGCCGACGCGCGGCGGGAGGTCGAGGAACTTCGCGAGCGTCTCGAACTGGACCTGGTGCAGGCGCAGGAGCGGCTCGATCGTGCCGAGGCCGCGCGTGCCGAGGCCGCCGGGAGCTTGTCGATGACGATCGAGCCGCACGAGTTGCGCTCCGAACGGGAAATCGAAGCGCGCGCAGAGGATTTGCGGGCACGCACGTTGGACGTCACCCAGCAGCAGGCCCGGCTGGACAAGGTCGCCGAACTCGAGCGGGCGGCCAAGGACTACCTGGTGGCCGAGGCGGAGGTCGGTCGCATCGAAGCCGAGCTGGGGCGCGCCGAAACTCAGGCCGAATCGCTGCGCTCGCTCGACACCGGTGCCGGCGATCGGAGCCGTTCGGCGACCGACAACGTGAACCAGCAAGAACCGCAGGGTAATTCGACGCAGACGCGGGCGCATCCGGATCGGGCCGGCGACCACGATGCCACCGATCTCGCTGAGCAGCCGGTTGATTCGGGTTCGACGACAGATCGCGAGCGCGACACCGACGGCCGCGATCGGCAGCAGCCGGTCGATCCGGACTCGGCGGTGAATCGCAAGCACGCGGGCGACGACTCCGATCCCGCTGAGCTGCCGGACGATTCCGGATCCGCGAGAGACCGGACTCGGAACTATGCGAATCGCGATGATTCCGAAAACGATGAGTCGTCGCGGGATTCGGGTTCCACGCGCGATCGGACTCGGGAATCCGATCGGGATGATTCCGCAGCCGACGATGATTCCGGGTCGGATAGCGGGACCATCGACGGCGGTACGAACCGCGATCGCGGCTCGGACAATGGCGACGGCGACGGTGGGGACGATCGGTTCCGCCGTGGTGAGCCGGAGGCGCCGATGTTCCGTTCGCACATACCGCATCCGCCGCACGAGTACGAGTTCGAGTTCCCGCCGGAGGTAGGGCCGCCACTGCAGATCCATGTGCCGATGCCGGATTCGCCGGTGGAGCCGCCGCAGCCGCCGCCGCACCCCCCGGTGCCCCCGCATCCGCCCGTTCCGCCGGCCCCGCCGCAACATTCGGTGCCGCCGACCCGGCCGCACACGCCGAGGCCGCCCACCACGCCGACGACCCGGCCGACGCCGCCGACACCACCGACGACGCCGCCAACTACGCCGCCGACGACGCCGCCAACTACGCCGCCGACCACGCCGCCGACGAC